>JAFGGN010000015.1 GCA_016930535.1 bacterium
AATACGGAAAAGTGCTGGTAGTAAAATATTCTGGGATGCAGTGAGAAAACGCTTGATATTTAATATAGCAGGGTAGAAGGGTTAAAAACCGCCAGTTGCATTATTCATTGTATAATAGAATTATGACTGTGTTTTTTCCGATTTATATTTTTTATACCCTTATACGCTTCTACCCTTTTACGCGTCTACATTTTTTTTAAATTTGAAATTTTTCCCCGCGCACAGGCACATGCACATTTTTGATCCCCTCGCTCTGAATCAGGTCCGCCAGCGTGCGGCTGGACTCGGGTTCCCCGTGAACGACAAAGACTTCCCGGATCCGGTTTTTGTTCATGCCCCTGTAATAATCCATGAGTTCGTTCTGATCCGCATGGGCGCTGAAACCGTGCATGACTTCCACCTGGGCCCTGAGCTGAATTTCATCCCCGAACACCTTGATCACGGGCTGCTTTTCGGCGATTCGCCGCCCGAGCGTGTTTTCGGCCATAAATCCGATAATGAGAATCGTGTTTTTGGGATCATGCGCGTTGTTGGACAGATGATGAATGATGCGCCCCGCTTCGCACATGCCGGAGGCCGATATGATCATGCAGGGTTCTTCGATCGTATTCAGCTTCTTTGATTCCTCGACATTCCGGATGTAGCGCAGCCGGTAAAAACCGAAGGGATCCTGGTGGTTGGACAGGAATTCCTCACGCGTCTCTTCGTCGAAGCATTCGTTGTGCAGCCGGAATATTTCCGTGGCATTGACGGAAAGCGGGCTGTCCACAAAGATGGGTATTTCAGGAAGCAGTCCCTCGTTGACCAGCTGATGCAGCATATAAACCAGTTCCTGTGTGCGTCCGACAGAAAAGGAGGGAACGATGATTTTTCCGCCGCGTTTGACCGTTTCGTTCACCACTTTCTGCACCATGCTTTTCATGTCTCCGAACGGTTCGTGAAAGCGGTTTCCGTATGTGGATTCCGTGATCAGAAGATCCGTTTCCGTCACCTGCACCGGGTCCTTGATGATGGGCAGGTTTTTTCGTCCCAGATCTCCCGTGAACGTGAGCCTTGTCTTCTTTCCGTTTTCATCGATATCGAGCACCACGACCGCCGATCCGAGAATATGGCCGGCATCGTGAAAAGTCAGATTGACGTTGGGCAGTATGGGGAATGATCGCTCATAACCCAGTCCCACGAACTGGGTCAGGCATTTTTCGGCGTCTTTCATCACATAAAGCGCCTCCACCGGCGGCAGCCCCTTTTTCTTGTGTTTTTTATTGACATATTCCACATCTTTTTCCTGAATATGGGCGGAATCCCTGAGCATGATATTGGACAGATCCTGAGTGGCATGGGTGCAGAAAACGGACCCCTCGTAACCATTTTTGACGAGCTGGGGGATGTTTCCGCTGTGGTCGATATGGGCGTGGGACAGCACCATCACGTCCACGGATTTGGGATCGAACGGCAGATTTTTATTGCGTTCGAATGCCTCGCTTCTGCGTCCCTGAAACAGGCCGCAGTCGAGCAGGATTTTCTTGCTGGAAACCGTCAGCATATGCATGGAGCCCGTGACTTCCCGGGCCGCACCAAAAATTTGAAGTTCCATGTTTTCCTCGTATATTTTATAAACGGATCAGGTTTAAGATAAGCAATGAACCGCGGCGATACAAGGGGAAATACTAAAAACAGTAAAAGGGTAAATGTGTATATGAGTATATGGGGCTCTGCCGCCCGGCCCCGTTCAAAGACCACGGACGGCAGGCCGCGGACCGGAAACGCATCGGAGAGACGGAGATGCGGTGAAACGGAAATTTAAACCGTAGACCGTGAATACTTCGGTGAACCGGAGACACGATGAATCGGAGAGAAAGACAACATCCTTCTTAGTATCCCCGTTTCTCATTTCTCCGTTTCTCATCTTCTCCGACCCTCCGTCTCACGCTCCGACCCGATGACCCAACGACCCTATGGACCCAAAGACCCGATGACCTCTTTTCCCTCAGAAATGTCCTTTACTTTCATGCTGCAATTTTATATATTTTTTATATATGTCAAAGGCTCCTGCAACCATGTTATTACACGCACTTCTCGGCAGTTTCCTTATCTGCAGGGCCATGTGTCCGGTTCCGGCAGGGGAGGATTCCACTGAATTTGTTCCGGATTCGACAGCGTCGGTTATCATGTCTTTTATGCGGACGAATCCGGATTCCCTGTCCCTGATCGAAATCGATAAAAGCGATACGGTACTGCTGTCCAATGAAGCGATCAGCGGTTCGGATGCGGCGTCCGACAGGCTGGCTCCGGAATATCATACGGACTGGTCCTGGCTTTCATTGGGTGCGGTTTCCTTTGCCGATTCCGTGATGCTGTACGATCCCGGCGCTCCGGGTGCGGATACGGGGGATGAGCCGGATCCGCGTTACCGGAATCCTGCTTTTTGTACCGGGCCGCCGGACTGCGGCTCCGGTGAGGACAGGTTTACTGCTCTGGGCAACGGCGGCACGCTGATTCTGGAGTTCATGGACAACGTTTTTTTTAACGGCCCGGGACCCGATCTGTATTTCTGGATGCCGGACAGCCTGGTTGAAGAGGTGATGGTCTGGATCAGTCAGGACGGTATCGTTTACAGACGGGCGGGATCCGTCTCGGCCGCGTTCCCCGCCCTGGATTTGTCAGCTGTGGCAGAACCCGGGGCGTTTTATCACATTTTAAAAATCCGGGACGATCCGTATCAGGACGGTACGGAGGACAGGGCCAGGGGCGCGGATATCGATGCGGTGGGAGCCGTTCATACGGCCGTGATCCGGGCCCTTCCCGACACAATGCTGTTTTCCACCATGCAATTCTCACTGAAAAACGGCGCTTCGGCCGTCCTGTCAGCCCTTGCGGACCTGATCGGCACATTTTCCGGTTGTCAGGTGCTGATCGAGGTGTATGCCGGCGGCAGCGGAGCGGGGGATTACGGTCTGCTCCTGTCGCAGGAAAGGGCCAAAACGATCCGGGATTTTTTTATCAATGACATCGGCATGACGAATGTGCTGTACAGGCCGATCGGACTCGGAAACACGCCCTATGTGCCCGAGGGAAGCAGAAAACTGAGAATCGACGGCGGCGTGATTCAGTTCATCATACTGTCCCGATAAAAGGGGAGCCGAAGTGCAAAATCCACTGCCAGGCGAATTGTATCATTCCCGTGTTCAACCGCGTCGGCCCGATATCCGGGGTGATTATTTCCGGGATCAGACAGCGATTATCCACTCTTCCCCGTTCCGGCGGCTGAAGCACAAAACACAGGTGTTCTTTTCTCCGAAAAACGACCATATCTGTACGCGCATAGAGCATGTGCTTCATGTATCGACCATTGCCACCACAATCTGCAAGGGACTGGATCTGGACGTTGAACTGGCTCAGGCCATCGCATTGGGGCATGATCTGGGACATGCGCCGTTCGGCCACATCGGGGAACGGGTGCTCGATGAGCTGGCAGGCCCGACAGGCGGATTCATACACGAGGTGCACAGTCTGCGCGTGGTCGACAAAATCACCAGGGGTGGAAAGGGACTGAATCTCACGTATGCGGTCAGGGACGGAATCGTATCGCACTGCGGCGAGATTTTCATGAAGTCCATTGCACCGGAAACATCGGCCAAAACGCTTGAATCCATATCCGCACGCCAGTCCGCACCGCTGACCTATGAAGCCTGCGTGGTGCGTGTGGCGGATAAAATAGCCTATCTCGGCAGAGATATCGAGGATGCCATCACGGCCGGTCTGATTCAGGCCCGGGACGTGCCGGACAATATCCGGAAAAATCTGGGCAGCACCAACGGTGAAATTATCGACACCCTGGTGATGGATGTCATCCGTGAATCCGGCGGCACCGACGCCATCTCGTTTTCGGAGGCCCGGTTCGGACTGATCTGTGAATTGAAGGATTTCAATTATCAGCGCATTTACAATCATCCGCAGATTTTAAAAAGCGATGCATCCATACGGTCCCTTATTTCGCATCTGTTTATGCATTTGATGGAACTCTACCGGAAAAACGGAACGGACTTTCCGGCTTACCGCGGCACGCAGCAGCAGATTGACAGGGATTTCGGTGAATTCATCGCCAACAGGAGAAAGCTGTACGCGGCCGAACCGTATCCGGAATCGTGCGTCTCGGATTTCGTGGCAGGCATGACCGATTCCTATGCGCTGGAATCCGCGAATGAGCTGCTGTTTCCGAAACCGGTGGGGAGATGATGGATCAAGATTAAAGAACAAAGAACAAACAAAGAACGAAGAACGAAGAACAAAGATAGTGGATCGTTGGGTCGGAGCGTGAAACGGAGGTTCGGAGAGGATGAGAAACGGAGAGAAGAAAAAGAATGATGAATATCGAATAACGAATGTTAAATGACGAAGTAAGAAAAGAACAAATACTTCATCATTCGAAATTCCCTGTTCGATATTCGATATTTTCTGTTCTCCGTTTCACCCAGTCTCCGTTTCTCCGATGCGTTTCCGGTCCGCGGTCCTGCCGTCAGCGGTTTTTTAGAGGGGCAGGATGCGGGGTCCCATACACCCATACACTCATAAACCCATATACCCATATACTGTTATAAGCGGTCCGCGATCGGAATTTTACAGAAAAAAAAAGGACGCCTCAGGCGTCCCTTTTGATAATCTATGCAATTAGTGTAATGATCAGTTGCCCTTGGCCTTCAGCTCGTCGTGTTTGGCAAAAGCTTCGGTTCCTTTCTCGGTTTCACCGAGCCGTACATACACGGTTCCCAGATAGAACCAGGCCGAGGCATTGTCCGGATTGAGTTCCACGCATTTCTCAAAATAGGGAAGCGATGCCTTGAAATTTCCGTCCATCATATCCTTGCGTTCCTTGGTTTCCTTTTCGGACAGTTTTTTCAGATTTTTATTGAAATCGTCAATCAGTTTGTTGTTGATCTGCAGGTAGGCGTTCCCGATCTGAATATTGGCTTCGAAATCGTCCGGACTCTGGGCCAGTACTTTCTTGAAAATATCAATGGCCTCCGCGTATTTTTCCTGAATGATAAACATCCGGGCCATATTGTACAGGATCATGGTGTTTTCGGGATCCTTGTCCAGCGCTTTCTGATAGATATCCAGGGCCTTGTCTTCCTGTTTCAGCATGGCATAGGCATTGGCCATATTGAAAAGCGCTTCAAGGTACAGTTTGGAAGTCGCATCCGAGTTGTCTATCACTTTCGTAAACGCAGTGATGGAATTTTCATACTGACCGATATTGTAGTAGGTCAGACCCATGTTGTAGGGAAACCGCATGCTGTCCGGCATGGCCTCGGAAGCCCGCTGATAGGTGGCGACGGCCATGGAATCGTTTTCGAGCTGCAGGTAGGCGACGGCCAGGTTCATATAGGCCTCGTGACGTTTGGGAGCCACGATGGTTGCAACCTCATATTTTTCGATGGCTTCATCGTATTTTTTATTGTTGGACAGCTGGGAAGCGCTGTTGAACAGGTCCGAATAGGCTTTGCTTCTCAAATATTTGATATCATTCTCGTTTTTCGGACTCAATGCCAGCGATTTGTCGAAAGCATCGTTCATTTCCCTGTAATTCCCCTTCAAACTGTGCGCCTTGCCCAGGATGAAATAGGCATCCGGGTTGGACGGGGTCTGTGCAACGGCCGTCTCGCACATTTCAATGGCTTTGTCGTACTGCTGCTGCTGAATGTAAACCTTGGCGGATGTGATATACGTGTTTTCACAGGCCGTTATAAGAAGAATGCTTACAATCAGAACAGTCAATAAGAAAAATCGTTTCATGAAGAAACCCTCCTTTTGAAAATTTGCCAATCTCTTAAAAATCCAATTAATATAATAGAATTGATCGAATAAGTCAAGTTATTATATAATGAGAGCGACCGATTGGACGGATTCGTGATCCGGCCAAAATGGGGCGCCTGAACAGGGAATCCGTCATCCCGCCACGGCACGGACACCCTGCCTGAACAGCTTCAGTCCGTCCTCCGATTCGTTCCAGGGATAAATGGCCCTTTCCGGATGAGGCATAAGCCCCAGAATACGGCCGGCCGGATCGCAGATGCCGGCACGGCTCATGGCCGAGCCGTTCGGATTGTCCGGATAGTTGTCCTGATCATAACGGAACACGCACAGATTTTCATTAAAATCCCGCGGCAGACGAAGCCTGCCTTCTCCGTGAGCCACCGGCATGCGCAGTTGTTCGCCGTTCAGTCCCTGAGTCCACAGGCATGGCGCCTCTTCCACGCTCAGGGTAATCCAGCGGCTCTCAAATAACGCGGAGCTGTTCCGGTCCAGAATGGATGCGGGCTCTCCGATATTGCCGGTACCCGGCAGCAGACCGGTGTTGACAAGCACCTGAAATCCGTTGCATATACCGATCATGGGAATGTGTTTTTCCCTGACCTCCATCAGCATATCCTTCAACCGGAAAACCAGGTCCAGGGCGAACAGTCTGCCGGCTGCAAGATGGTCTCCGAACGAGAATCCTCCCGGTATGGCTACGATGTCGCAGTCGATCAGACGTTTTTTACGTCCGATCAGGTCGGCGGTCAGATGCACGATTTCAGGCTCGGCTCCGGCCATTTGAAAAGCCTGGGCCGTTTCATGGTGGCAGTTGTTGCCAGGTGCATACAGAATGAATACTCTGGGTTTCACTGCGCCACCTCCCTGAACGGCCGTTCCCAAATCCGGATCAGTCTGTCCATATTCAGATTCAATGTTTCCGTTTCCCATGTGATTTGCAATCCGTCCCCGGCAGTGACTTCACCGAGCGGAACGACCGGCAGGGACGATTCGATTTCCTTTCGATACGCATGGGGCACTTCAATGACGAATGCGCCGACGGCTTCGGCGAAGAGTGCCGCATCGGGCCTCCCGGAGGTCATGGAGTTTATCAGCGGCTGAAGATCCACGCTGCAGCCCAGACCGCCTCCCATGGCCATTTCAAAGAGACGGCGGACCAGTCCGCCTTCGCCGATCGGGGAGACGGACACGATCGCTCCCTTTTGCTGAACCGGCGGCAGCTGTTTCCATAACGCAAGCAGGGTGTTCTCGTCGGGATCGGGAAGCAGATTGCCCCGGTGGCCCAGCGTGTCCAGGTATACGGATCCGCCCAGTCTGTCTGAAACGGGTCCCAGAACATAGAGCAGGTTCCCCGGAGTTTTCAATTGTTTGGTGACCGCCTTGCGCACATCCGGCATACGGCCCAGAGCCATGACACAGAGCGTGGGCGGTACATCGATCCGCTGGTTTTTATCATTGACAAATGTGCCGCTTGAGCTGTCCTTTCCGCTGATGAACGGTGTTCCGAATTTCCTGGACAGATTGCAGCAGGTTTCGACCATTCGGCTCAGGGAGAATGCCACATCCGGTGTCACACGGGGCGTATAAAAATTGTCACAGAGCACGATGTCCTGATAACGGGTTCCCGTGCCCACGAGTTTTGATACAGCCTCGATGATCATGAGTTTGCTCAGCCCCGCAGGATCGATCTCGCCGTAAAACGGGTTGAAGGCCACGGATGCGGTGACTCCATATGGTTTGCCGCGCAGGGGAGCCGCGATCCAAAGGTCGTTGGGCATGCGTTTTGTCACACCTCCGTAAGGCCCGATAACCGTATTGCCCTGAATCGTATTGTCAAACTGAAATCCGGCCGCCGACTGGTCGCAGCAGTTGAGATGGGACAGCAACTTTTCGACGGCCAGCTCCGCCTCTTCGGCGGTCCGGATGTTATCCGGCCTGAATTCATCCTCTTCGATGGTTTTTTCCCGGATCCCGATTTCCGGCAGCGGACATCCTTTTCTCAGGTCCGCAAAATCCAGATCCACCACAATCTCGCCCGTCATGGGCGGATTGACCGGCAGTGCCAGCATAGCCTGATCCTGAGCCGGATCGAATACGACGCGACACCGTTTTTCATCCGTGAATTTTCCGATTTCCGCGGCAGGAACTTCGTAGCGTTCCAGTATATTCAACGCTGCACATGTTTTTTCAGGGGGTACGCACAGCAGCATGCGCTCCTGGCTTTCGGATATCCAGATCTCCCAGGGATGCATGCCTTCTGTTTTCAGCGGGATTTTTGCGAGATTGATCCAGATGCCGGTTTCCGCACCCATTTCACCTGCTGCGGACGACAGGCCCGCGGCGCCCAGATCCGTTATGGCACGCAGGCAGTTCCTGTCGCGGAGCACCGGGATGGCTTCCATGAATTTCCGTTCCTGTATGGGATGCCCGATCTGCACGTGGGCCGCATCCACTGTTGCGGTTTCACTTGTCATGGATGCGGAACTGACCGTCGCTCCGTGAAGACCGTCCCTCCCGGTATTCCCGCCGATCAGAATGGCGATATCTCCGGGTTCGGGTCTGCCTTTCGGCGCCTTTTCGGAGGGGAGCAGGCCGATCGAGTGTCCCAGTGCCAGACATTTACCCGTGTATCCCGGATGAAAACGGTATACCGGAAACATCATGGGAATGCCCATGGGATTACAGTAATCCGCGGTACCCCTGATTGCATCGAGCAGAATGGTACGCGGGTGCAGGGCGCCTGCCGGCACGTCTTTCCACGGCATGCACGGGTCCCCGAGCCCCATGATCGTGCTGCCTCCGATGGGCCAGGCTCCCTGGCCGCAGCCCAGTGTGTCGCGGATCACACCGCCGTGTTTGGTCATGATACCGCCGTACGGACTCACGGCCGACGGGGAATTGTGCGTCTCTCCCTTGATCGTCAGCGCCCATCCGTCATAAAAATCCATCACGCCGGCATTGTCCTCGAACATGGACAGCACCAGAGGATGATTGACTGCGATCGTGGCTTCCTGCAGTATTTTCAGAAGCCCAAGACTTTTCCAGGTGGTATGAAAACAATGGTCCGACCAGGTCTGGGCGAACATTTCAATCTCGGCATCGGTCAGGTCCCTTCCCAGCCTTCCGGCAATCTGCTGCAGGGATTTCATCTGAGATGAATCCAGAAAAAGACGTCTTTCATGACTCAGCTCAGCAAGTGCTTTTTCATCCAGCCCTTGAAGGGGAATATGTTCCACCGGTCCCGTTTCCCCCCTCGGCCGCAGCGTGTCCCAGATTTCTCCCGGCTGGATCAGCACCTGAACCTGGGGATTGTACAGATAATGCATGACAATTTCTTTTGCGGATGGTTCATCGAGTCCGATGAACTGATAGCGATGGGAAATTCGTGCCCATGACAGTGAATGAATACCCAGGGAAACGGCGCCGCGCAGTATGGACGGCAGCTCGGGATCCGTGACCGCTCTCTGATAACCGACTTCGAAAACGGGTCCTTCAGTTTCATTGAAAGAAGAACGGTTTGTGAGTTGTTCGGCAACCGGATTGCACAGGAGCGGACCCAGTTTGTCCGCATCGTTTTCGTTGATATTTTCGAGTCTGAATACACGTTCGATCAGTATGTTTTTAAGTGTACTGTACCCTTCTTTCAGCAGTCGTTCCTGCAGAACATGTGCTTCAGGATCATCGTTTTTACGCCGCAGATAACGATGAAGAATCAAGCAGATCTCCTTTCATTTTTCAGGTTCTTAAAGTCTACATTTCAAAATGTAAAATGTCAAGCGGAAAATTGATTATTTACAAGTATATATTGACTTATGGCATGATTGTTGTTAAATTTAAAAAAAGGGTATAACGATCCATTTTTCATTCTAATCTTATGGAGTGATTATGGGAGAGAAGAATAATTTCTCCAAATACATTTTTCAAAACACCATTGTCTCCGTCATTCTCGTCAGTCTTTTCGGGGTGGGTTTCCATTACATTCCGGTATACAGCTTCAGCTGGACCGTGGTCGGGCTGTTCGTACTGGTCGGTGCCATATTCGGATTCCTGACGGGAATGGAACGCGTTCGATACCTGAAGCTGCAGTCCGAAAAGGAAGCCATGCAGGCTTCGTTCGGTCAGATCGAATTCACACTGAAACGTTCGGCCCATCAGTACCGTGTCCTGCTGGACAATCTGACCGATGCGGTTTATCAGGTGAACGAACAGGGCCGGTTTGTCTATTTCAATCAGGCCATGTCATTGCTGACCGGGTATGCGGGGCGCGAACTGAAAAATATGCAGATCGGTCAGATACAGCTCAAGAACGAAAATGCGCCCATGCAGGATACTTCCATGCTCGACAACAACGCGTACAGGCACAGGGAGCAGTGGAAATGCAAGGACAGCCGTATCCGCACGGTTGAAATCAGCACTCGGATGCTGCAATCCGTGAACCGCGTTTATGAATTGAATGTCGCCAGAGACAGCAAACCGAGTGAAGAAAGACCGGACAACAATAAAATCAAGGAGCTTCAGAGCTGGCTCTACGGCAAAATAAGGGAAGAGGCCCATTTCAGGAATCGCTTTTACAATCAGGTTCTGGTGACCCTGAACGGTTTTTCTAACCTGCTCACCCAGAAATTGAAGGATTTTTCGACGCAGGATGAACAGGTCAACAAGGTGCTGACGGACTGGAAACGCACACGGAATCTGCTGCAGCTCTTTATCTCTAAGAACAACCGGGATAAACAGGCAAGACAATCCTTCTGGGATCTGAACGAGGTGCTGCTTCAGGAACTGAGTTATCTGAAAACCTCCATGGACACAGATAAAATATCGATTCAGATTCAGTTCGGTTCGAATCTGGTCAAGGCCAAGGCGGCGGGCAACGACCTGACGCTGGCGCTGGGCATTCTCCTGCGGTCGGTTTGCGCTTCCATCATCGATGCGGGCGGCGGGCAATTGCGCGTTTCGACAAACATGACTGCGGATTCCCTTTTTGTACAGCTGAATACATCGAAATCGAGGAATTTCAACGTTCATTTCTCGAATTCGCTACAGCTGGCCGAAGGCACTCCGCTTTACCCGCTGCCAAAATCGGGCAACCTTCCGCAATTGCTGTTTTCACAGATGAATATGCATTTCGATTCGGACCGGGAGGGCGATGGATTGCAGATCAAGGTCAGATTGCCCTTCGAGCGGAAAGTCCTGGAGCAGCAGGTAAAGCCGCCCACGCGTGACAACAATGCCGAACCACCGAAGCAGCGGGATTTTGTGATTCTTTGAGGGACTAATAAAGGATTTGTAGAAGTAGAAGCAGGGTAGAAGCGTAGAAGGGGGAAAAGCATTTAAATGCCCTTTTATGTCTCTACCCTTTTTTCCTTTTGCATTTTTTCTTTGTTCTTTAATCTTGGTTCACATCCCCACTGCTTCCCCGCTGATGAACGCACACCGCCAGCCGAAAACGCATCGGAGAGCCGGGGGGATAAATCACCGACCGCGAACGGCGTCCAAACGCCGTTGTCAGCCTCGGAGAACCGGAGAGGCGGTGAAACGGGGAATAAAAAAGGTCTTTGGATCTGTTGGGTCATTGGGTCATAGAGTCGGACAACATGGTCCGCAGGGCACGGTGTGCCGTGCCCCTATGTCAAGTTCCCATTTAACATTCAGTATTGTTTTACTCTCCGTTTCTCATCCTCTCCGAACATCCGTCTCACGATCCGCTTTTTTTTGTTCTTTGGTCTTTGTTCTTTAATCTTGCTTTTATTCATATCTGAGCGCATCGATCGGATTGACATTGGCCGCTTTTTTTGCAGGAAACAATCCGGCCAGGAGACCGATCAGGGTCAGCACGATCACGGATGTCAGCATGACGGATCCGGATATCAGGGGTCTGCCCAGAAACTGCATGGCCCCGTCGCCCGAAATGGGAATCATCCACATCATTTTCACAATGCCCACGGAGATGAGAATACCGAACAGCCCGCCGATGCCCGCAATGAGCAGGGACTCGAAAATAAACTGAAACAGGATATGGCTCCGTTTTGCACCCACGGCCCGTTTAATGCCGATTTCCCGTGTCCGTTCCTTGGCTACCACGTACATGATATTGGCGACACCCACACCGGCGATGATCAGGCTCATGGCGCCGATCACGCCCAGGAATATATTGATCCCGGTAAAAACCTTGCCCCCCTGCTTTTCGTTCTCGATGAAGTTCCACATGGGCACGGCCCTTTCGTCCGCGGGATCGAACTGGTATTTTTTTGAAAGAACCCGGCGTATTTCTTTTTCCACCAGCATGCCGTCTGATTTGCGACCGGGTTTCACGATCAGTTCATCGAGATACTTGTGGCCGTATATGCTCTGAAACGTGGTAAACGGTATGATGCCCCGTTCATCATCCGGTCCGTTGTTCATCGAGGTTTGCAGTTTTTTCGGCATGGTGCCGATAATGGTGAAGGGCAATGCATCCAGATACACGGTTTTCCCGATGACGTCCGTGGTGCCGAAAAGCCGTTTGGCCATTTCACCGCCCAGAAACACGACGCGCCGGCGCTCTTTGAGATCAAGCCCGTTCAGAAACCGGCCGTCCTTTGCAGGATACATGCGGCGCAGGAACTCGAATTCCGGGTACACGCCTTCGACAAACGTGGATGCGATGGTGTCTCCGTTGCGCATCCGGGTCCATCGTCCCAGCCCGGGCGCCACAGCGGAAACCTGGGGGATGGCCCTGAGAATGGTTTCTGCATCATCTTCGATCAGGCGTATCTGTCTGCCTACAGGCAGCCCCTGGTACTTCAGGGTCGTCTGCCCGCCATATACGCGGATTATCATGTCCCCGGCGTTCAGGAGCCCTTCCCGCATTCTGAACGACAATCCTTCTCCGAATGCCATGAGCAGAATCACGGCGAGCGTGCCCCATGTGATGGCCACCATGGTCAGAAACGCACGCAGTTTCTGGGTGCGTATATCCTCGATAAAATCGCGAAGCAGGTTCAGAATATGCATATCCGTATTCCCTCGTTATTGACGCAGTCAATCGAAATTGACGCAGTCAATCGTTATTGGCGAAGACAATCCACCACGTTCAGCTGTGAGGCCTTGCGTGCCGGAAAAAATCCCGACAGAAATCCAATGCTCCCCAGAATACATATCGTGATGAAGGCCACGTTGAGATTCAGCTCCGGATGCCCCACAAAATCCTCGATCGGAAGCATTGAAATCAGCTGAATCAGTATCACGGCCTGAACCAGCCCGATAAAGGCTCCGATGCCGATAATGACAAAAGCTTCCGAGATGAATTCTCCCATAATCGTGCGCCGTCTGGCACCCACGGACCGTTTGATGCCGATTTCACGGGTGCGTTCCTGAACGACCACGTACATGATATTGGCCAGGCCGATTCCTCCGACGATGAGCGTAATGGTGCCGATCACGCCGAGAAATATATTGAAACCCATGGTAAAATCGGCAATAAATTTATCCGTGGATGTGGTATCCCAGATGCCCAGGGTTTCCTTGTCCTTGGGATCGAATTTGAATTTCTTAGCGAGCACGCGGTACAGTTTGTCACGTACCGGTTCACCCATGGCGGGAACGGCCACCTGGTACACGAAAGGATTGACGTAGCGGTAGCCGAAGATGGACCGGAAAGTGGACGCGGGAATGAAGACCCTGTCCTGATCCCGGGCCGAATAGGAGGACGGCTGGATTTTCTTTTTAAGCACGCCGACCACCTGAAAGGGGATGTCTCCGACGTAAATATACTTTCCGATTGCGTCAATGTCCGCACCGAACAGAAAATCTTTCAGATCATTGCCGACAAAGGCCACCCGCCGGTTTTCCGCTTCGTCCTTGTCGTTCAGCCATCGCCCGCCTGCCTGCGGCCAGATGTTCCGCATGGGGCCGTATTCAGGCAGGCACCCCGCGATGTTCGGACGCTGTATTTTATCCTTCACATGAACCGCCATGCCCCATTTATGGTACTCGGGACTGATTCGCTGAATTTCAGGAATCTCACGGCGAATATATTCACAGTCTTCATGTGTCAGCCGGATTGCCCGGCCGCGCCCGTATCCTTCATAGGGAATGCTGGTAGATCCGGGCCAGACAATGGAGATGCCTTCGCCCATCCCGTGCATGTTTTTACTCATGGATTTCCGGACACCCACGCCGAAAGCGAGCAGAAGAATCACGGTCTGCGTTCCCCAGATGATGCCGAACATGGTCATGGCCGTGCGTGATTTGTACTGCTTCAGATGAAGCAGGATTTCCCGGATTCTTTCGATCATTCTGTTCATGGTTCAATGCCCTGCGGATGTTTTATTAGGTGCATTATTTGCACAGCCGGTTGCGTGCCGCAGTGCCTGAGATATGAACCAAAGACCGCAGACGGCAGACCGCTGACCGCAAAAAAAAATCCAAATCTCAAATTCCAAATAAATTACAAATATCAAATTCAAAAATTCCAAACGATACGGTAGACCGTGATCCGAAAGCGCATCGGAGAAACGGAGACAGAGTGAATCGGAGAAAAAATATATGCCCACAAAGTCATATTCAATATTATCTTTATTCTCCATTTCTCCGAATCCCCGTTTCTCTGTACTCCATGATCTCCGGTTCGCTTTCCAGTCACAGGACCAAATGGTTACAGGATCGTGCTCAAGTGATCTCGTGCAGTTCCTTTTCGAGCACCTGGTCGCCCTCGTTCAGGCCTTCCAGAACTTCGATCATGATGGCATCGCTCAGCCCGGTTTTTACGGATTTTTCCTCGGATTCCTTTTCACCGGCAGGGACCTGAACGAAAGCCGAATCGTTCCGGAATGTGACCACCCGCTCGGGAACCGCCAGAACGCTGTCCTTTCTGGCAATGATGATATTGGCGTTGGCCGAGAAACCCGCTCTCAACACGGCATCCCCGGTTTCCGTGATGGCGATTTCGACGGGGAACACCGTGGTGTTGTCCACTTTCTGGGCCTTCAGGGAAATCAGGCTGACAATGCCCTTGATATCACGGCCCGGCAGCGCTCCGATCTGAAGTTCCGCGTTCATTTTCTCCTTGATCTTTCCGACATCGATTTCATCCACAGTACCCTTGAAAATCAGCTCCGTCATATCCGCCATTTTCAGGAGTTCCGTGCCGGCCTGGTACGATGTAAGCGGAACCACGGGATCGCCGACATTGACCGATTTTTCCAGAATGTACCCCGTAATCGGCGCCTTGATGACAGCTTCAATATTGGCATTCGCAATTTTTACACGGCCCTTTTCCATCAGGTCGAGCCGTTCCTGGGCCATTTGAAAACTCAGCTGCGCCTGGTCGTACTCGCGGCGCTTTTCCTCGAAATCCTGATCGGCAATCAGCCCCTTGTCCTTCAGCTCTTCATAGCGCTTCAGTTCCCGCTTGATATTCTCGAGTTCGATTTTTGCACGTTCCACATTACGTTTGGTTTCCACCAGTTCCAGCGGTGTGGGATCAGGACGAACCTCGAGAAGGGGATCGCCGGCTTTGACATAGGCGCCGACGTCCACGAACAATCGGCCCACAACGCCTGAGATTTTCGATTTGACCGCGATTTCATTCAGGGGCTCGATATTTCCCACGGCCAGTGCCTTGTCGAGAATCGTGGCTTTCCCGACAGTGATGGTCTTCCGTTCGGCTTTCCCGCCTTTGCCCTTCATGACTGCGAGAAGAATTACGAGTATGACAACAAATGCGACAATCGCCCAGATCACCCATTTCTTCGCCGGTTTTTTCATCGATATGCTCCTTCAACTGTATCATATGGACTGTTTTTTCTGAATCAATTTGATATACGATAAACAAGTCCCGTTTGTTACAGCACTTGGGCCGGGAACCGTATTTTTCTTTTTTTTTGTTTTCTGTTTGGAAATTATCTTTTTTCATTTTAATTTTAAGGTTGAATGCCGCATAAAAAGGAAAATAATAATCCGGGCGTCAGCCTTTTGAATGCTGCCCAGGGCAATGATGTCAAGGCGATTGACCTGATTTTCAAACAGGCAGACGAAACGGATACAAAACCTGAAGTGAATGCCACGGATACGGATGGCGTCACACCCATCATGTATGCCTCATTTTACGGCAATCTGATGGTGGTTCAGCAGCTTATCCGTGCGGGTGCCGAGGTGAATTGTGCCGAGAAGCGGGGATGGTCGCCGTTGATGTATGCAGTCCGGTACGGCAGGCTCGATGTGACCCAGGAACTTGTCGCTGCCGGAGCCGATCTGGAAATGGTCAGCGATGAAGGACATACGGCGCTGATGCTGGCTGCCAAATACGGCCAGATCGACATTCTGAATTTTTTGATGAATCACGGTGCCGATTTTAAAAGGAAAGACAAGGACGGTCTGACTGCCATACAACTGGCCCAGGACAAGGGGTATAAAATCATCGTTGAAACACTGAAAAATGCACAAACCGATAGGAATAATTAATGGGCAGTGTGAAAATACTGAATGAAAAATCCATTCCCAATCTTCCCTGGCAGGACAGGCCCGCGGGATCGGAAGCGGTTGCCTGGAGATATGACAAAAACCCCGTGATTCCCAGGGATATTCTGCCGAAATCCAACAGTGTTTTCAACAGTGCGGTGATTCCTTACAAGGGCGCTTTCGCCGGTGTTTTCCGCATTGACGATACCACGCGTAAAATGCAGCTGCATCGCGGTTTCAGCAATGACGGGCTCAAATGGGACATCGAAGCGGAGCCCATCCACTTTCAATGCGATGATGCCGAGGTCGGCGAATTCGTATACGGATACGATCCGCGCGTGGTTGAAATAGAAGGCCGGTACTATGTGATGTGGTGCAATTACTATCACGGCCCGACAATCGGTCTGGCATGGTCCGATGATTTTAAGACGTTTCATCAGATCGAAAACGCCTTCCTGCCCTTTAACCGGAACGGTGTGTTGTTCCCCCGTAAAATCGACGGCAATTTTGTTCTGCTCAGCCGGCCTTCGGACAGCGGTCATACGCCGTTCGGCGATATATTCATGAGCCACAGTCCGGATCTGAATTATTGGGGCAGACACCGGTGGGTGATGGGACCGGTCGGGAATTCCTGGCAGTATACCAAGGTCGGAGGCGGTCCGGCGCCGATCGAAACCTCCGAGGGATGGCTCATGATCTATCACGGCGTACTTCAGTCGTGTAACGGTTTCGTATACAGTGCAGGCGCGGCGCTTTTGGATCTGGATGAACCCTGGAAAGTGATCGGCCGTGCGAAGCCCTATATTCTGAATCCGCGTGAACCCTATGAATGCATGGGCGATGTGCCCAATGTGGTTTTCCCCTGCGCCTCGGTCTGCGACGCGGACACGGGACGGATCGCGATTTATTACGGTGCGGCTGATACGGTCGTGGGTCTGGCCTTCGCAAAAGTGGATGAACTGGTGGATTTTGTGAAGACAAACTCTTAGAACCATTTATCCGGATTATACTGTTTAAACCGGCTCCGGAGGGATTCCCCTCCGGAGTTTTTTTATATGCGGACGGGGAAGATCATGTCTTTTTCCGGATGTTTTCATGATCCGTCCGGGAGTGGATGATACTAAAATATGTCATTTTCATCATTTGCGGTTCGCTGGTATTTTTCTTGCTCCCTGATCCGTGATTGACCGTTCATTTCGGATTTTTGGATTTTAACAGGGCCTAACTTATATGAAAACAATATTTAAAACATTTCTTTGCATGATATTTATAACCGGATGGCCGGCAGTTTTCGCCCAGGGATCGCTGACTTTCAGTCAATCCACGGTCGCCAACCTGTGCGCGCAGGGCAGGGCGCTGGGTGATATCAACGGGGACGGCTTCCCGGATGTGATCATCGCGGAAGGGGAATTCCCGCCCGGGGCGTTCGCCTGGTACAAGTATCCGAACTGGGAAAAATACGACATTCATCCCGCATCTTTCTTGATAATGGATTATGTGCCGGACTGCCAGGCGGCGGACATGGACGGGGACGGGGACCTGGATATCGTGGTGCCCAACAGCGACAATGCGGATCCGAAAAGCCTGTGGTGGTTCGAGAATCCGCTGGCCGGCGGGGGCAATCCCGAAACGGACGGTTTTATCCGTCATGACATCTGGTCCGCTCCGGACGATCATATCAAGGATGTGTCCGTGGCGGATTTCGACGGGGACGGAAAGAAGGATATCGCGCTGCGGTTTACGTCCAAGGTCATGGTGTTTTTTCAGAATTCCGCGGACTCCTGGGTCCAGATATCCTGGTCCGTAAGCGGTTCGGAAGGCATGGGTATCGGCGATATCGACTGGGACGGGGACACGGACGTGATCACGAACGGCGTGTTCTATAAAAATCCGGGAAACCGGATCGATACCTGGACGCAGAAAACCATCGGTTCGTACAATCAAAGTGCGGCCTGCCGCGTGCAGGCCGCGGACATCAACGGGGACGGCCATGAAGAGCCGGTGTTTTCGAGCTCCGAGTATTCGGGATATGCCGTGTCGTGGTATTCCACGTCCGATCCGGACAACGGTCCCTGGACCGAGCACGTGATCGGCTACATCGACTACTGCCATACGCTGCAGGCCGGCGATGTGGACCGGGACGGGGACATCGATGTGGTGGGCGGATCCATGCCCCAGGCTTCCACGGATGAGGTCGTTCTGTTCGAGAATACGGGTAGCGGGACTGCATGGACGCGGCATACGGTCGCGAGCCAGTCCACGTATATTGCGAAATTTGCGGATATGGGTTCGGACGGAGACCTGGACATCGTGGGAAGCCGCAGCTTCGACGTGGCCCCCATCGATTTTTATGAAAATCAGCTCGATCCGGTGCTGCCCCTGGACCAGTGGCATTATATTCAGGCCGATAACAGCCGGGCCGTGCAGGCATTCGGTCTCGCCATTGCCGATGCCACCGGGGATACCTATCTCGATATCGCAGCGGGTCCGTATTTTTACCGGAACCCGGGCGGAGACATGACCGGCACCTGGACAAGGACCACGCTGCCCAACAGCGTGGATGCGGTGCTGATGCCGGATGTGGATGACGACGCATACGGCGATATCATCGCCCAGAAAGAAGTGGACAATGTCCTGCATTTTTACTGGCTCGAAGCGTCTGATTCACAGGGCGGCAGCTGGTCCCAGATTGCGGACATCGGTTCCGTAACCAGGGCCAGCCACACCCTGGGATCACAGGGGCACGCCCTGATCCAGATCGAGGCGGGCGGCAAGCCTGAAGTCGTGGTCACGAGCGGCAACGGACTTTATTATTTCAGGATACCGGCCAGCCCGGCCGCGGGCTCATGGCCGCTGGTGCATGTGAGCGCGAATCCCACGGACGAGGGTTTCGGTGCGGACGATATCGACGGGGACGGGGACATCGATCTCGCGTGCGGCACCGGCAGTACCAAACGTGTGGAGTGGTACGAAAATCCCGGAGACGGATCCGGCTCGTGGACGGCCACCCATATCGGGGACATGACGGAAGCCGTGTGGACGGACCGGTTTGCCGTGGCCGACCTTGACGGCGATGACAAACCGGACATCATCGGAACGGAAGAAAACGGCGCCGATACGGGGGCCGACACTTACTGGTGGGAGCAGCCGGCCGATCCGTTCTCCGGCAGCTGGACCCGGCACCTGATCGTGACCCAGGCCACGACCAATTCCATGGATATCGCGGATATGGATTCGGACGGGGACACGGATATCATCCTCGCGGAACACCGGGGCACGGAGAAACTGTCCATCTGGGAGAATGACGGAGCCGGTGGTTTTACGGAGAATGGCGTGGATACGGGAAAGGAAAGCCATCTGGGCGCACAGACTGCCGACCTGGATGCAGACGGGGACCTGGATATTGTCAGCATCGCATGGGACGATTATCAAATCCTTCACATCTGGCGCAACGATGCGGTGCAAAACGGATCGGGAACGGTCGCCTCGCCCGTGATTACGCCGGACGGCGGCACCTTTTCTAACCCGGTTTCGGTCAGCCTGTCCACGTCCACGGCCGG
>JAFGGN010000136.1 GCA_016930535.1 bacterium
ACAAACGCAAACCCCGCCACCCCCAAAAGATTATGAGAATACCATTTGTTTTGAATTTGTGATTTGAATTTTGGTGCTTGTTATTTGTGATTTGCCGCGGTCTGGTGTTTACAGGGGGCCGGGACGCGGGGACTCATATACCCATACACCCATATACCCATCTGCTGTTTTTTGCGGTCCGCCGTCCTGCCGTCCGTGGTCCAGCATATTTCACGGCTTGATTTTATCCCGTTAATTTTATACCTTGTTTTTTAAATTGAATCACAACTGCTCAAACAGAACATGGCCTGGTCAGCTCCGCGGCCCAAACGGAGACACTGTATGAAATTCAATGAATTTGTCGGGTTTTTAAATAAAGTCGAAAAAGAGATCCCCAAGGTCATTATGGATAATCACCGCCGGAGGCGGGGATTCAGTCCCGAAGTAATCGACCGCTGTGCGACGAGCTATATCGAGCGCGGCGGAAAGCGCCTGCGGCCCGCGGTGCTGCTCATGGCATGCGGCGCCGTGGGCGGAGACGAAGCCGCGGCGCTGCCGGCCGCAGCCGCTGTCGAACTGTTTCATACCTGGACACTGGTGCACGACGACCTGATCGACAATGACCATCTTCGGCGGGGACAGCCCACGGTGCACGTGCTTGCCAGGACCATGGGCCTTGAAAATTACGGATTCAGCGAGAAACTGGCCGGGAAATTCGGTGAAGACATCGCGGTGCTCACAGGAGACGTGCAGCATGGCTGGTGCATTTCCATGCTGACGGAAAAGACGTTCACCGAAAAGCTGAAACCGGACGTGGTGTTCACGATCATCAACCGGCTGCAGTCCCTGGTGCTGTGCACGCTGGTACACGGCGAGGTGCGCGACGTGGAGCTCGGCATGACCGGTGAAAGCATTCTGGATATCCCGGAGGATGAAATCATCAACATGCTGTGGATGAAAACGGGCATTCTGTACGAATTCGCGGGACTGGCAGGGGCCATGATCGGCAAGAACCTGGCCGATGCGGATCATCCCGAAATTGTCGCTCTGAAAAATTTCTGTTCGAACTGCGGCACTGCGTTCCAGCTGCGGGACGACATCCTGGGGATTCTGGGCAAGGAAGACAAGCTCGGCAAGCCGGTCGGTTCGGACATCCGGGAAGGCAAGAAAACCACCATCATACGCGCCGCGCTGCAGAACGCATCCGAATCCCAGGCCCGCATCATCCGGAGCATTTTAGGCAAGCATGATGCGACGGAAGATGAAATCGGCACGGTCACCTGGCTCCTGGTCGATCTCGGCGGCATTCAGCATACGCATGACCTGTCTGTGGCATATGTGGAAAAGGCCGTTCCGTACCTCGACGATATCCGCGCATCCAGGTACAAGACGATGCTGGAACAGTGGGCCCATTACATGATCGAGCGGAATTACTGATAAGACAAACCGGCGGGTCCGGTGATGAATAACGTATTCAACTATCTCCATGTTCTTCTGTTTGTACCGGCTTTCATTTATTCCGGAAGTCTTGCTGAATCGACCGGCCGGTTCGCTTCGGGCACACACACCTTTCAGAACATCACATTGCCGTACAGGCTGTATTCTCCGGACACAGGGGATGCCTCTGCCGGTATTCCGCTGCTGCTGGCCCTGCACGGCGCAGGCGGGAGGGGAACGGACAATACGAGCCAGATCACGGCGTACCGGATCGTGCTCGACCTGGCGGACAGTTCGGATGCCGGATTGTATCCCTGCTTCATTCTGGCGCCCCAGTGCCCGAATGCGAACAGCTGGGAGGCGCCGGCTGTCATGGACTGCGTCAGGGACCTGCTGGACAGCCTCATCCGCAACGCGCCTGTGGATGCGGAACGCGTGTACATCACCGGATTCTCCATGGGGGGTACCGGTACGTTCGCAATGATCATGCGGTATCCCGAATTCTTTGCGGCGGCCGTGCCCTGCTGCGGCCGGAGCGATGCGGAAAGGGCCGGAGATATACTGCATGTACCCGTCTGGATGAACCATGGATCCGACGACGGGTCCATTGCCGTCACCTGGTCGAGGAACATGGCCGCGGCGTTTACGGCCCTGGGCCGGCCGTGCGTGTTCACGCATTATGATTATATACAGCCGTCGAATGAAATTATGACGCTGGCCGAACAGAGAGCCGTTATCATGGAAGGCGCCGATTGCCTGTTTTCAGAATATCCGGACCTGGATCATATGGCCCTGTGCACACCCTTCAATCATCCGCTTTTATATACATGGCTGTTCATGAAACGGAACACACGGGTTCATGTTGAACCGCTTTGGCCGGATCCGGATTTCCGGCTGCAGGGCCCCTGGCCGAATCCGTGCAACGGCCGGTCGCGGATCCGGATCGTGCCGGGTTCGGCACAGTCCGTGCGTATTCGCGTTTTCGATGTGCGGGGCCGTCTGATCCACACCGAAAGCCGGTTCCTGACACCCGGCAGCCATGTCATCGATCTGAATCTGGACGGCCCGTCCGGCACCTATCTGGTTTGTTGTGAAACCGGGCACGAAACTCTGGTCAGAAAGGTGCTGATGATAAGATAGGCCGGTCGTTAGGGTCGTCGGGTCGGAACGTGAAACGGAGAGATGAGAAACGGAGAGACGGAGAAAAAGGATAAAGAGAAAACCGCAGACGCAGAGGCTTTTGGGTCTATTGGGTCATTGAGTCGTTGGGTCGTTGGACCGGAAAGCGAAACGGAGCATCGGAGAAATTGAGAAACGGAGAGACGGAGAAAAGATAGAGAAAATCGCAGACGCAGAGGCTTTTGGGTCTATTGGGTCATTGAGTCGTTGGGTCATAGGGTCCGTAGGGTCGGAACGTGAAACTGAGAAATAAGAATCGGAGAGACGGAGAAAAAGGCAGGATCGGTCTTTTGTTTCCGTTTCACCGCATCTCCACGTCTCCGAGGCACGCACGGATTCGCGGTCCATTTCCGTTTGGAATTTGGAAATTATTTTTTGTAATTTATTTGTCATTTGGGATTTTCCGCGGTCCGCCGTCTCGCCGTCCGCGGTCTAATTTACTCATACACCCATACACTCATATACTCATTTACCCATATACCCATATACCCATATACCCTTCTACTGTTTTTCGCGGTCCGCCGTCTGCGGCCCCTAAGTACAACCACTAAATCCATCCACCAGAAATTTTGTACTTTTCTTAGCGTAAGAAAAGTACCAAAAGAAGCATTTGCTTATTGTATGCTCATGGCAACCTGTATTCTCTGCAGTATGCCTGAAGATTTAAGAAGCCCTCCCGAGATTACCTGGGCCTGTCTTTGCGCACAAACGCAAACCCCGCCACCCCAAAGACAAGATTAAATAACTAAGAACAAAGAGCAAAGAAAATAGATGGTAATGGGGCTATCTTTTCTGTAGCACGGCAAGCCTGGCTTTCTGCGGTTCCGATTTTGTTTGGAATTTTGCTGTTTGTGATTTATTTGTATTTTGGAATTTGTGATTTTACAGCGGTCCCGCGGTCCTGCCGTCCGCTGTCCAAAACCGGGGCAGGGCAGCGGGGTCTCATATACTCATTTACCCATCTACTCATACACCCATACACCTTTCTTTTTGCTTGCTTTTATCCAAATATTTTTTCATCTTCTATCTCAAATATCGATACTGTAATAGAAGCTCATGAAAAAACTGCTGAAAAACTGTTTCAGGATTTCCGAATATTCACTGCATGAGGATGACCGCAGGCAGATGACGCTGCGGCGGATGATGTTTATCATACCCGTCGCCTATGTCATTTTCATTCTCACGAGAATCCATGCCGGTGATCCGGTTGCCGTACAGATCCTCGTGGTCAGTTTTGTCATGATCACGGCCGCTTTTCTCCTGGGACTCTATAAAAACCTGAAGACCGCGCTGTTCTTCATGTCCCTGATCATGCTGGCCAGTGTCACTATTATCGTGACCGTCGGTCAGGGCATCCATGACGTGGCCATCGTGGCCTATCCGGCCATTCTGCTCATGTCCAGCCTGCTTCTGGACAGTGGGTATTTCATCGCGCTCACGGTTTTCAGCCTGATTTCCCTTGCGTGGACCGTGTTCGGAGATGCCGCGCGGATTTATCATCCGCTTCCGCACGGACGCGGAAGCACGGCGGATTTCTATGTGGTGGGCACCATTCTCCTGATCTCCGCGGTTTTCTCATACATGCTGGCCCACAATTTCAGGCAGAGTATCAGCAAGGCCAGAAAAGAGATCGACGAACGGCTCAAAGCCGAAGAGGCCCTTCAAAAGAGCCTGGCTGACAAGTCGGCCCTGCTGCAGGAAATACATCATCGCGTGAAGAACAACCTGACCATTATCTCGAGCCTGCTCAGCCTTCAGGAATCGCGTATCCATGAAAAGGAAGATATCAAATCCTCCTTCGAGGATATCCGGAACCGGATCATGGCCATGTCACTGGTTCATGAGCAGCTGTACAATTCAGAAACACTTTCCCATATCGACATGCCGCAGTACATAGACAGGCTGATGCAGAAACTGGTTTCCGCGTTCGACAGTCAGCACAGGATACAGGTCGAAATGAACATCGATCCCGTGGTCCTGAATATCGAAACCGCCATTCCCTGCGGCATCATCATCAATGAGATCATTACGAATGCCTATAAACATGCGTTCGGGGATTATGTGCAGGGTGAAATCAAACTGCAGCTTCGGAAGAATGAGGATATGTATTTGCTCAATATCTGTGACAACGGGCCCGGACTGCCTCAGGACATCGATATGAACAAGACAGACAGCCTGGGACTGAGTCTCATCTCACTGCTGACAAAACAGCTCGGCGGCCATGTGGTTGTGGAGAACCGGGGGGGATGCTGCATTACACTGGAATTTCCGTATTCCCCAGTCGAATGAAACCCAAAACCGGATCAAACTCCGCGGTCCGGGTATTGATTAAAGCAACAGCGGCAGTCGTCATTTGACGGGACATCATTTTTAAGGAGCGTCGCTTGGCAAACTCGGTTCATACAAGGGGGCACGGCTTCGGAACCGCGCCGGTTTTTCTTGCGGGCATCAGCACCATTCTGGGTGCGATCCTGTTTCTGCGTTTCGGCTATGCCGTGGCCCATGCGGGACTTCTCGGTTCCATCCTTCTGATCATGATCGGCCACATCATCACCATTCCGACGGCGCTGGCCATCGCGGAAATCGCCACCAATCTCAAGGTGGAAGGCGGCGGTGAATACTTCATGATCAGCCGGTCCTTCGGATCCCTGGTGGGCGGCACAATCGGCATCTCCCTGTACCTGTCCCAGGCGATTTCTGTCGCTTTTTACATGATCGCTTTTTCAGAAGCTTTCGTGCCGCTCCTGAACTGGATGCAGGCCCAGGGCAGTATTCCGGTGCCGCCCCTCTGGGTGGTCCGGATTACTACGACGCTGATTCTCCTCACCGTGATCATTGTCAAGGGTGCGGATATAGGGGTCAATGCGCTCTGGGTCGTGGTGAGCATTCTGGGTATATCGCTCGTGATGTTTTTCCTGGGCGGGCCGGAGGGAGGCGTTTCTGTAAGGCCTTCGCTATTTTCCGGCATACCCGAAGCGGAACGCGACAGTATTTTTACGGTTTTTGCCATTATATTCCCGGCATTTACCGGCATGACGGCCGGTGTGGGCCTGTCGGGCGACCTGAAAAATCCGAGACGGTCCATTCCGCTCGGAACCTTCACGGCCACCGTGACCGGCATGATCGTTTATATTTTTGTTGTGCTGAAATTTTCTTTCAGCCTGACGCCCGACGTGCTGGCTACGGATCAGTTTTCCATGGGCCGCATTGCCGTATGGGGCCCCATCGTGCCGATCGGTCTGGCTGCGGCCACGATTTCTTCGGCCATCGGCTCCATACTCATCGCACACCGGACCATGCAGGCCCTGGCCAAGGACAGAATTTTCCCGTCATTCTCCATGAACAGTTTCGTGGCAAAGGGCAGGGGGGAAGCCAATGAGCCGGTTCATGCAACCATTGTTACTTCCGTGATCGTCATCGTGTTTGTCATGATGGGCAGCGTGGATTTTGTGGCGAAGGTGATCAGTATGTTTTTCATGATCACGTACGGATCCCTGTGTCTGGTGAGTTTCTTGGAGCATTTCGCGGGCAACCCCTCTTACAGGCCCACGTTCCGGACCAAGTGGTGGCTTTCCATGATCGGCGCCCTCGCCTGTTTTATCATGATGGTGCAGATGTCGCCGCTTTATGCCATCCTGGCCTTTATCGCGATGGTGTTCATCTATATCAGCATCCGGCGGAACCGCACTTCGGAATACGGATTTACGGCCATGATACGCGGCGTCCTGTTTCAGCTGACGCGCAGGCTGCAGATCCTGATTCAGCGCAGGCAGGAGCCGGATTCGCTGGACCACTGGCGGCCCTCGTTCGTGGCCGTATCCGCGGATTCGCTTTCAAGGCTCGCGCCTTTCGATATTCTGCGCTGGTTCGCCCATTATTACGGATTCGGCATGTTCATCCATTTTATCAAGGGATTTCTGAGCGAGGATACGCAGCGTGAATCCGACGACACGCTCAACAAGCTGATCGAACTGGGTGCGCACAGCCGCGCGGGGATTTATGTGGATACCATCATTTCGCCTTCCTTCAAAACCGCAGTGGCGCAGATCGTTCAGATTCCGGGCATTTCCGGCATGAAGAACAACAGCATCCTGTTCGAGTTTCACGAGAAGATCGTGGAGAAAATCCCCGAGATCATCGACGGCTGTCATTTTGCATCGGTTGTGGATTTCAATATCTGCGTGCTCCGTTCCTCGGAACGCCATTTCGGATACAACAAAGACATTCACGTGTGGCTCACGCCCGGGGATTACAGGAACGCCAATCTCATGATCCTGCTGGCCTATATCATCATGGGCCATCCGGACTGGAAGGGCTGCAGCATACAGCTGTTCGGCACGTTCGAAAGCAAGGACCTGGATCATCAGGTGCAGCGCCTGACGTCCCTGATCGACAAGGGCCGCATTCCCATATCCCAGAAAAACGTACAGCGCATCCCCTGGGACAGGGAGACGCAGACTTATGAAGCCCTGGTGACCGCCCATTCGCAGAATGCCGACCTGGTGATCATGGGATTTTCCCTGGACAAGCTGACCCAGGAGGAAGGCGCGTTTTTCAGACGTTTCGAAGCCATTCACGACGTGCTCTTCGTACGCGCGGGGAAAAGGATCAGCATCAGTGATGAGGACTGATTCAAGAACAAAGACCAATCGTTGAAGACGGGATGTGAGGCGGGGAAATTGAGAAACGGAGAAACGGAGAAAAAACGTGATTGCGGAAGTGTTTTAAATCTCCCATCCACCGGTTCCCCGATTCTCCGAAGCACTCTCGGTCAGCCGTCAGCCGGCCGCGATCCGGTTTTTTCTCCGTTTCTCATTCTCTCCGAATCTCCGTTTCATGATCCGCTCAGGACCTGACAAAAAGAAAAGGCCCCTCAAAAAAGGGGCCTTTGTTGCGGCATATATGTGAAGTAGAGAGGTTATGAGATGGCGATCTGTTTGGGCTGCACTTTTTCGGTTTTCGGAATTTCCACACGCAGCACGCCGTTCTTGTAATTGGCCTTGATGGCCTCTGCATCCACTTCCTTGGGCAGCCTGAAGGACCGTTCGAACTTGCCGTAGGACCGTTCGACCCGGTGATAGTTCTTTCCGTCCTCTTCTTTTTCCTGTTTCTTTTCGCCGCTCAGGGTCAGGTAGCCGTCCTCGATCGCGATATGAATGTCTTCCTTTTTCAGGCCGGGAACGTCGGCCACCAGCTCGAAGTTCTTGTCGGATTCAACCACATCCACGGTCGGGGCCCACACGCAGTCCGTATTTTCGGCATTGTATCCCCAGTTGCTGAAGAACCGGTCGATTTCATTGGGAAGAGAGACCAACCGTCTGTTTGGATTCCATCTGGTTAACATTGTATACCTCCTTTTTGTTTTTGACTTCTTTTTGTTTTCTATTCATGGGATATGCAAGGGGCGTGCCAAAATTGAAAAAAGAACATAAAGGTCAAAAAAATAATAAGATAGGTAAGGCGATTCAAGAGCTGCCAAATTGGCATAATGGCAGAAATCGAGCGCCAAAATGACGTTAAAAATGTCATTTTGGCAGGCGCGTGACAATGTGGCATTTATTAAAAGATGACGGCGTGACCGCGGACAGCAGGACTGTGAATGGTTCGGAGAACCGGAGATTCGGTGAAACGGAGAAAAAACAACCGTCTTCCTTCTCCGTCTCTTCTCACCGTTTTACGGACCGCTCACGAAGGACGGCCAGGGCTGGCCGTCCTACAAAATGATCAGTGAACCGGACATATGGTAAACCGGAGAAAAAGCTTGCTTTTCTCTCCGTTTCTCAGTACTCTGTTTCTCCATCACATGCAACGATCCGTTACCCCTGAACAACCCTCCCCAGAATCCCCTTCAAATACCTTCCCTCCGGATGCCCGATCAGTGTGGGGTGGTCCGCACCCGGTCCCAGAAATTTAAGTACCTGAAATCGAAGCCCCGTATCTTCTGCCGCGCTGCGCACGATTTTTGAAAACAGGTCCGCGTCGATGAAATTCGAGCATGAAAACGAGGCCAACAGGCCGCCGGGTTTCAGCCGTTTCATGGCCTGCATGTGAATATCCTTGTACCCCCTGGCCGCACGCTGCACATCCCGGGCGGTTTTGGCAAAAGCGGGGGGATCCAGGATCACGAAATCGAATTGTTCCTCCGAGGCACGGAGATAATCGAATACATTGGCCGTGATCACAGGGTGCATGTCCGCTCGAAAACCGTTGAGCTCCAGGTTTTTGACGGCAAGGGCATTGGCCTCCGCGGAGAGGTCCACGGATGCCACCCGTTCCGCGCCGCCGGCCAGGCAGCTCACGCTGAAACCGCCGGTATACGAAAAGCAGTTCAGCACGTGCATGCCCCGGGCCAGGCGGCCTGCCAGGGCCCGGTTGTCGCGCTGATCCAGAAAGAAGCCGGTTTTCTGGCCCCCGTAAACATCGACCAGATAACGGCTGCCATTTTCCATAATCAGGACCGAATCCGTCTTTTCAGGTCCTGATACGGTTTCGTTCCGAGCAGCGAGACCCTCGCGCGACCGGGCCCGGCCCTCGCTCCGCTCGATCACCGCATCCGGTCCGATGAGCTCCTGAAAAAGGCCGATCACGGTTCCGCGCAGCCGTTCCATGCCCGCCGTGCTGATCGACAGGACCAGGGTTCCCGCATACAGGTCCGCAATCAGGCCGGGAAATCCGTCGCCTTCCGCATTGATGAGCCGGTACGCGTCCGTGGCCGGAGGCATGCATGTTTTTCTCAGCGCGATCGCCTCCTGCATGCGGGCACGCCAGAAATCCGTATCCGCTGCGGCATTCGCGTTGGTGGTCAGAATACGGAGTGCGATATCCGATTCCGGATGATAAAAGGCCAGTGCACAGGCTTCTCCGGATGCGCTTTCCACAA
Source organism: bacterium (assembly GCA_016930535.1). Lineage (GTDB taxonomy): Bacteria > Zhuqueibacterota > QNDG01 > QNDG01 > JAFGCO01 > JAFGGN01. The sequence goes on from JAFGGN010000136.1 coordinate 9,476, forward strand.
TAACCATAGTGCCCGGTTCCGCAGCCGGCCTGGTTTTCAGTGCCCCTGAAAACAGCCAGGGATGCCCCTGGCGCACGATTTTTTCCCTGCCCGGTTTCAGTGTGATTTTCTGCATAGCGCAATTTAATCGTCCGTGTGCAGTGAATCAAGACTTTTCTTCTTGATTTTCCGGTCCGCCATTAGTAAATTATAGTAAAATTTAATCTTAGGGGGGACCCGTGATTCTGCGGTCACGAGCACGGCATCGCTTTAATCAATTTTCAATACCGGGCAGTTCAGCCTCTTCCGAAGGGACTCTCGCATCACGCGCTTCCACCTTGATTTTATGTCAAAAATTTTATAACTTTAATGATTGATTTTGTTGAAAAAACAACCATGGGATCATGCCTATGAACCGACATATTCGTGTATATCCGGCCGTCGCATGGATTTTGCTGCTTTTCATGCAGGCGTCGTGGGCGCAGTTCGGCCGAATTTCACATGGTGACATTCTGGATATTGTCATTTACAACCGGCCTGAACTGTCCAAAACCGTGACCGTGCGCGATGACGGCACCGTGGACTACCCTTTTGTGGCCAATATCCCGATCGATGCGCTCACACTGAGCGAATTCAGGGATCTGCTGATCACGCAGGTGACCAAGTATATGGGAGAAAAGCCTATTATCACGGTGCAGTATTCACGGCGTCCCAGCATTCAGGTGGTGGTGCTCGGCCAGGTGAATCAGCCCGGAGAGATCCTTGTGCCGCAGAATGCCACGATTCAGGGGGCCATCACGCTGGCGGGCGGGCTCACATCCCAGGCGGAACTGAACCGCATCAAGATCATCCGCGGCCAGAAAGAGCCCAGGGATACGCTTTATGCGGACCTGTACGTGTTTTCGGTCAAGGGGGATCCCGGACTGCTGCCGCCGCTGCAGGAAGGGGATATTGTTTTTGTGCCGGGCCTTCCCGGCATCAGCGACGTGAAGGTGATCGGCGAAGTGCGCTCCCCGGGCAATATCACCGTGCCTCCGGGCACGAGCCTGCTGGACGTGCTGTACCTGGCGGGCGGACCGTCGCAGGACGCGGACCTGAACCGGATCCGGCTGTACGACGCGAAAATAGGGCGGGAACAGATCGTAGCCCTGGATAAAATGGTCGCGGAAAATGCATTTCAGAGCATACCAGGCGTGAATCCGGGGAACGTGATCGTCGTCGAAAAGAAATCACGATTCTGGAAAAACATGTTCGACGGATTGCGGGCCGTCACATCCGTGGCCGTCCCGATTATCATGATATTGTATTATACGGGCACGCTTGATCGCAAATGAGCATTTTTTATGATTGAAGAACATTCCCAGGAAACCCCCACTGTCATCGCCATCGGAAGCGGCAAGGGCGGTGTGGGCAAGAGCGCGATCGCCGCGGCCATGGGCGCGGGTTTTGCCATGCTGAACCGCAAGACCGTGGTCATGGATGCGGATTTCGGCGGCTCCAACCTGCATCAGATCATGGGAATTCCCAGGCCGGCCTACACGTACCGCGATTTTCAGAACGGGCGCGTGGACAACCTGAACCAGATCGTGGTGGAGCATCATCAGTACGACAATCTGGGCCTCATTTTCGGTGCGGCCGGGTCCTACGGCATGGCCAATGAAAAATACATGCACAGGCAGCGTTTTCTCAATCACATCCGCGACATCCGGGCCGAATTCGTGATTCTCGATCTGGGCGCCGGCTCCAGCTTTCAGGTGCTCGACATTTTCACGGCCGCGGACCTGGGCATCGTGATTCTCAATCCGGAACCCCTGAGCCTGTCCGAGGGATTCAATTTCGTCAAGCAGGTGGTGATACGCACATTCAGCAAAACCCTGCGCCAGTTTCCGGAGATTCAGACTTTCATTCAGGAGCATGCCAAAACAGAAACGTTCCGGTCCAATGTGCGTGTCGAAGATCTGATCCTGCAGATACAGCAAAAAGATGCGGAAGTCGCGGGCCGGCTGAAAACCTGCCTGGACGAGCTCCAGATCGGGCTCGTGCTCAACAAGGTCACGAACGACGAGCAGTCCGTGGAGGTGAGCGCGTTTCAGCGTGCGCTTCAGGAGATCCTGTCCATCAATACCGAGCTGCTGGGCCTGATTCACCTGGATCCCGTGGTGCCGGAGGGGCTCAAGGCGGGCGTTCCCTTCATGGCCATGGATCCCAAGGCCGGCGCAGCGCGCGACCTGGCCAACCTGATCATCACCAAGGTGCTTCACCGGAACCGGTTTCATGCGTTCTGGGACCGGTCCTCAATAAACAAAAAGATCCATGAAATCGGCAAGCCCTCGGGCACCCGCATGATCTGTTCCGTGAACTGCATGTACTGGGAGGAATGCGGGTACAGGCAGGGGGGATATCCCTGCAGGCTGCAGCATATGAGTGAGATCGGATTTCAGGGGGAAGATTAAAGAGGTCATCGGGTCTTAGAGTCGTTGAGTCAGACAATGAAACAGAGAGGTGAGAAACGGAGAGACGGAGAACAATGAGCCGTTGCTGCCCTTCAATCTCGAAATGACCGGCAGGCCGGTTGAAATAAATCAAGGGTTTTCATGAAAAAAGAACTGACATTGCAGGATTATGTGAGGCTGGTGCTCAGGCGGCGCTGGATCATCGTATCGGCCACCGCGGGTGTGCTTCTGGCCACGGCAGTCTACATGCTGTTCAGCCCGCCCGTGTATGAATCAGCGTCCGTGTTCATGCTGGAGACGCAGAATCTCAGCTTCACGGAAAAGGGCATGATGCTGGCCGAGCAGACACGGCCCCTGGGATATTATCAGGCCATCATGAGAAGCCGGCTCTACCGCAACCGGGTGTTCGATATCTTCTTTCAGGATATGCCGGAAGAAATTCCCGGGGATTTCGATTCCAAGGAGTTTTTCAGCGTATTTCAGGAAGGGGTGTCCCTGGCCAGCGCTGAATACACGGATTTTATCACGCTCAGGGCCAGGGCCAATAATCCGGATGTGGCCTACCGGATCGCGGTGCTGGCCACGGAAGTGCTGAAAAACCGGTGCCAGGAAATCGACCGCGAGGAACTGCAGAATGCCGTGGATTTCATCGATCAGCAGACGATGATTTCCAAGACCAAATTGGAGGAAGCCGAAACCGCGCTTCAGGAGTTCCGCAGGCGCACCAAAATCACCGTGATCGATGAAGAGGGCGGACTCCTAAACGAGCTCCTGCAGATGGAAAACAAGCTCACGGAAATCGAAACCAGCCGCCAGCTCTCCGCCGCGGCCATTGCCGGGTACCGGCGCCGTCTGTCTTCGGATCTCACACTGGAAACGGCCCCTGAGCTGGGCAGCAGGGCGTCGGGCGAATCCGTTTTTCAAAAGGAAGTGGCGGACCTGGAGACGCGCAGACAGCGGCTCATCGAGGAGAAGGGGGAATTCGATCCCGGTGTCCGGGCCCTGGAATCCGAGATCGATCAGAAAAAACGCGCGTACGTGAACCAGATCATTCAGCAGTCGGTTAAAAGGGACGGATCCATGAGCGAGGCCGACCTGACCGAGATCAAGAACTGGCAGGAGCGCCTGATCGACGAAGAGGTGAACCTGTTCACACTGGAGAACCAGGAGCGGCATTACAAACAGCTCATCGAGGAATTCAAGGCCAAGCATCCCAATATCATGGACCAGAGCATCGAGCTCATCGGTCTCATGCGCGCGCAGAAAGTGGCCGAAAACCTGTACAACTTCCTGCTCGAAAAGGGGGAGGAGGCCAAGATCAAGGCGGCCACGGGCACGGGCGGCATACGCATCGTTGACAATCCCGTGTTTCCGCAGCATCCGGTTCCCGTGAACGTGATGCGCAACCTGGTGCTCGGCCTGATCCTGGGCCTGGGCCTGGGTTTCGGCCTGGCCCTGGTCAAGGAATATACGGACAATGCCATCTATACAAAAACGGACATCACGCAGGATTTCGAGCTTACCGTGGTGGGCGAGATTCCGGCCTACGGGGGCCTGCGTCCCAGGGACCTGCCGTTTTTCAAGGGCAGGAAGGGGAGTACACGGGACAAGCATCTGACCGAAGGTCCCCTCCTTACGCAGATGCCGCTCAAGAGCGGCACATCCGAGGCGTTCCGGTCCTTCCGGTCGAATCTGCATTTCGCGAACGTGGACCAGGACCTCAAATCCATCGTGATATCGTCGTCCAATGCCGAAGAGGGCAAGAGCCTCACCTCGGCCAACCTGGCCATCGCGTACGCGCTCCTGGGCGAGGACGTGATTCTGGTGGACGCGGACCTGCGCAAGCCCAGGCTGCACAAGCTGTTCGAATGCCAGAAATCCCCGGGTCTGACCGAATGCCTGGTCGAGGGAGTGCCCGTGGACCAGGTCGTTCAGAAAACCAAAACCGAGCATCTGTACATCGTGCCCGCGGGAAAAACACCGCCCAATCCGTCCGAAATCATGTCCTCAAAACGCATGGCCCATTTTATCGGGGAAATCGAATCCAGGGGCAAGCTGGTGCTGTTCGATTCCGCACCCCTCCTGCCCGTCACCGACACGTTCGTACTGGCCTCCATGACCGACGGCATGATCCTGATCGTCAAGCACGGCCACACCAGCCGGTTCGACATCGAGCACGTCACCGAAATGCTGACCAATGCCAAGGTCAATATCGTCGGCGTGGTCCTCAACCAGATCCCCGTAACCAGGGGGTATGGTTACTATTATTATTATGGGAAAAGCTATAGAGGCTACTATTAAGATTGTATCGTGTTTAATTGAGAATGAAACGGAGAAAGTGAGAGACGGAGAGCCGGAGAAGTGTATCGGCCATCGTTTTTAAAAATAGAATGAAGCGGTTATTTAAGAATTTGATTTAAGCTTAATCGATTTTTTGTAAAACCGGGTGTGGTGTGGAAGTTGATGGGATTTTTTAGAACATAGATGAATGACCCGTGTAGGTTCCTTAGAAATGGGACTGACCGGGCGGAGCCGTGCCAAAACCTTGATGCAGTGCGTAATTGGGGCATCTTAAATCATGATATCCTGGCAGGGAGGAAGGGGCATCGATGGAAGATACGGCAAAGACAGTAACTGAAGCGAATGCAAGATCTGAGAATACAAGAGCCATAAGAACTTATCGTGATCTGGATGTGTACAAGATGGCAATGCAATGTACAATGAAGATATTCAAACTGACAAAATATTTCCCTGATGAAGAGAAGTATTCCCTGACCAATCAAATCAGACGATCTTCCAGATCGGTTTGTGCAAATCTTGGGGAAGCTTGGAGGAAAAGAAGATATAAAGCTGCTTTTATATGTAAATTGAACGATGCCGAGGCAGAATGTGCAGAAACCCAAATCTGGGCTGAGATTGCCATGAAATGTCAATACTGGGATAAAGAAATTTTTACAGAACTCGATACATTGTGTGAGAATATTCTTGGCAAGCTGATAAGAATAATTGATAATCCGGATCCGTGGCTGATAGTCAATAAATCAAATAATTCATGATGAGATCATTACGGCTAACAACGAAAACCATTCTCCGTTTCTCCATTTCTCCGAAGCATTTTCATCATAGCACTTATAAACATATGGGCTTTCAATGAATAAGCGTTTCGCACTCATCGGCGTGGCCGGCTACATTGCCCCCCGTCACCTCCAGGCGATCAGGGAAACGGGAAACCTGCTGTGCTGCGCCATGGACCCCAACGACTCCGTGGGCATCCTGGACAAGTACTTTCCCGAATGCGATTTCTTTACGGAGTTCGAGCGGTTCGACCGGCATGCGGAGAAACTGCGCAGGGAGGGGGATCACGAGCGCATCGAATGGGTGTCCATCTGTTCGCCCAATCATCTGCACGACGCGCATATCCGCTTCGCGCTCCGGATGGGCGCGCACGTGATCTGCGAGAAACCCGTGGTCCTGAATCCCTGGAACATCGACCGGCTTCAGGAACTGGAATCCGAGACGGGACTGAGTGTGAACGTGGTGCTGCAGCTCAGGCTGCACCCGGCCATCCGGGCCCTGAAAGAGAAAATCGATGCAAACCGAGCAGCCGGCAAACATGAAATCGATCTCACGTACATCACGAGCCGGGGACCCTGGTACGATTATTCATGGAAAGGGGATGTCAAGAAATCCGGCGGCATTGCCACGAATATCGGCATTCATTTTTTCGACATGCTCATCTGGATTTTCGGAGGCATTCAGCACGCAGAGCTGCATATCAACGAACACCGGAAAGCGGCCGGATTCCTTGAGCTCGAAAAGGCCCGCATCCGATGGTACTTGTCCCTCGACCGGTCAGATCTGCCTGCTGCGGCGAAAGAAGCGGGCAAACCCACGTACCGTTCCATTGTCATCGACGGACAGGAACTGGAATTCTCCGAAGGATTCACGGACCTGCACACCGTGCTCTACAAAGAGGCCCTGGCCGGCCGAGGCTTCACCCTCGAAGACGCCCGCCCCTCCGTGACCCTGGTCCAGGAAATGCGGTTTGAGAAAGCAGTAACTGATGGTGCCGGAAACAAGCATCCGTTACTTCATTAAACGGACTGCCAGGCGTTGCTGCGTGACGGTGATGCGGAGTGACGGAGATACGGAGAAATGGAGAAACGGAGAAAAAGATAAAAAACCGTGATTGTTTTTTCGCCGTTTCACCGTTTCCCCGTTTCATTTTCAGAATACAACAATGTATCCGATATAGATGACCTGTAAGAATAGCAAACATACTCTGAAGCTGTGCCAGATCGTGGGAGCCCGTCCCCAGTTCATCAAGTATTACCCCGTGTCCGCGGCCATAGAAAAGGTGAACCGGGAAGCGCCCGGCGCCATACACGATGTCCTCATTCATACGGGCCAGCATTACGATTACGACATGTCGAAGGTGTTTTTCGACGAGCTGGGGATACGGGAGCCGGACCATCACCTGGAAGCCGGTTCCGGCCTTCACGGGCAGCAGACAGCGGATATTCTCATCAAGACCGAGGCTGTACTCAAAGAGGAGAAACCCGATATCGTGATCGTGTACGGCGACACGAATTCCACCCTGGGCGGCGCCCTGGCCGCGGCCAAGCTGAACATCCCCGTGGCGCATGTGGAAGCGGGCCTCCGGAGCTTCAACCGCAGCATGCCGGAGGAGATCAACCGCATTCTCACGGACCGCATTTCGCACCGGCTCTTCTGTCCCAGCATGACGGCCATGGGCCACCTGGAGCGGGAGGGATTTCAGATCTGCGACAACGGAAGGCCGGAACGGACAGAAGAACCCTGCGCCCTTTTTACCGGCGACGTGATGGCCGACGTGTTCATCCATGCCGGACAAATCGCCGCATCCCGGCCGTCCGTTCTCGAATCCCTGGATGCCGAACCCGGCCGGTTCGCACTCCTCACCCTGCACCGGGCTGAAAACACGGACGATCCGGGCCGTTTTTCAAAAATACAGGAATTCATCAACCAAATGGCCGAAGACATCCCCGTTGTTTTTCCGGTGCATCCGCGCGTGCAAAACCGTCTCAAGGAACAGCTGGGCGGATTTCATAACAATGTACGAACCATACAACCGGCCGGCTACTTCAGCCTGCTCCAGCTTCTGGGCGCCTGCGCGTTCGTGCTCACGGACTCCGGCGGCCTGCAGAAAGAGGCCTTCTGGGCCCGCAAACCCTGCATCACCCTCCGCGACGAAACCGAATGGGTCGAAACCGTGGACGCCGGCTGGAACGTGCTTTGGACCCATTTCACGACCCTCGACGCACTCCCGAAAAAACAGGCCGCACCCTACGGCGACGGCCATGCTGCAGAAAAAATCGTTCGATATTTATTGAGTTGAAGGGTAGAAGCGTAGAAGGGTAGAAGTGTAAAAGAATGAACGGGATGAAGGGAGGGTTGGGGATGAAAACACATAAGGATCTGGATGTTTGGAAATTGGGAATCGATCTGGTAAAAGAGATTTATTTGATGACAAGAAAATTTCCTTCTAATGAACAGTATGGTTTGGTCAGTAAAATGAGGAAGTGTGCAGTATCTATTCCATCGAATATTGCCGAGGGAGCTGCGAGAAATTCAAAAAAGGAATATCTTCAATTCCTATATATTTCTTTGGGATCGATGTCCGAGCTTGAAACACAATTGATCATATCCAAAGAATTGGGCATGATACAAGATAATACTGTAATGGAAAAACTGGAAGTTCTCAGAAGAAAAATGCTGAATTTAATCAGATACCTGAAAAAAGAAGCCCAATGATCAGACTTTTTTTTTGGGGGGGGCGGGGAAGGGACACTTCTACCCTTCTACGCTTCTACCCTTCTACATCAACCTGATAATTTCTGAACATGAATCAACCATATCAAGGACGGAAATATAAATGTCTTTATACCTCGTAACCGGTGGTGCCGGATTTATCGGATCAAACCTCGTCGATGAACTGGTCAAGCGCGAAGAACGCGTACGCGTGTTAGACAATTTTTCAACGGGCAGGCAGGTGAACCTGGATCCTTTTATGGACAAGATCGAACTGGTGGAGGGCGACATACGCAGCGCCCATATCGTGCGCGAGGCCATGCAGGGCGTGGATTATGTACTGCATCATGCGGCCCTGCCGTCCGTTCCCCGGTCCGTGCGGGATCCGCTGACCACGAATGAAGTGAACGTGACCGGCACCCTGAACCTGCTCGACGCGGCGCGCGATGCGCATGTCAAACGGTTCGTTTTCGCCTCATCCTCTTCGATTTACGGCAATGCCCGCGAGCTGCCCATTCAGGAAAACGCGCCCAAGCGGCCCCTGTCGCCGTACGGCATTTCCAAGATGGCCGCAGAGAAGTACTGCCAGATCTACACCTACGTGTACGGCCTCAAAACCGTTGTGCTCCGCTATTTTCATGTGTTCGGTCCGCGCCAGGACGGCACGGGCCATTACAGCGCCGTGGTCCCCCGTTTCATTCACCGCATGCGCCAGGGCCTGCCTCCAGTGGTTTTCGGGGACGGCGAGCAGACGCGCGATTTCACGTACGTGGAAAACGTGGTCTGCGCCAACATGCTGGCCTGCGAAACCGAGGACCATGACTGCGTGGGCAAGGTGTTCAATATCGGAACCGGCAAGGCCCATTCCGTCAGGGACCTGGTCACCGCGCTCAGCGAGATCATGGGCACGGACATGAAACACGAATTCGAGCTGGACCGCCAGGCCGACATCAAGCATTCCCAGGCCCATATCGAAAAAGCCAAGCACGGCCTCTACTACATGGTCGTCCGGGATTTCAGATCCGGGCTCGAGAAAACGGTGCATTATCATGAATCCCAATAAAAAACCGGACATATGGAACCAGGCATCGGATCATTGATCGAATCCATTACACAGGTGCTCGCTGACAGGGCCGAATTCGTTTACCTGTACGGTTCCGTTGCCGCAGGACGCGTCCGGAAAGACAGCGACATCGATCTGGGCGTGTATCTCAAAAAAGAAAATCCGGATTTCCAGGATCGCCTGGATCTGCTGGATGCCCTGAACCGGTCCGTAAAACGTGATATCGATCTGGTCATTCTCAATCAATGCGATCCCGTGATCGCCATGCAGGTTCTGAGTAACGGCCGCCTGATCCTGAACAGCAACGATGCATTGCGAATCCAATACATGATGAAACAGCTCAGCATGTACGCGGACCTGAAATTCAGCCGTAAAATTATCGAGGACAATCTCCTCAGAGGCGGTGTCTATGCACGATGAAGATGTGGTTCTCTCGAAGATTTCGATCATCAAGAACTGCCTGAAAACCATTGAAAAAGCCACGGCTCTGGAACCGGATATACTGAAGAGCATTCTGACCAGGCATCTTCCGGTGTTCGAAACATTCTATACGATCATGTACAAGACCGGGAACGGGAATGACTGAAAAATCCCGAAATGATCTGAAAAAATACGTGGAACAATGGAAGAAAACCGGTCCCATACTCGAGGAAATCAGAAGAAAAGAGATCAGGGAAATCAATACCACTCAGGTCATTCTTAATTTAAGCGACGCATTCGACATATGCCTGAAATCGAATCATTTGCGTGATAGTTCGGGACTTGTTGAAATGCAGTCTCTTCTCAGAAGGTTAAGGTCGTGAAAGCGCTTTACCATGCTGCCGGGGAAATCCAGAATTTCATTCGATCCGAAAAATGGAAATTCTGTTTTATCGGCGGTATTGCCCTGCAGCGATGGGGTGAAGCACGCCTTACACAGGATATCGATATCAGCCTGCTTACCGGATTTACAGATGAAGAAATATATATCAAGGCATTCTTGTTGGACAAAATTGAAACACTCAGAAAAAAAATGTTGAATTTCATAAAATACCTGAAAAACAAATGACGATTATACCAAGCACAACGCAACTAATTATTTGGGGGGGAAGGGCTGCGGTCCCATACACTCATATACTCATACACCCATATACCCATATACAATGAAAAAAATTTTTAACATCGTCGGTGCTCGCCCCAACTTCATGAAAATCGCCCCAATACACCGATTAATGGAATCTTCCGCAATATTAAGTCCTGTCCTCGTCCACACGGGTCAGCACTACGACGAGAAAATGTCCAGGTTCTTTTTCGAGGATTTGCAGATGCCCGAGCCTCATGTGTACCTGGGCGTGGGATCCGGATCGCATGCGGAACAGACCGGAAAGGTCATGATCGCGCTCGAGCAGGAGATGATGAAACAGCAGCCGGACCTCGTGGTCGTGGTCGGGGATGTCAACTCCACCTTGGCCGCGTCCCTGGTGGCAAGCAAGCTGCATATCCCCGTGGCCCATGTGGAAGCAGGCCTACGGAGCGGCGACCGCACCATGCCCGAGGAGATCAACCGTATCTGTACGGATGCCGTGTCCAATTTTCTGTTCGTGAGCGAGCCGAGCGGCCTGGAACATCTGAAAGCGGAAGGCATGGATAACGACAAGGTCCATTTCGTAGGTAACGTGATGATCGACTCGCTGCTTCTCAACCTGAACCGTCTGAACGGTGTGGATGTGCTTTCGCGCCTGAATGTCAGCCCCGGCGGTTTTGCGCTCGTCACCCTGCACCGGCCGTCCAATGTGGATCAGGAATCCAGCCTGCGCATGATCCTGGATGCGTTCGAACACATTCAAAAAGACATGCCCATAATATTTCCCATTCACCCGAGGACCCGCAAGATGCTGGATTCACTGGGTCTGGAAACCCGGGTAAAGGCCATGACCAATCTCATGCTCCTGGATCCCCTGGGTTATCTGGATTTTCTGGCACTCATGAAAAACGCCCGCCTGGTGCTCACGGACTCGGGAGGCATTCAGGAGGAAACCACGGTCCTGGGCATCCAGTGCCTCACCCTGCGTCCGAACACCGAACGCCCGGTAACCATCACCGAAGGCACGAACCGCCTGGTCGAGCTGACCGCCGAGGGTATTGTCTCGGGATATCATGAAGCGCTCGAAAACCCCAAAAAAGGCCGCATCCCGGAACTGTGGGACGGCAAAGCAGCCGGACGGATTGTGGATGTGCTGGAGAAGGCATTTACGTGAATACTCGGATTGAACGTGAAACGGGGAACGGGAGAATCGGAGGGTCGGAGAAAGCATATGTGCTGTTTTTTCTCCGTTTCTCATCTTCTCCGGTTCTCCGAAGCATCCGCGGCAGACTGCCTTCCGTTCGCGGTCCGCGGTCTTGCCGTCAGCGGTCTTTTTTAACATCTCCGTTTCACCGATTCTCAATTCACCGTTTCACTACAAACAAGGAGCAACTGAACGAATGGCTTTATACTTAGTCACCGGCGGCGCCGGATTTATCGGATCGAACATTGTCGAAGAACTGGTCAAACGCGGCGAACAGGTGCGTGTGCTGGATAATTTTTCAACAGGCAAGCGTGAAAATATCGAGCCGTTCAGGGATAAAATCGAGCTTGTGTCAAATAATTGTTAGTTTGAAAAAGTGATCTTCTATAAAAGAGGTCTGTGTAATGTTGAACGAAAATAAACAAGAATGTTTAATAATTGGCGAAATCGCACAAGCTCACGATGGTAGCCTCGGTATGGCACATGCATATATTGATGCAATTGCAAATGCAGGAGCCCATGCAGTAAAGTTTCAGATGCATATTGCTGATGCAGAAAGTACTATCCATGAAACATGGAGAGTTAATTTTTCAAAACAGGATAAAACGCGTTTTGATTATTGGAAAAGAATGGAATTTCGTGAGGAAGAATGGATCGGGTTAAAAAAACATGCTGAAGAATGCGGTTTATTTTTTATTTGTTCACCATTTTCGGATGTAGCAGTTACACGCTTAACACGAATTGGTGTTTCAGCTTGGAAAGTAGCATCTGGAGAGGTGAATAATAATATTCTTATTAATCAATTGATAGATACAAGGATACCTATTATTATTTCCAGTGGTATGAGTACTATAACAGAATTAGATAATACGGTTCGTTTGATTAAATCAAAAAGTATACCACTTGCTATACTACAATGCACATCATCATATCCGGTTCCTGCTGAGAAAATTGGATTAAATCTAATACAAGTTTTTAAGCAAAGATATAATTGTATTACAGGATTATCAGATCATTCAGGTAAAATATACCCTGGACTAGCAGCTGTAACATTAGGTGCAAAAATAATCGAAGTTCATGTTACTTTTAGCAAAGATATGTTTGGACCGGATGTGAGATCCTCTATTACTATGTCAGAATTGAAACAACTTGTTGAGGGAGTAGATTTTATTGAAAGAACAATAAATAATCCTGTTGACAAAGATAAAATTGCTCATGAATTTTCTCATATGAGATATTTATTTACTAAAAGTATTGTAACAAAAGTAGCTCTTTCAGCTGGTGTGACTTTGTGTGAAAAGCATCTCACAATAAAAAAACCAGGAACTGGAATACCTGCTTCAAAACTAAAGGAACTAATTGGACGTCAATTACAGAATGATGTGCCTGCTGATCATATTTTAAATGAAAGTGATTTAATAGCGTTATGAAAAGAAAAATTTGTGTTGTCGTTACTGCAAGACCAAGTTATTCACGGATTAAAACTGTCTTGACTGCAATAAAGGAGCATGCTGATTTAGAATTGCAGCTTGTTGTGGCAGCTTCTGCATTACTAGACAGATATGGCGATACAATTGAGTTTATTGAAAAAGATGGTTTTAAAGTAGATTCTAAAGTGTTTATAACGCTTGAAGGAGAGAATCTAATTACTTCTGCCAAATCGGTTGGACTTGCATTAGTAGAATTACCAACAGTGTTTGATAGATTAAAACCAGATATTGTCATCACAATCGCTGATCGATTTGAAACAATTGCAACAGCAGTAGCTGCATCATATATGAACATACCACTGGCACATCTCCAAGGTGGTGAAATAACAGGGTCAATTGATGAGAAAGTACGCCATGCAATTACAAAATTTGCTGATATACACTTTGTAGCAACTGATAAAGCTGCTGAACGAGTCATTCGCATGGGAGAAGATCCCCAAAAAGTATTCAGGACAGGTTGTCCCTCTATTGATATTGCAGCGGATGTATTAAAAAATCCAGTACTCGATTTTGATCCGCAAAAGAAATATAGTGCAGTTGGGCCTATGCTTGACCTGTCAAACGGCTATTTGGTTGTTTTACAACATCCAGTAACTACAGAATATGGAATGGCTCGTCAACAGATTGAAGAGACTTTATTTGCCGTTAATGATGTTGGTATTTCTACATTATGGTTTTGGCCCAATGTAGATGCCGGATCAGATGGTGTATCAAAAGGAATTCGTGCTTTTCGTGAATATGAAAAACCTAAAAGTATTCGGTTTTATAAAAACATGCTACCAAATGATTTTTTAAAATTAATTTACAATAGTAAATGTATTATTGGAAATTCAAGCGTCGCAATTCGCGAGTGTGCATACCTTGGCATTCCTGCAGTAAATATTGGTAGTCGTCAATCTGGCCGTGAACGAGGTGCAAATGTATTCGATGTAGATTATAACCGTATTTCAATTGCAGAGAGTATTAGAAATCATCTTGAAAATGGAAAACCAAATTCTGACCATTTATATGGTGACGGAGAAGCAGGTATAAGAATTGCGGATATATTGTCAAAAACTTCTGTAAGCATTGAAAAGAAACTTACATATTAATATTATTCTCTCTTATCTAAGAGAGGAAATAGTTAAAACAATAAACAGTGATTTAAATAAGTACTTCCAATGTTTTGATACCAGGTTCATTTTTCTGTTCAACATATCACAATGCCAGGCTTTATTGAACTAAGTATTGCCACTCAGGCGGATGAAAGTATGGTCGATTCATATAATCCCATAAATTTTTATAAGTCAAAAGGTTCATCCTGAGCATAGCAGATAGATTGGATAAAGACAAATTGATCTTTGATTTGAATTGAAGTACTTTCTCGTTTATTGGATCCCAGACTTCGACCATTCGAAAGTCGCGAGAGCATTTCTATTTGGAGTAGAAAACTTCGAGTTTTATCAACTGATCAGATCAAAGATTTTCCCAAAAAGGTTACCAAACCTCCAAAGATTTCTCTTAAGGAATAGGCCTGACTCAATTTGACAAAGCATCATTGAAAAGAGTTGATCCCAGCATGAAAACCTTTTATATTTCGTAATGCGCCAGCTTCTTTCGCAATTATATCAAATAGAGTCTTAGAATAACTTTTAGTATTTGTCTGAAAATGCAACTAGATTTGTTCATGAGATTAGTCTGCTGTTAAATGTGTATTTTGTGGTGCTGATAAAATATACGGAGACTTATCTCAACTTTATATC
>JAFGGN010000137.1 GCA_016930535.1 bacterium
GGAAATTGAAACGGAGAGATGAGAAACGGAGAAACGGAGCAAAAACGGGATCACGGAGGCGTTTTAAATCTCCGTTTCACCGCGTCTCCGGTTCTCCGAAGTATTTCCCGTTCAGCGGTCCGCCATCCGCGGTCCGCGGTCTTTTTTTTAGGGGGACGGGACGCGGGGACTCATATACCCATATACCCTTCTACCGTTTTTCGCGGTCCGCGGTCCTGCCGTCAGCGGTCTAATATACCCATACACCGCTCTTATCAACACATATGCTGTGAGTCGACTGCGGGCTCGAGAAGGTGTTCCGTGTATTCTTTGCATTCGGGGATGAGTTTCTGTATGGCTTCGATCATGGCCGTATAGTTCATGGTCCGGGCGCTTTCCAGGATGGTGGCGGCCGTGGTCATAAAATCGGACTGCAGGGCACCGTTGCTGCTGATCCTGTATATTTTCGCATTTTCCGTGTTTTCCCGTTTTTCATGATCATACCAAAGGGTTTCGCCCAGTTTCTCGCCGGCACGCATATCGCCGAACACGATGGGAATGTCCTTGTCCGGCTCCAGACCGGACAGCCATACCATCTGCCTGGCCAGATCCAGGATGCGGATGGGCTCGCCCATATCCAGCAAAAAGGTGCATCCGCCCTCGCCCAGGGCCGCGGCTTCGAGAACCAGGCGGCAGGCCTCGACAATGGACATGAAATAGCGTTCCATATCCGGATGCGTGACCGTGATGGGTTTGCGCTGCTCGATCTGCTGTTTGAAAATCGGGAACACGCTCCCCTGGCTCCCGATCACGTTGCCGAATCGGACAATGACGAATCCCTTTCTTCCGAGATCGGTGACATGCTTGATATAGAGCTCGCACAGGCGTTTGGATATGCCCATCATGTTGACGGGATTGACGGCCTTGTCCGTGGAGATAAGAATGAACTTGTCCACCTGGTACTGATAGGCCATATCGGCCAAACGGATGGTGGTTTCAAAATTGTTCAGCACGGCTTCATCCGGATACCATTCCATGCAGGGCACGTGCTTATAGGCGGCCGCGTGAAAGATCAGCTCGGGCCGGAACGTTTCGAACAGGTATTTCAGCTTGGGCAGGTTCTGCAGCTGCATGACGACCGGATGAAAATCGCAGATGTTCTGCATCTCGTTGGTAATGTAGAACAGGCCGTTTTCATCCTTGTCCAGCGCGATGATGGTTTTTGGGCGGAACCGCTGAATCTGCCGGCACAGTTCCGATCCGATGGAACCCGCGGCCCCGGTCACCATCACGGTTTTGCCGCTGATCAGGTTGTGTATCCTGTCGAGATCCATGGCATAGGGCTCGCGTCCGAGCAGGTCCTCGATCTGCACGGGCCGGATATCCCGGTAGGTGAGCTTGCCGTTGACGATATCCCGGATGCCGGGTACGGTCTTGAACGGCACCTTGGCCTGTTCGCATAATCCGACCATGTACTGCATCTGCTTGGAATTGGCCGTGGCAATCGCGATCACCACCTCGTGAATCTCCCTGTCGCGCACGACTTCGGGCAGCGTGTCGATGGGACCGAACACTTTCAGGCCGTGAATCGTCCGTCCTATTTTGTGCTCATCATCATCTAAAAATCCCAAAACACGTGAATGCAGGTCCGGATGATTCAGAATCTGCCTGGCCAGCATTTCCCCGGACTGCCCCGCCCCCAGAATCAGGATGCGTTTGCGGTGATTCTGAGACGTGGACGGCACCATCATAAGAATGCGTGCGGCCACCCGGAAGCTGGCCAGAAAACCGCTGGCCAGAACCCAGTACAGAATATAGATTGAACGCGGCAGCGGGTAAATATGAAACACGGCATTGGCCAGGTAGATGGAAAGCACAACAGTACTGTGCAGCATGAGCAGCCGTTTCAGGTCGCGGAAACTCCAGTACACCCACATTTCCGAGTAGGCGCCAAAGAGAAAAAACAGGGTCACTGAAAGCGCCGTTGTCTGTCCCATGAAAATCAGCATGCTGAGCAGCTCATCCGCAGGCACGACCCATTCGAAACGGAGCCAGAATGCAAGAATCACGGAAACGGGAATGATGCAGAAATCACAGCCAATCTTGACAACTCGGCGGGCACGTATAGGAATATTAAACAGCAGTTTTTTAAAAATTTGCGGTATGCGGCTCATAACCTGGTTTCTGTCTCCCCTCGTGACCGGAATTCATGCATGCAGCGCAACGATGAATTCGACAAATAAAAGATAGCAAATATTTGTCCAAAATTCAAGAAATATCTGAATGAAGTTAAAAAACAACGACTTATCTACGGTTTAGTAAACAAAAGTGCAGACCCTTCAGATGGTGTGAAAATGGCGGTTTTTCGTTCAGTGCATAACTTTCAGCCTTTATTTTGAAGCTTTATTCTTTGTGGCATACTGATAGTGAAACGGAGCAACGGAGCAGTGGAGAAACGGGGAAGTTAACCGCTGACCACGGACGGCAAGACCGCGGACCGCAAAGGATAATGAGCCGGAGAGAAGAGAAACGGAGAATAATGCAATTCATTCTTTTCCTCCGATGCTCCTTCTCACCGTCTCACTGTCTTTTGCGGTCCGTTTCCGTTTGGAATTTAGAATTTGTTGTTTGTGATTTATTTGTTTTTTGGAATTTGTGATTTGTTATTTTACAGCGATCTGCGGTCCCGCTGTCAGCGGTCATAGACAGTATCTCCGTCTCTCCGATTCTCTTCTCACCGTTTCGCATTCCGGATAGAACGATCGTTCTTTATTCCTGACCCTTATTCTTTCTTCCCAATCAAAATAATATTTTTCCCGATGACGGGTGGAAAAACCTGTTCGAATATCCGTATGAAAGGAATGGCCAGCCTGTCGTATGCGATCACGTTGCCCTTCTGCATGGTCCGGCCGAACAGGCGGAAATACACGTACCAGGGCACGATTCCCGGCATATCCAGGTACCTGGCCCGGACCACGGTGAATCCGACCTTGTTCACCAGTGCGATCAGATCGTTCAGGTGATATCTCCTGAAATGCCCCAGCAGCCTGTCAAAATCGCTGTACAGCCATTTCAGTGCAGGTACGAGGATCAGGATATGTCCGTCCGTCTTCAACGCATCGAGGGCCAGGGAGAGCTCCACGATATCATGCTCCACGTGTTCGAGCACGTTCACGTAGATCACGGAATCGAAGGCCGTCTCATCATAGATCCGGTTGAAATAATCGTGAACCGCCGTGGCCCGTCTGTCCTGTTCCAGTGCTTTCTGAAGGATCGGGAACATGTTGTCCGAGGGTTCGAATGCCATGAGCCGGTCGATATTCGATTTCAATATCATACGGGAAAAATTGCCGGTCCCGGCCCCCACTTCGGCCACGGTCTTACCCAGATACGGCCTGAACTCGTCATGGATCCAGCGCAGGTAATGCCGCGCATTCGCCATGTCTTCCAGGTCCTGGCCGAAATATGTGTTCGTTTTTTTTATGTCTTATCCTTTATCGAAGACGGAGTCTTTTGGGTCCATTGGGTCATCGGGTCGTTGGGTCATTGGGTCCCTAAGGTCGTTGGGTTGGACCGTGAAACGGATAGACGGAGAAAAAGCGGGATTGCGGAATTGTTTTCAATCTCCGTTACTCCTTTTCACCGTTTCACCGACGCCGGTCGCGGTCATGCGGCCCTGCGGTCCGCGGTCAATTTACGGGGGCCGGGCAGCGGGGCCCCATATACCCATATACTCATATACTCATTTACTCTTCTACTCTTCTACCCTTCTACTGCTTCTTTCCGGAAAAACCAGATACCGCCTTCCCACATAATTGATTATCAGCCCCAGGGCCGTGGCGATCAGTTTGGCCTTCACGGGCGACATGGCGGTTTTTAAAAACAGCTGCGTGATATGATAATCGAAAAATCCCACACCCGTGACCAGAAGCACGAAGATCAGTAACTCGGCCGTGGTCTTCCACCGGGCGTTGTGCCGGAAAATGAGCAGAATACACAGAAAATAATTGGTCAGGGCCGCGATCACGAATGCGGCGGGGATGGCAATCTGCGTGCCGAAACCGCTTTTCAGGAGCGTCAGAAAAACGAGCAGGTTCACGAGTGCGGCCGCACCGCCGATGAACAGATAAAGCATAAACTGAAGCGGAACGGGCATATGGGGCGCATTATACTTCACAATGCAGTACAGGGCCCTGAATCCGTCCCTGAACCCGATCTTTTTGCCTTCCTCGTACGTTCGGCCGTGATACGAGATCCCCATTTCATAGATGCGGTATCCCTGATGCGAAATTTTCGCCACGATTTCCGGCTCGAAACCGAACCGGTTCTCCCTGATATCGATTTTCTGTATCACCTCCCTGCGGAACACCTTGTAGCAGGTTTCCATGTCCGTCAGGTTGAGATCCGTGAACATATTGGAAAGAAATGTGAGAAACTTGTTGCCCAGCGAGTGCCAGAAATAGAGCACGCGGTGCTCCTCCATGCTCGCAAAACGCGAACCCAGCACCACGTCCGCCCTGCCCTCGCGCAGGGGCCTGATCAGGCGTTTCAGGTCATGCGGATCGTATTCCAGGTCCGCGTCCTGAATGGCCACGAAATGTCCCGTGGCATGACCGATTCCCGTACGCAGGGCAGCGCCCTTGCCCCTGTTTCTCTCATGCAGAATCACGCGAACCACGGGATAATCCTGCGCGATGGTTTTCGCGATCTCCTGGCTCCCGTCCGTGGAACAGTCATCCACCACGATCACTTCCAGTCCGAGCTTCTCGTCCGCGATGGTCAGCACCCGCTCCACGCAGGCGCGCAGCGTGTCTTTTTCATTAAAGCAGGGTATGACAATGGAGAGTTTGGTCATCAAAAACCGCTCCTCATGCATTAAAAATTTTCAGGTTAAGCTTTTTAATTTAAGAAAATCAGGAGAGAAATGCAATGGATAAGCGAGGAAGAAGAAAATGGTGAATGATTTTTGAGGACTTTTGGGTCTATTGGGTCATTGAGTCATTGGGTCTTTGGGTCCGAACCTGAAACGGTGAGATGAGAAACGGAGAGACGGAGAAAAAACAGGATCGCGGATGTGTTTTGAATCTCCGTTTCACCCGGTCCCCGGTTCTCTATCTTTTGCGGTCCGCGGTCCTGGACGGACCGGGCAGCGGTGACTCATATACCCATATACTCATAAACCCATACACCGCTGTTCATTGCCAAGGATTGAAAAGAGAAATACCAGAATTTTTGAAATCCTGAACATTTCTCGTGACGAGACAACAACCGTTTGTCCCGGCAGTAGCGGCGATCAAAGAATCGACAGCAGGCATTTTTAGCCCGCGAACTTCCAAAAGTCCGGTCATTTGCCCCCATACGATCATTGTTTCCGCATCCAGGTTCAGTATTCGCCGGTCAAAACGGATCATCAGATCTTCATGAAGCCATGCATGAATAGCCTGTTTTCGTTTTGAAGGTTTCAATCCGGAAATACCTTTCTCCAGTTCACCGATCGTGATTACCGAGAGGTAAAGTTTATCTTCTTCTACTGTATCAATCCATTGTACGACACGTGGATCAGGAGCTTTTTTTATCAATTCGGATACAACACCTGTGTCCAATAAATAATTCATATTTCAATATCTCTGGACATATCATCCGAACGTTTTAAATTCAATTTTAACCCTTTTAATGGCGAGTCATTAAAAAAACCGGATAATTTCTTCTCCTTGTTGTGCAGATTCCTGTATTCCTCGACCGATATCATCATCACGGTTTCGATGCCATTACGGGTAATGATCTGCGGACCGCGCCGGACCGCTTCATTGACCACGTGGCTCAGCCTGGCCTTGGCTTCCTGAAGCTGCCATATATTCTTCATCATGCCTCCTGACTAGTCTGACTAGAATATAAGTACATCCTGGCTCAATGTCAATTTAATAATTATACAGATGAAAGAGATCAAGTGGAAAATTGGAAGGGTTATCCGGACCGTGGACTGCAGACTGCGGAACGTTTCCGAGGGACGGCCAGACTGGCCGTCCTACAAAAGGAATCTGCGGTTTTGATTTTTTCTCCGTTTCACCCGGTCCCCGGTTCTCTGTCTTTTGCGGTCCGCGGTCCTGCCGTCCGCGGTCCTGGACGGGCCGGGCAGCGGGGCCTCATACACCCATATACTCATAAACCCATACACTCATACATTACAGCGATCCCATGCCCCAGCAATACAGCTTCAGTTCAAAGCCGAATGTGTTCAAAACCATGTCCTTATCCGGACCTGACAGGCTCTGCCGTGAATACAGCAGTCCCGCTTCCATCCACTGCCTGATGTGTGCTGTCAGATGCAGATCCAGGCGGTACACGGTTTGGACCGTGCCGCTGGGAAATTTCGTTTGGATGTATTCTCCGAACGGGGCATACGGGCTGCGCCGGATGTCCCCCTCACCCTGCTTCATGTGACTGAATTCGACCTGGCCCATGATACGCTGTTTTAAAAACACCTGCGCTCCTGCCGCGGTTTTCACGTAATCGCTGCCCGACGGCAGGCCAAGAGGGAGGTCCCGGCTCACCAGTCCTGTAAATGGATTTCCATGTCTGTATGTATAGGTCCCGGCGGCTTCAACAATTCCGTAACCTATCCCAGCAACGGATCCTGCATGCACGGCTCTGGACAGCCTCAGCCTGCCTGCCAGTGCATCCGGTCTGCCACGGTTCCTGTCTTCCTGGTCGAGCTGGAACTCGTCCATGAGAAAGGAGGCGGATACACGGATGCGGGGCGGGGTCATCCAGTCCGCATTCAGGAAATACACGGCATTCGACAGATTGCCGTTGTCATAGGGCACGTTTTCCCGGTTGTTCAGCTCGGTCTCGATATGAATGGGAACGGGATTCAAATAGCTCAGATCGAAAGGGCGGTTTTCGCCGTAATACACGGTCACTTCGCCGGCCATGATCACGAAATTCCGTTGATTGCTGTACTGGACCGCATGGCCCGCGATGTAGCGCTGGTACAGGTTGCCCCCGTTTTCCACGGTTTCCAGGAATCCGGTAAAGAAGGAAGCGGACCAGTTCCTGTAATCGAACCGGCCCATGAAGTGCTCGTAGGAGGCGCTTTCACCGCTCAGCATCACATTGTCCGTGAGATCCGGGCCCCAGATCCTCCGGTCGCGGCCGTACTGCACATGAAAATGGGATCCCGTGTATCCGACCAGTGCCCGGTCGAATTCCCCTGCATGCATGCCCGCGCGGGCAATATCCCTGGCATGCGGTGTGAATCCCGGGAACCCGCTTTCCTTCGTGGCTGCCCGGATGTGCCACTGCACCCAGAATTTATTAAAACTGATTTTCTGGTACCAGTTCAGGGCGTTCAGGTCCACGGCCGCGGAATCCCTGTCCCCGGCCCAGACCCTGCCCGTGTATCCGACCCAGGTTTCCATATTGAGACGCTGTTTGTCCGAAAACGCCTTCTCCCGGGTCCGCCCGTAACGGAGCAGGTCCCGCTGCACCCACAGGTCCGTTTCATGCTTATCCCGCTGCGTCACTGAATCCGCGGGCTGATACGGATCCAGCAGCGAATGTGTTTCCCACCCGGCACCCAGGTCCCGCATCCACGCGCTGTTCCGCACGGGCCAGAGCTCAATCGGAAAGGATTGGGAGAAAAGCGTACAACATGATGAAAAGGCCAATAAAGTGAAAGTGATACGAAATAGTCTGGAATTCAATTTTTTCTCCGTTTCTCCGTTTCTCTTTTCTCCGATTCACGATCCCGATAGTGACAAGGTTCAAACGAATATCATTTATTCAGAATTGTGCGTATGATCACGCCCAGATCCTTCCGGAATCCCGCCTTCCGCATATACTCCATATCCATCCGTATTTTCTTCGGAAGGATTTCCTTCATATAAACCCGTTCCCATTCCTCCGGGGGAATATGCTCCTCCTCGTCCCTGTATTCGAGGCTGGCGGGGCTGGTGATACCTGGCCTGAACGCGAATATGTGTTTCTGATCCTCCGTATAGGCTTCCACGATGTCCGGGTCTTCGGGCCTGGGGCCCACGAATTTCATGTCGCCGCGAATCACGTTGATGAGCTGAGGAAGCTCGTCCAGCTTGGTTTTTCTGAGCAAGCTCCCCACCCGCGTGATACGCGCGTCGTTCCGCGTGGTTACCGGCGGTCCGGTTTTGTGCGCATCTTCCCGCATGGTCCTGAATTTCAGCATATAAAAGCTTCGTTCGCCTTTGCCCGCGCGCCTGGACCGGTAAAACACGGGCCCGGGCGAGTCCAGCTTCACGGCCAGGGCCAACACAGCGAATACGGGGCACAGGACAAGGAATCCAAACAGGGCGATGATGTATTCAATGGTTCGGTTCATGGTTTATGGTTGCTGCTGGATTTACCTCCCAGGGAGCTCGGGTCACCTTCGGTGACCCAAGCTCCCTGGGAGGTAACATATACAGTGTTTAAACATTAATTTGACCATTCAACTGGTCATATTCACGTTAATATGACCAGCAGACTGGCACAATTCAGGTTCATCTGCACAATCGTTGTATCTCCGTTTCTCCCTTTCTCCGTTTCATTTTCCGTTTGGACGTTTTGATATAACCTTTACGCACGGTTCTCATTGACAATTTCCAGCACCGCCCCGATTACATCCTGCACATCCTCATCCGACATACGGCTGTATACGGGCAGGGAGATTTCGCGCATGAATTCACCGTATGCCACGGGAAAATCCTCCGGCTTGTACCCGTACGTGTCCCTGTAATAGGGATGGATATGCAGGGGGATGAAATGCACGCTGATGCCGATATTGTGTTTTTTCATTTCCTCCGCGAACCGGGCGCGGTCTATGGACAGCCTGTCCAGGTTGAGCCGCAGCATGTACAGATGCCAGGCATGCGCACAATCGGAGCGGTCATGCGGAACCTGAAGCGCCTCTTCTGATGCAAATGCCTCATTGTACATACCGGCGATTTGCGCCCGCCTGCCGCGCATGGTTCCGGCCTTGGCCAGCTGCGCCAGGCCCATGCCCGCGGCCACGTCCGTCATGTTGTACTTGTATCCCGGCGCCACGATTTCATAGTACCAGGATCCTTCGGCCGTGTACCGTTTCCACGCGTCCTTCGAAATACCGTGCAGGGCCATCACCTGGCACCGGTCGCGCCAGTCGTCCCTGTCCGTCGTGATCATGCCCCCCTCGCCCGTGGTAATGGTCTTGGTCGCGTAAAAGCTGAAGCACGTGGCGTCCCCGATCTGCCCGATCAAGCGTCCCTTGTACTGCGCGGGAAACGCGTGCGCCGCATCCTCGATCACGGCCAGGCCGTGCTTCCGGGAGATATCCATCACCGGATCCATGTCCGCGGCCAGTCCCCCGATATGCACCGGTATGACGGCCCTGGTTTTGTTGGTCACCAGCGCTTCGATCTGTTCCGCATCGATATTGAAGTCATCCGCCCGGATATCCGCCAGCACAGGCCGCGCGTCGAAATACCGGATCACTTCGGCTGTGGCCGCGAACGTGTACGGCGTGGTGATCACCTCGTCC
>JAFGGN010000138.1 GCA_016930535.1 bacterium
AGTCTCCTTATCCTTCCAAGG
Source organism: bacterium (assembly GCA_016930535.1). Classification (GTDB taxonomy): domain Bacteria; phylum Zhuqueibacterota; class QNDG01; order QNDG01; family JAFGCO01; genus JAFGGN01. Next base: position 22 of record JAFGGN010000138.1, read on the forward strand.
ATAATGGTTGTCTGTTTTTTCTTTTCATCTTTTTCTTCGTTCTTTGTTCTTTGATCTTTGTTCTTTGATCTTTGTTCTTTAATCTTTTTTTATCTGATAATAACAAATTTCCGATAAACCGATTCGCCCTTCTTATACATGACCGATCCTTTGGGATACAGGACATCATCCTTTTTATACACGGGTTCGTTGGACGGCACATAGGAAAAGGTGCCCGTGCTGTCTGTATAGGCCCGGGTGACACTGGTGCCGTCATAATAATCGCGACGCGCCACCACATCCTCTTCGGCGATGATATCTTCCGTGACTTCCACGTACAGGATGTAGATGCCGCTGACCACGATCTGGCCCGAGCTGGTAAAACTGTCCCATAACTCGTCGCCCGAGCCGTCGTTGTGATCCTTCTCCCATATCAGATCGCCGCGCTCTGTGAAAATCTTCAGCTTGCACTGGCCCGGCAGCTCGTAGAAAGCGATCCGGTCATAGGTATCATCCACACCGAACTGATACTTCCTGGCGCGGATATCGTAGGGATTGGGTACAACACGGACCTCGTCGATCAGCAGGCCCTGGGGCCGTCTCAGATAGGCCTCGACACTGGTCAGCGTCAGAAACATGCTGCTGTACAGCGGTCTGCCCGGTTCGACTTCATTCTGCGTGCCGTCGTCTTTCGACTGAATATAGTAATAATAGTTGAATCCGCGGTTAGCCGTCACATCGTCGAACTGATGTACCACATTCGACGCATCGCACTCGAATATTTGGGTATAGACAGACCGGTAATCCTTCACGCTGCCTTCGGACCGGTAAATCACATACCCGTCGAAATGCGGATGAGAAGTCGCATTGTCCGCCCAGGTCAGGCGGATTCTGTCACCGCCGGATTTCACGATAAACTCAGAGGGCGGCGGGGGGGCTTGCGGCATTTGATAATCGGAGTCGAAATTGTCAATGGCGCTGCGGAGCGATTGAAGGATGGAATCCGTACCGGTTTCACACCAGGCCCTTTTATAGGCGTTATGATCGGTACTGCCGGATCCGTCGGGCAGTACCAGTTCAGGCGTTCCCGTACCCAGGTAATAGGCCAGCCAGTTGGCTCCGACCTCGCGGCACTTCGGCCAGCTGATGCCGTTGACTCCTTCGGCGAAAACGATGCGTATGCTGTCTCCCGGCTCCAGCGTGTAGGGGCCGTACCCCTGGCCCTGGGTACTTCCGCCGGTGGTACCGGTATTCCGGTAAGGATCGGATTCTGTCCATGTTTCGACATATCCATCTCCAACCGCCTCGAACTGGGAATGATCCAGATGCCCTTCAGTCATGATATTGTAGCGCTGCTGCATATAATTCTCATCATACTGACTGACGGAGGCTTCAACCACCCCGGCGTCTGAGCCGATATATGCGTCCGTCCTGGGTTGGGACTGGTCATCCGTCCAGTAGTCGTCCGCGCTCTTGGATGCAAAGAGCGTGACTGCCCCTGCATACTTTGCCGATCCGAGCACGCCGGTTTCCTCATAGTCCGGGCAGCCCCAATCCTCTTCCGGAGTCAGCGGATGCGAGTATGAATTGGTCGGTCCGTACCAGGCAGTGTACCCGCGCATCCCCTCCGGATCATTGAGTGTGAACGCATGCAGAAGATTGCTCGTACCCCATTGGGAAGCGAAACTGCCCCATGTGGACCCGAATCCCCCGGAAGTCACGCCTGCGAATGCATACCGGTATTGAAAATATACCCAGAAATCCTCGAGTGCCTGTTCATGGATTCCGGTGCTGACGATTCCGGTGTTCTTGAATACATAATCATAGATAAAATAATTGTCATGGTTCTGCTGTGTAAAAGCCAGCACCTTTTTGGTGACAGACACGCCCAGGGAGGTATTGAACTGGATCACGATCATCCGGTCGCAGGGCAGATTTTCATCCAGTTCGTCCAGCACGTCATACAGGGTGTTGTTGGTGCCGATCTGATCGTCCACCACGACCTGCGGATGATTGTATCTTCCGATCAGTTTGATGCCCTGGGGAAAGATCATGGTCAGTTCGTTGTCCGCGGGACGCGGTCCGATGCCGATCACCTTGATCCCCTTCAGCTTGCCTTCGATTGTATCATAAAAATTTCTGGCGCCGAGCCATGTGCCGCGTGCACGTGTCACATGCTGATCGTCGCTGTACTGCGTTGGCCAGGTCAGAAAATTGATATTCGCGGCGAGTTCCGGCTCGGAACCGTAATCAAAGAAAAAGCACTGGGTTTCTCCCACGCGCATCCACCGCTGATCCTGGGATTTGGCATGGTGAAGGCCGCCTGTCACGATGACGACGAACAGAACGCCCAGCCATCCGGTCTGTATTAATTTTTTCAATGCTTGCATAAGACTCTCCGTATCGTTAAGTCAATCAGTTCAAGTCGAATGAAATCCGGGCGCCGAATACAATGTTGCGCGGATTGACAAACCAGAACGTCGAAGCACCGGGCATATTGATATAAGCCTTGTCTTCATTGATCTGGTCGAGCCGTTCCTGACTGACCTCGGTCCACTCATCTTCCACATACTGCCAGTACTGGCCGGTCGTGGATTCATAATAGATCGGACGGTCGCTGGCAGGCGGTTTGGTCCGGTCCACATACGCCTGGTTCAGCATGGGCTGCCATTCAACGCCGGGTTTCCGGTAATCACCGAACTTGTCGTCACCGGGAATATTGTCATAAGCCTTGTTCTTGGGCAGATGCAGGGAGAGACGGTATTCCTGGTTGCCCGTATCCCGCAGTTTCAGGCGGTTCAGCAGATTGCCGACATCCATGAGCAGCTGAATCCTGAATTTCCTGAATGCGATCGTCTTTCCGGCGCGGAGCGTGATATTGAAATCGTCCACATACTGCACATTGTTGTTGATGCCCGAGGCGCCTTTCGGATTGAACGTGGTCCATCCGCCCTGTTTCCAGTAAACCAGGATATTGGTCATAAATCCGCCCAGAATCGAATGCCCCATAAACGAAGGCCCGTAATTGATGGGTGAATACAGGTTCAGATTCAGGCGGGCATACGGAGAGGGGACGGGCCTGGTTTGATACAAATTCACGGTCTCTTCGTTCCACTGTTTCTGTTTGGCCGGGTCCTGATACTTCTCGGCTTCTCCGAAATTGCCATTCGAGGTCACCTGGTAGGTGTAATTGGCAAAACCCGATACCCATTGTCCGGCTGTCTTCCTCAGGGTGAGCTCGAAGCCGCGAATATCCGAATACCGGTCACTCGTGGTCAGATTGTACCGTTCATTGTTGATGGATGTGAACAGCGTCTGTCCCTGCTGGTTCGAGACATCCCGGTAGAACGCGGCCAGCTGCAGAAGCAGATTGTTCTGCAACAGGACATGATCATATCCCAGTTCGTACGAAATTGTCTTGGCCAGGGTCAGATTCGGATCGCCGAGTTCCGTGAGCTGTCCGCTCCGGCTTCTCTGCACCGTGAACTGTTCCTCATACTGCGGCATCTGCTTGAAATGCCCGTAGTTGAAATAGAGCTTCGAATTTTCGGAAATCGGATGCGCGATGCCCAGCCGGGGACTGAGCTGCCACTGGGTCTCCGTGCTTTTCATGGTGAAAACGCGGTCAGCGCTGTATTTGCTGGTGATGAAAAAGGGATCGTAGGGATCCACGTCCCACCAGTCCGTTTTCGAGTTGCTGTAATCCAGCCGCAGACCGGCGTTCATGGTAAATCCCCTGGTTTCCAGTTTATCCTGAACGTAAACGGCTCCCCGTATCGGAAAATTGCGCATCTGCACGCGGTTGCTGTAACTGGTGGCATTGGTCTGCATCTGGATCAGGCCGTAATCCAGATCCAGATCACTGTATACGAATTCCGCACCGGCTTTCACGAGATTGCTGAAATTCACCTGACTCGTGATGCTGGCCTTGAGCATGGTCGACGCGGTCTTGGAATTATCCCGGGCCAGAGACGCCTGTTCGCCGGCTCCGAACTCGATGCCGTTTGTGCTCTGCGGCCAGTAGCCGAGCGGCATTTCATCCACGAAGTATCCTGGAATGATTTCGTATTTGGTGCTCGTGTCCCTCAATGCCGTGGGATGAGTAAAGTAATCGCGCTCGAGGTGTTCCAGGGACACTTCATAAAAAGTCTGCGGATTGAGTGTATGTGTCAGGTTAGCGGCAAACGTTCTGTGCGAAATCTCGGCCACGCTCCAGGCCCAGTCGCTGAACATGTTGAACAACTGGTTCCCGCCGGTACCGCCCGCAATATCGCCCGGATAACGCATGTACCGTCCCTTGGTCCAGTTTTCCTCGAGCGTCGAAATGTTGCCGAACAGTGTGGATACGCGCAGCTTCATGGATTCGCTGATATTGGAGGTCACCTGCATGGTCCAGTCCTGATCCCAGTAATCCGGATTGGCCTGCGGCCAGATCAGCACATCCCGTTCACGCCTGTAAGAAGTAAAGAAACGCAGGTCGCCCAGCGGTTTTGAGACAAAGGGAACCGGACCGCCGAATCCGGCGTCGATCTCATAATCGAACAGGTCATTCGGCTGTTCCTTCCGGGTCTGATACATGAAAACCCGCTGTGCGCCCAGGGGCGTCAGATCGTTATTCGGATCGTTGTCCGACAGCAGCTGTTCGGATACCGCATTCCAGCCGTTGAAATTCGGGTATTTGCTTCGTGTATAGAGATCCCACGCACCGTTGTTCGTTCCTGTCCAGCACACATCATCGTCATAATACGGCCGCAGCCAGAAGGAATCGATATCATGAACATCCGGAATACCGTTCCCGCGATAGTATTTCGGAGCCGGGGGCTGAAATTTGCCCGTCACGCTGCCGAAATACGAATTCCGATCGCCTTCATACGTGACCACATTCACCAGACCTGACTGAACCTGGCCGTATTCCGCGTTGAATCCGCCGCGTTCGATATTGATTTCCTTGACCGCACTCAGGGCAACTTTGGAAATCGGCTGATTGTTTCTGGGATCCCTCATGGTAATTCCATCCACCATATAGAGCACGGCATCCCCTTCACTGCCCCTGATTCTCAATCCGCCGTCCACACCCGCCTGCATGCCCACAATACCATCCACGGTTGAAACGGGCAGCGCTTCGACTTCCTGCGAGGTCACGGATACGACACTTGTGGCCACGTCCGGTTTGATGCCGAGCTTGTCGGCCACAATGGTCACGGCCTCCCCTTCGATGGCTTCCATGCTCAGATCCACATCCATGCGGGCCGTCTGATCGATTTTCACCTGAACATCACTGATGGTCAATTTCGAGTATCCGATCACGGATACCACGACATTGTACGTCCCCGGTGGAATATGCAGAATTGTAAACTGGCCGTTCAGATCGGCCGCCGCTCCGTATTCGGTACCTTGCACAATGACATTGGCACCGCCCAGGGGTTCACCGGTTTGCTGATCGGTCACGATACCCGCAATTTTCCCCGTGGTTCCGGACCAGAGCGAAACATTCACGACGAGGGTAATGACCAGGTTCAGCATGAACCGAACTGTCCCGTTTCTCATTCCATCCTCCTTAGTATAAATGAATCTTGAACCATTATATCTGGAATAATCATTTTAAAGTAGCAAAATGAAACATGATATGCATTGTAATCATGTTTCAAACTACAGTAATTTTGTTGCATGAGAACCTGAACAGCCGGTTCTTAAAGCGCCTGTTCCGGTTTGCGGCCGGATTCATTCACCCTTGCATACTCGGAAGGAGAAACATGAAATTGCTGTTTAAAGCATTTGCAGAAATAGGACGGATCCTTGAACCCGACACGATAGGCAATTTCAAACACGGTCAGATGACTCGTCTCAAGCAATTTTGCCGCACGTTTCAGGCGCAGATCCCGGATCAATTCATTGGGATTCATCCGGGAAATGGTTTTGACTTTACGATAAAGCTGAACCCGGCTCAATCCGATATCCTTCCCGAGCTGACTGACACTGTAATCCGGATCTTCCATATGAGCCTCGATCACATCCAGGATATGAACCAGGAAGCGTTCCTGTTCAGGCGTGATGACAATATCGCCGGGCTGCAGATAGATTTCATGGCTGAACCGTTCTTTCAGTGCCTTTCTCGACTGCAGAAGATTCGCAATCCGGACGCGGAGAAGCTGAATATCGAACGGCTTGACGACATAATCGTCCGCTCCGGCATCGTATCCGTTCATTTGATTCTTTTCATTGGATTGGGACGTCAGCAGAATCACCGGGATATGAGCCGTTTGTTCATGATGTTTTAATTTTGAGCACAGCGCGAATCCGTCCATTTCAGGCATGCGGACATCACTGACAATCAAATGCGGAAGATGGCTCACGGCTTTCTCGAATGCATGACTCCCGTTCGATGCAAGCATGATGCGATGATCGGCAATGAGTTCATCCCTTAAAAAGTTGCATAAATCCAGATCATCATCGACAATGAGAAGCAGCGGAACATCCCGGTCGTCAGGTATTTTCTGACTATTTATCACAGCATCGGGATAAGGGACGAGATCAGGCTGTTCCCTGTCTCCGGTTTCATCCAGAACGTCTTCACTGTCCTGTACCAGATTTGTCGGCAATTGCAGAGTAAAACACGATCCGCGACGGGGTTCACTGTCTACATGTATTTTCCCCTGATGCAATTCCACGAGTTCCCTGGTCAGGGAAAGGCCGATACCTGTCCCCTTGGCATTGAAATCTCCGCCTGCCGGAATCTGAAAAAACGGGTCGAAAATTCTATCCAGATATTCCCTTTCAATTCCGATTCCGCTGTCCTGAATCCGGATGGTCATTTCAGGAGTCAGCGGTACAAATCTGGGCCTGTATTCGCAGCGTTCAATAGCCTGAAACGGCACATCCACTTCAATCACAATGGATCCGTCGTTTTGTGTAAACTTAAATGCGTTGGACAATATATTAAACAGGATTTTATCGATTATATCCGGATCGAACCGCATGTAAAAATGGTCGGCCCTGGTGATAAACTGATACTGTATGTTCCGCTGCTCGGCCTGATACTGAAACGACGCATAGATCGCATGAACAAACTTTACGATATCGCGGTATTTCAGATTCAACTGCAGCCGTCCCTGATCCAGTTTGCGGATATCCATAATCTGATTGATCAGTCTGAGCAGGCGCCGCGCGTTCCGCTGCATCACGAAAAAATGATGATGAAGCTCCCGGTGTTTCAGGTTTTTCCTGGAATGAATCAGCCGTTCCAGGAGTCCGATGATCAATGTAAGCGGTGTGCGGAATTCATGCGAGATATTCGTAAAAAAACGCAGTTTCATTTCGTCCAGTTCATGAATGCGGTCGGCTTCGTTCCGTTCAAAAATAATCTCGTTTTTCAGCTTCTCTCTGTATACAACAAGCTCTCTGAGCAGCATCAGAAGCGAAAACAGCAATCCGATGTAGATAAACAGTGCCCAGGTCGATCTCCAGAACGGAGGATGAATTTTCATGGCTACAGAAACGCCCCGGGTGTTCCAGACCCCATCGCAATTAGCCCCCCTGACACGAAACACATAATCCCCCGCGCCAAGATTTGTAAATGTCGCAAAGCGGCGGCCGGCGTCGGCAGATCTCCACTCGGTGTCAAATCCGTCGAGTTTGTACTGATACAGGTTCTTTTCCGGCGAGGTAAAATCGAGCGCCGCAAATTCAAACGAAATCATATTCTGATTGAAATCAAGTTCAATGGATATCGAATCCGCTGAGAAACAGGGGTGTTTTCGGGACAACACATCACCCCATGGCACGGACCGGCCGAATATCTGAAAATCCGTGATGACGACAGGTGGAACATAACTGCTTTGACGGATACTGTCCGGCATAAAACATGTAAATCCCATTTTACTGCCGAAAAACAGATCCCCGGACCGGCTCCGCATAACCGCAGAGGTGAATGCATCGCTATGCAGCCCGTCATGCAGACCATAATTGACAAACCGGTTTTCCTCTGGTTCAAAACGGGATATGCCTTTCAATGTACCGATCCACAGATGCCCCTGTTTATCCTCCGTAATGGCATTGACATGGTTTGAGGCCAGGCCATGATTCGTACCGAAAAGCACAAAACGGCGGCGTTTCACGTCGAACCGGCACAGTCCCCTGATCGTACCGAGCCAGATGATTCCGCGGCTGTCCTCAAATATGGTTATCACGTGACTTTCAGGCAGACTGGCTGAATCCTCTCCGGTGATATACTCCGAGAATTCAAAATGTCCTTCTTCCAGATTCTGCCGGGAAAGTGTATACAATCCGTGCACCGTGGCAACCCAGACATTCTTTTCCCTGTCCTGATACACGGAATGAATAAACCGGCTGTTTACAGGAGAAATCGTATCCTGGTCGAAGTGATGCATGGTCCGGCGGTCGGGAGTCAAAAGATGCAGCCCGGAAGCCGTACCAATCCAGAGATTATACCCGCTGTCTTCGAGTACACAGGTGACATTGTTGCTTGAAAGCGACACCTGATCGTCATCACTGCGGTATATGGAATGAAACCGGTTCTTCTCCGGATAAAAATGACTCAATCCATCCCAGGTCGCCAGCCACAATGTTCCGTCATGATCCTCGCAAATATCCAGAATATGATCACTGCACAGGCTGTTTGCATTTCCCGCCTGATGCCTGTACTGAATAAATTTGCGGCCGGACCGGTCGAAAAGGTTCAGTCCTCCGCCATCCGTGCCGATCCAGATACGGCCAACATGATCCTCCAGAAAAGCCTGCACGACATCATGGCTGAGTCCGCGTTCGTTATAAGGCTCCGCATAATAATTGACAAACTGCTTTTTATGCCGGCGAAAGCAATTGATCCCTCCATAATAGGTTCCAACCCACAGATTTCCCTGCATGTCCTCAAAAATGGAGCGTACCGTATTGTTGCTCAAAGACCGTGCATCGTTGATATCGTGCTGATTGCCTTCGAACGACGGCTTGAAAAGCCCGTTTGCGGCGCGGACATGAATACGGTAAAGTCCCGCATTTTCACAACCCGCCCACACGGCACCGCCATGATCGCTGTAAAGCGTATACACGGTATTGCTGCCCAGCGAATGGCTGTCAGAAGGATCGTTCAGATAAACATAAAATCCATCCTGCTCCGGATCATAGAGGTTCAGACCGCCGTCGATCGTTCCGATCCATAAACGGCCTTCAGGATCTGAAAGAATACTTTCAATCCTGTTGCTGCTGAGCCCGGCGGACAACCCGGGATTGTGCATATAATGACGCCTTGTCTTCAAATCCGTTTCAAAACAGTAAATACCGTCGTATGCCGTTCCGACCCACAACCGGCCATGACTGTCCTTTTGTATAGCCTTGATACTCTGGTTGAGCGGAAACCGGATAAATGAATCGGTTTCTTCCCTGTAAACGGCCATTCCGGATGATGTGCCGATCCACAGTTTATTCTGATTGTCCTCGAAAATGCAGGTGATATAATTAAAGGGCAACCGGGATGCATTCTCCGCATCCGCCTGATACTGCCTGAATCCATCCTTTTCCCTCAGGTACCGGTTGAGACTTCCTCCGCCTGTGCCGATCCAGAGCCGTCCCTCATGATCCTCCAGCATACATGTGATGATATTCGCCCCGATACTGGCTGAATCCTGATCATCGTGTTGATAGATCCGGTAATTGTAGCCGTCATAACAGTTCAATCCGTTTTCCGTCCCGAACCACATCAATCCATAGTGATCCTGCTCGATACACAGTACTGCATTGTCGGCCAGACCATTCACGGTCGTATGATGCTGGAATTCCAGACGGCGGGCATTAAGAGCGCACGCATAAAGAATAATTATCAAAACAGGAAGACGATTGGGCCTGATGGGTATCATAATATGGAAAGATAAGCAATTATATCAGGGATGCAAGTCATTTTATAACCGGATCGAAAAGACGAAAGAGAAGCCGTGAAAGTCTGATCCATGGTCGTCAGGATGTCCCCGGCCGGCAGACAGGAGGTTTTTCCGGCGATACCGGTCCGAATGATTCATCCGGGATTGCCATACAAACATGTGAACCGCTGCCGCTAACAGTGAATTAACAGTTAATAGCGACCTTTTGTAAAAGCACGACAAAAACCAGATTTTCATTGACAGTCAATATTCAAATCCCTATATTCATATGTTTGGCAAATGACAGCCACAATGGTCCGGCAGAGACATTGAATGCTGAATAAAAGGGAAATACTTCAGAAAATCCTGAAAAGCGAGGCGTTTTTAAACTCCCAGGTCTATCAGGAGCTTTTAACGTATCTGTTTGAAGCATCCATCCAGAATATTACTCCCAAAGAATACACGATCGCCAATGAAGTTTTCCATAAAGGCTCGACCTTCGATCCGAGCCATGACACCATTGTCCGTGTCTACGTCTACAACCTGCGTAAAAAACTCGAACATTATTACAGTCATGAAGGCATCAGCGATGAATTCCGGGTTGAACTGCCCAAGGGACATTACGAACTCACATTTACACGGCAGGAAAAATCGAAAAACAAATTTTTGTTCAGTCACTGGATCTGGATCACTCCACTCTTAATTCTGCTGGTGTCTAACATCTATTTTATCATCAGACTCACCCGTCAAAATCCGGTTCCGCGCGATAATAAATTCTACAGGCAGAACGAAATCTGGGGATCCTTTTTCACCAGTCCGAATTCGAAGCAGCTCGTGCTCGGGGATCATTTCTTTTTTGTGAAAGATGACGCGGATCTCGACAGAAGAATCCTGCTGCGCAAGGACGATATCAATTCACTGACCGAGTTCAACGATTTCAAATCCCTGCAGCCGGACGGACAGCGATATATTGCGCTGCGTTTTCCCATGTTTCCCAGAAACAGTGTATGGCCGTGCATGGACATTATCCGCCTTTTTATCAACGCCGATCAGCCGTTCGAACTCAATTATGCATCGAATATCACCGCCATGGACATAAAAAACGACGACATCCTGTTTGTGGGATCGTTTCATACGCTGGCTTCCTTCGACCAGACTTTCAGAAAATCCATATTCAGCTATCAGGTTTACCCGAACATGCTAACCTATCATGACACGGTGAAGGACTCGACGTTCACGAATGTGGTTGACCAGAATCCCGTTTTCTATCATACGGATCTGGGGATCGTAAGAAAAATCCCCGGTCCCAACAACAACGTCGTCCTCATCTTCACCAGCTTTCATGAGACCGGCACGATCGGAATTACAAAATTTTTTACAGATCCCGCCCGGCTGCAGGAACTCGAAAGCAAGTTCAGGGATAAACTCGGCTATGTTCCGCAGTATTTCGAGGTTCTTTTCAAGGCCAGCGGGTACGACCGGACCGTATACGCAACTGATATCATCTACCTTCACGAAATCAAATCAGAAGAAAATTTCTGGTAATTCCGCTCCCGCGCCGGTAGCCGGAAATACCGCTGCTTATTATTGTTCCGGGATCCTTTAGCCCGGAATTCGAAGCGTTTATACAAAAAAAAACATTCAACCAAAGGAACACAGCACTTTTCTCTTGACAAAAATCCTGTAATTTATTACAATAATACGAAACTGTGAACGTTCACAGTTTCGTGGAGAGGCATCACCCGCTCCGGATAAACAAAATCCTTTTTCGTAATTCAACCCGAACCGTTTCAGATGGACAGGCTTCCTTGGCCACTTTAAAAGAAATTGCACGTCGTGCAAACGTTTCCATTGGCACTGTCGACCGTGTGATACACAACCGCGGGAATGTCTCCAGTAAAAAAGAAGCGGTTATCCGGAAAATCATCGAAGACATGGATTACAAACCCAATCTGCATGCACAACAGCTTCAAAAAAACAAAAAAGTGACATTCGGTGTTCTGATGCCGGAAAGCAATCCCCGGCTGGGATACTGGCCGATTGCCGAACGGGGTATAGAAAAAGCCCGGGAAGAGCTGTCCAAACACAACGTACGCGTCGAGTTCTTTCCGTATGATGCCAATTCAGAGGCATCCTTTCTGAAAATGTCCTCCAGGGCGACTGAAAACGGAATCGACGGTCTGCTGATCGCGCCCGGGCTTTATCTGGATGTCATTCAGAAATTCACCGCAGCCATCGATAAACGGATCCCCTATGTATTCTTCGATTCTCCGATTCAGGGCACACGAAGTATCTGCAACATCCTGCAGGATGCCTATCAAAGCGGCCGGCTTTCGGCAAGACTGATGCATCTGCTCCTGCCGGATCCCGGAACCATCGCCATTATTACCGTATCGCAGATCGGGAATCATCTCAGGAACAGGGCCGAGGGATTTCTCGATTACTTCAGGGATAAATCCGGATATCATCTGCATCTGTTCTGTCCCGACATCATCAACAGCCCCATGCATGATATCGACCATGTACTCGAACGGCTGTTTGACCGATGCCCCGGTGTCCGCGGCATATTTGCCACCAATGCCCTCGTATATAAAATCGTGGATTTTCTGAATATCAAATCCGCAGCGGATAAAAAGCTGGCCCTGATCGGCTATGACCTGACGGCCCGGAACACGGCCTGTATAAAGAACGGGCTGATTGATTTTCTGATCAGCCAGAAACCGGAGATTCAAAGTTATAGGGGAATTTATTCACTTTACAGGCACGTGGTTCTGAAAGAATCAATCGAAGAGAAAATCATGATGCCGCTGGACATCGTCACCAGAGAAAATATCGGATTTTATCAGAATCTTTAATATTAAAGAAACCGGCAATACGAGTATAAGTTGAACCAGATAAATAGAAACGGACAATCACACCTAACACAGAGGAGAAGAATCATGAGAGTGAGAACGAAACGGGTCTTATCATTAATCATGATATGGACCATCCTTCTGACCTGTTCATTATGGTCGGGCACCACCGGCAAAATAGCCGGAACGGTGATTGACAAACAAACCGGCGATCCCCTTGTCGGTGCCAATATCGTGATCCAGGGCACGCAACTGGGAGCGGCCGCCGACCTGAACGGGCAATACACCATCCTGCATGTCCCGCCCGGAACATACGATGTGAGCATCTCCGTGATGGGATACTCGCGTATCAATATCACCGATGTCCGGGTGCTTATCGATCAGACGGCCCGGGTGGATGCAGGAATGGAAATGGAGGCGGTCCAGGGCGAGGCCGTCACAATCGTGGCTGAAAAAAATGCCATCAAACCCGATGTGGCAACCAGCGTCGTGGCCGTATCCGCCCAGGAAGTCGCGGAACTGCCGGTATCCGACGTTCAGAGTGTCGTCGGCATGCAGGCCGGTATTCGCGGCAACCTGACCATACGCGGCAACAGTGCCGACGGTGCGCTCTTTCAGCTGGACGGCGTGACCATGCGGGACCCGAGAAACAACAAACCGGTTTCCACGGTCGCACTGAGCTCGATCAAGGAAATCTCCATAGAGCGCGGCGGATTCAACGCCGAGTACGGGCAGGTACGTTCCGGCATCGTCAACGTCGTCACACAGGAGGGCGGCAAACAATCCTATCATGGATCCATAGAAAGCCGTTACAGCGCCCCTGCACCGAAATATTTCGGAAAATCCCCGTTCGATGAGAATTCGTTCTTCCTCAAACCTTATTATGACGACGACGTCTGCTGGACAGGAACGACGAACGGTGCCTGGGATGAATTTACACAGCGCCAGTATCCTGAATTCGAAGGGTGGAACGCCGTATCCCTGGCGCTCATGCAGGACAGTGATCCCACGAATGATCTGACACCCATCGGCGCACAGCGCAAATTCATGTGGGAAACCCGCAAACAGTCCAGACTCAACCAGCCCGATTACAACATCGACGCCGGTTTCGGCGGCCCCATTCCCTTGGTGGGCGGCGCATTGGGCGATCTCCGGTTTTTTGCCTCGTACCGGCGGTACCGGGAAATGCTCCTGGTCCCGCTGACCCGGGACGACTATGTGGAAGACGATCTGAATGTAAAAATCACATCCGATATCAGTTCATCCATGAAGCTGCAGGTCACCGGGACCTCCGGTGTACAGAAAACGCATATGTACAACTGGCTGACCTGGGATCCCAGCCAGAACTGGTATATCCGGTACCCCAATGAGATCGCAGGAGACATCGGCGAGCGGCCGGGAAACCTGTTCAATACCGGAGCATACAGTCTGGCCGACATCTCCCATCGCTCACTGGCCGGAAAACTAACCCATACGCTCAACTCGAAGACATTCTACGAGGTCTCACTGGAACATTTCTACCGCAAATATCACGGGTATCCGCCCGAACGGAGAAAGGAAGACAAAATTTACGAGATCATTCCGGGATATTTCGTGGACGAGGCGCCCTTCAACTATAAATCGGAAGCCGCAAACGGCATCACGGGCATGTTCCTGGGCGGACATTATGCCAAATCCAGGGACAACACCACGGCCACATCCACGACATTGAAAATGGACATGACCAGCCAGGTCAATTTCAACAACCTCGTCAAGACGGGCGTCGAGTTCGTATACTACGATCTGGATATGAATTACGGTACGATCGCATCGCTCGGTGACGGGAAACAGTATTCCAATCACATCATCATGCACCGTTTTCCCATGCGGGGCGCAGTTTACGCCCAGAATAAACTGGAAACCCAGGGCTTCATTTTGAATGCCGGCCTGCGCCTGGATTATTCCAATGCGAACGCGGACTGGTGGAACATCGACCCGTATGACAACAGTTTTATTACATCGAAATACGATCCTGAAAATGACTATGCCACGGAGAAAACGAAGGGGCAATGGCAGCTGAGCCCGAGACTGGGCATATCCCATCCGATCACGGAAAATTCCAAACTGTTTTTCAATTACGGCCACTTCAAACAGACACCGGCTTTCGAGACCCTGTACCGGAACGGACGCACGGAAGACAAGATCCTCACGGCGCTGGGAGATCCGAACCTGACCCTGGCGAAAACCATATCGTACGAACTTGGATACGATCATACACTGTTCAACACCATGCTGCTGCAGCTTGCGGCTTTTTATCAGGACATCTCGGATCAGCAGAACTTCACCACATATACTTCTCTCGGCGGAACCATTTACAATAAAACGACCAGCTCGAACTATGCGGACATTCGCGGATTCGAACTGACTTTACGCAAGAGCCAGGGCCGCTGGTGGACATTTTTCGCCAACTATACCTATCAGGTCACCTCGAACGGACAGTTCGGAACCGATCAGCAATTCCAGGATCCGCTGATTCAGAAACAGTACAACGAGGCCACGGTCAACCTGTATCAGCAGAAGCCTGTTCCGCAGCCTTATGCGCGCATGAATCTGTCCGTTTTCACTCCGGACGATTTCGGTCCGTCCGTCATGGGCGTATACCCGGCCGGCGGATACCTGCTCAATCTCCTTCTGGACTGGCAGGCGGGACAGTGGATCACGTACAATCCGTCCGACATTGCCGGTGTCGAGAACAACATTCAGCAGCGCGATTTTTTCAATTCCACGCTGCGTTTCAGTAAAATCGTCCGCATACGGGATTTCAGGATACAGGCTTTTGTGGATATCAACAACCTATTCAACAATAAATATATGTCCCTTTCCAACTTTGAAGACAGCAATGACCGGAACTACTACAATCAAAGTCTGCATTTACCTGAAAGCGAGGCCTACGAAAACATTCCGGGCCACGACCGCATGGGCGACTACCGCAGGAATGGCGCAGCTTTCCAGCCGATCGAGCAGAGGGGTTTTATCGATCAGGGCACGGATACCGGAAAAGAGGGCGTAATCTACTATGAAAACTCGACGGGTATCTATCTGGAATATGCAAACAGCATGTGGGCTCCGGTTGAAAAGAACCGAATGAACGAGATCCTCGAGGACAAGGCCTATATCGATATGCCGAACCAGTCCTGTTTTACGTTTCTGAATCCAAGACAGATTTTCTTCGGTCTGCGGGTGTCTTTCGATTTAAATTAATCGTATAAATGAATGAGGGTTATTATGAAAAAACTATTTCAATATTCAATACAATTCCTGCTCATTTTAATCGCCTGTTTTCTGGTCCTGGGAACGGTTCAGACACTGGACGCTCAGGGGCAGGGCGGCGATTTGAAATGGCTGCGTATCGGTGAACTGCAGGATGGGATTTCTGAACAGGGCACCGAACTCGAGGGTGCGGGCACTGTCAATGCCGGCAACAATCTGTACTGGCCGTCCGCTTACGGACTCACTCAGACAGCCTCCAGGGCAAAATGTATCTGGATCGGCGCCAAGGGATTTTACGATCCCACAGCCGGCCAGACTTTCGACCATAAGGTGGTCGGCGTCGGCCCCCGTCCGGACAACGACCGGATCAACCAGGTGTTCCCGAAGGGGCTGAAACTGGTCGGAAAATTCGATCATCCGGTCGTCATCGTGGATGACGCGCTGGCCTCCATTACACAGCTGTACGATCAGCTGGACGAAACCGATCCGGAACTGATTTCAGACCGCATGATCGAGGTCAAAGTCAATACCTCAATCGGTGTCTCCGTAACCAAGAAAATCTATGCGTTCAGCCAGGAAAACCATGACGATTACTTCGTTTATGACTGGGTCATCAAAAACACGGGCATTTACAATGCCGCCGGGGAAATCCATGAACAGGACCTGAATGACCTGGTTTTTTTCCTTCAGTACAGGTATGCCCTGGTCGGTGAAGCGAAAAATACGTTCAGCGAAGGCTGGGGCCAGTGGGAAGCGGTCTGGGGAAGAAACACAATCAATCAGGTAGTCGGTACGGACCCGGCATCGTCCGGTTTTCAGTACCGTGCCCTGTATTCCTGGTACGGTCCGCATTCGGCCCAGACAGTTTCGGACGACTGGGGATGCCCCTATTTTCAGGATGACGGACGGCTGTCCGCGGCCAGATATGCCGGTGCCGTGGTGCTGCATGCGGATAAATCCACAGCCGACCGTTCCGACGATCTGAGACAGCCCAGAACGACCATGTATATGGGCAGTGATGATGCAACCTGCCAGACGCCTTATTCGCAGTTCGATGAATCGTTTATGGCAGGCCGTTATACCGTAATGACAGCCGGGCATGCCGAGAAAACCCATGCGGAAGAAGTCGGTGACGGATTTGCCAATGAATGGGGTACGGATGCCGGCGGATACTGCCAGACACAGGGCTACGGCCCCTATGACCTGGCTTTCGGGGACAGCCTGCATTTCATTATAGCCGAAGGCGTGCACGGCCTGGACAAGGACAAGGCCCGGGAAGTCGGATTGAAATGGGTCACCTGGTTCAACGGCAACGGCACACCGGAACTGGTAAAACCGGACGGTTCCACCACCACGGACTTCGATGCCTATAAACGGGAATGGGTCCAGACAAGCGAAGACTCCATTTTAAAAGTGTTCAGCAATGCACTCAGCAATTATGAATCCGGATACCAGATTCCGCAGCCGCCGCCTCCTCCGTCCGAATTTAAAATCACATCGGGCGGTGACCGCATCCGTCTGACCTGGACGGACAATGCGGCCTCCTGGCCGAATTTCGATGGTTATGTAATTTACCGGTCGGAAGGCAACGTAAGCCAGTCGGAAACCGTATACCGCAAGATTTTCGAATGTGATGCGGCCAACGCTGTCCATGAATTCGACGACCTGACAGCAATCCGTGGTTTCGATTATTACTACTATATCCAGTCCAAGGATGACGGCTCGACCAATGACATTCATCCGGGAGCGCCTCTCTTAAGCAGCAAATTCTGGACGCTGACCAGCCTGCCGGCTTATTTGAGACGTCCTCAGGCGCCTCTCATCGACGAGGTGCGCGTGGTTCCCAATCCGTATGATATCCGGGCCAGAAAGTATCAATTCGGAGACGACTTTCAGTATGACAGGATCGCCTTCTACGAACTGCCAGGAATCTGCAAGGTCAAGGTGTTCACCGAACGCGGCGATCTGATCTGGGAGAAGGATCACAGCGACGGTTCAGGCGACGAGTTGTGGGACAGTTTTACCAGCTCGGGCCAGATCGTGGTCAGCGGCATCTACATCCTGTACGTGGAAGTCACAGAAGATATCGTCGCCGAAGAGGATGTGGTTGCGAGACACGATTATTATGACGGCAAAAAAGTGGAAGTCGTCTATGATGCGGATGCAGGCGCCTACACCTACTTTCCTGACAATGAACCCGTGTACAAAAAGGATGATGTTCTGTATCCCAAAGGATCGGTCATGTATAAGAAGGGTGAATCGGTTTACAGAAAATTTGTTATTATCAGATAAAAAAAGATTAAAGAAAAAAGATCAAAGATCAAAGAACGAAGAAAAAGATGAAAAGAAAAAACAGACAACCATTATCCTTGGAAGGATAAGGAGACTTTCGATATGAAAAAGATGAT
>JAFGGN010000016.1 GCA_016930535.1 bacterium
GAAGCTTTTTTCCCTTCGGCCCCGTCTGAAGCGCTTTTTTCTTCAGACGCCTTGCCTTTTTCTTCCGGTTCCGCCTCTCCGGATGGTTCCGGAGGCATCCCTTCCGCCGGGCCTTCCGGCTTTTTGTCTGCCCCTTCCGGCTTTTCTCCGGAAGTCCCTTCCGTCCGCTCTTCTCCGCCGGTCAATCCGGATTCCGGGCTTCCTTCAACGGAAGTTGAAGGTTTTTCCCCTTCAACCGAAGTTGAAGGTTTTTCTCCTTCAACCGTTTTTCCCGCATCCTGACCGGAATGCTGTTTCTCCTCATTGTCCCGAGGCTCTTCTTTCTCCGATTGCTTCTTTTTATTGAACAAACTCATATCTGAAATCCCTCTCCAATCAATTTCTCTGAAGCGTCAGTTCGGTCACGATCCCTTCATTGCTCTTGGACTGTGCCTTGATAACAACCTCGTTCTGCATGTTCACTTTAAACGTGACGGTCACCAGTTCACGGCCTGCCTTGCCCTTAGGAATGCCCGTGAGCCAGAACTCCCCGATGCAGACCACGCCCTTTTCAGTCACATATTCCACATCGCCTTCCGCCTGGAAAACACCGATACGCATTTCAGTCTGATCGTCGCGCTGTGTGGTGTAATCCTTTGCAGCAACGATTTCCGGCGTCTCCTCGTTCAGCTCCAGCCCCTTCTCGATCAGTTTCGAGAACAACTGCCGTTTTTCACGAGTCGCGATCTCGATGCCGAGATGATGGGTCACGATGTTGGAGGTATTGATCTTTTTATCGATTTTATCCTCTTCATTTTCCGCTTCTGTATCCTCGGTCATTTCAGCGGGAATATCCAGTGTTGCACCGAAAATGGCGGCACCGACTGAAACCACGGTGGACGGATCCAGATCGGAATACGGTTCCTTGTCAAACATTTTGGTGAGCATTTCCTTGACGAGCGGCATGCGGGTGGAGCCGCCGACCAGAATGATTCTCGATATGTCGTCGATGGACAGTTTGGCCGCATCCAGGGCCTTCTTGACCGTATCTTCGGTCTGCTGAATGATATCGCGGACCAGATCCTCGAATTCCTCTCTTTTCACTTCCCTGTCGATCTGGTATTCCTTGCCGTCCCCGTCTTTGAGAAAGGCGGGAATCGTGATCTGTGTGGATTGCGCTTCAGACAACTCGATTTTCGCCAGTTCGACGGCTTCCTTCAGCTTCTGCTGGGCCTCTTTCAGCACTTTCTTGCTCACGCCGCCGGCCTGATCCTTTTTCAGATCATAAATATCGATCTGGTTCGCCGCCTTGAATTCTTCCGAAATTTTATCCATCAGGCGCTGATCGATATCATCGCCGCCGCATTGGGGAATGCCTTCC
The DNA here is from genome assembly GCA_016930535.1 of bacterium. Taxonomy (GTDB): domain Bacteria; phylum Zhuqueibacterota; class QNDG01; order QNDG01; family JAFGCO01; genus JAFGGN01. The sequence goes on from JAFGGN010000016.1 coordinate 1,361, forward strand.
TTGGCCAGAACCTGCAGGCTGGTGTCCTTCTGTGACGAGTCCACCTTCAGGATCGACACATCGAAGGTGCCGCCGCCGAGATCGTAGACGAGAATGGTCTGATCCCGTTCTTTCTCAAATCCGTAAGCAATGGCCGCAGCCACCGGTTCCTCGAGCAGGTACAGCACCTGCAGCCCCGCCTTTTCACCGGCTTCACGCGTGTCCCGTTTTTTATTGTCGTCAAAATTCGCCGGAATGCAGATCACGGCATATTTTGCGGAACCGCGAAGATTGATTTTCTTCTGCTGCTGCGCGCCTTCACGAAGTTTGTCGAGAATGATTTTGGAAATATCCACAGGACCATACTTGGTGCCGAAAAATTCGACCGAGAATTCCTCATTGCCCATCTCACGCTTGATGGAGCGGATGGTCGTGTCCGGATTGATCAGGATCTGGCGTTTGGCCTGATAACCGACAAGAATGGTCTCCTTGTTCTTGAAAGCGACAATACTCGGCACCACTTTCTGACCGTCCACCTCCAGAACTTCACCCTTGCCCTTATAAAAAATGGAAACCGCCGAATTCGATGTCCCCAGATCAATGCCCAGTTTGTACGGGCTGATTTTGGTTTTAAGTTTTCCCATGTGAATTTTCCTCCCGAAATGTCGTTTTATTATGAATTGAATAATTCAGTCATTGTTTACAGTTCCGCCAGATTGGTGAACGCATCCATCAGCGCTTCGATGTTCTCGGCAGCCTCAAACTGTCCGCCTGTTTTCTGCGCGATTTCCCGGAGCAGGGCGCGGTTGTAATCGGTGCCTGCACCCACGGTATCAACCCGGATGTTCCTGCCGGCCAGCACCTTCAGCTGTTTCCTGACTTCGGATTCGCTGTCGGGCTCGCCGTCGGAAAGCAATATAATGCGGTCCGGCATATTGGGATCCTCTTTTTTCTCCAGGCACTCCATGGCCCTGATCAGGCCGTCCCCCATATTCGTGGTGCCTGCGGTCTTCAGGCCCTTGACCGTTTTTTCGAGTGAAGTAAAGTCCTTGACCGGATTTGATATGATCCGGGCGGTGGAGTGAAATCCCACACATCCGATAAAATCATAGACATCCTGATGCTTGGATTTGATTTTCAGGAACAGCTCGATGGCCTGTTTCGTGGTCTGCAATTTCCACCCGTCCATGGAATACGACAGGTCGATCAGAAGCACGATGCACTCGGACCGCGCCTGAGACATCTGTTCCTCGCTGGCCTGATTGATATTCAGCTCCACATGACCCGAAATATCCTCACAGGAGGCACTGACCTGAAGCATGTCCGATTTGTCCATTTCAAACCGCACCCGGACCTTGGGTTTTCCGGCAGGCTGAGGCGGAATGCCCTCCAGCAGAAATCCGCCGATAAAGATGTTCTTGGAGCACGTCTCCTCTTCCCCCTGAAACACATAGACTTCGACCGACTTCTGATTGTCCCTGAAGGTGGTGAACTGTTCAGCGACGGTTACGGGGATGGGCGTCTGACGATGGATCAGTTCCTTGAACCGGTCGACTTCCCTGCCGCGTGTCACACGAAGCCCGAGCGAGTGCGCCGTGACATTTTCAACCTCGATGGGCACCAGGTCCTCTTCGGGCATACTGAGCGCCGCAGCCAGAACAGCCGCTCCGCGCGCCACTTCCTCATCCACGCGATCCGAAATGAAGGGGTCCTTGATTTCACGCGTCACGATTTCCTTGACGGCCGTATTGTACGAGGAGCCGCCCACCAGAATCACCCGGTCGATACTGTCCGGCGTCAGACCGGCCTCTTTCAGAACGCTTCGGATCTTCTCGATGGTCGTATCCAGATAGGACTGTATGAGTCCGTTGTACTGATCACGCGTGAGTTCTTCATTGATCGATGTACCCATGACCTCGGGAATCAGTATTTCAGTACTTTGCGCCTGGGACAACTCGATTTTGGCTTTTTCCGCAGCTTCCTTGATTTTCTGCTTCACGATCCGGGCTTCCCTGTCGTTCTCGCCGGCCAGGTCCTTGCCCGTTTTCTTATGAAACTGGTTGATCAGATACTGAACGATGGCCAGATCAAAATCATCACCGCCCAGCTGTGAATCACCGTCTACGGCGATCACCCTGAATTTATTGCCCTCGACCTTCAGAACCGACACATCGAAGGTTCCTCCGCCCAGATCATAGACCATGAGCGTCTGATCCTTCCCCTTGTCCAGACCATAGGCGATGGCGGCAGCCGTGGGTTCCGGGATCAGTTCCAGCACATTGAGGCCCGCCTTTTTCCCTGCGGCCAGCGTGTCGGCCTTCTGATTGTTGTTGAAGTATGCGGGAACGGTGATGACCACGTCCCGGACCTCGCATCCCAGCTTCTTTTCGGCGTGGGCCACCATCTCCTTTAAAATAAAAGCGGAAATATCCACGGGCGTATACACGTTTCCGAAGATTTCAAATTTCTTCTTCCGGTTGCCCATGAACCGTTTGACCGAACTCACGGAATGTTCGGGATCGAGAATCACACGGCGCTTGGCGGAATGACCCACCAGCATGGTATCCTTGTCCTTAAAAGAAACCACGGAGGGAAATGTATTGTGGCTCTCGATATGGATGGTCTCAATCTGACCGCGGTGATACACGGCCACGACCGAATTGGTGGTTCCCAGATCTATGCCCAGCGCGTATTTCACGTCCGACCTCTCGCTTTAATTCACATCCTTGATCCGGATTTTTTCAAATTTGACGGTTTTCTTTTCCATCAGCTGTTTCACCCGATCGATATCGAGCTTGCCGTCATGATTCACGGCATCCTGCACCACCTGGAGTATTTTCTGTTCGCCGATATGGATGGGCAGTTCGACCGCGATAAAATGCAGTATCCCGTCCTCGTCCAGTTCGAAAATGGCCCCGATCGGAACCTGGTCCTTGTGCACGTTCCGGATTTTCAGGATAAGCTTGCCCAGATTGGCGTCTTCCCTGGGTACCGGCTCCTCCTGCCTGTAAACGCTGATATGCACCTCTTCCTGGAACGGCCTGTTGGTGAACGCGATCATTCCCTGCTGCATCGGATATTCCGACTGTTTGGAGATGATGGGCACGAAAATCAGTTTTTTCTGCTCGTTCAGCATATTCACACCCAGCGAATGGGCCGTCCGGTTGATCATTTCGATGTCGAGCGGCACATAATCGCCCCGATCGACATCCGCAGGACTCATATCCTGATCGGGAACGATCAGACTGGCGCCCAGAATTGCCGCACCGTGTGAAACGCATTCGTCCACATTGTCCGAAATAAACGGTTCCTTGATCTGCTTGGTCACGATTTCCTTGACTGCAATGTTCCGGGTGGATCCGCCCACCAGGATCACCCGGTCGATGTCGTCGGGTTTCATGTTCGCATCGTCGAGCACGGCCTGCATTTTTTTGATGGTCTTGTCCAGCAGTTTCTTGATCAGCTTGTTGTAATCGGCCAGAGTCAGTTCTTCATCCAGCATTTCACCCATGATCTCGGGCACACTGATATGCGTGCTCTGGGCCTCTGACAGCTCGATCTTGGCATTCTCGGCCGCCTCTTTCAGCTTCTGCTTGGCTTCGAGCGCCTCTTTGGATCCGTCGTTCTTCAGATCCTTTCCGGTTTTTGTCTTGAACAGGTCCATCAGATGGTCCACGATGGCATTGTCAAAATCGTCTCCGCCCAGCTGCGAATCCCCGTCCACGGCAACCGTATTGAATTTGTTGTCCTTGACCTGCAGGATACACACATCGAAGGTCCCGCCGCCAAGATCGTATACCATCAGGGTCTGGTCCTTGCCCTTGTCGAATCCGTAGGCAATGGCAGCGGCTGTCGGCTCCGGGATCAGCCGGATGACGTTGAGTCCGGCCATTTCTCCGGCCTTCCGTGTGTCTTCTTTCTGCGCGTCGGTAAAATAGGCGGGCACCGTGATAATCACATCGTTGATTTTCTCGCCCAGGGCTTCGCAGGCCACTTCCACAAGCCGTTTCAGAATCAGGCTGGATACGGACACCGGATCCAGGTTATGGCCGTAGATGCTGTACTTTTTCTTGCGGTTTCCGATAAACCGTTTGACGGATCCCACCGAATGTTCCGGATCCATGATGAGGAAGCGCTTGGCCGGTTTGCCCACCAGCAGCTGGTCCTTGTTTTTATAAGAGATCACAGAAGGGAACGTTTTACTGCCGTCGACGATGATGGTTTCAGGTTTGCCCCGTTTGTAAACGGACACTACGGAATTGGTCGTTCCCAGGTCGATTCCCAGTACATATTTCATTGTTTATCTTCTCCTTTATTGAATTCTGATGGTTTAAAAACCGGTTCTTCATTTTCAATCACACAGGTCAGTGTGCGTGATGCGCCGTCCTTCTGAATTTCCGCGCTGATTTTCGTTTTCAAATGCTCCTCGATCCACCGGATCACCTGCCTGGCCCCGAATTCGAGGCTGTAACTGCTTTTTACGATAAAACCGGGCACTGCGTCATCGAAAACGAGCCTGATCCGGTAATCCTGTTCTACCTGGGCGGCGATCTGTTCCAGTTGCAGTCCCGCGATTTTCCGGATGGATTCCTCGGAAAGATGATCGAACTGAACGATCAGATCGATCCGGTTGATGAATTCAGCGGAAAAACTGGATTTCAATTCCGAACGGATCCGGTCGTTTTCAGGTTCGTCCGGTGTCTCATCGTTTTTAAATCCCAGGGATTTCGGCTTTTTTTCATCAATCTGTATATTGGCCGTCATCACAAAAAGTGCATTCCGTGCATCCACACGCCTGCCGTGCCCGTCCGTAAAAAGCCCTTCATCGAACAATTTCAGGAAAAAATGCTGACATTCGGAATGGGCCTTATCGAATTCATCGAGCAGAACCACGGAATACGGGTTCTTACGCAGCGCCCCGGAAAGCATGCCCTCCTCATCATACCCGACAAATCCGGGTGCCGCACCGACCAGTTTGGACAGGTCATGCACATTATGGAAATCGTTCATGTCGACAGGAATCAGGTGCTGCTCGCTTCCAAAATACTCCAACGCCACCGATCTGGCCAGTTCCGTTTTGCCGACTCCGGTGGGGCCGATGAACAGGAACACACCCAGCGGCCGTTTTTTATCCTTCACGAAACGGCCCGTACGCAGGCGCTCGGTCACCTGATGAATGATTGCATCCTGACCGATGATCGTCCGTTTCAGTTTTTCTTCGAATTCGAGCAGGCGCTCCCGGTCACTGAGCGAGAGCACCCCCATGGGCACACCGGTCATTTCGGATACGACTTCAGCGACATGCCGGTCATTGATTTCATATGCACCGTCCGGATCCCGGTCCGGATTTCTGACAGCGAACCTGACGCAGGCATCCGTGATCAGATCGATGGCCTTGTCCGGCAGATTGCCCGGAATCGGATACTGACCGGATGCATTCAGCGCGAACTGTAATGCATTTTCATGGATCTGCAATCCGTACTTTTCTTCACACTTCCCTTTCCAGTTTCTGAGAATATCCAGCACATCCGTGGACTGCGGCTCCTGGATCCGGATCATTTTGAACCGCCGCATCAGTGCCGCATCGGTTTCAATGGTCTGCTGGAACTCACGCTGCGTGGTCGCTCCGACCAGAGAAATTTCTCCCCGGGCCAGTGCGGTCTTCAGCATGTTTCCGATTCCGATATCATGGGATGCACCGCCTGCGGCGGTGAACAGCGTATGCACTTCATCGATAAAAAGAATGATATTTTGATAATGCCTGATTTCCTTCAGTATATTTTCAACACGTTCCTCGAGTTCACCCCTGTACTTCGATCCTGAGACCAGACTGGTCATGGGCAGTTCAAAGACATGCTTCCCCCTCAGTTCCGCCGGTACCTGCCTGCTGGCAATGGCCAGGGCCAGCCCTTCGACAATGGCCGTTTTCCCTACACCGGCTTCACCGACAAGCAGGGGATTGCTTTTGGTCGGTCTGAGCAGGGTTTCGATCACCGCATCGATTTCCCGTTTGCGGCCGACAATCGGTTCGACTTCTCCCCGGGCCGCCTTCAGAGTGAGGTTGACACCCAGTTTCGACAAAAACGGCGCCAGACTCTTGCCCTGCAGTTCGATATCATCGGGTCCGATCTGTTTCGCGATTGTGGTTACGCTGATTCCGGATGCGCGGAGCAAATTGACCGTAAATCCCTGCCCGTCAAATACGAATCCCCACAAGAGGGCCTGATCGTCGATCAGGAGCAATTTGTTTTTTCGTGCATAATGCACCGCATGCTTCATGATCTGAATGACCCTTTCGCTGAAATATTTCCTGTTCAGCTCGGGTTCGAAGGACTGTGATGAGGCATTCTGGTTGTCCTTGAACGTATGCCTGACGAGCTCGACAACCATGGGTGCCGGAACGTTCTGTGCCTTCAATACTTTGGAAAATGCACCGTCTTCGATGGAAGCCAGGGCCATGATCAGTTGAGGCGTGTTCAGACTGGGCAATTTCAATTCACCGGTGTATTTGGCCGTCAGCTGCATCGCGGCGAGTCCTGTTTCTGAAAAATAACGGTCATTCAGGTCGCCTGAATCGAGAAACAGCTTCTGCTCGGTGGGATAGTCCGCCAGCTCGTTCCAGATGGCATCGATATCGTTCCCGGACAGCCGTCCGAATATTCCGGTTTTCTTCTGAACATTTCTTAACAGGGCTCTTTTGATATCCGGAAGTCCGATCCGGGCCTGATTCTTTATCTGGTTGCCTTCGCGGATCTGTTTCAGCATGATCAGGAGGGGCTTCGACAGATGTGTGTAATTCAGCGGAACCGGCTTGCCGGAAACATCATCCGTCATATCGAGTTTTTGAGCCAGTGTCTTTTCAAGATCCATATTGCCGTCTTTTTATTTGTTTTCCGTAATGAGCGCCATCAGCAGATGTTCAAGGTCGACTCTTTTTTTATGGTCCGCGCCGGCCCTGCATGCGGCAGCACGGATCAGGGACCATGCTTCATCCGTGAAATGGTTTTCGTCCAGATACCCTTTATCCGTCAGCAGGGCATGCAGATCCAGGTCCCTTCCGGACACCAGTGTGGTTTCCGGATGACCGTAAAGGATGAAAGACAGAAACGTGGCATCCAGGGGATAATGTTCACGGGTTGCCATCCTTGCCAGCCTCATTGCTTCCGCGGAAGGGACACCGCAAAGCAGCTGTTCATATAAATTGACCGCAAATGTTTTGGCCTGCAGAGAAGGCACCTTGACATTCGATCCCACAACACCTCGCGCACCCTTTAAAAAAAATGCCTGCGCAAGACTTGCACCGACATCGGTGTTGCAGCCATTGAGAAAAACAAAAGGATTGCCCTTGAAGTACTTGACGTCTTCCGGGAAGAGCTGCTGATTTTCAGGCAGTTGAATATAGCCTTTTTTCCTCTTTTTGTCATAAAAGGCATGACCCGCATAATGAATCACGTCATGTCCATCGACAAATTCCTTCTCGATCTCCCACAATGTTGCATGCTCGTCGCTCAGATAGGTGCTGCTGATGGTTTCCGGATCCAGGGATTCCATGATGGATTCGCATTCCTCATAGCTGTCGTCCAGCTCGCATTCCGGATCATAGGGATTGACGATGAAAAGAAACGATATTTTCTGGTTTTTCTCCTTATAGGCATTTTCAACCGTCGGCATCTGGGTCATCTGATTGGTCGGACGGTGCAAATCACGGCATATCGGGATCCTCAGGGCCAGAAATTCACGGCCGTCGTGCAGCAGTTCCCATGGAATGGAAGGATCATTGGTACTGATCAGCAGGGGATGACTCAGTTTTTCGAGTTCCTTCTGCAGATTCTCAGGCAGCAGATACCGGTACAGAACCTCACAGGATTTGGACAGGCTGGAAGAGGAATCCAGGGGCTGTGTCCGCAGCGCCCCCTGATTCGCGCGCAGCAACTCACTGGAGAGCTGTTCGCAGTAAAATTGAATTTTTTCCAGCGTGGCCGATGCCCTCAATGTCGGTTTCAGTACTTCCTGAACGATGCCGGCGCGCCAGAATTTAAAATTGTACCGGGATCGGCCCAGGGATTCGATGTCCAGCCGCGCGATATTATCCATGTTGACTTCTCATTTCCTCACAAACAATGGGGATTTGCCACGTCATGTCCCCGACCTTGATATTCAGTAAATAATTATTGAACATGCGCCTTGAAATATCGAAAATGACCGCGCTGTTCCGGACCGAATTCTTGAAATACAAAAGTTTATTGTTCCTCGATTCCCGGACACTCACGGTCACGGGCGACCGGTCTTCCGGATTCTTCAGGTGCCGGATCCTGACGGCAAGGGACTTCTTTTCAATCAGATCGACCGTGATGGCCGTACTCTGCTCCGCATCCGCAAATTCGAACCGGTTTGATCCGGGACTCCCGCCTGTCTCGCCCCCTTCACCCCTCATGGCCGGCAGCGGACTCAAACCGGCCAGAGCCAATCCCGGATCGGGCAGTTCAAGCCGTATTGCCCTGCCTTTTTCAATGATCATTTTCACCTGAACCGCCAGCTGCCTGACATTGGCCGACAGATCCTGCCATATCCGGCCTGAAACCAGTTCCGGATGATCCGAAAAAGAGGGATCGGAGGAAAAACGGCCGAATTCGCCTTTCCGGCCGTCCTCCTGAATCTCGTGAAAGAGCTGCAAGAACGCCTGACAAAAATCGCATGTCTCCTGATCATGCGATGATTCCAGATCCGCTTCCGCATCATCCGGGGAAGCAAGATGCCGGTGCCCGGACAGATCCTCGAAGGTTTTCAGAACGGAACGGATCGAAGCGGGACGGTCTCCGAGCATATGCATCAGCATTTCAAGCTCACTCATGCAATGCACACAGGAAGCGATATGGGTTTTGGCCTGGTTCAGTGCCTGTTTGCCGGTCTTCCGGTTCAGAATTTTACCAATCAGAATTTCCATGGCCCGTTCATGGCCCAGATTTTCTTTAAGCGTCACCATTATTCGATCACCGTCTGCAAATGGGCCTTCAGCCTTGCACAGACCTGATGCACCCTGTGATAGGGAATCTGATACTGATCCGTGAGCGTTTTCAGTTTTTCCTGTTCAAGAAAGTGCTTTTTCAGGATATGAACCGTTTCTTCACGGTTTTCGCCCTGAAACTCATCCAGGAAATCATCGATTTCCCGTTCGATTTTATCACGGAGCTCTTTATGAATGACTATCTGTTCCGGATTTTCCGAAGCATCCGAAACGTTGAGACGAACCCAGTCGGCATGCCCGGTTTCGGTTTCAGCATCCGGCATGATCATGACGGCATCTCCGCCCCGCCTGACCGTTCCTTCGCTCCTGATGCGCATCAGATGCGTGTTGATCAGGACTTTGATGCACCAGGTTTCGAAGGAGGAACCGAAATAATAATCACGGAGGTTGATCATGATCTGGCACCAGGCATTCTGAACCGCATCTTCCGCACGATCCTCGTTGAGCCGGAATTTTTTCATGGCGACATTTCTGAAATACAGGTGGATTTCCTGAATATGTTTGTCCATACCGGCGGTTCTCCGTACACCGAGCAGATGATCGACCAGGATACCGTGCTTGTTATAATTGGATGCAATATCTTTTACTTTTTTAGAAAAAAATCCGGGCTCGGTCATGAGCACTTTGGGATGACGGGCATTTTTAAGGACACCTTCAAGGAATTCGCCGAACAGAGATTCGCCCATTTTCCATAATCCGTTCATTTCCTGGCAGACCTGGTGCACGATTCCCTGCGATGCGAGGAAATTTCCGACATAGTTGATGAGATTCTGTTCCCCGGCATGAACCAGGTATTTCTCGTAGGACTGATGAACGGACCGGTGCAGATTCAGAAGTTCTTCCTGAGCCGGTGTAACGGCCGGTTCCCGCTGAAGGGCCAGATGATCGATTTTCCGGAGCAGCTCTTCCTTGTTCATTTCGGACAACCATTTCCGTTTATCGGGGCCGAGGGGGCGATATAATTGACGAATGACGCATTGAAACTGCGTCTTTCCAGATTAAAAACCTCATGTCTTTTAAAAACAGAATCCATGAATATAAACACCCGGCTGCTTTTATGGGAAATGCAACTCAGCATTCAGAATAGGTACAGCGGGAAAGTCAGATCAAACACGCCGGAAATGGAAATGACCTGCCGTTTCATCCACTGCATTGAATTTTGAAGGATTGATCCTGATCTGCGGACCGTGCATGATCTGAATCTGTTCTCTCCCCCCCTGAAAGCGGCAAGCAAATGAATACGAGAGAGACTTTACTTTATCAATGTTTGATATTATACAAAATTATACCTGGATTTGCAATTAAAAAATATCAGTTTATCGACTCCAGAACGGCCTTGATCAGCAGGGGCCAGGCAATGGTTGCATCGCAGTGCACTTCGGCATAATCCCCTCCCTTCTCCCTGGGTATAAATTTACCCCAGGACATGCCCTCGGAATAGGTACAACCGCTCAGTCCGCCCCAATGCACCGGTTCGGGACAGATCCGCACCCCGTAATGAAACCTGGGCGCTTTGAGCTCTGTTCCGATCCTCAGATTGATAATATCGATAAATGGTCCGATCTGCTGTCCCCAGTTTCTCGGAACACCTCCCCCGATCGTAATGATTCCCAGTTTTTTCGCTTTGCATATATTGCCGGCATAATTGTACAGATCATGATAGGGATTGAACCGGGGCACATCTGAAAACAGGGTGTCGAGGGAAGCCTCTTTCGGATGTTTTTTCTGGGCCATCAGATGCGTGGCGATATTCAATCCGAATTCCGAATCCGTAAATGCCGGGATGTACACGGGGACGTGGTTTTTATACGCGCATCCCAGAATGCTGGGCATATGACCGTTGTCGCAAAGATACTTGCCGATGGCGTGCGTGATGCGGTGCGAACATGTCGCGTCATCGAGCGTATAATCCTGCAGCACCCGGCTGATAATATGTTCCGCTTCGGTCAGGCTCTCCTCTTTCTCGAGTGTATCATACACCCGGTTATAGCCCCACTGATACAGTTGATCGTCATTCATGCTCGGATCATACTTGTAGTGAAGGCAGCCGATACTCTCCGTCAGGCCATGGGCCATGATGGCGCCTGTTGAAAGCACATAATGCACGACCCCTTGCTCGATCATATCGCAGACAATTTTACCCATCTTGGCGATGGTCATGGCTCCGGACATGGTAAATACGACCTGACAGTCGGGATCCTGAATCATTTTCAGCAGGACATGATAGGCGTGTCCCAGTTCCCTGCCCCCGAACGCCGTATCCGACATCTGCTTCAGTAAATCACTGAAACGGTTTACGTTTTCCAGGTTCAATGAACGAAGGGGCTCCAAACCGTCATCCTGCCCGCTGTGAAACATCCGGTCCATCTTAACGCCTCCTTATCAATTGCACAACAACGCCCGCCGGACCGGGGGTCCGGTCATACCCATGAGACAACCGTATAAAATAGGATTTTATTGTGTGAAATGCAAGCCAAGATAAAACCCGTTTCAAATGGATCAAGCCCTGTGACCCATGTAAAAGAAATCCGTTTTTTTTTGGATCATTAAAATAAATTTTCAACTTATCGATTGACATTAATGTAATCTTCCTCTATATTCGTACATATTTGTATCAATTATCCAAAATCCTATTCATGACGACACGACCAGGAAGCAGCATATCTCTTCAGGCACAATGCACACATCGATTGCAACCCGGCAACTGCAACGGATTGTCCTTTCCTTTTCAAATGATCCGGCACCCGGTCACGGATCTGAATCCCATCCATAAAACTTTCTTTGTTCAATTTGAATCATAATAAAAGGGAGACCATATGCCCAAGCGTGATGACATTCATAAAGTTCTGATTATCGGGTCGGGACCGATCATTATCGGTCAGGCTTGTGAATTCGACTATTCAGGAACCCAGGCCTGCAAGGCGCTGCGTTCTCTGGGATATGAAATCGTTCTGGTCAACTCCAATCCCGCCACAATTATGACAGATCCGGGCATGGCCGATGTCACGTATATCGAACCACTGAATCTGGACTATCTCACCCAGATCATCGAAAAGGAAAGACCCGATGCGTTGCTGCCGAACCTGGGCGGACAAACCGGACTCAATCTGTCATCCCAGCTTTCGAAAAAAGGCATTCTCGAAAAATACGGAGTACAGATTATCGGCGTCAATGTGGATGCCATCGAACGGGGCGAGGACCGTACCGCTTTTAAAAATACCATGGAACGGCTGGGTATAGACATGCCGAAAAGCAAAGCCGTCAATACTGTCGAAGACGCATTGACGGTGGCAGAGGAACTGGGATATCCAGTGGTCGTCCGGCCCGCTTATACCATGGGCGGAACAGGCGGAGGGCTCGTCTATAATATCGAAGAGCTCAAAACCATTGCAGCCCGGGGACTGTCTGCCAGCATGGTGCATCAGATTCTCATTGAGGAATCGGTGCTCGGATGGGAAGAGCTGGAACTGGAAGTCGTACGGGACGCAAAAAACCAGATGATCACCGTCTGTTTCATCGAAAATGTGGACGCCATGGGCGTCCATACCGGAGATTCCTACTGTACGGCACCCATGCTGACAATCGATCCGGCGCTGCAGAAAAGGCTGCAGGAATACTCCTATTCGATCGTGGAGGCCATCGAGGTAATCGGCGGAACCAATATTCAATTCGCCCATGATCCGAAAACGGGACGGGTGGTGGTCATCGAAATCAATCCGCGCACCTCCCGCTCGTCCGCCCTGGCCTCAAAGGCCACGGGATTTCCGATCGCGTTTGTCTCTTCCCTGCTGGCCGGGGGATTAACCATGGATGAAATCCCCTACTGGCGGGACGGAACGCTCGAAAAATATACACCTTCCGGGGACTACGTGGTCGTCAAGTTCGCACGCTGGGCATTCGAGAAATTCCAGGGTGTCGAAGACAAACTCGGCACGCAGATGCGGGCCGTGGGTGAAGTGATGAGTATCGGAAAAAATTACAAGGAAGCTTTTCAGAAAGCCATCCGTTCTCTTGAAACCGGACGGTACGGCCTGGGGTTCGCCAGAGACTTCAACAAACGTTCGCTGGATGAACTTTTGAATGCGGTCTCGACGCCGAGCAGCGAGCGGCAATTTATCATGTACGAGGCGCTTCGCAAAGGAGCGGATATTGAAAAACTGTTCCAGATCACGCATATCAAATCCTGGTTTATCGAACAGATGAAGGAACTCGTTCTGTTGGAGGAACAGCTTTTGAAGCATAAGGGCGCCCTGCCTCCGGACGATTTGTTCATCCAGGCGAAAAAGGACGGATTCGCGGACAAGTATCTGGCCAAAATTCTGGCCCTGCCCGAAAAGAAAATCCGGGAAAAAAGGATAGAGCTGGAAATAGAGGAAGCCTGGGAGCCCGTTCCCGTCAGCGGTGTGGAAAATGCCGCATACTATTTTTCCACTTACAACGCCAGGGATATCGTCAGTACCAGCGATGCGGCGAAAATCATGGTGCTCGGAGGCGGCCCGAACCGTATCGGCCAGGGCATCGAATTCGATTACTGCTGCGTGCATGCGGCCTTTGCCATACGGGATGCCGGTCACGAATCCATCATGGTCAACTGCAATCCCGAAACTGTTTCCACCGATTATGATACATCGGACAAATTGTATTTCGAACCGCTGACCGTTGAGGATGTGCTGAGCATCTATAAAAAGGAAAAACCGCACGGTGCCATCGTACAATTCGGCGGGCAGACCCCCCTGAATATCGCCGGTGAACTGGCCGAAGCCGGTGTGAACATCCTGGGCACCACGGTGGAAACCATCGACCTGGCTGAAGACAGAGACCGTTTTCGCAAGGTCATGAAAAAACTCGGCATTCCCCAGCCTGAATCCGGTATGGCCAGCACACTCGAAGAAGCGCTGAAAATCGCGGACCGGATCGGGTATCCGCTGATGGTACGTCCATCCTATGTGCTCGGTGGCAGGGCCATGATGATCGTTTTCGATGAGAACATGCTTAAAAAGTATGTTGCCGCTGCCGTGGACGTCTCTCCGGAACGGCCCATTCTCATCGATAAATTCCTTGAAAATGCCATTGAGACCGAGGCCGATGCCATTGCGGACGGAACAGACGCCTTTGTTCCGGCTGTCATGGAACATATCGAATACGCGGGCATTCATTCAGGAGACTCGGCCTGTGTACTGCCGCCTGCCGACATCCCTCAGAGGCATATCGATACGATCGAGGAGTACACACGGAAGATCGCCATCGAGCTCAGGGTTGTGGGATTGATGAACATTCAGTATGCCATTGCCAACGATAAGGTGTACATACTCGAGGCCAATCCGCGGGCCTCCCGAACCGTGCCGCTGGTTTCGAAGGTCTGCAATATTCCCATGGCGAAAATTGCCACGGAAATCATGCTCGGTAAAAAATTGTCGGACTTCGAACTCAAAAAGAAAAAAATCCGGCATTTCGGCGTCAAGGAAGCCGTTTTCCCCTTCAACATGTTCCCTGAGGTGGATCCCGTTCTCGGACCGGAAATGCGTTCAACCGGGGAAGTGCTCGGACTTGCGGATTCCTTCGGGCTGGCATTTTATAAATCACAGGAAGCCACGCAGTCCGCACTTCCGATCCAGGGCACGGTCCTCATCACCATTGCAGACCGGGATAAGCCGGGCATTCTGGCAGCCGCCGGAAAATTCAAAGAAATCGGATTCAGGATCCTGGCCACTTCCGGAACACGGGCCATTTTGAATGAAAATCACATCGATGCAGAACCCATCATGAAAATCAAGGAAGGCCGCCCCAACATCGTGGATGCCATTAAAAATGAAGAAATTCAATTGATCGTAAACACGCCCCAGGGACCGCTGACGGAGATGGATGATTCGTATATAAGAAAGTCTGCAATTAAATATAAAATACCTTATATTACAACGACCGCTGCTGCAATCGCAGCGACCCGGGGCATCGAGGCCCGTCAAAAGGGACAGACCACCGTCAAATCCGTTCAGGCGTATCATCGAAGCATCGATCAGGTATCCGGATCATGATACGGACCGATGTAAAAACCGCCATGCATACGGATCCGCCCGGGAACAATGTCTCATGAAATGGTGAGGAGAAACCGATGGATCATGTAAAAATACGCGAATCCAGTCAAATCGGTAAACACTTTATTCCAGCCGAATTTGTTCCCAAAGGTAAAAATGAATACCATATCCGGGAAACCCAGTTCACCAAACGCGGTCTTCCGTGGCGTCATCTGACTGCGGATGAGGTGGAGCATCTGGTAAAAAACGGCAACCGGTCCGACAACTGGGACGATATTTACGTCACGGATCCGTTCGATCCCGGTCTGATCAGGAATTCCGAATTTTACGGCATGATCAGGATCGGGACATTGAAGCCCGTTATCCTTGAATATCACGATCTTAAATTACCTGCAGGAATTTACAACAGCCGCATCATCGCCTGTGACATCGGAGAAGATGTGGCCGTTCATCACGTGAGGTATCTGGCCCATTTCATCATCGATGACCGCTGCATGCTTGCCAATATCGATGAAATGCATACAACGGACCATGCAAAATTCGGCAACGGCATCGTCAAGGAGGGAGAACAGGAAAACATACGGATCTGGCTGGATGTGATGAACGAGACCGGCTGCCGGAAAATCCTGCCCTTCGACGGCATCATCCCCGCAGACGCTTATTTATGGGCGAAGTACAGGGATGATGTCAGGCTTCAGGAAAAACTTCTGGCCATGACACAGAACCGGTTCGATGCCCGACGCGGTGTGTACGGTACAGTGGGCAGGCAGACTGTGATCAAGAATTCCCGCATTCTGAAGGATGTAAAAATCGGAGACTGCTGTTATATCAAAGGTGCCAACAAGCTGAAAAACCTTACGATCAACTCGAACGAACACGAAAGAACCCAGATCGGTGAAGGCGTCGAACTCGTCAACGGCATTATCGGTTACGGCTGCCACATTTTCTACGGCGTCAAAGCGGTCCGCTTCGTACTGGGAAACCATGCCAATCTCAAATACGGTGCGCGGCTCATCCATTCATTTCTGGGAGCCAATTCGACCATATCATGTTGCGAGGTTCTGAATAACCTCATTTTTCCGGCGCATGAACAGCATCATAACAATTCGTTTCTGATTGCCAGTGTGGTTCTGGGCCAGAGCAACCTGGCAGCGGGCGCGACCATCGGATCCAATCATAACAGCCGGGCAAACGACAACGAGATCCAGGCCGGACGCGGCTTCTGGCCCGGTCTCTGTTCCAGTGTCAAGCATTCATGCCGGTTCGCGTCCTTTGTCCTGCTGGCCAAGGGAGACTATCCTGCGGAGCTGGATATCCCGCTGCCATTCAGTCTGTTGAACAACAACACATCAAAAGACCGTCTGGAAATCATGCCGGCCTTCTGGTGGCTGTACAACATGTATGCGCTGGCCAGGAATTCCTGGAAATTCAGGAGCCGGGACAAACGCATGACGAAAAACCAGCATATCGAATTCGAGGCCCTGGCACCGGACACGGTGGAAGAGATCATTCATGCCAGGCATCTGCTTGAACTATGGACCGGCAGGGCCCGGCCGAAAGCCGGGGGCAGACTGACCGGAAGTGTGAGGGATACCATCCTGATCCAGGAGGGCCGGGCGCTCCTGTCCGCAGAAGCGGATCCGCTCGGGGATCTCGAAATTCTGGGTGAAGGGCTGGAAAAAAGCCATAGAAAAGCCGTCATACTCAAGCCCTGGGCCGCCTACCAGGCCTACGGTGAGATGCTGCACTATTACGCGGCAACCAACCTGATCGGATTCCTGAGCGGCCATCCGGACATGGTTTACGGCACCATGATGAAACGACTCGCCGGCCCGAGAAATACACGATGGATCAATCTGGGCGGCCAGCTGGTTCCTGAGGCTGATGCGGATCAGCTTCGCCGTGACATCGGCACAGGAAAGTTGAAAACATGGGATGATATTCACGGCCGTTATGACAAGCTGTGGTCAGAATACACCCTTCAAAAGCAGAAACATGCCTGTGCCGTTCTGATGGAACTGGCGGACCCGGACCGTTCAGGCAAGGAGCTCTGGCTGAACGCGCTTGACCGGGCCGTGGCCATTCAAAGACTGGTCCGGGACAGGGTTTATGACTCGCGCCGCAAGGATTATGATAATGCGTTCCGTCGCGCCACGTTCCGGAATGAAAAGGAAATGATCGCGGCTATCGGAGAAGTGGATGACAACAGTTTTATCAAACAAATCCGTGAAGAAACAGTGGTATTTGAAAAGACCGTCCGCAAAATCAAAAACAGAGAATCCACACATTGAGGAGGGAACACGATGAACCTGAAAGATGCCGGGTATTCCAAATTCGCACTCGTACGGGAAATGATGGACACGGTGGATGTGGTACGGCGGTTCGATCCATCCCGGACCGGCCAGGTGACAGAAGCAATCAAGTCCGCGGGCCGGCTGCTGCTGACCGGTGAGGGATCCAGCCGGATCTTCCCTGCGAAAAACCTGATCCGGAAATCCCTGCGCTGGGGAACCGGCCTTCAAATCGTCACCGACGGTTCCCGGCAATCTGCCCAGTACGATCTGTCCTCATTTGCCGTGTTCTGCGCCTCCAACTCGGGAAGAACCAAGGAAGTGGTGCTGCTTGCCAAACAGCTGGCCGAAGCGGGCAACGACCGCAGGTATGCCTTGACTGCGAATGAAAACACGCTGCTCGAAGAGGCGTGTACAGAATCATTTGTGCTGACCTGCGGATGGGAACAGGCCGTGGCCGCGACAAAGAGTGTCATCGAACAGGCACTTTTTTATGAATCCATATTATGGAACCTTGCAGGCAAGTCCATGAAACCGCTTCTGCCCGCTCTCGCGGACCAGATCCAGCAGGCACTGACCATGCCGATTCCCCCGGATATTGTCAGCGCGGCTACGAAAGCCAATACGATCTATTTCGCAGGATATAATGATGGCGCCGCAGAGGAGCTGACGCTGAAAACCAATGAAATCACACGTAGAAAATCAGATTTTCTGGAAGGCACCTATGCGGTGCACGGCATCGAAGAGGTGATGAATCCCGAGGATATTGTTTTTGTCGTGGATCCCATCGATGCGGAAATCGACAAATTTCAGGAAGTGCTGAGCCAGGGTGTCGGTCTCAGGGTCGTTGCCATAGCCGACCACGATACGGCCCTGGAAACAATACGGGTTCCGGCAGCCGGAGAGATGGCCCCCTATATCGGTCTTTGCGCGGGATGGAACCTGCTTGTCGAAATCGGACTGGCCCTGAACATCGATCTGGACAAACCGGAACGGGCCCGGAAAGTCGGGAACGAATTTAACGGATAACACCACACACTGGTCATTCAATCCAGGGATCAATCATGTCACATGCCGTGGGATTCGATAACAACAAATATCTGAAGCAGCAGACTGCTGCAATTTTGGAACGCGTGGACCGATTCGGCCACAAACTCTATCTGGAGTTCGGCGGAAAAATCCTGTTCGATTATCATGCGGCACGGGTGCTGCCCGGTTTCGATCCGAATGTCAAAATGCAGCTCCTGGCGAAGCTGAAGGACAAGGCGAATATCATACTCTGTATTTATGCCGGTGATATCGAACGCAAGAAAGTGCGTGCGGATTTCGGAATCACTTACGATGCGGATGCCATGAAACTGATCGACGATCTGCGGGACTGGGGGCTGGAAATCGGTGCCGTCGTCATCACGCGATACGAAGAACAACCTGCAGTCAAAGTATTTAAAAACCGTCTGGAGCACCGGAACATCCGTGTGTACACACACCGGTTCACCAAAGGATATCCCACCGATGTGGACATGATCGTCAGTGATGAAGGGTACGGCGCCAATGCCTACATCGAAACGGACAAACCGCTGGTGGTGGTAACAGGACCCGGTCCGGGGAGCGGTAAACTGGCGACCTGCCTGTCGCAGCTGTATCATGAGCATCGCAGGGGCATCAAGGCCGGGTATGCAAAATTTGAAACTTTCCCCATATGGAACATTCCCCTGAAACATCCCGTGAACATCGCATATGAGGCAGCTACAGCAGATATACGGGACTTCAATCAGATCGATCCCTTTCATCTGGAAGCCTATGGCGAAACCGCCATTAATTATAACCGGGATGTAGAAGTATTTCCCGTTTTAAAACGCATCCTGATGAAGATCACGAATACGGAATCCATCTATCGGTCCCCCACGGACATGGGTGTCAACAGGGCGGGTTTCGGCATCGTCGATGATGCAGTGGTTCAGGCCGCAGCCATGCAGGAAATTATCCGGCGGCGTTTTCGTTATGCCTGCGAGCATGTCATGGGATTCGTGGATAAAGAAACCATACAGCGCGCGGATCTTCTGATGAAAGAGCTTGGGCTGAATCCGGAGGACAGGGTCGTGGTTCAACCCGCGAGAAATGCGGCAAAAGACGCCAGAACCAAAAATAAAGGCAATGCGGGCATTTACAGCGGAGCCGCTCTGGAACTCGGGGACGGCACCATTATCACGGGTAAGAATTCTTCACTGATGCATGCGGCCTCGAGCCTGATTCTGAATGCAATAAAAAAACTGGCGGGGCTGCCGGACGAAATTCATCTGCTGGCCCCCAACATACTGGAATCGATCGGCCGGATGAAACGGGACATGCTGGGTTCAAAAAACATCAGTCTGGATCTCGAAGAGACACTGATCGCCCTGAGCATCGGTACAGCCACCAATCCCTCGACCGATGCGGCCGTAAAAAAATTAAAGGAGCTGAGGGGCTGCAACGTACATACCACGCATATCCCCACACCCGGGGATGAGGCCGGCCTCAGAAAGCTGGGCCTGAATTTGACCAGCGATCCCGATTTCGGAACAAAAAACCTCTATATCGATTGATTTACCTGAAAAGAAAAGCGTCGTTGCAGAAACTTATGGATCTGTCGGGGCTTTGAGTCTGTTGGGTCATAGGGCCGAAGCGTGAAATGGAGAACCGGAGACGCGGGGAAACGGAGATGAAAAGCGACATTGCTTTTTCACCGTTTCTCATCTTCCCCGATTCACCGCTTCACGGTCCGCTCTATTCTTTGGTCTTTGTTCTTTAATTTTTAATCTTGATTCTTGAA
Source organism: bacterium (assembly GCA_016930535.1). Taxonomy (GTDB): domain Bacteria; phylum Zhuqueibacterota; class QNDG01; order QNDG01; family JAFGCO01; genus JAFGGN01. The sequence continues at coordinate 21,497 of JAFGGN010000016.1, forward strand.
TTTATTCTATGCAGTCCTTCATATCCGTATCTTTGAGTTTCGCATCGGACAGGTCCGCATATTTCAAATTGGTGTCGTGCATCCGGGCCTTTGTCAGATCCGCATTCCTGAATACCGCCCGCTGACAATGGGCCTGGCTCAGGTCCGCATTTTTAAGATTGGTGCCCATGAGGCTGGCCCGTTTCATTTTAGTCCGGACAAATTTTGCATTCTCGCAGTTGGCACCGTCCAGATTGGCCCCGAACAGGGACAGGCCGCTGAAATCCACTCCCTTTAAATTCGCGTTTTCAAGATTCGTATCCTGAAAGTTCGCACCGCTCAGATTCGCACCTTCCAGGTCCGCTCCCTGCAGATTCGATCCGAAAAGAAATGCACTTTCTAGATTGGCACCCTTTAAATTGGCATGATTCAGGTTGGTATTCTGAAGATGTGCGTTGCTTAAATTGGCGCGTTCGAAATTTCCGCCTTTCAGGTTTGAATAGGAAAGATCCGCATGGGACAGGTCCCCTTCCGCAAGCGACATGCCATTCTGGACACGTTTTACGACTTCCTCGCGTGTGTGTATGGTCATGTCAGCCCTCCTCTTCAAAACTTTGAATAGCCTGATCGACCGAGTCACAGATCTGAAGCACCTGGTTCAATTTGGTGATTTCTATCGGACGTTTGACCCGTTCTGATAAACAGGCCAGTTTCAGGTCACCGTCGCTGCTGCGCAGCGTCGTGAGTCCCGCCATGAGAATACCCAGACCGGAACTGTTCATCCATTTCACTCCGGACATTTCCACAACCACATGCGTGATTCCATCTCTGATTGCCTCGTACAGGCGATCCTGAAAGGGTTTGGCTTCATCGCCGCCCATCAGTTCACCTTCCAGTTTCAACACCAGTACATCGTCCTGCAAGGTCTCGGTCATTTTCATCGAACCACCTCCGTCACATTCATGATGACTTTAAACGGATATTACTCGTATCGCAGTGCAGTGATGGGATCCATTTTGCTCGCCTTCACCGCCGGAACCACCCCAAAAATGACACCCACCGCCACACATACGACAAAACCCAGTAAAATCGTAAACACCGGAATGGCCGCCGGTACCGGCGAGATCAGCGCGATCAGCTGTCCCAGTCCCACTCCGATCAAAATTCCAAACAAACCGCCAATCACGGACAGAAAAATAGCTTCGATGAGAAACTGCATCCTTATATCCCCGCGTTTCGCACCGATGGCCATGCGCACACCGATTTCCCGCGTGCGTTCACGAATCGAAACCAGCATGATGTTCATAATGCCGATGCCCGCCACCAGGAGAGAAAAGGAGACGATGACCAGGGCACCGATGCGGACGGCCCGTGTTATATCGTTGAATGATTTAATCAGGCTGTTGCTCGTCCAGATTTCGAAATCATTATCCTCGCCCGGCGGCACCTTGCGCACGGCGCGCAGGACGCCGATCACCTGTTCCTGCGCGGTTTCCATCATATCGACACTCGTGGCCTGAACCGTGATATTCAATGAACGGTAGCTGCCGTAATATTTGAGGAAAGTGGACAACGGGATGACCACCTTGTTGTCCTCGCTGTTGCCGAAACGGCTCCCCATTTCCTCGAGCGTCCCGATGACCTGATACCGCCGGCCGTCGGCAAGGATGAATTTGCCCAGCGGATCCTCAAACGGGAAAAGCGCGTCGATAATATCCTTGCCGATCACGGCCACATCCGCCTTTTGCTGAACATCCACTTCGGAGAACGCCCGCCCCCCGTCAATGAAATAACTGTTGTTCGCGAAGAATTCCGGCGTTCCTCCTGCCATGACATTCATGGGGCTGGTTTTTCTGTCCCTGTACTTCACGATGATTTCAAAATGCCAGGCCTCGGGTCCCACACGTTCGACAGCCGTGCAGTATTTCTCAATGGCTTTGGCATGCTCCCATGTGATGTCCTTCCGGTTTCTGTATTTATCGCGTTCGTCATGCCCGATATTTACGGGGAACTTCTGCACCTGAAATACATTGGCACCCAGCTGTTCCATCTGCTGGTGAATGCTCTTTTGAAAACCCTCGATCAGCGACTGTACGCCGATAATGGACATCACACCGATGATCACACCCAGCAGGGTCAGAAAAGAACGCATTTTATGGTTCCTGATCACATCCAGCGCGATGACCAGATTCTCTCTCAATTGAACCACAAATTCACTTGCACGCATGATGCGGCTCCCTTCGATTGTCATTCGTATCTCAGGGCTTCAATGGGATCCAGTTTCGCCGCTTTGGAAGCCGGATAAAGCCCGAAAAATATACCGATACTGACGGTAAAACCGATACCGAGAAAAGCCACCCATGCCGAAATATCCACAGGAATCGGAGAGGCCTGTTTGATGATCATTGCAAAACCGATCGAAATCAGCATGCCCAGGATGACCCCGATACTCGAAATAAACATGGACTCCACCAGGAACTGCCAGAGTATGACCTGACGCTTGGCACCCAGCGCTTTTCGTATGCCGATTTCCCGCGTGCGTTCCGTGACCGATACCAGCATGATATTCATGATGCCGATCCCGCCCACAAGAAGGGCGATGGAGCCGATGCCGATGAGCACGATCCACAGCACCTGGGTCACGCTCTTGTACGTATCCAGAAGCTGGCTCTGCTGATTGATATTGAAATTATTATCTTCGCTGACACGCAGGCCGCGCGCCCGCCGCATCAGTTCTTCCAGTTCGCTTTTCAGATCCTCAACCGCATCCGGGCTCACTGCCTTCGCCTGTATTTCCAGGGACCGGTGCTTGCCGAAAACTTTTTGAAATACGGTATACGGCATCATGACATTGTTATCCATGCTGAAATCGAAGAGCTGCCCCCGTTTTTCCATGACCCCGAGAATAAAAAAAGACTGACCGCTTATCTTTATCCGTTCTCCGATGGGATCCTTGTTTTTATACAATGCATCCGCGACTTCCCAGCCGATCACACAGACATTGCGGCGTTGATGGATTTCCGCTTCATTGAAAAACCGGCCGTATTCCGGCATGGCGTCGGACAGGACCATGTAATCCTCCGTAGTCCCGTAGATGATGACATTGTTCAGGTCCTCATCCCGGTATTTCACCGTTCGCCGTGTTGCCACTTCGGGAGCCACGGCCTGGGCCAGTGTGGTGTACTCCTTGATGAATTCGAAATGCCTGCTCTCGATTTTCGGCCGGTTGCGGACCTTGAGCCATTCTTCCCAGCTGGTTATCATCCAGGGATACTGACTTACGTACACGTTATCCGTACCCAGCGCGGACAATTCACCGCTGACATACGTGTTCAGTCCCTGAATCACCGAAATGATCACGGTGACGACCACGACACCGATCAGAATACCCAGTGTCGTCAATATGGATCTCAACCGGTTGGCTTTCAACGCCTGAAAGGCGATCCGGACACCTTCACCAAACTCTGTACCGGTCATTCTCATTGTTCACACCCTCTCCATTCAATCCCGTTCCGGGATTATACGGCCTCATCCCTTTCAACACGGCCATCCCGCAGACGGATGATCCGGTCGGAATGTTCGGCGATATATTCTTCATGGGTGACCAGGATAATCGTATTGCCGTTGTCATGCAGCGTTTCGAACAAATCCATGATTTCATCCCCGGTCCGGGTATCCAGATTGCCTGTCGGTTCATCGGCCAGAATGATCGAAGGATTGTTGACGAGGGCACGGGCCACGGCGACGCGCTGCCGTTGTCCGCCGGACAGTTCGTTGGGCCGGTGATGCATGCGGTCTTTCAGACCTACCTTGGTCAATGCCTCCTCGGCCAGATCGCGGCGTTTCGAAGACGGCGTGCCGTTATAGATCAGGGGCAATTCCACATTGTGCAGCGCGGAAGCCCTCGGAAGCAGGTTGAAATTCTGAAATACGAACCCGATTTCCCTGTTTCTGATCTCGGCCAGTGCATTGTCATCCATATCGCTGACATCGGAACCGTTCAGCATATACAACCCGGAAGAGGGTGTATCCAGACATCCCAGCAGATTCATGAGCGTGGATTTTCCCGATCCGGACGGACCCATGATCGCCACGTATTCATTGTTGTCGATATTGAGATCCACACCTCTCAGTGCATGAACCGTTTCAAGCCCGAGATGGTAGTCTTTATTGATTTCCTTCAATTCAATCATCATAGAAAGGTTCTCCTTCGGTCAATCCTTTGCCCTTATTCATCCTCGCGCATTTCCCGTTTCATGGAGTTGTCCACGGTGAGGACGTCTCCATTTTTCAGCTGTTTCGAAAGAATCCGGTAGGGACCGCTGACCACTTCCCAGCCCTCTTCGAGTCCGCTCTTGATTTCCCATTCCGTGTCGCTCGATATTCCGGTGGTCACTTCGACCTGCTCGGCCATGCCGTCCTTCACCCTGAATACGACTTTCACCGGCGGTTTATCTTCAGACCCGGTTTTCTCCTGCGCCGTTTCCGTCGAATCCTTTTCCGCTTCGGTCTCTTTCGCTTCCGTCGCTTCGGGTGCTTCGGATTTCTTCTCTTCGGGTTTGCGCATGGTCACACATTGAATCGGTACTTTCAGGGCATCGGTCAGGGATTCGGTAATGACATCCACGGTCGCGGACATGCCCGGGCGCAGATACTTGGGTTTTTCAACCATGGCCACTTTGACCAGAAAATTGGTCACTTCTTCCTGGGTGCCCATACCAGTGGTGGTTCCACTGTGGGCGATCTCGGTCACGATGCCCTTGAACGAAGTGTCCGGGAATGCATCCACCATGATCTTGGCCGAATCACCCAGCTCGACATGAATCACGTCGTTCTCATCGACATCCGCCTCGGCCTGCATGCGTGACAGATCCGCCACCACCATGATCACATCCAGCGTAAACTGGGATCCCATGGCCATTTCGCCCTGCTTTTTATCCAGCTGTGTGACGACGCCGTCCATGGGCGCGCGAATCGTGGTTTTGGACAGATAATCCCTGGCCTGCCGCTCCTGGGCCTCCGCCTGCTCCACTGTAGACTTCGACTGTTCGCATGTGGATTTTGCGATCTCGAGTTCGGCCGTGGAAATCAGATTGTCCGCTGCCAGGCTCTTGGCGCGTTCGTATTCATTGTATGCTTTTTCGTAGCCGGCTCTGGCGAATTTCGTATTGGACATCGACTGCTCCAATGCCGCTTTATATTCCTCCTGATCCAGCTGCACGAGAAAATCCCCCTTCTTCACCACGTCCCCTTCGGCCACACCCAGCCCGATGATCTGCCCGCTGACCTTGGCCGAAATCTTGACCTCGACTTCGGGTTGAATCTTGGCGGGGCCGGATACGGTGGAAATCAGCGTGCCCTGTTCGACTTTGGATGTCTGAACCTTGATGCCCTCTTTCCGGCGGGACAGACTGGCAATGACAATCACCACGATTACGACAAGAAATATCCCGAAGAAAATCAGTTTCTTTTTTTTCGAAGTAGCCATCCTGCAGCCTCCTTTATCTCATTCTCATCCGTGACGGATCATTCGGTCAGCCTGCCCATAGCACGTTTCAGCCTCGCCACGGCAAATTTGTAGTCATACAATGCCTGAATCCGGTTGCTCTTCGCCAGTGTGTAGCTGCTCTGCGCGTTGATCAGATCCAGCATGGTACCGGCGCCCAGGTTGTACTTCTCCTTGTTGAGCCGCAATGTCTCATCCGCGGCTTCTTCGGCATCCTCGGTCACCGTGATCTTCTTTTTGGCCTGCTGCAGGCTGAAATACGCCTGTTTGAGTTCCAGATCCAGCTGGCGTTCGGTATAGTTGAGAATTTCCTTGTTCATCTTGTGATTCAGCATGGCCCTGCTCATGCTTGAAATCCGGGTAAATCCCTGAAAAAGCGGAAACGACAGGGTGACACCCAGGGACCAGTTATAGTTACGGTCGCGTGCATGTTTGATTTCGCCGAAATCCTGATGCGACCATCCGTAATAATAATTGGCCGTGACATAGGGCAGAAAACTGCTGGCCGCCATACCGATATAGGTCTTCGCACCATCCACATCGGCAACGCTTTTTAACAACTGGGGATGATTCTCCTCGCACAGGCGCAGCGCCTGATCGAGCTCCACATCCAGTTCGGGCATCTCCCAATCGTCCACGACCTGAATATCCTCGTCCATATCGATGCCCAGCACCTGATTCAGGAGCGTGCGGGCGATGGACAGGTTGTGCTGGGCCTCGATCATGGCCAGTTTGGCGTTTTCAAGCTCGACCTTGAACTGCAGCATTTCGGATTTCGGAGCCGTTCCCACCTGATATTTGGCATCCGCCAGCTTGAATGATTCCTCTGAAGATTTCAGGGCTTCCTGACTCACGTCGAGCAGTTTCTGGGCTTTCAGCAGGTTGTAGTACCGTTCCTTGACCATATAGATTACCTGCTGGCGCGTATCCTCGAGCTGAAATTCGGCACTGCGTTTCATGGCCAGGCTGTTCTTCAGATTGAAATAATTGTAACCCCCGCTGAACAGGGACTGCGAAGCGGACAATCCGGCGGATGAGGACCACGACATTTCTTCTGCGATCTGGGTCGGCTTTGCCAGACCGGTCGTCGGATCGAACCAGACCGCATTTCTCGGTCCGTTCACCGTATGGTTGTATCCCATTGAAAATCTGGCGCTCGGCAGAAAATTGGCCATCGCATCGATCACATCCCTGCCGGCCATATCCTTCGAAAACCGGCTCTGGGCCAGCTGCGGATTGTTCTGAAGGGAGATACTCACGCATTGTTCAACGGACAGCGTCTCCGCCATCAGCGGCGCCGTCAGGCACAATGCCGTTAACAGAGTTCCGATCAAGCCTAAAACACGCTTCATAACCGCTCCTTGCCTCAAATAATATTGATTGATTACATAAACTGGCTGAACATCTGACCAAAGCCCAGACTGACCACGATCCACAGGGCCCACAGGCCGAAGGCCACGATGGCGCTTTTCTTGATTTCAATCTGTGCAGCGTAGGCGGCACCGATGGACCACAGGACGATCTGCCAGGCGATAAACGGATCCATTTTGGTTAAAAACTGATACAGCAGTGCGGGTTTCTCGCTCATCGGCGGAACCGGCATCAGCGCGGCCAGAGATGTGCTGACACCGTACGTGGTTCCCTGAATGTAGATCAGGACCGATTTTAAAATACCTCCTACCGTGGAAACAAGGCTGCTCCATGCGACGACACCCATCAATTGTCCGAATCTGGCGGATCCGCCCATGATGGGATTGGTTCCCAGAAGCAGCATGCCTGCGCTGGCGGCCCATGCAATCAGAATAATGATCGGTGAAATGATGATACCGATATACTTCATCGGGCCCTGCATCTGCTTTTGCGCCATCTCGATCTGTTCCTGCGGGATATTCTTGGCATTCATTTTGTCAATCTGATCCTTCATTCCGATGTCCATGAGCCAGAGCTGAAGCCCGACCGCAATCACCAGACTGATGACAAAAGGAATCCACCAGGCCGGCTTCTTCGCAATACTTTGAAATGTTTCTGTGGGGGATGTAAAGATACCGACAATCCGGTCGAAAACACCCATCGGCTGATTTGCTGCAGCACCATTTTCCATGTTGCACCCTCCTTGGATAAAAACCATATTTAGTAGACGGAAATCACGGTCAAATGTTTCAATACAAGATACACAAAAACATCCCGTTTATTCAAGTCCGCTCATGGATAAAAAAAACCGGATACTGGATATCCGGTTCAATGTCAACAACCATAACGGTGGAACGGATCGTCACCTCTTCAATCCGCCTCCGTTTCATCCGAATCTTGATCATTGAATATGTCCTTGAGGGTTTCGATCGCAGGATCGTCCACATCGAGGGACTCGAGCGCATTCAGCGGAAAAGAACCGAACAGATTGACAAATGTGGCTTCGTGTTCCGGCTCGAGTTTCATCATTAACAGCCCCACGGTCTTCTGTGTGTTTTCATCGAATTTGACGCTGATCTGCATCCATTCATCCCCTTTTTTCACCTGGATGATGGATTTCCACTGATCCTTCTTCATCTTTTTTTCGATCTCGTTCATCTTTTTCCGGATCCGGTCGGTTTGCGATGAGTCGAACTCAAAACTTTTAATATTGATCGTGCACTGCCCCTTGCTGTCGTCTTTGCCGGAAACCCAGCTGAAAGCCGGGATTTCGATTTCTTCCGACGTTTCCGTGATGTCAATGCCGGACAGGTCGATATAGCCCGGTTGATTTTTGTCACGTTCCGCAGCGTTCCCCATCGTAAATCCCGTGACCAGGCCAATCAGTATGATTGTATTCCATTTCATCGAAACCTCCCGCATTGAATGCGCTTCAAAAACGGCCGTCCGTACCCGGTTCTATTTCGTTTTGTGCTTCTTCGCCGGTTTGTCACCCTCGAGCACCTGTTTCAGGCTGTCGAGCGCGCTCTCGTTCATGTCCACGCCCATGCTTCCCAGCGCTTCCAGCGGGATGGAACCGACGATATTGACAAAAGTGGCTTCGTTTCCGGGCTCCAGGGACATGACGAGCAGTCCCAGTGTTTTATGGGTTCCCTTGTCGAACTTGACGCTGACATTGGTGGTTTCGTCGCCGCTTTTCACGCGCACGACAGGGGTCCAGTTTTCCTTCTGGAGTTTTTTCTCGATCTTGGCCATCTCGGCCCGCACCTTGTCGGACTGCGCCTCGTCGATTTCAAACGTCTTCACATTGATGGAAAACATGCCGCCTTCGCCTAAAAATGCCGCATCGTCGTCATCGTCCTCATCCTCGCCACTGAAACTCCGCAGCATTGTAAACAGTTCGGGACCGATGGTCACTTCCGTGACTTCACCTGCGTCTTCAGGAATCTCGATGCCGGAAAGGTCGATATAACCGGGATGCTTTTTATAGTCCTCCTGTGCAAACGCCATCCCGAAAACGAGCACAAGAGCCAGCATGATGATGGATAACCGTTTCATGATTATTCTCCTTTTAATATGGGCAGTACTTTTCTGACTGATTTCTGTACGGACTTCGGAAGATGACTGGTAAATACGTCATCGATTACCTTTGTCTCCGATCGTTTCATTTTCTGGGCCGTATAGGCCATGGTCCATTTCATGACTTCCCGTGCCTGTTCGATTTCTTCCTCGGTATATTGAGCCGGCTTCTCTTCGTGAATGCTCCGGTCGGGGAACAGGGTCAGCACGACCACGGTGGCGGCGGCGACAAGACCGGCCATCACGGTCTGCCGCCAGTGCCATTTCAGCATATGGGTGTGACGGGCCTTCGCTTTTTCCTTCTGAATGGCGGCCTGCACCTGCCGGATGACCCGATCCGGACACTTCAGCGGGGGCAGGTTTTTCAGACTCTTTTCAAAGGGTTCTCCCTCGATCACCTGCTGGCAATGGGCGCACGATTCCAGGTGGATTTCAAGAATTTTCAATTCCTGGGATGACAGCTCATCCGTTAAAAAACGGTCCAGCAGGACCTGGCTGGTTTTGCATGTTTCGTTCATGCGATGCCCTCCAGTACATCGGGGTACCGGGCCTTCAGCGTCTCCTTCAGCATTTTCCGCCCGCGATGAAGCGATACCTTGACCGTACTGAGATTGACACCCAGCACTTCCCCGATGGTCGACAGTTTCAGATCCATAAAATAATGAAGCAGCAGAATGCTCTGTATCTTTTCAGGAAGCGTATAAATCGCATGCAGAATGGAATCCTGGGTTTCCGTGAGCTCGAGCTGCTCATGCGGAGAAGCCGGGGCTTCACCGGCATCCGAAATCAGGTTCCAGTCCGCGCTGTATACTTTTGACAGGGGGGTCTGCCTTTTCCGGATCACGTCCACACAACGGTTCCGTGTGCTTTTCATGATCCAGGCTTCCACTTTTTCCTGATCGATATTTGTCCAATGCCGCCACAGATTCACAAAAACCTCCTGAGTTACATCTTCGGCGTCCTCCTGATTTCTGAGCAGGTAGAACGCGAATCCAAACACCTTGTCCCGGTGTTTCCTGAAAGTCAGTTTGTATTTAATCTGTTTCATTCAACCTAAAAGACGCGTTACGGATAAAAAGGTTACATGATTTTTGGACTTGATTTCAACCCTGTACGGCGTATATTGAAACATGCCCCATACTTCCAGTTCCATTATCATCAGGGAAACCCCTGCGAACCGGTTCACCGTGCCTGTCCTGATGGCATTGCTGGAACAGGCGGGCATCGACCGCCTGATTCCGGTCCGGGCCGTGACCTCCCGGAATACCCTGTTCCGAACCTGCGGATCGCTGAAATCCGCCGTGGTTCTGTACTCGTTCATGACGCCCCACTGGCCCGATGCCTGGCACGAGGTCCGTCAATTGCGAAAAAAATTCAAAAACCGCATATTCCTGATCGCGGGCGGCCCGCATCCATCAGGAGCGCCCGAACAGACACTGCGCATGGGATTCGACTTGGTGATTTGCGGTGCCGGAGAATCTGTTCTCGCCGATACGGTGATGGACATTCTCGATGATCCGAAGTCCCACAGAAACCGCATCCTTCGGAACAACGCGATCGCCGGCCTGGACGGCATCCTTCCGGTCTCGGTCAATCATCCGTTTATCCCGCCCCTGGAAATCATGCGGGGCTGCCATTACCGCTGCGCCTTCTGCCAGACGGGCCATACCCATCAACCCGTGTACCGGTCCCTGGATTCCGTTCAGGCGTATCTCGACAGCCTGATTCGCCGGAAGCGGCTGTTCCGCAACGGATTCATTTGTCCCAGCGGTCTGGAATACGGGGCCGCCGTTAAGGGGAAACCCGATCTTGAAAAAATCTGGGCTCTGCTCTCACTGTGTAAATCCGGTGGCATCACACATCTGGAATACGGTATTTTCCCCTCTGAAATCTATCCGCGGTCCCTGTCCGAAGAAGCGCTCCGCATCCTCCGTCAATTCTGCAGCAACAAAAAACTCACTTTCGGCGCACAGTCGGGCTCGGCATCCGTGCTGAAACGGATCCGGCGCGGTCATACGAAGCATCAGATCGAATCGGCTGTCTCTATGGCCAGGGCATTCGGATTCCGGCCCATCCTGGATTTCATTATCGGATTTCCGGGCGAATCGGAACAGGACCGGATCGAGACGCTCGAGTGGATCCGTGTCCTGCATACGGCCTATCAGGCCCGTATCCAGATGCACTATTTTATTCCGCTCGCCGGAACCGCCATGGCCGGCGAAAAACCTTCTCTTCCCGGAGAACGGTCGAGGGCGCTCCTGGACGCCTATCACAAGGGCGGTATCTGCACCAATTGGTGGCAGACCGGATTCAGGCAGTCCTGGGCGGTCATTCATGCAGAAAAGGTCCTGTCCGAAAACGGCGGTTTGTCGGGAGTGTAGGCGTCAGAACGCGGTTGCTCCATATTCAGTTCGGATCCGAACCGTTCATGAAGTGACCGGGCGAACCACAAATCCAGCTCCGCATTTCCGGCCGGGCTCCGGCCGGTGACGCGTTCCCATACTCTCGGCAGCTCCATGCAAAAATAGACGAATACATCCGGATCCGCTTTCTGTATCTCATGATGCAGGGCACTGTACAGCTCCATGCGCATCGGCCTCGGATAACGCAGCTTGCCGTCCAGACCGCGGATCATTTCCTCGTACACGATGCGGCTCCCGGGAAAACGCGTCTGGATCACGGATTTGAGTGAAGGGGGAAACCGAAGGCTGCCCAGGCTGATCCATGCGATGCGGTTTGAATCGACCGAACCGAAAATCCGCCGCACGACATCCCGGTACTGAACAACACAATCCTCAAAATACAAGACCGGATCAAAATGAAATCCCAGCATATACCCGGTTTCCTGGCACTGTCTGGCCGCATCGAGACGCGCCTGCAGGGATGGTGCGTGCATCTCCTGGGCCCGTATCACGGACTCCGGGTTGACGGACCACGAAATCACCGTGTGCCCCGGATCGTGCTGCAGCAGGTGTCCGATCTGCACGGATTTCGTTTTCAGCTCGATCAGGGCGTTCCGCCGGCCCGAAAAAAAATCAATAAAATCACCGGAAAGTCCGGTCAGTGCATCCAGGGCCAGGCTGTCCCCGAGCTCACCGGTTCCGAAACGGAAAAACCGGTGCGGCTGATCCGCGAGCATGGCTTCGATCTGCCCGAAAATGATGTCCGTCCGTACGTTCAGCTCGATCACGGGGGATTCGAGATAATCCTGGAGCACACAGTAGGTGCAGTCCATGGGGCATTGCATGCAGGAATGGATAACCGTATACTGGCAGCACAGATAGGGGGATGCTGTGGCAGGACAGGGTTTCACCCGCTGCCCGGAATGCTGTGTCAGAAAAAGCGTCCTTTTTCCCTCACGTAAGGAGTGCGGCTTCACACTGTCGGCGACCGTGAATGGAATATCACCGCGATTCGAGAGAATGCGTTCGGTGAGCGCACAGGATCGTGCCTCGGGATGCACGACAATACGGTCGATTTGAAATCCGGACATCGATATCCCTCTGTCCATGTGAAAAAGCGTTTAAACGATTTCCAGCATACGGTCAAACGACTTCCGGCAGGATTCGGAGCTCAGCCACTCCTGAAGGGACGTCAGATCCTCCCGGGATTGTATGTGGGCTTTCAGGATCACACCCGGCGCCTCAAGCCGGTCATCCCATTCGATCTGAGCATGATCCGGCAGCTGCATCGACTTCCCGGCCTCATGAAGTGCGGACTGCCACTGACCGATTCTGGGATACCGCCTTTCCCGGATCGCTTTTTTTATCCGGTCTGTTTTTACGTTTCTGGTCAGATCCGGATCTTCCGAAATCCTGAACAGGCCGAGCTGCTCCATGATCCGGTTCAGCGGACTTTGTTCGCGCTGTCCGATCTCATAAAGCAGTGTGATGATTCCGGTCAGCTCCACGGGACGGATCTGCAGGGTGACGGCCAGCCGGATGAAATGTTCCTGCTCCTCATCCGAAAGCGGAGAAAACATCCGGGCCTTTTTCAATGAAACCCCGTACTGCTCCAGATAGGTTTGCACGGCAGGTGCATAGTCCCGGATGGAGCGCAGCAGTTCCTTCAGGTCCGGGCGGTCCGGCAGCTCCAGCAGGACACTCAGCGTGTTCCAGGCTTCCTCGCCGGCCCCGAGACGCTCCAGTATGCCCGCAATCCGGGCCTTTTCCACGACCGTCAGCTCGCGCATGGCCCGCTGTTCCTCTACAACACCCAGAAAGACAGGAACCAGATCCGCGGCATCCGCAATTTCCGCGGGAACGGCGTGCATGTTCAATGACCGGGCGATTCCCAGACGCTTGAAACCGGAAAGCGGCCGGTAACATCCCTCGTGCCAGGCCAGCTGCACCGGCGTACGTATCCCGCTTCTGGCAATGGATGCCTGAAGTTTCGGATCCGGTTTCTGTGCCGTAAAACAAAAAAAGAAATCCTCGCGGATTTCTTTCAATGGAATTTCTTTGATCTTCATGAAAATGATTCCTTATCGGAATGGTTCCTCATGGAATGACAGCCAATGACGGACAGCCTGCCATGCAGGTCCCCTATTCTTCCGGTTCGGAACCACGGCCCTTCATCCAGCCCAGCAAATCTTCCACCGTGACCGTCGAGAAATCCGTGATCCGCCTGTCCGCACGGCCCAGATCCTGATTGCCGCTGTTCGGATTGACATAGCCGACACAGTAACAACCGGCATCCTTGGCAGCCTGAACGCCGTTTTTCGAATCCTCGATGGCCATGCATTGTTCCGGATGTTTGTCCAGCCGGCTGGCTGTTTCCTGATATATATCGGGATAGGGTTTCCCCTGTTTGATTTCATCACCGCCGAGAATCACGCGAAAATACGATGTCAGATCCAGCCGTTTCAAAATCAATTCGATGAGTTGCCGGTGGCTGCTGGAAGCCAGTGCGAGGGGTATTCCGGCCCGGTGCAGATTCCGGATCAGATCAACCGCGTTTGTCACCGGAATATCGTCGTTCCTGAAAACGGCTTCGACATTCATTTTATGCTGACTGTAAAGCGTATCGAAATCCGCCGGAAGTGCATACTGACTGATAAACTCGTTCAACAGCTGACGTGCATCCTTGCCGGCGAAAGTGTGCAGTTCCTCGGTCGTTACCGTGACACCGTATCCGGACAGCAAACGCCTTTCGGCCCGGTGATGCAGCGGTTCACTGTCAATGATGACGCCGTCCATATCGAAGATGATTGCGGGGACCAATAACAGGCTCCGTGTTCCATAAATGAAAAAGCCCACCGTCAGGTGGGTGTTGAGCGCTCCGAATCCGGCTGTTTTCCGGACTCTTTGTACCGGGAGCCGGAATCGAACCGGCACGTCCAAAAAGGACGAGGGATTTTAAGTCCCTTGCGTCTACCAATTCCGCCACCCCGGCAAACAGAAGAGGCGGCGAGCGGATTTGAACCGCTGAATAAAGGTTTTGCAGACCTCTGCCTTAGCCACTTGGCTACGCCGCCCTGGAGCGGGAAACGGGACTCGAACCCGCGACATTCACGTTGGCAACGTGATGCTCTACCAACTGAGCTATTCCCGCACAGTATTTATTGCATCCTTCGGCCGGACCGAAAAAAATTGCCGTCTCAAAATCGGGCCGAGACATCAATATACAAATTTATCCCTGATTGTCAAGTACTAATTTGTTTTTCTGTTTTCAGACGTCCCACAGAAAAATAACTGTACATGTTCCTACCGCAGCCGTTAGGGCAATGATAATTCTTGAACAGGTGTTCGCATTCCTTATCCGTTTTCACCGAATACTTCTTAACCGTGTTGCATGCTTCACACGAAATCACCAGTTCCTGGTAAACGACGCGGGCCATAACCCCTCCTGCCGCCTGTCAAGTTTCGACAATTTAAGATTTTCCCCAAATAATGTCAAGTCTTTTGTCCGGGCTCCCGTACCGCGCAATATGCAAAAAACACTTGACATTAAGCACACGAATGATTAAACTTTTTTGTAAACTCGCACATTTTTGCGCAGAGGGTGCCATGCTTTCCATTTTTATTTCAAAATCCAGACAACATCCCACAAAACCCAATCTTAGAATCGTATCGTGCCCGAAATGTCATTGTGAACAAAGTATACTGCCCACAGACAGACCGCAGACCATTTACTGTGCCAAGTGTTTTTCCATCTACATCATCGAATCCGGAACAAATCAGCGTGCCAAAACAGACCGGTCCTGATTATCTTTGGGCTTTACGTTCATCCTCAACCCTTGTCACACCTGTTAAACGATAGCCAGACATTAATGGATCCGGATACGGTTCAGAATTTTTCATCATAAAGCGTCCAGAGCCTGTCTCCTGTTTTCCATGCCTCTTCCACCGCGATGCTGCCCTTCTCTTTGCTGTAGCCGGTAAGGTAAAGTATGGCTTTTTTTCGGTCCCTCTGAAGCAGTTCAACTGCATGGGCCTCCACGGCCCGCTGTTCCGAAAACAAGGCGCTCTGCAGGGGATCCCAGACAGCACGGACATCGTGGCGCATGTCGCCCCATCTCTGGGCCGCCAGCGTGCCGAGCCGGTTGAACGCCCACCACGCTGAATCCCGTGAAAAACCCTCCGTTCTGCCCGGTGTTTTGAATGAAACGGGCACATCCGTGATACTGCAGTAGAGGGGTACATACACGGAGGAGGCGACATTGTCGAACGCGAGCCAGACAAGCCCCCCCACTTCGTCGGGCAGCCACGCGCGGGACTGCGTGATGGTGGCGTACATGGTGTACCATCGCGCAATTGTCCGTTCGCCGCGCCATCCCCACCCCCCGTTGATATGGAAAATCCTGTTCATGTCGTACGGCATGAACGGATTGGCCAGCGGGGAGATCACGACCCGGCCGCTGTCATTCGCCACGGTGATGTCCTTGATAAAATTGTACGGGGTATGCTCGTAATAATCCTGAAATATGGAGACCAGTTTTTTCACCGTGACCAGGGAATCGGGTTTGACCGAAAACGGATAATTTTCCGATTCCGGATTCAGTTTCAGGGACGGGGCCGCGAGATCGAATACGCGCCACTCCCTCCTGCGGGCAGCCAGGGATTTTCTGCCTTCCGGATCGTAGGCATAGCAGAATTCGAACTCTCCCAGCTCCGGGTTCCACCAGCCGGAATCCAGGGCCGTCCGGGTCAGGTTGGCGGACGCCATGAACCTGTCCGGTTCGTCGGGATTCACTGTGCGGATGCGGCTGGCATTGGCATTTACGGAAATATGATTATCCGGAACCCTCCGGGCCGCCCAGATGGCGCCGACCCGGCCCTTTCCGGGACCCACGATCTCGAAATGCCAGACTTCGTTTTTGTCCGCAATGGTGAGACATTCCCCTTCGTCTATCCAGCCGTAAAGCGCGGTCAGGGAATCGGCCAGCCGGATCGCGGCCCTGGCCGTGATGCAGCGTTCCAGCATCAGCTGCACCAGCGCCTGGCAGTCGATCATGCCCGAGTCGGAATGCAGGTTCTCCCTACCGCCGAATGTGGACTCGCCGATGGCCAGCTGCCGGTCGTTCATGCAGGGATAGGCCGTATTGATAAAACCATGCGTGCGCCGCACCTGCCCGATTTCTCCGGCAACCGGATGCTGATAGGCGGGCATGGCTTTCGTGTCGTCCGATTGCCGCTTGCGTATTTTGCACGATGAACCCGGCGCATGCGTTTTCTCGGGTATGATATCGAGCCACGACCGCGTCCGGTGACTGTCGCAGGTGTGAGATGTAATCACGGATCCGTCCGCCGAAGCGGCCCGTCCCACAGTGATCGACGTGCACCCGTCCGGCCTCCCCCCTTCCCAGTCCGGGGGATCGGAGGCAAAAGCGGCGCAATTCAGCAGAAAAAAGAGTGCGGTCAACATTCGTATCATAATGAACTCCTATTTCAATATCTGGTTCAGGTGTTTTTTTGTTTTTAGAAAACAGACGGATCCCTGTTTTCGAAAAAACCATGGAACAAGGATTCAGGATCCTTTTTTCATCTCCGTTTCTCCGCCTCCCCCTTATCCGTCTCCCCATCCGGCTCAACGACTGAACAGACCGAAATTCAATACAGCGGATTGTGTGACGGTGAACCGGAGCAGAGGAGAACCGGAGTCAGCATAAACCCATTCTCCGTTTCTCAATTTCTCCGAGGCTCCGTCTCACACGCCGATCCAATGACTTCTTTTCCTTTGTTCTTTGTTCTTTGTTCTTTAATCTTTAATCTTTAATCTTGTCCTGACCTCTTCCATGGAATACACATCCTCCGGTACCCGCACGCCCATGGAGGCGATTTTTCTGAGCGCCCTGACCAGATACGGTGTCTCAAGGCCCGCCTCCTCCAGAAGTTTCTCCTCTCTGAAAAGCGCCTGCTTGGTTCCGTCGAAGATCAGCCTGCCCCGGTTCAGCACCAGCACGCGGTCCGCGAGTCTGGCCACCATGTCCATATCATGGGACACGAAAATCACGGTCCGGCCGATCCGGTGATAATGTCTGAGAATGGTTTCGATTTTCTGCGTGCCGCGCCAGTCCAGCCCGGCCGTGGGCTCGTCGAGCACGAGCACGGACGGATCCATGGCCAGCACACCCGCGATGGCCACGCGCCGCCTTTCACCGCCGCTCAGTTGAAACGGATTCATCGGGCCAAAAACAGAGACATCCAGGCCCACCATATCCATGGCGGATGCGACATGCTCCCGGACCTTGTCCTGGGTCCAGCACAGGTTCCGGGGACCGAAGGCCACGTCCAGGGCCACGGTTTCTTCGAACAGCTGGATTTCCGGAAACTGGAACACCACACCCACATGGCTGCGCAGCCCATGAAGATCGGCAGATGGATCCGTCAGATCATGTTCACCGATCCGCACGCTGCCGGATGCGGCCCTGAGCAGTCCGTTCATATGCTGTATGAGCGTGGTTTTACCCGAGCCCGAGGCACCGACCACGGCGACCATTTCACCGGACTCGATCCGGAAGGACAGACCGGAAAGAGCCGTAAAAGGGGCGGCTGTCATGGAAACATAATTAAAACCGACATTTTCAAATTCAATCCGCATCGGAGCCGCTCCCGAAAAGCACAGACAGTTCGACAGCCACGGGAACCTGCACCCCGAGCCGATGCACTTGTTCAACTTCCCTGAAAATCCCGGCCGGCGGTCCGTCCATCGCAATACGGCCGGAATCCAGGATAATCAGACGGTCGCATCCGCATGCCTCTTCCGCCGACTGTGTGACGAAAACCACTCCGGTCCCGGATTTCCGGACCTGGCTGATATAGGCCAGAAATTCGGCCCTGCCCCGGGGATCCAGAAGTGCGGTCGGTTCGTCCAGGATGAGATAATCCGGAGACATGACGCAGACAGCCGCGAGAGCCAGGCGCTGACGCTCCCCGCCCGACAGCAGATGGGGAGCCGTATCCTGCATCGGCTCAAGATGAAACTGCCTGAGCGCTTCTGCCACTTTCCGGCGCATTAATTCGGGCTCAATACCGAGATTTTCAAGACCGAATGCAATTTCACGCTCCACGGTAGTGGTCACGATCTGATTGTCCGGATTTTGAAAAACCATCCCCACTTTCCGTCGAATCTCGATCAGATGTTCCGCATCGTGTACGGACAACCCGTCCACCAGCACATCGCCCGAGGTACATTTAAGCAAACCGTTCATACACCGGATCAGCGTGGTTTTACCGGAGCCATTGGCTCCCATCAATGCAGTAATCTGGCTTCGATGAAATTGCAGGCTCACATCGTGGATTACATCTTCGCGGTCATCGCGGTATCTGTATGTCACATGATTCAGTTCGATCATTTGGATACATGCTGTTCAATACACCGGACAATTCGCTCGGAGGCCCCGACATTTTCCCTCACCAGCTCGGCTGCTTTGCCTCCGAGCAGCTCCATGTCCGAAGGATTTACAAGAAAATCATGAAGTTTTCGATACAGGGTATCGCTGTTGTCGATCATGAATCCCAGCCCCCGTTTCTGAAGCCTTCCCGCCTCGTATGAATTCATGTTTCTGGGACCGAAAAACACGATACGCCCGAGTGCGGCAGGCTCCAGAACCTGATGGACGCCGGCTCCGAATCCGCCTCCCACATACGCGATGTCTCCCAGGGCATATAAACTGGCAAGTATGCCGATCCGGTCGATCAGGAGAACGTCACATGAACCGGAACGGTTTTTTTCGATATCGGAAAAACGGCAGGTGGATATTTCAAGCGATCGAAGTGCAAGCTCGACCTGGGAAAGGTGGGCCTCCGTGGGTTCATGGGGCGCCAGAACGATCCAGGGCAGAAGCCCGTCCGCTTTAAGAGTTGCGAAAACCGGAAACAGAACCGCCTCGTCCGACGGCCATGTACTGCCGGCCACCACACATTGCCGGTTGTTTTTATAACGCTTCAGGGGGCTCACAACAGATTCCGCTTCATGGGCCCGGAAAACGACCTGCTCGTACCGGGTATCCCCGGCCAGCTCCGCGAGGCCGGGATATAGCCGGTATTCTGAAAGCCGGTTGACCGTTTCTTCGGACACGGCGAGAATCGCATCGAAAAATCCAAAAAGAAACCGCTGTGCGGCCAGCACACCCGGTATGCGAAAATTCCCGGCGCGCCGTATCGACGCGTTCACCAGAAGCGACGGAATACCTTCACGGCGCAGCCGGTCGAGATGATTTGGCCAGAATTCATGACGGATGACCACGGCTGCATCGGGTCTGACCATTCGAACGAAACGCCGAGCCATCAGCCAGGAATCGAAGGGAATATACGTGATGAAATCCGCGCCGCCTGTTTCCCGGACATGCTCCAGCCCGGACGGGGAAAAAAAGGTGACCAGAATCATGGACCCGGGATAAACGGATCTGAGCTGCCGGATCAGGGGTTTGGCCTGCTCGAATTCACCCATGGAACTGTTGTGTATCCAGAACCGGGGGGACCTTTTCCCGGTCCCGTCCAGTTTTTGCCCGAGTCTGGCAAGCAGGTTTTTCCGTCCCCGGACACCCTGACGGATTTTGTCAACCCGCAATGACATCAGGTAAAAACCGACCCACATGAGCGGAACCAGGATCACATTGTATACGAGCATCCAGAAGCGGCGCATTGTCAATATCCTGTTATCTTGGCGATTTTTTTACAATAATGACCCGTATCACCTTGTCGCTGTGATGCATACGGGACAGCCTTCGCATTTACAGACCGGCCTTTTCTCTGACGGCGCGAATCACCTGCTCCGGCCGGATTTCCTTCATGCATCTGAAGTGTTTCCTGGGACACTGTGATGTTCCGTGAAATGAACAGGGCCGGCAGGAGAGACCGGGATCTTCGATCACGGTGCTGTCTGAACGAAACGGAAAGAATCCAAGATGCACCGTGGTGGGACCGAATACGCAAACCACCGGAGTGCCGACCGCTCCCGTGATATGCATGACACCCGTATCGTTGGTCACGACCGCCCGTGCCCGTTTAATCAGCGCGGCTGTTTCCATCAGGGACAGGCGGCCGCACAGATTCCGGCATGTTTCAGGAAGTCCCCTGCACACCTCAAGGCAGGCGGACGTATCATTCTTTCCGCCGACAACCATCACGCTCAATCCGAGTCCGCAGAAAAAGGCGGCGACTTCATGATAATACGCCGCCGGCCAGCGCTTGGTCCAATGCGTGGCACCCGGGGCGAACACCAGAAAGGATTTATTCTCCGTGCTTCCCGTTTTTTCCAGCATACCCGCCGTCTCGGCCTCCGAAGGAAAAAGCGCGGCTCCAAGCCCGTCGTCCCGTATGTTCCAGCCGGATAAGCATGCCAGGTATCTCAAAGAAACCGGCTGAATGTTCCGGTATGTGTTTCGATGCAGACGGACCAGGAGGAACCGCTGCCAGCGCTGCGGACGGTATTTTTTTTTGTATCCCGCCTTGCTGAATGCCGTAATCCACTTCGACCTGAAGTTGGCCTGCAAATCGACGACCGCATCGTAATTCCGCGTGCGCACTTTTTCAGCCGTTTTAAAAAGGTCGCGCATTCCGCCGCCGGACGGAAACGGCAGGACTTCCGAGATGCCGGGATGATTTGCGAGCAAGTCATGATAGGCTTCCTTGGTCAGAAAATCGATACCGGCTTCAGGAAACCGCTCTCTGAGCCAGCGGATCAGCGGTGTGGTCAGAACCACATCACCGATCGCACTGAATCGTATTATCAGCAATCTTTTGATTTCAGTCATCTATAAATGAGAATCGTCAGTCGTTTTTCGGATAGATCCTGATCCATTCACTGGCATGATCGGACATGGCAAATACCATATCTGAAGGATTCAGATCTGAATCCTTCAGTCCTGAATGATTCAGTCCTGATGAAGTCGGTCCTGTTGCATCCTGATAAACAATCAATCCCTCGATATCCGGCAGCCGGTTCAGCAGTTGCAGCCCCTCCACCGGACCGAGCACAAAAACAGCCGTCGCGTAAGCATCCGCCATCAGGGCCGACGGAGCAAGGACCGTCACGCTCATGACCTGCTTGACTGGAAATCCTGTTTTCGGATCGAGAATATGATGATAACGTACACCGTCATGAATAAAGTAACGTTCATAGTCGCCGGATGTCGCGATACTCCGGTCTTTCAGGGTCACGACGCCTATCAGTGTGCCCCGGTTCGATCTGGGATGCTGGATGCCGATTCGCCAAAAACCCCGTTTTGGATGCGGTCCGAAGAGCCGCATATCTCCACCCCCTTCGACAAGCCCGGTTTTGACGCCTTGCTCCATCAGCCACATGACCGCGGAATCGATTATAAAACCCTTGGCAATACCGCCGAGATCCACCTTCAGCCCTGCGCGGTCGATCCAGGCATAACCGGAATCGACATGAACGTTCCGCGTATCGCCCAGTGCAAGATATGCATTCAGGGCCGCCGTATCCGGAAGATGCATATTGCCGTCATCGAAGCCCCAGAATGACTTGATGGGTCCGGTGGTAACATCGAAGGCGCCGCGGCTCGTTTCCGAGACTTCCAGCGCCCCTCGCAATATGCTTTCGGTCCAGGAAGAAACCGCTGTCGGCTGCCCTCCCGCATGTTCATCGAGCCGTTCCACATCGCTTCCGGGCATATGGGACGACACGGCATTCTCGATGGCGAGCATCCGGACAAAAACTTCATCAGCCAGCCGTTCCAGGCTTTCCTGTGGTCTCGGATCGTAAAATGAGATACGGACCACCGTATCCATTAAAAATCCTTCGCGTTCCACATGATTGAGACGGCCGGAGCGTGAGCACGCCGACAAAATCAAAACAGTACAAAATACCAATAGACAGAATTTTCTCATGAACGCCGTTCCAGATTATACCGGATCAGTTTTTCAAGGGCCAGACGATATTCGGATTCGGGGAATCCCGTCAAAAACTGCAGTGCTTCATCGGAATAGGATTTCAATACGGCATTCGCTTTCATCACACCCTGCCTGGCATGCCCGGCCTGAAGCAGGATTTGCTCAAGGATGACATTCTTCTCCAATCCTTTCTGGAACTCTTTTTTTTCATACCCGGACAAATCGTTATAGGCATGAATAACCGGCAGGGTCCAGAGCCCCCGGTGAATATCCTGATGTACGGGTTTGCCCAGTTTGTCGGGCGAACCCGTGAAATCCATAATATCATCCTGAATCTGAAAAGCCAGTCCGAACCGGAGACCGAATTGTTCCAGATGAACCGCCTCGGGTGCAGAAGCAGAAGCCGCATCGCCGCCCAGCCATGCTGCTTCGCGAAAAAGCGCGCCTGTTTTCCCCTCGATAATGCTGAAATACGTGGTTTCGTCCAGACTTCTCTGCTTCTCATACACAGCCTGCATCAGCTCCGCCTGTGTCATCTGCAGAATCGCACCGGACAAATGACCCATGACACCATTGTGCTGTTCCAGCCCGAGCATCATCATCCGGGCAATCAGATAGTCCCCGACCAGGACTGAAAAATGATTTCCGAGAACCGCATTGATCGTATGTTCTCCGCGGCGGAGATGAGATTCATCGATCACATCATCGTGAATCAGGCTGGCCGTATGCACCAGTTCGATCATGAGGGCAACGGGCAGCGATTCTTTGCGTGGTTTTTGAAAAAGCCCCTGGCACAGGAAAAACAACAGCGGTCTCAGCCTTTTTCCCCGGGGATAGGGGAACAGGCTCCTGATTTCAGGATGCGAGGCAAGGATCAATTCGAATTCACGCTGAAATGCATCATGAAACTCATCCATGAGTGGAAGTACGGGCTGTATAATTTTGGTAAATTCTGATTGTCGCTCATGCATGATTTTCAATGTATCAAATTGTCGACATTTTGTCAAATATAAAAAAGGCGGGATATATTCCCGCCCCTCCAGTCATTTTACAAAAAAATGGACGCTGCATCAAACACTAAAATGCGGCCGCCGCCTCTTCCGCTGTATTGTATGTTTCAAAAATCGTGATCAATTTGGTGATCATAAACAGGCTTTTTACTTTTTCGGTGACGCCGGCCAATTTGAGGTCGCCATTTGCATTTTTCAACGAGGTCAGGCATCCCATCATGGTGCCCAATCCCGAACTGTTCATCCAGGCCACATGAGAAAGATCGATCACGACCTTTTTCGTGCCCTGATCAATCAGTTCTTTCACCTGCTCATGGACCGAGATGGTTTCGGGCCCCCCCATCAGTTTGCCGCGAACGATCATGACAGCCACATCATTGATTTCTTTCACCTCTAGCTTCATCATATCCTCCGGTTATGGTCTTTCGCTTCCTGAATAGTAAAAATATAAACGATTTTTAAATATTATACAAGCGCTTTTTCAATTTGTATCCCCCCTGACACCAAAATCCCCTGCCCGTCTTTGTTCTTTGGTCTTTGGTCTTTGTTCTTGATTTATTCTATTCATCCAGCACCTGAGACGAATATATATAAATTTCCGCTCCCTGCTTCCAGGCATCCGAAGACAGACCCGCCTTCTCCGCACAGCAGTGACTCAGGAACTCCTCTTTGTTCCACCCCAGTTCGGTGGCCACCTCAGGCAGATATGTGCCATGCCTGTTCCCCTGCTTCACCCAGATACCATGTTTTCCGATTTCAATTTCATCGATGTTTTCAATTTTCTTCAGGGGCGAAAGGATGGATATTTTGATGTGGATGTTCCCGAGCTCAGCCAGAGTCACCGGATCATACCGGAACCTTGTATCATGAACGGCTGCAGCTGCTGCCATTTCTTCGACCATCCGATACAGCGGCAAAGCGGCATCGAAGCGGCCGATACAGCCCCGCAGGCGTCCGCGATTGGTCAGGGTGACAAAAACGCCGCGTTTCATTTTCAACGATTCACTGTCGATTTGAAATTCGGGCATTTCATCCCGCTTCAGTGCGGACTCGATGCTTGCCCTGGCAATCCGGAACAGCTGTTTCTTTTCATCCGGATTCAAAACGATGTCTTCCACTTTATCCTCTCTTTCCTCTGCCTGATCATGATCCCCTGCCCGGACAAACAGGGCCGCGCCATATCCCACGACCCGGCCGTGATCCCCTGAAACATCGCCGGAATTCATATAGGGCAGAAGCTGAACCTGATCCGCGCCCAGGTTCCGGCATGCCGATATGACGACGGCCAGTGCTTCCAACCCGCAGAGCGTGCACTCCAGCCCGCCCAGATGCCTTGCCATGACGGACCTGTCGGCAGAGAACAGCCGGTCGGGATTCATGGAATGCACGGCTTCGAGCATGGTCCGGTCCGCCTCGCAGGCATCGTCATAGGAGGGATAATGGGACATATCCGAGCTGGCGACAAGCAGAACATGCCGGTTTTTGCATGCCGCCGTGATGGCTGAACCGACCGCCTGGCAATCTTCAGGTGTCATCTGTCCCAGTACGACGGGTACGACAGGAACATCCGGCAGCACGGTCTGGATGAATGGAATCTGAACCTCGACGGCATGTTCCTGCTGATGCGCCTGCGGTACATAATGGATCTGTGAAGCTGCTGAGCGAATATCCGCAGCGAGCGACCGGTCGATGTTTACGGTGCCCAGGGGCGTCTGACAGGCATCCCATTCATCCACGGAAGCACCGGTGAAATACACCCTGTGTGTCGGTGCGACGATTACGACAGCGTCGACAGGACTGTTTCGGATGCACCGATAGGCATTGGCCGCCACCTGCCCGCTGTACACATATCCGGCATGAGGCGCCCAGAGTCCCAGAATCCGTCCGTTGACCTGTACAGTCTCAGCCCGATCCAGCGCCGCTGTCAGGTTTTTTCTAAGCACGGAGAAATCACCGGGGTAAAATGAACCGGCGACCACGGGCGGCCTGATACGCATCTGCTGACGGGGCTGCTGACACGCCATGGGCAGTCCGGAAATCAGCAGAATGATGATGATCCATGTCCATATTTTCATGAATACCCTCTGTTTTAGCGGTTCACCACCGTCCTGCAATACGGGTTGTACAAAATTCACATTGACCCTTGCGGACATGATTTTCCGTGATATCATACCCGATACGACGTATCACGATCCGGCCGCATCCGGGACACAGGGTGCTTTCGCCCGCATGCCCGGGCACATTGCCCATATATACAAAGTGAAGACCCGCATCCCGCGCGATCGCGCAGGCTTTCTCAAGCGTCGCGACCGGTGTGGGCGGCAGGTTTTTCAATTTATACTTCGGGTAAAACCGGGAAAAATGCAGCGGGACATCGGTGCCCAGTTCACGGGTAACCCAGCGCACCATTTCCTGCAGGGAAGCCGTGTCGTCGTTCAATGTGGGTACAACCAGGTAAACGATTTCCGTCCAGACATTCTCTTCCTTCAGCGTCACCAGCGTATCGAGGACCGGTTTAAGGTGTCCGCCCACAATCTCCTGATAATAGGAATCCGTAAATGCCTTTAAATCGACTTTATAGGCATCGATCACGCGGCACAGATCCCTGAGCGGCTCCGTATTGATAAAACCGTTCGAAATCACGACACTGCGGATTTTCCGTTCCCGCCCTGCTGCCGCAATGTCCATCATATATTCGAGATAGATGACCGGTTCATTGTACGTGTAGGCAATGGACAGGCAGCTGTTTTCCACGGCTGCCTGCACGACATCCCCGGGAGCCATATAAAAGTGTCTCAATTCTTCGGGACGTCTCTGGGCCAGGTCCGCATTCTGACAGAATTTACAGTCCAGATTGCAGCCTGCGGTGGCGATGGACATGGCCGCCGAACCGGGATGAAAATGATAAAAGGGTTTTTTCTCGATCGGATCGATATGACGGGCAGCAACCTGCCCGTAAACGAGAGAACGATATGTACCGCCGTCATTCAGCCGTACATCGCAATGACCGCGCCTGCCAGCCTCGACCAGACAGTGCCAGGGGCACACATGGCACTGCACCCGTTTATCTTCAAGCCGGTCGTAATACCGGGCCTCTTTCACCGGATCTCCCGATCCGGAGCCCGGAGTGGGGCATATCAGGGCGCAGGCGGTCCATGCAGCTGAAGAAAGAAATTTTCGTCTGTGAATGACTGACATCCTGAGCCCCCCGGTTTTTTAATATGCCGTATTCAACCGGGAAATACCATTATTCTTTTACAGCTTTCTCCAATGCGTTCCTGACCGCCTTTTTCATACTGTCGCAGCTCAGAGTGGCTCCGGAAATTCCGTCCACATCCGGATGGCCTGCAGCCTCGATGCAACGGGGCAGTTTCCTCACTACCACATCGTAGTATTCGGGCGTCCCTTTGACCTTCAATACCTTCACATCGTTAATTTTACCGTTCTTGACCCTGACCTGGACAGTCATCCCGGTCCATTCCGTGCTCTCACCGGTATATGTGCCGTCCTGATAGGTGAAGGGACCGTCATGAACAAGGACCGCGGTGCTGTCGCACGGTGCGTCCAGTGCCGTATTTTGTGAATCCGCAGGTTCTGGCCGGGCTCCCGCCTGCAACGTACAAAAATTCGTGATTATACAGAGTATGATCATCCACTTGAAATAGGTCATCGAAAAACAGTCTCCTTATTCATGTCAACCAGGGTTTCAACCGGATCATTGACCGGATTCCCCGGTATCTTCTCCTGGATCTTCCTCTTTTTCACGTATGGCATAGGCCATCAGAATGCCGGAAACGATACCCGTAAGCAGGGCCCCGCCCATGCCCGAAGTCTGTGTGAAAAAGGGCCACTTGACTGCAAAATACCCGAGCGGCAGGCTCAGCAAAATACCCACAGCCGCCCCTTTTATCCACCGGGGCCAGGCAATGCGGAGCCCGTAGTAAATGAGTACGGCCATCAGGATTCGGTCCAGCAGAATCATCCAGACGCCCCATCCGGGAATCCGGTTGGAAACCCCGGTTCCCAGTATCCATGTGATAAATCCGTAGAAAAAACCCCATTCGATCGACGACCACAACCGTTTAAATCCCATGATGCAAATCCTCCAGAAAGTGCTTAATACCGGTTGTGCGTCTATTTTTTGTCCTTGAGAAACGGTTTGATCAGATCGATGGGAACAGGAAATATCATGGTCGAATTATTCTCGGCCGCCACTTCCACCAAAGTCTGCAGAAAACGCAGCTGGATGGCTGTCGGTTCCTTGCCCAGAATGCTTGCTGCATCGGCCAGTTTCTGAGAGGCCTGTGCTTCACCGTCGGCATGGATGATCTTGGCGCGGCGTTCCCGTTCAGCTTCCGCCTGCCGGGCGAGGGCACGTTTCATTTCCTCCGGAAGGTCGATATGCTTGACCTCCACCAGTGAAACCTTGATGCCCCATGGATCCGTGTGCTTGTCGAGAATGCCCTGCAGCTCTTCATTGATGGTTTCACGGTCCGACAGCAGCTGGTCCAGCTCAAACTGACCCAGAATGGACCGCAGCGTGGTCTGTGCGAGCTGACTGGTCGCGTATAAATAATCCTCCACTTCCACAATCGCTTTGGACGAATCGATGACGCGGAAATATACCACCGCATTGACCTTCACGGAAACATTGTCCTTGGTGATCACATCCTGAGGCGGCACATCCATGGCCACGGTTCTCAGGCTGACCCGGACCATTTTTTCAATACCGGGAATCAGGATAATGAGTCCCGGTCCTCTCGATCCGACCAGGCGTCCGAGACGGAATATGACGCCGCGTTCATATTCACGCAGCACTTTCAATACCTGAGTAACTACGAACAGAACAAAAATAAAGAGCCAGAATAACCATGAAGAAAATAAAATGCCCATTAGCGCACCTCCTTGGTTGGATGGGTTGTTTTTGCCACTTTGAGCATAAGGCCTTGAACCGCCAGGACCTGAACCTGCTCTCCTTTATTAACGGTTTCATCGCTGGTCGCACGCCAGATTTCTCCGTGAACCGAGACCTGACCGTCCGGATTCAGCTTTTTTAACGCCACACCGGTCTCACCGATCAGGCCCTGTTTTCCGGTCGTGGGCCTGGTCAGCCTGGTTTTCACTGCCAGGTAAAGCGCGATGACCATGAAAACGATGAATGCAATCAGTATCGGGACAAACAAACTGAGTGACACTTTCACCTCCGGAGATCTGAACAGCATCAGTACACCCACGACAAATGACACGATGCCCCCGGCCGTCAGCACACCGAACGTGGGTGTATAAACTTCGATAATAAAAAAGGCAATTGCAAGTAAAATCAGCACAATACCGGCTGCGTTCATGGACAGCACCTGTGAGGCGAAGAGAAACAGCACCGCACAGATGGCGCCCACCACGCCCGGAAAAATGGATCCCGGATTGGAAAACTCGAAATAGATGCCGAGTGCCGCAAGAATCAGCAGAATAAATGCAATGTTCGGATTCGCGATATGGTTCAGGATCTGATGCCGCCAGTCCATGCGATGCTCGTCGATACGGCTGCCGGCCGTCTTCAGGATCACGGATTCGCCATCGACCGTGACCTCTTTTCCATCCAGTTTTTCCAGAAGATCGTCCCGGTCGCCGGCGATCAGATCGATCACGCCCTTTTCCAGGGCCTCATTTTCCGTAATGGACACGCTGGTCCGGATGGCCTGTTCTGCCCAGGCCGCATTCCGCTTCCGCTGTTCGGCCAGTCCCTTGATATGGGCCACAGCGTCATTGACCACTTTTTCCATCATAACCTTGGCCGAATCCTGTCCGCTTCCGATCATGTTTACTGGATGCGCAGCCCCGATATTTGTACTGGGAGCCATGGCCACGACATGGGCCGCATAGCTGATAAAAACGCCGGCCGAAGCAGCCCTGCCTCCGCTTGGTGATACATAGACCACGACCGGGACCTCTGCTGCAAGCAGGCGCTTGTCAATATCCCAGGTCGATTCCATCAGTCCTCCCGGTGTGTCCATTTCGATCACGAGGCATTCCGCGCCGTCTTTCTCGGCCCGGGAAACCGCATCGACCATATATTTGGCAGTCACCGGATTGATAGAACTGTCGATCACGATCCAGTCCACATGCCTGGCATGCGTATAACCGGACAATGCCATAAAAACGAGAAGCACAGGAACAGCAAAATACTTAATTCTTTTCATAAACCGCTCCTTACAAAAAGATGATCCGACAACAGCATATCTATTGAACGACCAAATGATAAAATCGTTTCAAATCCGGCGCAACGGGCAATGGGTCGGCGATAAAGAAACGGAGACACGGCAGCACGGAAATTCCGACCATTGACCGCGGACCGCGCGCCGTATCCGGCGTCGAAGAAACGGAGAACAGAAAATATCGAATATCGAACAGGGAATTTCGAATGATGAAGTGATTTGGATATCATGTTTTTCACACTTCGTCATTCAATATTCGTTATTCATCATTTCTTTTGTTCTCCGTTTCTAATCCTCTCCGACTCTCCGTTTCACGATCCGACTCTACGACCCAATGACCCAAAGACCCTGCGACCCGAAAAGCCAATGACCCGAACGATCCATCATGTCCGGACGGCCTCGGATCCGGAAAATACCTCTTGACATTTGATTTGAAAATGATCAAATTAAAGCCGCGAGAAAAGAGAGATACGGCTCTTCCCTGCAACGGATAGCCAACGGTGATATAAAGAGCCATCATTTTTTTTATGGGAGCTCGACTCTGGCCGTGTATTACATGCCTCCATAGCGTGGACGTAAAAAACGGACAGGAGGGCACCCACCGTGTCTGACACGGTTCTTTATACCCAGGCTTGTTGCAGGGTTTTTTTTTGCCTTTTGATAACCGGGATTTCACCTTCCCACATTTTGTAATATAATAAAATTTCGTGTGAAATAAAGAAGAAAAGTAGAAGGGTATATGGGTATATGCGTATATGGGGCCCCGCTGCCCTGCCCCTTTAAAGACCGCAGACGGCAAGACCGCGGACCGCTTAAAAGCAGTAGATGGGTATATGGGTAAATGCGTAAATGGGTCCACCCAGCCCTGCCCCGTTAAAAGACCGCAGACGGCAAGAAAAATCACAAATCTCAAATCACAAAAAACAAATAAATTACAAAAAGCAAATTCCAAACGAAATTGGCAACGCGAATGGCCGGTATCAGACCGAGAATGCATCTGAGGACCGGAGACGTGGTGAAACGGAGACTGAAAAGACCGACCTTGCCTTTTTCTCCGTCTCCCCGTTTCTCATTTCCCCGATTCATGCTCCAACCTAACGA
>JAFGGN010000139.1 GCA_016930535.1 bacterium
CATTGGATATGGGCACATTGCCCGGGTTGGTGACCGCGTATGTCCATGTGACCGTGGAACCGGCATTGACGGTAGGCCCTGTGGGCGCATCCGCATCCTGGCCGTTCGTGGCCTTTTCGATGTGAATCTGCGGGTTTGCCGAAGGTTTACAATCCAGCTCCACTTCATCCTGGGGCTCGCTGCTGCCAGGATGTCCGGGTCTTTGTTGGGCAACGAATCTTATAAAATCGCCGTCATTGGATGTGAATGTATAATCTCTGGACTCCCCTCCGTTCAAAGGCAGAATTTGCCCGTCCGACACTTTCACACCATTGATGAATAATTCGTAAGTTGTGGGGCCCTGCATGGCCGCAGTGCCCGTATTCGTAACAGTAAATACTGCATATTGTATATCTGTATTTGAATCCCAGATACATTTTCCGGTAACTTCAAGGCTGCTTTTATCCCATTTGACATAACCGAAATCAGCATAGAGCCAGTTGTTACCGTAATTACTGCTGTTGATGTCCATCGTGTACGATGTATTTCCGGATGTGAGTGTGTGACCGGCGGGGGGATTGGGAATATCGATGATGTACCGGCCATCCTGGGAGAAGTAATAACTGTATAAACCATTGGCGTCTGTGGTGCGTGTCCATGTTCCAGCGAGACTGCCACCCACATATCTGCGGATCCGGACGTTGACACCTGCAATTCCAGTGCCGGTTTCATCCTGATCTCCTTCTCCGTCCGTATCGTACCAGACATAATCCCCTAAATAACCATGGCATTCAAGTTCCACTGGTCCTGCACTTTGCAGTTGTGTCGCGTCCTGATTGTTGGTTCCTGCGGCAAACAGAGATCCGCCATAGAGCAGGCAAGTGATCAGTATCGTGACATTCCGGAATTTCATGATTCCTCCCGTAACATTGTTCATAAAAATGTCATGAATATGAAGAAAACGTCATATTCAAGGCAAAAAAATACTTCTGAGCCGATTCTGTGAAAGATCCCTAAGGCGTGTTAATTAAAAAGAGAATAATGAGATTTCTTGCTGTAGTTTTTGGAAATCAATCTGCGGATAGTATTTTCTCTTTTCCCCCCGGAAAACGAAAGACAGGTCGAATGTCCCTTATTTTTTCAATAGAGATTGTAAAAATTATGACACACATGTAACATCTGTGAACAAATATAAAAACATCATTATAAGAAAGCAACAAATATTAACAAAAAAATATATATATTACCTAAATATAAATTATTTAACATTTTATAAATATTTCTTTAAATCTGATTTAAAATGATTTAAGTGGTTTTACGAATAGTGTGTTATAAAGAAAAATGTTAAAATTTTTCTAAAAATCAAAAATTGTGGTGGAAAAGCGGCAGAAAAAAATTTTGGATTTTTTTTGAGGTTTTTATGATTATGACCGCGCACGGCGGACCGCTGACCGCAATAAGCGGTATAAGGGTAAATGGGTATATGAGTATATGAGACCACCCCGACCCAGCCCCTTTCAAAGACAGCGGACGGGAGGCAGCAAAACGAGAAAGCATCGGAGAAACGGAGATGGGGGGAAACGGAGAATAAAAAGGTCTTTGGGTCGTTGGGTCCATTGGGTCGTAGAGTCGGACAACGCGGACCGCGGCAAAACACAAATC
The DNA here is from genome assembly GCA_016930535.1 of bacterium. Lineage (GTDB taxonomy): Bacteria > Zhuqueibacterota > QNDG01 > QNDG01 > JAFGCO01 > JAFGGN01. The sequence continues at coordinate 1,642 of JAFGGN010000139.1, forward strand.
TCAAATCACAAAATTCAAATAAATTCCAAAAAACAAATTCTAAAATTCAAACGAAATCGGACCGCAGACGGCAAAAGACAGTGTGCCGGAGAACCGGAGAAGGGGTGAAACGGAGATTTAAAACGCCTCAGTGATCCTGTTTTTTCTCCGTCTCTCCGTTTCTCCTATCTCCGTTTCACGTTCAGGCTTTCCGATATTAAAACGTGATACAGCGTATGCTTCCATTCACGCAAACCACTCACGCCCACCACCGTCTCTCCCTGTCGAACTTCAGCTTCAGCAGGTCGGTCACCAGGTTCGTATCCTCCACGATCTGGAAATCATACATGCCCACACAGATGAAGTCCGCGCCGCTTTCAAAGGCGTATCGAAAACCGCTTTCAGGCGTGATGGCACCGGCGGCCAGAATCTTGAATGCGATCCAGGGCTGATCCAGCGTCTGCATGAACGCGATGGTTTCTGCGGGTTTCCGGCAGTAGACATTGTCGTGCTCCTCTTGGGGCTGCACGGACCAGTAGTCGTGATGATGCAGCGTTTTCACCCAAAAATCCGGTTCCAGACTCGCATCCACACAGGCCCGGATGGTTTCGATATAATGTCCGCCGATACCGGCGGGCAATCCGCTGCCTTTGATCAGTTCAAGCGCCTGTGCAATCTGATCGATTTTACCCTCACGCACGAGCGTGTCGGCTTTTTCACCCTGAACATAACAGGCCGAAGCCCCGGCATCGATGGAGACCCGGACCCGCTCAAGCAGGTCGTCGCCCCCGCAGTCCGAAATAAACTGGATTTTCCCGATGTTCCGGCGCCAGTATTCCTGGATCACACCGCTCAGGAGCGGATTGGTGAGCAGGGTGTTGATGCCGCATTTTTCCGCCAGAAGCATTGTCTCGAACACCTTGTCCCTGTGATGATAGGCCTTGACCAGTTTTGAAACATAGATCAGGTCGCGGGCATGGGCCCACCCGCCGATTAAATTGCCTCCGAGAATCAGCCTGCTGAGCCGCATGTGGCCGATGGCCGAAACGGGAACCCTGGCCTTCAGATCCTGAAGTCCGCTGAACCGGAATGATTTCACGGACGCGCTTGTCACCACATCCATCAGGTTTTTCTCTTCGATGCTTTCCCAGGCGTTTTTGCGTATGAGCATGGCCGTAAAGGCGCCGAGGAAGGGAACCGATATCAGGCCTTTTAAAAAATGGCGGCGGCTTTCCCGGCCCGTTTTAAAGTGGTCCGTGTACAGGGTTTTAAAATCCTTTTCTTCGGGAGTGTGATTGAATTTCGGACGATGCTTCAGCAGATAATCGATGCCGGGCATCTCGGAATCGGGAATCCAGGCGAGAACCAGAAGCGCAATCAGTTCAATGATATTTTTGTTGACGAGAAGATACTGTCCTTCGGCCGGAATACCGAAATCGTATCCGATGAGCGGCGGGTGAATGACCGTGACAACGGCCAGAAACGTCACTCCTGCCAGGCAGATGATTTTTGTTTTCAGGCCCAGCATGAGAAAAAGCCCGATGCCTATTAACCCTGCGATGGTGACCGCGTCACAGATGAACATCAGGCTTTCATGGGCCGCGATCCAGTGAAACACGGGAGCCAGTATCCAGCGCGACCGTTCAAAATAACCGGCGGCGGTCCAGTCCGGTGTCCACAGTTTATCCATGCCCTCATAAAGAAAGTGCCATCCGATGGCCATACGAAGCAAGGTAAAAAGCCAGGTCTGAATTTTTGAAAGCGTGGATGCCATGGCAGGATCTCCTCATTCGGTCAACAGATGTTGATTCACAATAATCTGTCAAATAATTTCATGAGATGCAATAAAAAAAGCGGCCCCTTGCGGAGCCGCTTCGTATGTCCTGAACCGGGTACCGGTCAATCCAGATTTTCAAGCACTTTTTTGATCCGTTCGAATGCCCAGTCGATGTCGGCTTTTTCGATCACGAGCGGGGGAGCGAAGCGGATGACATGCTCGTGGGTTTCCTTGCACAGTAAGCCTTCATCCTGCAGCGCCTCACAGAAACGCCGGGCACCGCCGGCCTCTTTTTTCAGCTCCACGCCGATCAACAGACCCTTGCCGCGCACGGTTTGAATATGTTTGCTTTGTATGGTGCGCAGCTTATCCATAAAATAAGCGCCCAGTTCGGCGGATTTGTCGATCAGCTTTTCTTCCTGCAGTACTTTCAGGGCCTCCCGGGCCACGGCGCAGGCCAGTGGATTGCCGCCGAACGTGGAACCGTGTTCACCGGGTGTGAACAATCCGAGCACTTCCTTTTTGGTGGCCACGGCGGAAACCGGATAGAATCCGCCGGACAGGGCTTTGCCCATGATGAATATATCGGGAACGACGTTCTCATAATCGCATGCGAAGCGTTTTCCTGTGCGCCCCAGTCCCGTTTGTATTTCGTCTAATACCAGAAGCACATTGTTCTTTTTGCAGACCGATTCACAGGACTTCAGGTATCCTTCCGGAGGAATCAGCACGCCGCCTTCGGCCTGAATCGGTTCCACGAGAAATGCCGCGGTATTTGGGGTGATGGCTTTTTCGAGAGCATCGATGTCGCCATAGGGAATGATTTTAAAACCCGGTGTATAGGGACCGAAATACTTTTTATACAGCTCGTCGGTTGAAAAGCCCACGATGGTCGTGGTCCGTCCGTGAAAATTTCCTGCGCACACGATAATTTCCGCATCGCTCAGATTGATACCCTTTTTGGCATATCCCCATTTACGTGCGACTTTCAGGGCGGTTTCCACGGCTTCGGCGCCGCTGTTCATGGGCAGCATCATATCCATACCAGTAAATTCGCACACTTCCTTGCAGAGAAGCGCCAGCTGATCATTTCTGAACGCCCTGGATGTAATGGTCAGCTTCTGAGCCTGTTCGATCATCTTTTTCACAATTTTCGGATGACAGTGTCCCTGATTGACGGATGAATAGGCACTCAGAAAATCGAGATATTTGTTTCCTTCCAGATCCGTGACCCAGATCCCTTCACCCTTCGAAAGAACCACATCCAGCGGGTGGTAATTGTGTGCGCCGTACTGGTTTTCAATATCGATCAATTGTTTTGAATTCATTCCTAATATCCTTTCTATGATAAACAGTCTGCTGGGAGATCAGGTATTGAACGGTTCGATTACCCCTGATCCGTACAGCCGTTATTCTGTATACAATTCGATCATGCGCCCGATCGCCCTCGAGCAGACGGGATCGAATCCCGTCAGGCTCCTCGAGAACATGCGGCAGTCGATATACGGCCGGAAAAGCCCGCTGGAGGCATAGCCTGCGCCCTCATAGACGCCGGTTTTACCCCAGTAGGGCTGATTTCTCAGAAAATCATGAATCCAGCGGTCATTTTCGTCCCGGATCCGGTCGATTTCGCTCAGCGGTGCCTTGTTCGCTTTGAGTTCCTTGCGATTCTGCATATAAGCGGTCTGTCTGGCATCGTATTCCGCTTTACCCCACGGCGTCGGCACGGGTGTGCCCGGTTCGATCATCTCCCGCCATTTGACCCGGTCCGGGTCCGTACAGATCGTGAGATTCGGCTCCCATGGTTCGACATCCTGAGGATAGAATTCACTGTAGGCCACGTCCGAGGTATAATACTCGTCGCCGAGACCCCCGAAGCTGTGGCCGAATTCATGGACGAAGATGTAATCGCTCCACTCGTTGTCGCTGATGCAGGTGGTATAGAGATTGAATATACCGCCCCCGCCATACTTTTGGGCATTGACCAGTATACAGACATGCTCATAAGGCACCCGTGCGGCGATTTTTCTGAGTGTTTTGTTGTCATAGGTCAGGATGTACCGGTCGCTTCCGAACGCATTGTAGGAACAGGCCAGTGCATTGTCCCTGTAAATGGTTTTCTGCGGATCGTCGATACCTTCCTCATTGGAAGGCAGGTCCACACATCGCACATTGAATTGGTCCCGGCCGGACAGGAACGGTTCCGTGGAGAAGAGTGTCTTGACGAGCCGTTTTGCATCCTGATGAAATTTTTTCATCTGATCCTTCGTATAACCGTCCGGCAGAATGACGATGTCGATTTTGTTTCGTATGTCACCGCTGATAAACAGGGGGGTGACCGGAACATTGGAATAGGTTCCGTTTCTGCGGTAGTTCACTTCGCCCGGGTTCAGTGATACGGACCAGATTTCGATAAACTGATTTTCACGGTTCCGGGTGCTGATGGTCACCTTGACACCTGCACGGGGCCAGGGAAACCGGATGGATTCGCTGAAAGAGCGGTTGATTTTTTGGGCTTCTTCCGTGGTCTGCCATTCACCGAAAATGGAACAGAAACCGCGTGAATAGATCAGCGTACCGGTCCGCTCGTCGAACACCTGAAACAGATATTTACCCAGATTGGAATCATCGATCAGGCGCGTCACGGGGCCGGCCCAGACGGATTCCTCGTATACATCGTCAAAAGAAAAAGATTCGGTTGTGCCCGTGCCCGAATGAATGTAATCCAAACGCATGGTCCGCGGATGAAAATACAGGTCGAAATGGGGGGCGGCCGCTGAAAGGCCGATAACGGTCAGGAGCACGAATATACAGATGGATTTCAGGGACATGACTGACTCCGGCAGTTAATGGATTTGAATGTAAATTTAATATAATTATATGATGAAATGCAAGAAAAAAATGAATATAATCGAATGATATTTTTAATAAATATTCATTAAATATTCTATAAAATAATATATATTGTAAAAATATTCATTTTATGGAGAATAATCGAATAGTGCACCAGCCGGATTATCGAATGAGCCGGGGCCGGTGCGGCATGAAAACAGGTCTTGACTTTCGCCCGCATATTTTGTACTTTATCGACCACGATTATCAGGATCGGGGCGTAGCGCAGCCCGGTTAGCGCGCTTGACTGGGGGTCAAGAGGTCGGAAGTTCAAATCTTCTCGCCCCGACAAAATTAAATAGCCTGTAATTCCTTAGTTAACCTTACGTTAATGACTGGATCACGGGCTATTTTTTTGCTTGATTTTCAACAAATGTTTTGTATGTCTTTGTTTATTTTAGCATATTTGTGGTAACAAATCGGGAACAGTTGGTAAATGTTCATACGTCATCCGGCCTGAAAGGGTATTCATGAAAAGCCTGATATCCGCATCAGTTCACACCGCTGTTGTCGCCGTCCTTCTGTTATGCGCAGGCTGTCGGGGTAATAATCCGGACCGGCTTTCTCCTGCGGCGCATATCCGGCTGCCGAAGATATTCGGCAATCATATGGTTTTGCAGCATGATCATGATATCGCTGTCTGGGGCAAGGCCGATCCCGGCGGATGTGTCACCGTGGTTCTGAATGGTCATACGGCCCATGCGAAGGTCTCAAAGGACAGCACATGGCACCTGAAACTGCCGCCGGTCGATGCGGGCGGACCCTATGTGATGCAGATTCTGGGTTCGGATACCCTGTTGTTCAGCGATATTCTGGCAGGAGAGGTCTGGATTTGTTCGGGTCAGTCCAATATGGAATGGCCCCTGATCGAAACCGTAAACAGTGAGCGGGAGATCGCCCGGGCCGATTATCCCGGTATGCGGATTTTTACAGTGATGCGAAATACGGCACTGCATCCGGTTGATACTTTGAGCACCTATGGCTGGATGCCGGTGAATCCGGCCAATATTCCGTATTTTTCGGCTGTGGGTTATTTATTCGGCCGCGATATTCATAAGCATTTACATGTTCCCGTGGGATTGATACATATTTCCTGGGGAGGGACTCCGGTCGAGGCGTGGACCAGTCTTCAGACCATGGAAAAGCAGAAAGAATTTGAAGAAATTATCAGAATGCTGAAGGACAAAGAGAAAGTGAAAGCGGATTCAGCAGTCATCAATCCCTTTTCATCCCTGGAAGAACAGGTCCGAAGCTGGCAGGCATGGATCACGGATATGGATGCGGGATTGGCTGACTCAGCGGACACATGGATTGATCCGCAGGCCGAAACAGAGGACTGGCCTGTCATGGATATTCCCGGACCGAGGGAGTCCGGCGGTCTTCCGGGATATGACGGCGTTGTCTGGTTCAGGAAAGAGGTGGAAATCGGTGGGCCTGATACTGAAAAATCCTGGACTCTGTGCCTCGGTCCTCTGGACGATATCGATTTTACATATTTGAACGGGCAGCTGCTGGGCAGTGAGACAGTTTACAATACGGTTCGCCGGTATCGGATACCTAAAGGGCAGCTCAAGCCGGGCGTGAATATCCTCGTTGTCCGGATTCTGGACTTTTCCGGAGTCGGCGGTTTCTGGGGCGCACCGGATGATGTCAAACTGGTCAGCAGCAGGGGAGATTCCATATCGCTGGCAGGCGAGTGGCGGTTCAAACCGGGTGTCGAGCTGAAAATGACATCGGGATATCTGAGCACACCCAGGCATGTTCAGCAATTGCCCACGGTGCTTTTCAACGGCATGGTGGCGCCGGTTATTCCGTACACCATGCGCGGTGTCATCTGGTATCAGGGTGAGGACAATGCAAGCCGGGCTTATCAGTACCGCCGCCTGTTTCCGGCGATGATTCGTGACTGGCGCACCCGCTGGGCACAGGGTGATTTCCCCTTTCTTTTTGTGCAGCTTGCCAATTATATGACAGCAGCCAGTAAACCGGGGGATTCGGACTGGGCCGAACTCCGGGAGGCCCAGTGTATGGCTCTTTCCGAACCCAATACCGGCATGGCTGTAGCCATCGATATCGGAGAGGCGGAGCATATCCATCCCGGGAACAAACGGGAAGTGGGCAGGCGGCTGGCGCTCATTGCACGTGCCCGTGTTTATGGTGAGGATGTGGTTTATTCAGGGCCGCTGCTTCAGGGGATGCGGAAAGAAGACGGTCAGATTCGGCTGACTTTTCAACATACAGGTACCGGTTTAATCGCAAAAGGGGGAGAGCTGAAAGGATTTGCCATTGCCGGTGCGGATCGGAAATTTGTATGGGCGGATGCCCGGATTGAAGGGAACACGGTGGTGGTATTCAATCCCGGAATTCCGGATCCTGTTTCGGTCAGATACGGCTGGGCCAACAATCCGGCATGCAGTTTATACAACAGAGAAGGTCTGCCTGCATCACCTTTCCGCACGGACAACTGGCCGGGAATTACAAAAGACGTGGTGTTTTAACGGTTTTATCAGTGTCCTGCTTTACCATGCGTCGAGAGGCCGGAAGTTCAACTTTTCCCGCTTCGGCATGGAACAGAGCTTCATCAGAAGCCCTTTTTTTTTGAAATTGATTTGCAATTTGTAAAAAAAATCCTAAACTGATATTATAAGTGAAAGCGGGACGGCAATACAGCAGGCCACGGGTTAAACCATGCTGCTGAAATCATCGCCGGGCCAACCGCTTTCTGCACAGTCGAATTTCAAACAGGAGCCGCAACCCATGCATAATAAAAAACGACAAACAAGACAGGTGATTCCGATCATGTGTTTTCTGTTTACCGCTGCAATCACCGCGGGTTCCGGGCCCGCTGAAAAAAATACCGATCCGGACATCGAAGCAAAAATCCGGGCCATGACCCTGGAGGAGAAAATCGATTTCATCGGCGGTTACAGGGGATTCAACATCCGGGGATATGACCATCTCGGCATACCCGAAATCCGTTTTGCCGACGGGCCCGTGGGTGTGCGCAATTACGGCAAATCCACGGCTTATCCGGCCAGCATCACGCTCGCGGCATCCTGGGACAAAAAACTCGCCTACGACATTGGAAAGGCCATCGGGTCCGAAGCCAGGGCCAAGAATGTGCATGTGGTTCTGGGACCGGCCATGAACATTTACCGGATGCCCCTGTGCGGCCGCAATTTCGAATATCTCGGGGAAGATCCTTATCTGGCCGGGCAAATGGCCGCTGCATACACACGGGGCATGCAGGATCAGGGCGTTGTCGCGTGCGCCAAGCACTACGTGGCCAACAATCAGGAATTCAACCGGCATCATTGTTCCTCGGATATGGATGAACGGACACTGCATGAAATTTATCTGCCCGCATTCAGAATCACGGTTCAGGAGGGCCGCGTCGGCACTGTCATGACATCGTATAACCTGATCAACGGCATTCATGCATCGGAGCATGCGTATCTGATCACGGATGTGCTCAAGAACAAGTGGGGTTTTGATGGTTTTGTCATGTCCGACTGGGTTTCGACATACGACGGGCCGGCGTGCGCCCGGGCCGGACTGGATCTGGAGATGCCTTCGGGTAAGCTGATGAACCGTGAAAGTCTGATGCCCCTGATACGGGAAGGGAAGCTGGAAGAACGGATTATCGATGATAAAATCCGCCGCATTTTGTCCGTGTACCGGCGTTTCGGATTCTTCGATCATCCGGATATCGGCAGGGATTATACACTGGATGAGGCGGCCGTTCGTGAAACGGCCATACGCGCCGCACGTGAAGGCATGGTGCTTCTTAAAAATGAAACCGGCATGCTTCCGCTGGACAGGAGCAAAATCAAGTCCATCGCGGTGATCGGTCCCAACGGCCATCCGGCAGTCACGGGCGGGGGCGGCAGCTCCAGGGTGGATCCGCTGCATCCGCTGTCCCTGTCGGAAGCCGTTCAAAAGATTGCAGGTGAGCATATCGAGGTAGTTTTTCAAAAAGGCATATTTACCGGCATGGAAATGCCAGAAGGCATATTCGATGATTTCGATTTCTATGTTTATCAGGACGGGATAAAGAAGACAGGGGCGCACGCGGATTTTTATGTGGGCAAAAAACTGGAGGGCGACATTGTCTGCTCGCGGTTCTTCGGGAGGCTGGATCTTGCGGACGGGGATATGTGGGACATTCCCGGTGTGCCCGAAACCGATTTTTCGGCCCGGTTTCATTGTTTTTATACGCCGGGATCTTCTGGTTATTATGCAATCGCCGGCCGCGGTGATGATGGGTATATTATCCGGCTGGACGGGAAGGAAATCGTCCGGATGTGGCGGGACCAGGGTCCAGCTGCAGCGAAATACGATGTCTACCTGGAAGCCGGCCGCGAGTACCGGATCGAGGTGGATTATTATCAGTCCGGGGGCGGTGCGGTCATTCAGCTGGGTGCGAAAAAAGCGGGGACATACATCGGCCCGGAGCAGTACCCGGAGCTTGCAGCCGAGGCCGCAAAAAAGGCCGACCTGGTGATTCTGGCCGCGGGATTCAACAGCAGCAGTGAAAGCGAGGGTTTCGACCGGACAGTTGAGCTGCCCGATCATCAGGCCGAATTCATCAACCGGATCGCGGACGTGAATCCGAACGTCATCGTGGTCCTGAACGCGGGAGGAAATGTTGAAATGGAAAGCTGGATCGGCCGTGTAAAGGCCCTGCTTATGGCCTGGTATCCCGGTCAGGAGGGCAATCTGGCTGCAGCCGAAATCCTGTTCGGAGACATCAATCCTTCCGGCAAGCTGCCCGCCTCGTTTGAAAAATCCATCGAAGACAATCCGTGTTATGCGCATTATTTCGATCAGGATCAGGATCTCAGGGTTTTTTACGGCGAGGGCATTTTTATGGGATACCGGTACTGGGACCGGAGCGAAACACGCCCCCGTTTTCCTTTCGGTTTCGGACTGTCGTACACCAGCTTCGGGTATGCCGGCATCTACACGGACCGCACGGATTATACGAAAGAGGATTCGGTGTCTGTCTCGGTCCGCATCAAAAATACAGGGGATCGGGCCGGTTCCGAAATTGTGCAGGTCTATGTGGCGGATGAGGCATGTTCGCTGCCCCGTCCTGTAAAGGAACTGAAAGCGTTTGAAAAAGTACGGCTCGGTCCGGATGAAGAGAAGACCGTCCGGTTCACGCTGGGCCGTGAGGCGTTCTCTTTTTATGATCCGGAATGTCATGACTGGCGGATCGAGCCCGGCACATTCGATATCCTGATCGGGAGTTCGTCGGAAGATATCCGTCAGAAGGCGGTGATTTCGATTCAATGAACCTAAAACCGTTATATCTGAATATGAGCGGGCATGTTCCTGTCTGAATATGACGAAAAATTTTTAAGAAAACACTTGATGGTTCACGACTTATTTTTTATAATACCCAATATGCGGCAATGAGGACGGCTGATAAAAATCCGGGCGAACGTGAATAAACTGAGTCCGGAATATATTTATGTATTGATGCAAACGTTACCGGAGATCCGGCCGGACATGAAAATTCAAATCAAAGAGGCTGATACATGAAACGCGATATGGGTCTTTGTATTCTGATCATTTTATTCATGGGTGCGCATCACGGTTCGAAAGGACTGTATGCAGGAACAGGGGACAGGATGGCCCTGCAGTCTCCGGACCGGACCATCGAGCTGACCGTCACGGCCGGTCCCGAGATTCAGTTTTCGGTTACTGTGGACGGCAAGGCTGTGATGACGGCTTCAGGAGTCGGCATGAGTGCGGGTGAGGGCACGGACTTCGGCCCGGACACGGAACCGGAGCAGGTAAAGAAAAGGACATTTCAGGGATTGATCAGGCCCGTTGTAGCAGAGAAGAGGGCCGTGATCGAGGATCGTTACAATGAGATGACGCTGCGGTTCAAGGGACTTTATTCTTTGATTTTTCGTGTGTATGACAACGGTCTCGCTTATCGTTTTATCACAAATTCCGGGGATTCGCTCATTGTCCGGTCCGAAACGGCCGATTTCCGGTTTGCGGACATGACCCAGGTTCTGTATCCTGAAGAAGACGGATTCTTTTCCCATAATGAAAGAACTTATATTCCGGTACGGCTCGATACGGCTGCGGCAGGCAGGCTCGCCAGTCTGCCCGTGCTCGTTTCGACCCAGGGAATCCGGCTCCTGATCATGGAAAGCGCCCTGCGCGATTATCCGGGCATGTGGCTGAAAACAGGAAAAGCCGGCACGCTGGGCGCATGCTTCCCGCTATATGCACTTGAAAGCGCGCTCAGATCCGGCTCGGACAGGGACTTTCCCGTGACACGGACCGCGGATTACATTGCTCGCACACGCGGAAACAGGGAATTCCCCTGGCGCGTCCTGGCGATCGCCCGGCAGGATGCCGACCTGATCACGAACCAGCTCGTGTATCAGCTTGCAGACTCGACCGGATCCGGGGATTTTTCCTGGATCCGTCCGGGCAAGGTCGCCTGGGACTGGTGGAACGCAAACAATGTGTATCAGGCCGGATTTCGATCCGGCGTCAATACGGAGACGTATCAATACTATATCGATTTCGCGTCCGAGTACGGCATCGAATACATCATTCTGGATGAGGGCTGGTACAAGCTGGGCAATCTGCTCGAACCTGTTCCTGAAATGGATATCCCTGAACTCATGGCCTATGCCAGAGAGAAAAACGTGGGGATCATTCTCTGGGTGATATGGAAAACCCTGGAGGATCAGCTCGAACCGGCCCTGGACCAGTTTGTCCGATGGGGCGCGGTGGGCATCAAGGTCGATTTTATGCAGCGGGATGATCAGGCCATGGTGAATTACTACTGGAAAATTGCGGACGAAGCGGCCAAACGGCATCTGCTCGTCGATTTTCACGGGGCCTACAAACCCGCCGGACTGCGCCGGGCATATCCCAACGTGATTTCGCGCGAGGGTGTCAAGGGGCTGGAGCACAACAAATGGAGCCTCGATATCACGCCGGCACACAACCTGACGCTGCCGTTTATCCGCATGGTGCCGGGCCCCATGGATTATACGCCGGGCGCCATGGTGAACGCACAGCCTGGTAATTTCCGCGTCGTCTTTACACGGCCGATGAGCATGACCACGCGTGCGCATCAGGCGGCCATGTATGTCGTGTATGAAAGTCCCCTGCAGATGATGGCGGACAGCCCGACCCATTACCGCAGGGAATCCGAGTGTGCGCGGTTCATTGCGAAAATGCCGACCGTGTGGGATGATATCCGTGTGCTGGAAGCACGTGTTTCAGAGTATCTCATCGTAGCCAGAAGGCACGGCAGCCAATGGTTCGTGGGCGCCATGAACAACGCGCAGGCCCGTGCGTTCACCCTGAATCTGTCTTTTTTGGGGAACAGTGCCTACAACGCAGAGATACTGAAAGACGGATTGAATGCGGATCGCTATGCCGAAGACTATGTGATTGAAACACGTTCCCTCGTCAAAGAGGATTCTGTCCGGATCAACCTGGCCCCGGGCGGCGGCTGGGCCGCGATACTGACACCAAAACCCTAACCGGGGCCAGAGACCGACCGGACCATGTAAAAAGTTGTCGATGCGGGACCATGGATTTATACAATATTTTTTTGTACGGGAGTGACAGACAATGCCGGATCAGGAGATAAAAATACTGCTTGCAGCACCCACGTTTTATTCGGTTTTTCAGGCCGAGATCAGCAAGCATCTGAGAAAACAGCTCAAATCCGATCAGATCGTGCTTCGATCGGTTACGGACGACCCGGATGTGCAGAAGGAACGCCTGGATCACGCGCTGCATCAGACAAAACCCAGCGCCCTGATTGCCATCAGCATACGCCCGGATCCGGGCATCGTCGACGCCTATCACTCAGCCGATGTGCCGATCGTGCTCATCGATGAGAAGGCGGATGGCGTGTCCCATATCACGTCGGACAATCTGATGGGGGGACAGCTTGCGGGCCGGCATCTGGCTTCCACGGACAGAAAGAAAATCGGCATCGTTTCAGGACGCACACAGGTTCAGGGCGGGTACAATGCAGAACTGAGAATCAAGGGATTCCGGCAGGGGCTGGGATCGTCGGTTCATACCCTTCAAAAGGAACATTTAATCGAGGTTGTCCACTACTCGCGCGCCGAGGGCGAAGCCGTGATGCCCAAACTGATCGATATGGGACTGGATGCGGTTTTCTGTGCAGCCGGCGACAATTGTGCGCTTGGACTCGTCAGTGTCGCAAAGACGCGCGGATTGCTGATTCCCGACGATATGGCCATCATCGGGTACGATGACCTGCTTGCAGCCAGGGTCTCCATTCCGGCTCTGACCACGATCCGTCAACCCATCGAGGAAATGGCCGATGCGGCATATCAAATGGCCGTGGTCAATCGTAACGACATACTCAGGAGTCCCCGGCAGGCGGTTTTCAAGCCTGAACTCGTGATCAGGCAGTCCGCATAGCAAAATCATTGACCATGCTGTATCATGCGTATCGTATCCGGAGATTCAGGTTTTAATCCACATTCCCGGCACCTTGGATTCATTCCATCGGATAACGGAGCCGGGACCCCGCATTTTCCACTGCTTTCTTTTTATCCCGGGATGAAAATAAACGTTGACCTGAACTGATTTCATTATGAAATCGGTGATTTTGACCGCAATGGACTGTTTTACGCTGAATTGAATAATTATTGCGATTATAGCACGCTTTTTTGCCTTTTTACCCGATAATGAACAAAATGCCGGATACCGGTTTACAACCCTCTGTTTTTCTGTCATCTGGCATAAATTATGCAATAAAAAATTGTCAATTCCGGACGGTTTTCTGTTGCGCTGACACCATGCGGATCATTGGTCTTTCACTTCAATTACAGCAGGTTGAAAATGAGCCTTAAGCCTGAAGAAATTCAATTATTTAAACTCGTCATCAAGGATTTGCTCGTCGGTGTTAAAAACGGCACACTGTACGATTTTGAACATCCGATTTATGTACTTTCGATCGAGAAGCTGAAAAGCACGATCGATGAATGGTTCAAGGTGCAGAAAAAATTCATCCTCGGTTTCTCATCCAACCGCATTCTCATGAATTCGGAGCTCATCGAGAGCAAGGACGAGTTTTTATTTGAACTGGCGCGCATGCTTCATGCCCGGGGCATTCTTTCGGTGGAGCTGACCAAAGGGGTCAAAGTCAGGGAACTGGCCAAATTCGTTTTCCAGCTGAAAACGGATCATCTGGGACCCGGTGCCGAAACGAATGTGGAGGACTGGTCCAAGGAGCTCACGAACATCACGATCAAGGAACTGGATTACCGGCTGCTTCTGACCAATCAATCCACGGAATATACCACGGAGGAAGAGGAGCTCTGGGCCAAGATGTTCCGCCTGGACCTGTCCCTTGAAGACGGGCTTTCCAGGGACAATATTGAACTGATGATCAAGTTCTTCAACGCACCCACCGAATCCGCGTCATTTCTCAATAAAATTTATCAGGAAGCCAGGAAGAAACAGGCTGACGAACAGGTTGTAAAGACGTTTCATCAATCCGTGTACAATATCTGTGAATATTTCAAGGGTAAATCGAGCCCTGCCGAGCAGAAATCCTTTAAACTGAATCTGTCCAAAATCGTTTCACGGCTTCACCCTGATCTCGTCGGACAGCTTTTCGAAACCACGGTGATCAATGGTAAGGATTTTGACCTTGCGCAGGAACTGCTGAATGATTTTTCAGATCAGGATGTGGCCGAATTTATCCAGTCCCTGATCCGCCAGGACGGATCCATCAATGAATACCTCCTGAAGGTTTTTCAGAAAATGATGCCGACAGATACGAGTGCCATGAATGTGGCTCCGCTTCTGACCGACCAGCTGTTTTCCAAGCATGTCATGAATCCGCAGTCGTTCAAGCGAATTCAGCTCTCAATCAAGGAACTGTTCAAGAACCATCCCCAGAATAATTTTTTGAATGAAATGTACAAGATTACGGTGGATGCGCTGAGCGACGAGAGTCAGACGACACTGAAATACACGGTCCGGCTGGGGCCGGTTATCAATCAGTTCGTCAAAACCTATGAAGAAGATTTCTTTACCTCAGAAAAAATCTGGATGGTACTGAAAACACTTTCAGGCGAAGATGATTATATCGATTTTCAGAAGAACGGCGACCTACTCATGGATCTTTTCCGGGATGTGCTGGAAAAACGCGAGATCGCCCTGATGCGCAACCTGCTGATGTACTATATGAAGTACATTGCCGTGAAAAACGAACGGGGCCAGACGCCGCTGGAAAAAGAGAAAAACTCATTGTTCAACAAAATGCTGAATGAAAGTAATGTCAAGCTGATTGTCGAACAGATTGCGGATGCATCGGAGCAGGAACTGGGATACCTGACCGATATCCTGATGCTGGTGAAATCGGAGGCCGTACCGTTTCTGATCGATATGTATCTGGATGCAAAGCGTCCTGCAAATCTCGATAAACTGAATCAGATTTTTGATAAAATGAAGCAGGTGGTTATTACCGAGGCCATGAAACGCGTGCATAAAAGCAAATCACAGGAAGTCCGAAAACTGTTTAAAATTATCGAGATCTGCGATCCTGAAAAAATGATGGTCATGGCCCGAAAGATGGTCAATCAGAAGGATCCCGCCCTTTTGTGGGATGCCCTGGAGCATTTCGTGCCCAGGTCCAAGGAGGACGGAGAGCAGATGTTCAAGTTGATTTTCAAGCACAACAATCCTGAAATACGAAAAAAAGCGGCCCTGGCCGTGCTGAAATCGAACAGTCAGGTTCTGATCGAGGAACTGTTCAAACGCGTCAGCGGTATTTTTGCCCAGAAGAAGCGGGTGCAGCAAATCGTGGCCTGGAGCGGACTGTCCGGTTCGGTGCATACCTATAATGAACTGAAGAAAATATTCGACAAACGGGCCCTTTTTTCCAGCAAATCACATGAGCTGATCCGGCTGAACGCATTCAACAGCATGGCCCAGATCGATCTGGTCAAGGCCGGCAGGACCCTGCAGTTGTCCGGGATGCCCAAAGACGATCCGTTCACGCGAAAATGTGAAACCATTATCAGCAAACAAAAAAATAAAACGAAGGTCCAATGAACGACGCCATTCCCATACGTGACAAAGTCGAGGCCCTGATTATCAGGCTTGCCAAGGCTTCGAAAATGTACAGTATCTATCAGAGCGACCACAGGCTCGCAGAAGATATATGCAATCAGGTGCATCAGATGCTCGAGGAAATTCTCATGCTGAGAAGTGAAATCATTCTCGGTGTGATTTCAAACGAGATCGCTTTTGAGAAGAAGCCCTTCATTGAAACAAGCGGCAAAATACCGGATTTTATTACGCGGCTGACCGAAAAAGGGCTCAAAAAAGTGATTTTCCGGCAGGGTGTGAAAAAAGATGAAATTTTTCATTTCATCAATATCGTGTCCGAGGTGACCAAGAAAAAGAAAACGTTCGAAGAAATCCAGGCCGCATTCGACAAACATGGTGTCAACAGCATCCGTATCGGGCATATCAGTCTCGAGGAAGAGGAACTCCTGCTCTCGGGCATGGGCGATGTCAGGGGCCTGGCTGACAAAAGTTATCAGCGGGGCGTCAAGGTGATTGAACGGCAGATGCAGAACATCATGGACAACAAGCCCGTGGATATGGAGTCGATCCGGCTCATTGCGGCGGCCCTGATCAATTGCCTCCTTGTCAATAAAAGCCTGCTCATGATGCTCACTTCCATCAAACTGAACGACGAGGAAAAATACGTACATAACCTGATCGTCTGTGTTTTCACCCTGCTTCAGGCGGAAATGCTCGGTATTGACCGCAAGTATTTCGTGGACATTGCGGCTGCGGCCCTGCTTCACAATATCGGCATTCTGTCCGCGGAGAAGCGGGAAGATTTCAAAGACATCGATATGTCCGACAGCAAGGAAGTGGAAAAAATAATCCATGACGGTGTGAAAATTCTTTTGAATACGGATGGAATCGCACCTCTGGCCCCGCTTGCCGCGATAGAATATGCGGTTTCCTACAGCCAGGGCAAGCAGGGGAATCCGATTTATAAAAAAGGTCTGAACCTGATCAGCATGATTATCACGATTTCAAGATACTATGACAAGTTGCGGACCCTGCCGGAATATGCCGTGGATCAGGGGCTCGAGAAGATCTATGAAAAAATGCTGAGCATGAGTGACAAACAATTTCATCCGGATCTGCTGAGGAATTTTTTCAACATTGTCGGACTCTATCCGCCGGGAACACTGGTCGAACTGGAAACAGGGGAAATCGCCATCGTCATCCGGAACAGTATTGTCGATATATACAGGCCCACCGTGGAAATCATTTACGATGCCTCGGGAAAACAATACAGTCAATCGGTTACCGTCAACCTGCTTGAAAGAAACCGGCAGGGCAAGTTCCAGAATTCGATCAAAAGATCGCTCGGGCCTAATTCCAAATATGTGGTGCCTGATTCTGTCATGGCTTCCTGACCTTCCGGTTCCGGTCTTATGAATTCACGTCCGTTCAAAATACTGCTGACCGTTATCTGTCTCTGTTTATGCGCTGCCGGAGGGCTGCTTTATTTTTTGAACCTGAATGTCTTTTTTATCCTTCCCCTGCTTTTCATATCCCTGGTCTGCGCAGTCAGACTGTTTTATCTTGTACGAAACCGTTTTAATTCCATCGATATCATCGCAGGCAGTCTCGAAATTCTGTCATCGGGCAATTACAGTTACAGGACCGGCCTGAAGGAAAACGATCTGTTTTCAAGGCTGTCACAGTCTGTCGACCAGCTTGCCGAAATTCTGGAAGAAAACGAAAAGAACAAACAGCAGCTCGAAATGGATCAGGAAGTGTTTGTGGATCATATGCGCGATACACAGGCAATCGAGGAGCGCTTTCACCGGCTGTTTGAAAATCCGAATTTCGGCATTTTTATCTGTGATTTCAACGGGCAGATTATGGAGGTGAACGATACCGGGTGCAAACTGCTGGAATACGGCAGGGATGAAATCCTTTCCATGTCTTTTTATGACCTCTATGAACCGGCTGAGCTGAACCGGTCCATCGATGCCACGAAGATCGGTTCGGAAAAACAGGCCATTCGCTTCGAATCGCGGTTTCTTTCAAAAAGCGGACGGCTGATTCATGTGGAAATCAGTTCCAATATCTACGATATCAAGAATGAAATTACACAGAACATCGTTTTCGATATTTCGCTTAGGAAACAGTATGAGACGGGTTTGAAAGAATCCGAGGAAAAATTCCGCTCCTTTATGGAATCCGCCAACGAACTGATGTTTATCACGGATGCAACGGATCATTTTATCTATGCCAACCGTGCCATGATACGGGCGCTTGGTTTTTCGCTGGATCTTCTGAACGAAAAAACCCCGTCGGATTTATCGGTTCCCGAAGCGGAACCGAAAGAAGAAACCGGGCCGGAAAACAATCAAAATGTGCAGATGGAAGAGGTGGTATGGAAAACGCGCTCGGGCCAGAAAATCTACGGGGAACTGATGACATCCGTGATTCACGGCGAAACAGGAGAATACCTGGGGCTTCGCGGTATTTTCCGCGATGTGACAGAAAGAAAGAAAATTGCGGAAAACAGGCGTCTGGCCCAGCTGGGCAGGCTCATGGCCGATGTTGCCCATGAAGTCAAGAACCGCCTGAATGCCATCATGAGTATTGCAGAATTCATTCATCTCGAATTCAGCGATAATTCCGAAATCGCCGAAGATATGCTCATGATTCACGAAGAATGCCGCTATATGGATGATTTCGTCCGGCAGATGCTGAATTTTTCAAAACCCAGCGAGGGGGTCTATCAGAAAACGAACATCCATCATGTTCTGGATGCCGTGCTGAAACTGATTTCGAAATCGTTCAAGCGCAATCAGATTCAGGTGCAGAAATCATTCGATCCCAAACTGGCCGAGGTGTATATCGATGAAAAACAGATGAGCGAAGTGTTTATGAATCTGATTCAGAACGCCCAGGAGGCCATGGAAAAAGGCGGTCTGCTTGAGATCATGACTTCCGGACAGAACGATTCCATCCAGGTGGATATCCGGGATCACGGTGCCGGAATTCCGGAGGAAGTTCTGGCCAGGATATACGATCCCTTCTTTACCACCAAGGAAAAAGGCACAGGATTGGGGGTGTCCGCGTGTTACGGCATTGTCAAGGCCCATGGCGGCGAATTGAGGTATACGAGCGAAGTGGGGAAGGGCACCACGGCCCATGTGATTCTCCCGCTGACTCCCCCCGCACCTTCCGAAAAGGAAGAAAGTAACGAAGCCTGAACCCGCTTTATTGCTCCATCGATACAAACCGTTTGATTTTCAATAAAAAAAGTCGTATAATTCAGGTCAAGATGAAGACGATACAGGCCATGTCACTGGATCTGTTGGAAGGCAATTTCATATCCCTTGATTTTGAAACAACAGGTCTGAATCCTCGAAGTGATGCAATTATCGAGGCAGGCATGGTGCGAATGGTCCGGGGTGAAATTTCCGAAACCTATTCTCAGCTGATCAATCCCAATCTCCCCATTCCCGGCATCGTGACACAGCTCACCGGAATCACCGATGCGGACTGTGCGGGCCAGCCCGATATTGAGGCCGCATTTCAGGAAATCAGCAGTTTTATCGGTTCGCAGTGGCTCATTGCGCACAATGCATCATTTGATTTTGATTTTCTGGAGCAGGCCCGGCGCAAGACATTCATGGAATCCCCCGGCTTCTCCTTTGAACGGGTCGTCGATACCCTGATGCTGGCAAGACTGCTTCTGCCATGGCTTCCCAACCACCGGCTCGAAACCCTGGTTGAATTTCTTGAAATCCCGACACGGCCGGTGCACCGGGCGCTTGCCGATGCCGAAGCCACGGCGCTCGTGTTCCTGGATCTGATAAACAGGGCGCGGTCGCTGACGCTTTCCCAGATCGACACGATTGAAATGATTCTTCACGGAGCCAGAGACGGGCTCCGTTTGTTTTTTAAGCAGGTCCGCCTGTGGCAGCAGACGAACGGGCCGGCCGAATCCGTTCCTGTGGACATGCCCGGAAATATACTGGGTAAAATCAGTATTACGGACAGCCCGCAGAAGCCCGTTCCGCTTTCGAAGGAGGATGTGGAATCTTTCTTCGGGGAGTCGGGTCCGCTGAGCCGGCATCTCGACAATTACGAGATAAGAAAACCCCAGAGCAGGATGGCCGCAGCTGTCTGCCAGGCACTGAACCGCAACGAATTCCTCCTCACGGAAGCCGGCACGGGTGTCGGCAAATCCATGGCCTATCTGATTCCGGTTGTGCTGTGGGGCATGCAGAATCCGGGGCACCGGATCATTGTCACCACCTATACCAAGACACTGCAGGATCAGCTCTTTCAGAAAGAACTGCCGCTTTTGATCACGATCTATCCGGACGGATTTTCGGCTGTCCTGCTTAAGGGCCGTTCGAATTATCTTTGCATCAGAAGATACCGTCAACTCTGTCTTGATATGCATGACCGCCTTTCCGCAAAGGAACGGTTTCAACTGCTCCCACTGGTTTACTGGGCCGATATCACGCATACGGGAGATATCGAAGAAAATCCGGGCTTTTTAAAGGATTTCAACCACGGTCTGTGGGCTCAGATCCATAGTGACAGCCAGTGTCCGGGATCCAATTGTCCGTTTTATCACGAATGTTTTCTGCAGCAGATCCGGAGAGCCAGCCGGGCGGCCAATATAACGGTCATCAATCACGCGCTGCTTTTTTCGGGCATCACGCAGGCCCATTCCATTCTGGGTGAATTCCATTCGCTCATCGTCGACGAAGCGCATCAGATCGAACGGACCGCATCGCAGTACCTGGGCGTCACCCTGTCCATGGGACTTTTCTGGGAAACCGTGCAATGGCTGTACCAGGCCCATCCCGAAGAGGTCGGGGTGCTCATGATGATACGGAGCATTATCGAATCCGGGCACTGGGCGGGCCATGGCGAAAAGCGTATCCTGCAGCAGATCGGGATTCTGGAGGAAATGGTCGCCGCCCTGCTTCAGGAGGCCAGGCACTGCTTTCAGCGGCTCGGGGCATTCGCAGAAGAACGGCTTCTGGCCAATCCCTCTCAAATGCGCATCAGGCTGAGGCATGTCAACGAGCTGCATCAGGCGCTGGGCATCGTTTATGGTCAGGTTCTGAACGCGGTTCAGAAGTTTGCTGAAGAATTGAATGAACTCGTAAAGCTTCTCGGACCCCTGGATCTGTCGGATGCTCCTGAACTGGAAAATTTAGAACATGAATTGTCCGCCGGTTTCGACCGGCTGAATCAGCTTCAGGAAGTGCTGAACCATTTTCAATCGGTTGACTATGCGGACCATGTGATCTGGTGCGAGAAGCGAATATATCAGGAAAATCCGGATGTGATTCTCCAGTCCGTTCCCCTGGATATTGCCAAAATACTCGGCAATGTGCTGCTGCCGGCACTGGACCGGTGCGTGATGACCTCGGCCACGATGACTGTAGGAGACGATTTTGACTATATCAAGAACCGGCTGGGATTTCAATTCGCCGTGCCTGACCGCGTACAAACCCGGATATTCGGCTCGCCTTTTCATTACCCGGATCAGGCCCTGTTTCTTGTCAGCACGTTCCTGCCTTATCCGAAGGCCGAATCCTATCATCACAAAGTCGCACGGTTCATCGCCAGGGTCATTCAGGCGCATCACCGGGGGACGCTGGTTCTTTTTACGTCCCATCGGATGCTGCAGGATGTCTATGCCGTGATCGGTCCGGTTCTGGAATCCTGCGGCATTCAGGTGCTGGCGCAGGGGATTTCAGGATCAAGATCGGCGATACTGAAATCCTTTATCGAGAATGAGCAATCCGTGCTTCTCGGCACCTCGAGTTTCTGGGAGGGCGTGGACGTTCCGGGCAAGGCGCTCGAAATGCTGATCATCACGCGCGTTCCGTTCGATGTACCCACGGAGCCGCTGATCGAGGCCAGGATGGAAGAGGCGGAAAAAAGGCACGGAAGCGGATTTTTCAATTTTGCGGTTCCGGAAGCCGTGATCCGGTTCAGGCAGGGATTCGGCAGGCTGATCCGTTCTTCCAGGGACCGCGGCATTGTCATACTTCTCGATCAGCGGGTTGTGAAGAGCCGGTACGGACAGCTGTTTTTATCCTCGCTGCCGGTCGACCCCCAGATCTGTGAGACAGAAGGGACCATGATGGATAAAATAGAGAAATGGTTTTAACTGGTTATTGTATAAACATGAGGGTGACGAACATGCAGAAAAAGATTCTTATGGAAGGACTGACATTTGATGATGTGCTTCTGGTTCCTGCACATTCCAATGTGATACCCACAGATACGGATCTGAGAACACGTCTCACGCGGAACATCTGGATCAATGTACCGCTGGTGTCCGCGGCAATGGATACGGTCACGGAATCCAGACTGGCAATTGCCATGTCGCGTGAAGGCGGCATGGGGATCATACATAAGAATCAAACCATCGACCGTCAGGCCGGCCATGTCGATAAAGTAAAACGGTCCGAAAGCGGCATGATCTTAAATCCCGTTTCACTGCCGCCGGATAAGACCATTCGTGAAGCGCTTCAGATGATGCACCAGTTTCATATCAGCGGCATTCCGGTCGTGGACGGTGAAAAGCTCGTGGGTATACTCACGAACAGGGATATCCGGTTTGAAACCGAGCTGGATCAGCCGATTTCGAATGTCATGACGCGGGATCATCTGATCACGGCCCCTGTGGGCACGAAACTGGAAGAGGCTGAAAAAATCCTGCAGCAGCACCGGATCGAGAAACTCCTGATCGTGGACAAAAACGGCAAGCTCCGCGGGCTGATCACGGTGAAGGATATTCAGAAGCGCAAGGCGTTTCCGGATGCATCCAAGGATGAATCCGGACGGCTCCTGGTCGGCGCGGCTGTCGGGACCTCCCCGGACACCATGGACCGCGTTTCGGCACTTCGTGATGCCGGTGTCGATATTATATGCGTGGATACGGCCCATGGCCATTCGGTAAATGTGCTGCGCGTCATTCAGAAAATCCGTAAACAGTTTCCGGATATCGAGCTGATCGGGGGCAATGTGGCCACAGGATCCGGGGCACAGGCCCTGATCGATGCAGGCGTGGATGCCGTGAAAGTGGGTATCGGGCCCGGTTCCATCTGTACGACACGGGTCGTGGCCGGTGTGGGTGTGCCTCAGCTTTCGGCCGTGATGGATTGTGCACAGGTCTGTAAGAAACAGGAAGTGCCGCTGATAGCGGACGGGGGTATCCGGTATTCCGGCGACATCGCGAAAGCCATTGCAGCGGGAGCGGATACGGTCATGCTGGGATCGGTACTCGCCGGTGTGGACGAAAGTCCGGGTGAGACGGTGCTTCTGGAAGGGCGGAGTTACAAGGTTTACCGGGGCATGGGATCGCTTGGAGCCATGGCCGAAGGCAGCGCAGACCGGTATTTTCAGGAAAATGCGGAACAGAACAAGCTGGTTCCCGAGGGGATAGAGGGACGTGTGCCGTATAAGGGCCGGCTCTCCGATGTCGTTTATCAGCTCGTCGGCGGCATCCGTTCATCCATGGGGTACTGCGGCGTCAGGACCATTCAGGATATGAAAAAGAAAACACGGTTTGTGAAAGTGACCGAGGCGAGTGTTCGTGAAAGCCATCCCCATGATGTGACGATCACGAAGGAGGCACCCAATTATCAGCGGGGATGACGGTAGAACGGATCGAAAAAAAACCGGGCGGCTCCATGATTTGTGGATTCATGGCGCAAACCCGGTTTGGAAAATCGAAAAATGTCTGTTCTTACGATTTTTTCCCGACCGCCTTACTGAGTTTGGATTTTAAATTGGCGGCTTTGTTTTTATGAATGATTCCTTTAACGGCCATTCGATCGAGTACACTGTTTGTTTTGATCAGTTCGGTCTGTGCCGTTTCCTTGTCCGGGGCGGCTTGAACCTTTTTAATGGCGGTTTTCAACATTGAACGCTTTTGAACATTACGGACGCGGCGTCTTTCGTTCTGACGGACACGTTTTTCAGCAGATTTATGCTGTGGCATAGACTCCTCGATTTTGGTAAAGATCAAACAGATCAAAATATACTAAAATTCAAACAGGTTGTCAAGAGGTTAATTACAAAAATCTATGTTTTATCTTTTGTTAGGCGGTTTTATTCTGGCACTGGCGACGGTTTTCGTCTGCACGGTCCGGATGACGGTTTTCTGTGAAATTTCCGGAGAATCCTGGTCCGGATCCATCCGCTTATCATGCCTGAAAAACTGCTGGGGAGCGGAATGGTCCAGAAGTGCCGAAGGACAGCGTCTTCGGTTGCGCTTCCTGTTTATTCCGGTGTCTGTGAAGGCCGGCCGGTTGAGAAAACGGTCCGGAAAACCCGGATCGAAAAGAAAAAATCTGAAAATCGGCCAGATGCGGACATTATTCAGAGGGTTGAATCAGGGTCTCGAAAGTCTTAAAAAAATGGCGGATGCCGTCCATATTCAGAATTGGATCGTGGACGGTCAGACCAGCCTCTGGGACCCTGCGAGTACGGGTAAAATATTTATGCTTGTTCAGTTGATGAAACAATTGAAACTCATTCCGGTTCAGGTCCGGATACGTCCTTTGTTCTATCCTGCGCGCAGTTATGTGCAGTGCCGGTGTCACGGTCATTTCAGACCGGCCGGTGTCATACGGCTTTTTTTTAAAGATAAAATATTGCGTTCACTGCTGTTTTCGAAATCATGAAGAGGAGGATTGCATGGGTATTGATGAACTGGTTCAGACCGTATTGAGTGAACTGCGGGAAATTTCAAAAACCCAGACAGTGGTAGGGGATCCTATAGAGTTGAAAGACATCATGGTCGTACCGGTTTCCAAGGTCAGTCTGGGATTCGGTATAGCCGGCGGCGAGGCGTCCGAAAATAAAAACCCCTACGAGGGTACCGGCGGCGGCGTGTCCATCGAACCGCAGGCTTTTATTGTGGTGCGGAAGGACAGGGTCGAATTGATTACGCTTTCAAAATCGGGAACGGTGCTGGGCGATGTCATGGAACTGGTCCCGAAGGTGATCGAGAAAGTCAAGGACTGGAAAGAGGGCAAGGGCAGCGGGGGGAAGGGCCGTGCCCAGGGAAAATCCGGAGAATCGAAATGAACCGCGGTCAATCCAGGCAGGAGAGCCTGTTCGGAACCTCGGAAATGGAGGGACTCAGGCACAGGATCAAGGACATGGATGCGCAGATTTCTCATGCCCTGAAAAACAATGATTATGCAAAAGCCAAAAAACTGACCGACCAGCAGGCGGAACTGCTCCAGGCCATGCTGGAAATGGGAGAGAATGCCCCAAGCGATACGTAGTATCGCTCGTGATACGTAGTATCGCCGTTATACGTAGTATCGCTCGTGATATGTCGTATCGCCCGGGTATGTCGTATCGGCCATGGCATCGTATCTCATAACGGCCAGAGAGGCCTAGGCAATCGGAGACCGACATGCAGTGTGTACTGAAACTGATTCAGGAACCCGGAAACGAGGACCTGCCTGTGCCGTTCTATCAGACAGACGGATCGGCCGGTATGGATCTTTATGCTGCGGTAACGGACATGGTCACGCTGTCCCCGGGTCAGGTGACACTGGTACCCACGGGTATACGCATTGCACTTCCGCACGGGTACGAGGCTCAGATCCGGCCGAGAAGCGGTCTTGCCCTGAAGCATGGTATCGGATTGCTGAACAGTCCGGGAACCGTGGATTCAGACTATCGCGGTGTGATCGGTGTCGTTTTGTTCAACTTCGGGCCCGGTCCGTTTGTAATCAAACGGGGTGACCGGATTGCCCAGATGGTTATTTCGAAGGTTGAGACGGCCGTCATCCGGATCGTGAATGCTCTGGACGGGACCGGGAGGGGTGACGGGGGATTCGGTTCGACGGGGAGCGGTTAGACAGCAGAGTCTATTGAAAAGATCCGTGAATCAGCCACATGATGAACAGACTGACAGCAAGGACAATGAGTGAGGCAAGCGTCCAGATCCATGGCCTGATCCTGAACAGAGGAGACGTTTTTTTTCGCTTTCTGTTTTCTTCCAGGATCTTCTGCCAGAGCTGGTTCCTGATATAGCCCGCATCCTGATCCGGCAGTTTTTTCTCCCTCAGAAGCTGTTCGATTTCCTCAATGTTTTTTGTCATAAAACGTTCCGTAAATTCTGAAGTGCCCGCCTGATATGCGTTTTTACCGTGTTTTCAGAGATTCCGAGAATTTCCGCGATTTCCCTGATGGATTTTTCTTCAAAATAGCGCAGTGAAATCGCATCCTGATACTTGGGTTTCAGCTGCATGACGGCCTCGTGTATTTTTTTAAACTGCGCTTCAGTTTCCATTTCGTTTTCATGCTGAATCAGGGAATCGTCCGTGGCTCCGTCATGTGCGAGGTGCAGGGAACGCTGTTCCGTCAATGCGATGGACCGTTTCCTTTTCCGGTAAACCAGGTTGACCTCGTTGACCGCGATCCGGTAAAGCCATGACGAAAAGGGAATCCCCTTGTACTGAAACTGGTGAAGTTTCTCAAGCGCCTTCATGAAGGTATTGGCCGTGATATCCTGGGCCATCTCACGGTGATAGATACGCCGAAGCACGAAATTATAGATCTGATCATGATATTTGTTGAACAGATACTGAAAAGATTCCGGATCTTTTTTCGCGGCCTGAATCCATGCGGGCTCATCATCGGGTCCGGTTTGACCGGATTCGGCTCTTTCGGCTTCGGATCTTGTCATGATTTCTCCGTGTGGGGATCCGCTCTCTGGATGCTCAATAACATAATGCAGCCATTCCGTTCAGGTTTCATGAACGGCTGGGTTTTTCAGGATTCTTTTTTTATTTCGTTCCAGACCTTGTCCATTTCTTCCAGGGTGGCCGTTCTCAGATCCCTGCCTTTTTCCCTGAAACGGGATTCGACCTTTTGGAACCGTTGAATAAATTTGTCTGTGGCACGGCGAAGCGCATCTTCCGGATGTACATGAATGAAGCGGGATACATTCACGAGTGCGAACAGAAGATCCCCGAATTCCTCGTTTACGGCCTCCGGATTTTTCTGCTCGATCTCATCATGCAGTTCCTGAATTTCCTCTTCCACTTTTTTCCATACCTGACCGATGTGATCCCAGTCAAAGCCGACGGTGGCGGCTTTCTGCTGCACACGATAGGCACGGAGCAGGGCCGGCGCATGCACCGGGACACCGTCCACAACCGATTTCTTTCCTTCGTTTTTTTTCAGCTTTTCCCAGTGTATTTTTTGTTCTTCGGCTGTATGGATCACGGTATCGCCGAAAACATGGGGATGCCGGCGGATCAGTTTTTCAGTGATGGTTTCAAGCACATCCTGCATGGTGAAATGGCTGGATTCAGATGCGATCTGTGCATGAAATACGGACTGAAGCATGAGATCTCCCAGTTCTTCCTTCAATGCGCCGGGATCCCGGTTGTCAATGCTTTCAAGCACTTCGTACGCCTCTTCGAGAAGGTAAGGTTTCAGCGTTTCATGCGTTTGTTCCCTGTCCCAGGGGCATCCGTCTTCACGGCGCAGGGCCGCCATGATGTTCACGAGTGTTTCAAATGTCGAACCAAGCACTGCATCCTCCGTTTTTAAGCATTTTCGAATGCACACAATGTGGACATTTTGCGATTAACAATCAAGGAAAAAGTATGCTTGATTTGTGCGGGCGACTTCAGTATATTTCTATGAACCATTCAAACCAGGGAATATCATGCTGGGCAGACGTTTGCCGAAAAACCGCCGGTTCGATTATGAACCGAGATTCTACGATCCCAAAAAGGAGGAGCGGGAAGGACGGCGCATTAAATTCAAAAGGAATTACAGGCTTGCCAAGGCGCGTGCAAAGCAGCGGTCCCTGGTCTGGCTCATCATTCTCGCCGGAGTGGTTTATTATATTATCACTCTGTTTTCACGCATCAGTGATTAATTACGGATCATTCACAGTGATCATTACTGATCAATGTGTATAACCTTGAAAAATCCCCACTCCGCATGTTCACTTTCGCTTCCTGAGTACAATTCCTCGAATTGTTCCGGATGCGACCGCATCCAATTCAGCTCAAGGGATGTGGGAACGAAACTCATCACATAATCGATTCGTTCTTCGGCCAGCCGGTTCAGCCAGCATTCGAAGCATCCGTTCACTTCGTGATAATTATCCGGATGAAAATCGACGATTTCACCGTCCCGCGTGACCGGAAGAAAATCGATGCGGTTTTGAAAATCCCTGCCAAGGAAAAAATAGGTGAACCAGGACATGAGATTTCTGTGCGGTCCCGATGTCACGGCAATTCTCGTCTCTGTACCGGGCACGTCGGAATGCAGCGATGCCGGAATCCAGTACCGTTTGAAATCATGATTCAGCGTGCTGTGAGAGGCAAGCACATAGCGTGAATGATCCCGGTAGAATTTCAGCATGGACAGGAAAACAACAGGAAGAAGCAGAAGCATGCAGACAAGCAGTGTCCGGTATGATTTGCGCCTCATCCAGCCGATGCACATCAGAGAAACGGCAATACCCGCAGCTAAAATAAAAACAGCCAGCATTTCAAGCGGGATCCACCCACGGAACGCAAATGCCGCGATATGAAGCACGGTGAATGCCATAAATGCCCACTCCAACGGTCCTGCGAGCCGGGATTTCCGGTGAAACGATGTGAATCCGTACAGAACCACCGGACCGAGCATTGGCAGCATGAACCGGCCATTGTCCAGGGCCCATCCAAGCCTCAGCGAAGAAAACGACGGGTGATAATACACGGCGAGCACGGCCGAGGTCCATCCAAAGACTGCGAGGGCGGGCCACGGCGTTTTCCTGATATTTTTGATCACAGCGGCCATGCAGAGTATCATGGGCAGCAGGGTCAGGATGCTCATATGTGTATGGGGCGCGAAGGGAGAATTGAACAGTTCGAAAAAGGCCCGGATTTCGGCGCCGGGCCTGTAGGCATTCATTTCCGGTCTTTCGAGTATATAAGTCAGTCCGGACGTGGGTGCACCGAGGTCGATTCCGAAAAGGGATACGGGCATGACTCCCAGCGGATATCCGGAATGATAGACACTGCGTATCATCCAGGGTATGATCATGAACAGGATGCAGCCGGTTGCGGCGGCGAAATGAAGCAGCCTTTTCATGCGGCCGTGCCTGTTCCTGAATGCGTAAATGAGAACCAGTCCCCAGACCATGATGATTGCCGACATCATGGTGATTTTGACTCCTGCACACAGGCCGAAGGCCAGCCCGCTGAGTATCAGACTGGTGAATGTGCCTTTGCGGAAGTAAACCAGCATGAACAGAAAGCCCAGCATGCCGGTCAGAAGCAGACAGATGACGACATAACCGGATCCGACGGAACGGCAGAGAGCGGGAACGAAAAGCACATAAAACAGGCCTGTCCATCTGGCGCGTACATGGATCCGCAATTCCCGTCCGATCTCATATAAAACCAGTGCCAGGCCTGTCCATTCCGCTGCATCCACAAGGCCTGCAAGCAGATCGCTGTGAAAGAACAGCATGGCCCATGCCATGAAAACTTCGCCGCCGCCGTGATAGGTCAGCTGGATCTGCCAGCCGGCCGGTGCCATCATCGGAATCGGACCGCCGGACTGGACCCAGAGCGCGGGTTTAACCGCATGATAGATCAGGGAATCCCAGGCGATCGGCGGTATCTGCAATGTCCGCAATACGGTCAGGCCGATGAATAAAAGGCACAGATAATAAAAATAACGGAAGGGGCCGTTCAGGCTGCGTCCCAGGGCCCTGAAAATGAAATGGATATCGGTTCTGAAGGCAATGAATGTATCCATGAAGGGATTGCCCGCGAGCCGCACGGCCAGTGTCACGGCCGAAGCCGTGATCAGTGCGGCCGGCACGGTAAAATGCCGCCAGATCAGCAGCACATGAAATAACACGGACAGGAGGACCATGAAGAAAACGATCGAGCCGCAGCACCTCAGGATCAGGCTGCACCGGGGAAGCAGCCTGCGGCCGAGTGCATAGGCGGGATAAATCGCGGCCATAAGGAAAAATCCTGCGGCCAGCGTTCTTCCCGCGAATTCAAGATGGGGCCACATCGTTGTTTCCATGGGACTTCAGCCGAAGTTTTTTCCCGTTGGGATTGAAAATCCGGAACCTGAAAAGTTCCATTCTCTGAAGCCTGTAGCGGACGGATGTCCAGAGAACACCCCATCCGTACAGAACGCTTCTCCTGAAATTGATCGAGGAGGATTCGTTGTCATACCGGGCGGGACAGGATATCTCTCCGACTCTGAAACCGAAGAGAAAGGCCTGTGCGAGCATTTCATTGTCAAATACAAAATCATCCGAGTTTTCGAGAACGGGCAATGTTTCCAGCACGCGCCTGTGGAAGGCCCTGTATCCGGTGTGGTATTCCGACAGTTTCTGCCGGAGCAGCATGTTTTCGATCAGGGTCAGAATGCGGTTTCCGATATACTTGTACACCGGCATTCCTCCGCGGATCGCGCCCCCTGTCAGAATTCTCGATCCGAGCACGATATCGTACAGCTGTGTATGAATCAGGTGCGCCATGGCAGGAATCAGTTTCGGCGTGTACTGGTAATCCGGATGCAGCATGATGATAATATCGGCGCTTTCATCCAGCGCTGCCTGATAACAGGTCTTCTGATTGCCTCCGTAGCCCTTGTTTTCCGGATGATGAAATGTTTTTAAATCCAGGTTTTTGGCTATGTTCAGCGTGTTGTCCATACTGGCGTCGTCGACACAGATAATTTCATCGACAATGCGGCTGTCGATTTCCCGGATTGTCCGCTCCAGCGTTTTTTCTGCATTATAAGCCGGAAGTACAACGACGACGCGGTCATTTCCAATCATAATGTCCCAGGGTTTACGTGTAAATTCAAATATGAAACACCTAGTCCCAATTGTTTGTCAATATAGCGGATGTACCGTCCAATAGCAAGAAAAAAACGGCTGCTTCCTGCTTCGCCCGTTTCCGGGGGGATTACACCTTGCATAAGATCGGACCGCTTCTTATATTGATCCATGCACAACAGGATTCACATCCTTTCCGAATCGCTCATGAAGCGGATCGCAGCGGGTGAAGTGGTGGAAAGGCCTGCTTCCGTGGCCAAGGAGCTGATCGAAAACAGCATCGATGCAGGGGCGTCTTCCATTACCCTGATTGTCCGCGGAAGCGGGCTGGAACTGATACAGGTGACCGATAACGGTTCCGGCATGTCCGAGGAAGACGTCCGGTTGTGCGTGATGCGGCACGCCACGTCCAAAATTGCCAGTGCGGATGATCTCGAGGCCATCGGCACATTCGGCTTTCGCGGCGAAGCCCTGGCCAGTATCGGTTCCGTTTCCCGTATGGTCATTGTCACACGGTCCGCGGAGGCGGAGGCGGCCACCGAATTGACCGTCGAGAATGGTGAAATGCGTGATACAGGCAAAACAGCGGCGGTTCAGGGAACGTCCGTTGCCGTCAAGGATCTTTTTTCCGCCGTGCCTGCCAGACGCAAGTTTCTGAAAAGCCCGGCCACGGAACTGCGGCAGATCATGATGGTTTTTCGTACCATGGCGCTGTCCCATCCCGGACTCGATTTTCTTCTCATTATCGATGATGAGAAGACACTGGATCTCAGGAAAACCGTACTCGAAAACAGGGTGCGGGAGGTTCTGGGCCGCGAGAAATTCGGCCGTCTGGTTCCGGTTGAACAGTCGTTCGGCAATCTGGATGTTCAGGGTTATGTCAGCCGGCCTGGTGAGTTTCAGAAAACCCGGAACGATCAGTTCTTCTATCTGAACAGGCGCTCCATTGTGAACCGCAGCCTGATGCATGCGGTCATCTCGGCCTACGGTCCGCGGCTCGGGAGGAACGAGTATCCCGCATATATTCTGTTTCTGTCAATCGATGCACACCGGTTCGATGTCAACGTGCATCCGACAAAAATCGAGGTCCGGTTTGCTGATGAAAAATACATGCACGATGCCCTGCACCGGGCCGTGGCCGAGGCCCTGAGAACGCGTCAGTCCGTGCCCGAGTTTCATCTTGTCCGGGACGGACGGCCTGCGGGTCATGCACACATACCACCGGGTGTAAACAGGCCTTTCATAAACGACGGGCAGCTTTCGCTCGATGCGCAGAGGCCGGCCGGGGAAAAACAGGGGGAATCCGGAAGAGACGCGTCGTCCCGGGAACCGGCCCAGTTCTGGCAGATTCACAACCGGTATATTTTGTCCCAGATCAAGAGCGGACTCACCCTCATCGATCAGCATGTGGCCCATGAACGGATCCTGTATGAGAAGGCCATGTGGGTGCGTCAGACGTCCGGAGCGTCATCCCAGCAGCTTCTGTTTCCCGTGACACTGGAGATTCCTCCCCAGGATTTGATCATCCTGACCGAAATTTTACCATTTCTGGAGAAAATCGGGTTCGGTATCCGTCAGTTCGGCGGCAATACGGTCATGATCGATGCCGTTCCCATGGAAGTCAAATCCGGACGTGAAAAGGAAGTGGTGCTTGATATACTCGATGAATACAAGGAAAACCGGACACAGGTTCATGATACGGGCGAGGCCGTGGCCAAGAGCTTCGCGTGCAAGGCAGCCATCAAATCGGGCGATGCGCTGACACAGCATGAAATGGCCGCCCTGGTCGATCAGCTGTTCGCGACCAGGGACCCGTACTTCTGTCCGCACGGGAGGCCGATCGTGATCAACCTGAGTCTGGAAGAAATCGATAAGAGGTTCGGACGCTGAACAATTCGGTTTGCATAATCGTGGGGCCCACCGCATCAGGAAAAACCGCCGTTTCCATCGAAATGTCCCGGCATATACCGCTTGAAATCGTTTCAGCGGATTCACGGCAGATTTTCAGGTTCATGAATGTCGGAACCGCCAAACCCGGGGCGGATGAACTGGCCGCTGTTCCGCATCATTGCATCGATATCTGCGATCCGGATCAGTATTTCAGCGCCGGAGAATACGCCAAGAAAGCGAGGGCCTGTGTCAGGGATATTCTGGACCGGCACCGGCTTCCTGTCGTGGTCGGCGGCTCGGGGCTTTACATTCGTGCACTTGTGGATGGCGTTTTCGGGGGGGATTTCAGGGATGCGGATCTTCGAAGGCAATTGAAGGAACAGGCGGAACAAACCGGATGGTCCGGATTGCATCGCGAACTGGCTGCAGCGGATCCGGTAACGGCGGCCAGGGTGCATGAAAACGATCATAAGCGCATTATCCGGGCCCTTGAAGTGTACAGACTGGCCGGTGTTCCCATCTCCAGGCTCCAGCAGGAAGAAACGATTCCATGCGATTTCAATCCGGTTTTTTTCGGGCTTCGATGGCCAAAGCCGGATCTGGCGGCACGCATCGACGCGCGTGTCAATACCATGATCGGTCAGGATCTTGTCGGCGAAGTCCGCAGCCTTTTGGCCATGGGATTTCATGCGGGTCTGAACAGTATGAATTCCGTCGGATACAAGGAAATCATCCGCATGCTGAGCGGCGAGCTGACTCAGGATACGGCCGTTGCGATGATCAGGCAGAATACACGCAGGTTCGCTAAAAAACAGATGACCTGGTTCAATCGTGAAACGAGAATACACTGGATGGATATGACACCGGAAAAAGGCGTGATCGCGGCCGCGGCAGAGATTATGTCGGTCCTTGAAAATGGAATGGAATTTGCTGATAAATAGCGGGAACCCACGCCGTTTTTTGGAGACAACGATGAAAAAGAGTGACTGGATTTATTTGGCCATTGTTGCTGGAGTAATGCAGGCGCCTGCCCGGGACTTCTCCGCTCCGCAGCTGCAGCGGCTGCCGATCGGTTTTACGGTATCCGGCCGCAGCGGGCAGGGGCCGCACTTTATTGCACGGACAGGCCAGGTCAGGCTCATGTTCGATCAGAGCGGATTCTCGATGAAACAGCACCGGCTGGCAGATCCTGAAAGAATGCGCCGTTCGGGAGCGGGCCCTGACCGGAAGGATCAGGCTGGTACCGTCATCCGGCGGACCCGCGCTGACGGTGAAACGCGGTCCGTGCAGGTCCGTTTTGTGGGTGCACACCAGGCGGCTGCAGAAGCGGAACAGCTGCTTCCATGGAAAAGCCATTATTTTATCGGGAACGATCCGTCGAAATGGCAAACGGATGTACCCAATTATGCGCGGCTCAGGTACCGGAACATATACGACGGCATCGACCTGGTCTATTACGGCCATCAGAATGGTTTGAAATATGATTTTATCATCGCACCGGGCCGGGACACGGATCAGATCCGCATCCGGTATTCGGGTGCGGACAGGATGCGGCTCAATGACCGGGGCGAACTGGAACTTGTTACGGATGCCGGCACGCTGACGGAGAAAAAACCTGTGGCCTATCAGATGAATCAGGGCCGCCGCGTGGAAATCGATGTGTTTTATGTGCTTGAAGGCAGTACCGTATCGTTCGGAACCGGGCCCTATGATACCGGTTCTGAACTGATCATCGATCCTGAAATCGTTTTTTCTTCGACAATCGGGGGCCAGGGGGAGGATTATATCAGCGGATCGGCGCTCGATGCAGAGGGAAATATCGTGATCACGGGCAATACAAGCTCGGAAGATCTGCCGGTATCGTCCGATGCCCTGGACGGAACCCCGGGTTCCCCTTCGGATGCTTTTGTACTCGTACTGGATCCTTCGGGTTCGGAGATCCGGTATATGACCTATTTCGGGGGATCCGGGGGACAGGATTATATCAGTCCGCCGGCCGTGGATGAAAACGGACGGCTCTTCTTTGCGGTCAACGAGGCATCGCCCGACCTGCCCATGACCCATAATCTGTCCGGGATCGATCCTTCGGACGAGATCGATCCGGACCGCGTGTTCGCAGTCAGCCTGAGTGCGGGGGGAAACCGCATCCTGTATGCATCCTATCTTGGACACGGATCCGTCCGCGGTGTCTGCGTGAACGGATCAGGTGAACTTTATTTTACGGGCACGGCGGACCGTGAGCGGTTCCCGCTGACACTACCGCCCGCAGAGGCGCCATGGACTTCAGGTGTGCTCGCCGGACTTTTGTCCCCTGACGGCAGCCGCATCATGGAATCCCTTCTGATCGGGCCAGGTGACGGGATCGCAGTGGAACAGGATGCACAGCAGCATGTCTTCGTGTGCGGCATTTGCGATTCGGACGATTTCCCGGTCACGCCGAATGCCTTTCAAACGGAACGTTCGGGTCTGGCGGATATTTTTTGTGCCAGGCTGTCGCCGGATCTGGCCTCCGTCCAGGCAGCCACGTATATCGGCGGCTCGGAACGGGACGTGGTGACGGACATGATCATCGGTCCGGATGTGTATCTGTGCGGCTGGAGCGAATCCCCTGATTTTCCGGTCACGGACGGAGCGTATGACGTCACGCATCATGCAGCCGGACAGGATGGATTCTTCCTTAAATGCAATGCGGAGCTGAACGGGCTCGGATTCTGCTCCTTTAACAATGAGACGTATGAAAACAGGATCAACGGCATGGCGGTCAGTCCGGGCGGTCTGTTTCTCGCCGGGGTCTATGACGGCCAGGACAGCGACGTATCGCCGTATCCTCCGGAGAACGCATTTTTAAAGGTATTCGATCCGGCTGGACGGAACCTGCGGCACCGGTGGAACTTCGGCGGCGGCACATCCGATTCAGGCAAGGATGTGCTTCTGGATGATCTTGGAAACGCGTTTTTAACCGGAATAACCGATTCTGATGATTTCCCAACAACGGGTTTCAATTTCGGCTGGTATTTCGATATATTTGTGGTGAAGATCGGCGGATTTTCTGTACAGATTCCCGCGAATATCGCATTTATCAAACCCGGGCAGGCGGGCACCGTGTGGAAACAGGGTGAAACAGTGCCGATTCAATGGGCCAGCTCAGGACTGACGGGTCAGTCGGTTCGGATTGAAATTTACAGGCTGGACACGCTGAAACAGGTCATTGCATCTGAAACGGAGAACGACGGATACAAAACATGGCAGGTCAGCTCCCGTCTCGGACCGGGCGGCCAGTACCGGCTCCGCATCGTCTCCTTGCTGAATCCTTCGCTCGACGCGTTCAGTGTGCCGTTTTCCATTGAAACGGGAACGGTTCCGGTTTTAAGGGAGCGCACGGTTCCCTGTATTTCACAGGTCGTCAAACCCGTGATGGACGGTTCACTCGACGATCCGCTCTGGCATTTTATCGACCCCGAAACACTGAGCGTGGGCGGCGTGCCCGGCGATTATGGAAAACCCTGGACGGACTGGCAGGATCATACGGTCACATGGCGCGCAGCCTGGTGCCATGAAACCAACCGGCTCTATGTGGCGGTTCACGTGGAGGACGATATTGCCGGAAGACCGGACAACAGCGCGTATAATTCACCGGAACAGGAAGACTGTATCGAATTTTACACGGACGGTAATTTTGACGGCGGCGACTACTGGGAAAATTTTGACACGGCGCAGCGCTGGTTCGTGCGAAAGGACAATCTGCAGTATCTGTACAATTATCCGGACCTCGATTCATACCCCGAGCCCTTCTCTCTGGCCAATCCCGCTTTCAGGTGCACCGTGAACGATGCGGGTGACGGATCCTGGACCTGTGAGGCGGAATTCCTGATTTACGATCGTTTTCCCGATATACCGAAATCGCTCGAAAAGGGGGACAGGATCGGATGGGACATCTGGTACAACGATTCCGACAATGAGAACAAATCAGGATCGACGTACGTGATCGATCGGCAATCCGGATGGAACTATGCAGGCAAGGCCTGGCGCAATGCGGACTACTTCGGCAGTCTCGCGCTCGGAGATCTGGTCGACATTCCCTATGTGGCGATGGCCTACCCGGATTCCACTGTGCAGCAGTTCAATAAAAATGAAATCGTGGAAATTGTCTGGGAATCCTCCGCGGTCAGCGGCCCGGAAGTATCCCTGATGCTCATGGATGGGGATGCCATGTCCGCCTCGATCGCCGACAGTGCGCTGAACGACGGGTCCTACCTGTGGATGGTGCACGATTCCATTCCAAGCGGCGCTGCGTACCGGATCCGCGTCGCATCCCTGCAATTTGATTTTGTGAGCAGTCTGAGTGAATCGTTTCAGGTGACAGATGCTCCCGGTTTTCACGTGATATCGCCTTCCGGTGATTCACTGTGCTGGCAAACCGGTTCAGTCATGAACGTGCAGTGGATATCGGCCGGGGAAACCGGCGATGTCGCCCTCTCGCTGACCCGGAACGGCACACCGGTTCTTACGCTGAGCGACAGCACGGGAAATGACGGTCAGTTTGAATGGGCCATTCCCGTATGGCTGCCGTCGGACAACAGGTACAGGATTGAAATTGCCTCGCGAAGCGATGCGGGAATACGCGGCCAGAGCCGTTATGCATTCTGTGTGCAGCAAATGCCGGCTGTTCAGGTTCTCAGGCCTGAATCCGGCGCTTCCTATACATTTCAGGATTCGGTCCTGATCGAATGGGAAACATTCGGTCCTGTCGGACCCCGGGCCAGAATCGACCTGTATGAGGGGGACTGGTACCTGATGACCATTGCGGACAGCGCCTCGATGGATGCCCCGTATCGATGGGGAATTCCAAATACCCTGGAACCGGGTCATGATTTCAGGATCAGGGTGGGTGATGCGGGCGATGGGCGGATCTCCGCATTTTCATCCGGGCAATTCACCTTGTCGGACGAATCGGTCGTGAAAACACGGCCGCTTCCGGTCCGGCACCGGCTGCTTCCATGTCAGCCGAATCCGTTCAACCCGGTCACCCTGATCCGGTATGAGACCGCATCCGGAACAAGGGTCCGCATCCGGATTTACAATATTGTCGGAAGAACCGTATGCACACTCGCGGACTGTTTTATGGAAGCGGGCGCCCATCGGATTCCATGGACCGGACGGAATGACCGCGGCCTGATGGTCGATTCAGGTATCTATATCGTCGAATGCGTACTCGGAAACGACGTGTACCGGCAAAAAGTCATGCTGGTCCGGTAAACCCTATCAGTCGACAGGAACCGCAGTGCTATGTTCAAACTGAAAACGATTCTGAAAAATATTCCGATTTCATCCCAGCGCATCCGGGTATTGGCACTGGTGGGAGAATCCGGTACGGGCAAGAGCTTCCGGTCCAGGCTGATTGCGGATAAGCACCAGATCGATCTGATTGTCGATGACGGTCTTCTGATCCGCGGACAGCAGATCCTGGCGGGCCGCTCCGCGAAGCGGGAAAAAAACCGGATGAAGGCCGTGAAAAGGGCCATTTTTGAAGATCCGGTTCAGACCAGCGAGGTCCGAGATGCGCTGGCCGCGGAGAAATTTTCGTCCATTCTCCTGATCGGAACCTCAGAAAAAATGGTTGCACGCATTGCGGACCGGCTGGACCTGCCGTATCCCGACCAGGTGATCTATATACAGGACGTTGCTTCCCGCGAAGAAATTTCACTGGCCCAGGAGAGCCGGAAGGGACAGGGAAAGCATGTGATCCCGGTTCCCGTCGTGGAAGTCAAGAAAGATCCGGCTCACCGCATTCTGGATTCAATCCGCTTTTTTGCGAAAAAGCATCCCGTTCTGTTCTGGAAAAAAAATGTGGTCGAAAAGACCGTGGTTCAGCCGCCTTTCAGCCGCATGGGCAGAATCTCGGTATCCGAATGCGCTTTGTCACAGATGATCATGCATTGCGTGGAGGAATTCAATCCTGAGATCAGAATTCTGAAAATCATCATCGGCGAACATCCCAAGGATTATTCACTCGAAGTTCAGATTCGTATCCGGTTCGGCCTGAAAATAGGACCGGAGCTCAGCGAGCTTCAGAATTATATTGTCACGTGGATAGAAAAATACACCGGTATTCATATCATGAAACTCGATCTGACCGTGGAAGAAGTCTCCGGGAGAGAAAAGTCAGGTGATCAAAAACACAAATAATCCGCAGGCGCGGCAAACAGCGCTTCTCCTGTGCGTCGCTGGCGCCGGAGTGATCCTGCGTATTCTGGACAGCTGGCATGTTCCGGTTTTTATGGATGAGCTTCCCATACTCTACAATGTCGCTCATTTTCTGAATGACCGGACCCTGACGCCTGTGCATTTCAACTATCCTACATTTTTCAGTTATCTTTCCGTTCTTCCCACGATCTGTGTTTTTGTCGTGTTTTATCTGTTTCAGGGATACCCGGTATCCGGTCTTGCCAACGGACAATGGATGGGATTTCTGTTCGAGATGCACCGGGACGTTCTGGTGTTCGGGGGACGCATTGTATCCGTGCTCGCTTTCATGGGCATATGCCTGATGATTATCCGGTTTCAGCAAAAGCGGCTGGGATTCTGGCCGGTTTTCATCGCCTTGCTCATGCTGAGCCTGGACCCTCTCGGAGGACG
This sequence comes from bacterium, assembly GCA_016930535.1. GTDB lineage: Bacteria > Zhuqueibacterota > QNDG01 > QNDG01 > JAFGCO01 > JAFGGN01. The sequence goes on from JAFGGN010000139.1 coordinate 40,728, forward strand.
GTTCGTCACCTATTCCGGATATGCCCTTCCGGATACGATCGCCGCTTTTCTCGTGACATGGGCCATGTTGCTGTGTTTTGAATATCTCGAAACAGGGAACATCAGGTGGATTTATCTGGCCTGCTTTGTGACAGGTCTGGGGATCAGTACCAAATACAATGCAGGCATGGCCGTGATCCCCGTGATCGTTTCGCTTTTTATGGTCCGTCCCGAAAAGACGGGCCGTGCCGTTCTGATCATGGGAGGTCTGGGACTCGCAGGCTTTCTGGCCGGATCCCCTGCCGTCCTGTGGGCGCCGCAGCGATTCATCGAAGGATACATATGGGAATCCCGTCATATGGCCGAAGGGCATCTGGGCGGGCATGATGTCAATTACTGGTGGGTGTTCAAATATATCATGTCCTGCAAAACCTGGATGCTGCCCTGGATCGTGCTGTCCGTGTTTGCGGCCCTGCTGCGCCGTGAAAAACGGGACTGGGTTTTTCTCGCACTTCTCGTTCCGAGCTTTCTGGTAATCGGACGGTTCGAGAAGAAGGCAATCCATTATTTTCTGTTTCTTTATCCGCTGCTGGCGCTTTTTGCGGGAGAAACCGTATCGCGCTTCCGTTCCATCATACCCGGCACCATCCTTCGGCGTCTGTTTGTTTTTCTGATGCTTTTTCAGTTCCTCGTTTACCCGGGATACCGCATTTGTAAAATGGTGAGGCGCGATCTGACCGTGGATAACCGGCTGCTGGCCGAGACCTGGATCGAGAAGGAAATCCCGTCCGACAGCCGGATCATGCTGGACCCGCTGATGTTTTCTCATCTGATGCCGGCTGAAAAGAGTGCCGGATTGCAGGCTGCGTTCAACGAATCAGGAAATCCGTTCCGTGTGCATCTGGACCGGTATTTCGAAAAAAAACCGGTGTACCGTTTCTTCAATATCCGGAACTACTGGGACAAGACGGATTCACTCCTCTGGTTGCCGGCCGATTATATCGTGATTTCAGGACAGAATTATCAGCGGTTTTTTGTCGGGGACAGTGCACGGATTCCGGATTCCGACAGCCCGCTGTTCCGGACATTTATGGACAGGCGCCTGTTTTACCGGACCGTGATGACCGATACGCTGCATTTCGCGCCGCTCGCGGTCTTTCAGGGACCGGCCGGTCCTGATATACGGATTTACAGGAACAGGTGCCGGTGGATGAACAGCGGCATCCATGGGCCGGAAAAGTAAGAAATAATTCAGATTACCGGACGGAGTGTGAACGATCGTTACCAAAGATAAAGCGGGCATTCGTGCAGTTGCACTGATCTCTTCAGGCCTGGACAGCATGCTGGCCGCCAGAATCGTGCGCGATCTGGGCGTGGCGGTGACGGGACTGCACTGCATGTTTCGATTCGATCCGGTCCATGATGATACCCGGGCTGATATCGACCGGCTCTATTCGCCGGTCAATATCCCGGTCGAAGTCCGCGATATCACGGAGGCGTTTCTGAACGTGGTGCTTTACCCGGAGCACGGGTACGGTTCCGGGATCAATCCATGCATCGACTGCAAGATATTCATGTTCCGTCAGGCGAAACTGATGATGCAGGAAACGGGCGCCCGTTTCATCGTGACCGGAGAAGTTCTGGGGCAGCGGCCCATGACACAGAACCGGCCCATGATGATGCATATAGAAAAAAGCGCCGGACTGAAAGGCCTGGTACTGCGCCCGCTTACCGCGCTGCGGCTTTCTCCTTCTGTTCCGGAAGACCAGGGATGGGTGGACAGAAATCTTCTCTACGGGATTGCAGGCCGGGGCAGGAAGGATCAGATACGGATGGCGGAACAGTTCGGCTTCAGCGAATACAATCAGCCTGCAGGCGGATGTCTCCTGACGGATCCGCAGTTCAGCAGACGGGCCAGGGCCCTTTTCCAGGTCCGGACAAAAGCATCCGTGAATACGGATGATTTACGGCTGCTGCGCCTGGGACGTCACTTCTGGATAGAAAACCGCCTGCACGTGATTGTGGGACGGCATGAACAGGATAATGCCCTGCTAAAAAAATACAGTGCCGGGCGTCCGGTCCTGGAACCTGCGGATATACCGGGTCCGCTTGCCCTGGCGGAGGGGATTCGTGACAGGGCCGATCTCGAAACAGCCGGATCGATTGTGGCCCGCTACTGCAAGCACGGAGACAGGCCGGTACGCATGAAATGGTCGCAAGAACAGCAGTCTGTATTGATCGATGTCCATGCCTGTGCCGGAGCGCAGTGCCGGCAATGGCAGGTATAAAATTATTGACAATATATATTTAAAATCGTATATTTGTGCAGCTTGAATCTTTTATTAAGAGGAGGTTATTTTGGCTCACAGAATCACTGAAGAATGCATTTCATGCGGCGCCTGTGCTTCGGAATGTCCGGTTGAGGCGATCAGCGAAGGCGACGAAATTTATGAAATCGATCCGGATAAATGTACGGACTGTGGTGCCTGCGTAGAGGTTTGTCCTGTGGAAGCCATTCTTTCAGAATAATCTTTGAGAATGAATAATTTTATGAGGCAGAGCATCCGCTCTGCCTTTTCTTTTTTAGGATGATGATGCTGCCAAAACGTGTTCTTACAGTGGCTGGATCCGATTCGGGCGGTGGAGCCGGTGTTCAGGCTGATTTGAAAACATTCAGTGCCTACGGCGTTTACGGCATGTCCGTGATTACCGCGGTCACGGCACAGAATACCTGCCGTGTTTATGGTGTGGAGGGATTGTCATCCAGATTTGTGGCCCTTCAGTTCGAATCCGTGTACACGGATATCGGTGTAGATGCCGTGAAAACCGGTATGCTCCTGAACGCGGAAATCGTGCTGACCGTGGCCCGGAAGCTGAGTGAATGTCCGGTGCCCCATATCGTGGTCGATCCGGTCATGGTCGCAAAGGGGGGTGACAAGCTGCTGCAGGACAACGCGGTGGACAGACTGATCAGGGAACTCCTTCCGCTGGCGACTTTGGTGACACCGAATATCCCCGAGGCCGAGATTCTCGCGGAAATGACGATCGAATCGCCGGCTGACCTGCGAGAAGCGGCCATCCGCATTCATCGGTCGGGGTGCAAGGCCGTTTTAATCAAGGGAGGACATTTAAAGGGCGATGCGGTGGACGTGCTGTTCGATGGGGAGTCCTTTTCACGATTTACGGCCGAACGGATTCATACCCGGCACACACACGGAACCGGATGTACGTTTTCAGCCGCCATTACCGCTGGACTTGCCAGGGGGCTGCTCTTGAAAAAATCCATTCAGGTGGCCAAACGGTATATTACAGAGGCCATCGGACAATCCATGGCGCTGGGCAAGGGACACGGTCCGTTGAACCATTTTGTTCACGTGGAGGAAATGGATTGAATGATGCATGATGGCAAACCGGCGATTCTTCTGCATGCCTGTTGCGCGCCCTGTGTCACGGTGCCCTACCGGCGCCTTTCAGAAAATTACCGGGTGGATGTGTTTTTCTATAATCCGAATATACATCCGGATCCGGAATACAGGTTCAGACACGAAGAGATCTGCAGGCTTGGAGAACGGTGGGGATTTTCAGTGATACCGGGAGAGTATGAAAAGGAACTCTGGTTCGATATGGTGAAAGGCCTGGAGCACGAACCCGAGCGCGGTGCCCGGTGTACGGTCTGCTTTCGCATGCGGCTTCAAAAAACCGCGGAAACGGCCAAAGAACGGCAATATGACGGATTTACAACCACCCTGACATTGAGTCCGCTGAAAAATGCCGGACTGATCAATTCCATTGGCAGAGAGATCGGCACACAGACAGGTATTCCTTTTATCGCGGGTGATTTTAAAAAGAAGGACGGTTTCAAACAGAGCATGGATATCAGCTGTTCGGAGGATTTGTACCGCCAGAATTACTGCGGCTGTATTTTCAGCAGGAAAGACGATGAATCATCCTGATAATGGAATGCGGCAGCCCGGATTGCCGGTATCGGTGGATCCCTCTTTGTCGATACGGCTCGGAATCGCCGAGTTTTCAGGTCTGACCATCGAATCACCCTCGACAGCCGCACAGGCTCTTGAAGCATTTGCCGAATCTGTGCGGCAGCGTTATGCCGGACTGCATCCCGGCGATATCGCGGGTACCGCCCATGCCAGGCACCTGTTCCGTCAAACCGGTATCGATCCGACAAAACGCAGGCCTTCCTCCGAATCCCTCCTGCGGCGTGCAATAGCCGGCAAATCCCTCTTTTCCGTCAATACGCTGGTGGATGTCGGCAACTGGTGCTCCCTTGATTTTTTATTGCCGGTTTGTGTATATGATGCGGACCGGATCCGGGGGCCGGTGCAGGTGCATATCGGCCGGCCGGAAGATCGTTACGAAGCGCTGAACGGCAGTATGCTGAATCTCGGGGGCAGATACTGTCTGGCCGATGAAGCGGGAGCCTTCGGATCACCGCTTACGGATTCCGTGCGTACGGCCGTGGGTGAAACCACCGCACATGCCCTGTTCGTGCTGTTCGCGCCGGCATCCTATCCGCAGGATGCACTCGAACAGCACCTGCAGTTGTCTGTAAAGAGAATACTGGAATTCTGCGGCGGAGAGATTGTCAGTCAGAGAATCTCCGGCTGAGGTGTGTTCCGGTTGATGCTTATGTTTCGATCTTGCCTCTCATCATGACTGATTCGGTAAAGTACGAATCAGTTTGGATTTGCAAAAAGCGCAAATCATGACTGATTCGGTAAAGCACGAATCAGTTTGGATTTGCAAAAAGCGCAAATC
>JAFGGN010000140.1 GCA_016930535.1 bacterium
AGTACATTCCGCCCATTCCGCCGCCCGGAGGCATGGGGGGCATATCGGGTTTTTCCTGAGGTTTTTCCGCGATCAGTGCTTCGGTGGTCAGAAGCAGCGAGGAGACGCTGGATGAATTTTCCAGTGCGATACGAACCACTTTGGTGGGATCGATCACACCGGCTTCGATCAGGTCACAGTACTCTTCGGTCTGTGCGTTGAATCCGAAGGCGCCGGTGCCGTCTTTCAGTTTCTGCACCACGATGGAGCCTTCCTGTCCCGCATTGTTCACGATCTGCCGGATCGGTTCTTCCAGAGCCCGCCTGATGATATCCACGCCAACTTTGCGGTCGCCCGCAACCTTGATCTTGTCAAGTGCCGGAATGGAGCGCAACAGGGCCACTCCGCCGCCGGGAACGATACCTTCCTCGACCGCAGCACGCGTGGCATGCAGCGCATCTTCCACGCGGGCCTTCTTTTCCTTGAGTTCGATTTCGGTGGCCGCGCCCACGTTCAGCACAGCCACACCGCCGGCCAGCTTGGCCAGACGTTCCTGCAGTTTTTCCCGGTCATAGTCTGATGTGGTGCCTTCGATCTGTTTTTTAATCTGGGCAATGCGACCCTGAATGTCCTTGGATTCGCCGGCGCCTTCGACGATGGTCGTGTTATCCTTGTCGATCCGGACACGTTTGGCCTGACCCAGGTCATCAATGGTGGCATTTTCCAGTTTGAAACCGGCTTCCTCTGCGATCACGCGGCCGCCTGTGAGAATCGCGATATCCTCGAGCATGGCCTTGCGCCTGTCACCGAAGCCGGGAGCCTTGACGGCCGCGACTTTCAGGGTGCCCTTCAGTTTGTTCACGACCAGGGTGGCCAGGGCTTCGCCCTCGACATCCTCGGCAATGATCAGAAGGGGTTTGCCCAACTGGGCGACTTTCTCAAGGATGGGAAGCAGGTCCTTCATGGCGCTGATTTTCTTGTCATAAATCAGGATATAAGGATTGTCTTCGGATGCTTCCATGTTCTCCGGATCGGTCACGAAGTAAGGAGACAGATATCCGCGGTCGAACTGCATGCCTTCCACGACATCCATGGTGGTTTCCGTGGTTTTGGCTTCTTCAACGGTAATCACGCCGTCCTTGCCCACTTTTTCCATGGCTTCCGCAATCAGGTTGCCGATGGTATCGTCGTTGTTCGCAGAAATGGTTGCTACCTGCGCGATTTCCTTGCGGTCCGTCACTGTTTTACTCATCTTCTGCAGTTCACCGACCACGACCTTCACTGCATCCTCGATGCCGCGCTTCAGATCCATGGGATTGGCGCCTGCGGTCACGTTTCTCATGCCTTCACCGAAAATCACCTGGGCAAGTACCGTGGCCGTGGTGGTGCCGTCCCCGGCTACATCACTGGTCTTGGATGCCACTTCCTTCACCATCTGAGCACCCATGTTTTCAAACGGATCCTCGAGCTCCACTTCCTTCGCGACAGTCACACCGTCCTTGGTAATGGTCTGCGAACCGAATTTCTTTTCGATAACCACGTTACGGCCTTTGGGCCCCAGGGTTACTTTCACAGCCCCTGCCAGCTGATCAACACCTTTTTTCAGTGCCTGGCGGGCTTCCGAACTGTACTCTATAATTTTAGCCATAAATTTTGTCCTCCGTTATTCAAATGCAGACGTGATACAATATCACGCGTGATACAATATCACACGTAATTCAATCTAACATAATCGATAATTAAACAATGGCCAGAATATCACTTTCCCGGACGATCAGATAATCTTCATTGTTCACTGTCACTTCGGTACCGGAATATTTGCCGTACAGAACGGTATCTCCCACCTTCACCGTCATTTTGACAGGCTGACCGCTGTCGGATACTTTGCCGGGGCCGATCGCAACCACTTCACCGCGCTGCGGTTTTTCCTTGGCCGTATCAGGAATGATAATACCACCCTGAACCTTCTCGTCAGGCTGTGCAGGCTTGATAACGACCCGATCTTCCAAAGGTTTCAGCTTCATGAATGCATCTCCTTATGTTTATAGTTTTAAATTATTAAGACACTTTTTTATTAGCAGTCTATCATCCAGACTGCTAATTTCGAACGAAATAAAATATATAAAAAATTTTTTATTTGTCAAGGGGATTTTTTTAATTTTAGAACCGGTCGGTAAACTGATTATCACATCGGTGATGGCATATCTTTATTCTTTGTTCTTTATTCTTTATTTTCTCTCCAGGTCTCCCCAGTGCAGTTTCCTGCGAAGCAGGTCAAAGAATCCGGAATCCGGAAATGTCACACTGTGCAGCACATGATCCGCCTTGCGCACCGTTATTTCGGTCTGCGCATCCAGGGCGATGTTCACCTGACCATCAACGGTCAGAGAGGCCGGATTATCCGTCGGAAGTATCCTGATCGTCACCTCATCATCACCTGGGATCACGGCGGGGCGGACGGTCAGCGTATGCGGACAGATCGGATTCAGAATCATGGCATCCATCTCCGGCATGAGAATGGGGCCGTTCGCCGACAGTGAATAGGCCGTGGAACCGGTCGGAGTCGCCACGATCAGACCATCCGCGTGATATATATTGAAATACTGCCGGTTGACCTGGACATCTATTTTAAGTATACGTGATGTGCCCCCTCTGTGAATCACCACATCATTGAGCGCATTGAAACGGTGTTCCTTTCCGGAGGATTGACATGTGGCAAGAAGTACCATGCGCTTCTGTACTTCAAATGCACCTTTCACAACTTCATCCATCCGCCGTGTCAGCGTCGCCATGGTGACTTCTGCAAGAAATCCAAGGCTGCCGAGGTTCACGCCCAGAAGCGGTGTCCGGGATGATTCCATAAAACGGGCTGCAGCAAGCATGGTTCCGTCACCGCCCAGCACTAAAACCATATCGTTCTGATGTCTGAAATCATGCTCTGCCTGGGCCCGGATCCAGTTTGGCCCGGGATATGGATCAGGCCCTGATTCCAGGTCCGGACTAAAACCTGTTCCGGATTGCAGAAAATCGATGAAGGGCTGAAGGGCCGAGAAAGTGATGTCTTTATCCTGCTTCCACAGATTAAGCTGACGGACAATTTCCCTGACATGGGGTTTTTGCGTATTGGCATACAATCCAAGTTTCATATTGTATCCGGAATAGTGGAGGATCTGAAGATAAATATTACATATACGGGCAGTCAAATTCAAGCAATTTTTTAAAAAAAAGCCGTTTCATGCAAAACATGAAACGGCATTGATATATGAGGGAACACGTCACCCCCGACGAATACACGTCCGGAAAACAGATGGGTGATCATCACATCCTGTTAATATTACATATATCTCCAGCATGTAACCGGAAGATTTTCAATATTCTGATTCGCATAATCCGTGAAGATTTTCATGTATTCGTACACGTGCTGAACTTCCGGATTTCCATTGCCGGTCACCTCGCCATAAGCGACAAGGCCGCCGCTGAAATGATACCGGCCGCCGTGCGTGCCTTTCATGTTGACTTCACCGTCCGGATCGAGCTGCAGGACCACGCCCCAGAGTTCCTCCTGCCCGCATTGAATGGTCACATCACCGGTCACCACATAGATGCCGTGATACACCGTATTTTTAAATGTGGCGTCGCCGTCGATGTAGATGATATGCGGCAGGTGCTCGCCGTCCAGCCAGTAATAGAAGGGGTCGAGCGAGTCGATGGAATCCCCGTACGTGATTGTTCCTGATCCGCTGCCGCTGCCGCTTCCATGCCCACTTCCCGAGCCGCCCGTACCTGCACCTGTGGGGAAAGAGGATACCACACCCGATCCCAGCTGCAGGACGGACATGTCAATGAGCCCCTGCACATCGATATCCGGCAGGTCGATATTTTCCTGGATCAGATTATCCGTGTCATCTGTCCCGCCCTCGTCATCGGCGACAATATTGTCCTGTACATCTTTCTCGGACGAGATTGCGTAATTTTCCAGCCCCCTGGGAATGGCAAGCTCGATCTCAATCTCGCTGGCGATCTCCTTTGGATTGGCGGAATAGACATTGAGAAGCCAGATTGAATCATTATCCGCATTCACGGTTTTCTCGGCATACAGTTCCACGTCCACGCCCGCGACATTCACGATCTCGGTCTCGCCGTTGCCGATAAGCCCTTCACGCAATGCCTTGATACCGTAATACGCCGCTGCATTGGCGGAATATTCAACCTGCAAATGGGCCGTATGATTGACCGTATTCTGAACCTCGTTCTGCATGGTCAGATACGCTGACAGCGCCAGTGTGCCCAGCGTGACCATGAGCAAAATGAAGATGGCGCCAATGATGCCGTCTTCCCTGAATATAATTCGTGTTTTCATCGTGCTATCCCTCATTTATAGCAGCGTTTGCCGCTGATTTTCGTTGACGGATCCTCCCGCTCACCACATCCCGAATGTTTTTGGGTCTTCCTCCTTTTTTTTCTGTACGGTGCAGGGATTTAGGGATAGCGCAAGCTGTGTTTCATGAATCCATGAAGGTGCAATAATTCAGTGATGTAAAAATGAGGGAAATTAAAGCGTGATCATTTCTGTAATACGCCAGGACTGTAGCCGCGGAAAGGTTTCCGGGAAAACAGGGCTACGGGATGAACCAGGATAGAGTATCGAGTGCTGCTGTTTTTTTACAGATTGAGATGACAAACATGACATGGACTCGTCTTCCCTGACACCGAATTCCAAAGAACATTCCCCTATTGGTCAACGGTATCATAATCATTTGCTGCGTGAAATGCAAATGAAGATTTTGAAATAAATATTGCATGGAGGTAACGCAGAAAATTGCGTAAAAACGATGCTATTTCATGTTTACAACAATTATTATTTCGAACGATTTTTACTTCAATCGTTTAAAAATCTCGTCTGCCAGACTGTCGACACCCAGTCCCACATGATCGAAAAGCTCGCACAGCTTCCCGTGAGGTACGAATGCATCCTGAAGCCCGAAACGGTAAAGCGACGTATTGCGGATATTCATTTCACTCATCCATTCGGCCACCGCGCTTCCCATGCCGCCGATCAGGGCGTTGTTCTCGATCGTGACAATATGATTGAACCGACGGGTTACATTTTCGAGCATGACCCGGTCAAGCGGTTTAACGAACCGCATGTTGATCACCTCCGCCGATACTTTCCGTTTTTCAAGGGCGGATGCCACGTCCATGGCGGGATGCACCCGGTCCCCGATCGCCAGAATGGCCACATGTTTTCCCGGACGCATCAGTTGGCTTTTTCCGACCGGGATCACTTCAAAACCCGTTTTCATGGGCAATCCCATGCTCTCTCCACGGGGATAACGGATGGCCACCGGACCTTCCCTGTATTCAAGCGCCGTATACAGCATATCCCGGAGTTCGTTTTCATCACTCGGCGCCATAATCATAAAATTGGGGATCAGCCTGAGATAACTCAAATCAAAACTGCCATGATGGGTGGGACCGTCTTCTCCGACCAGACCGCCCCTGTCCAGAACAAAAACGATGGGCAGCTTCTGCAGGGCCACATCGTGAATCAGCTGATCGAAGGCGCGCTGCAAAAACGTGGAATAAATCGCGACGACGGGTTTCAGTCCCTCAAGCAGCATACCGGCGGCAAATGTCACTGCATGCTGTTCTGCAATTCCGACATCAAAAAACCGGTGTGGAAACCGTTTCTGCAGATGCACGAGACCCGTGCCATCCGCCATGGCAGCGGTGACTCCCACGATCTTCTCGTCCTTTTCAGCCAGTTCGACCAGGGACTTGCCGAAAATCTCCGTGTATGATGGTGCCTTTTTGGCTGCGGAATGTCCTGTTTCCGGACAGAAGGAACCCAATCCATGGAACCGGGTGGCATCTTCCTCTGCAAATTTGTAACCCTTGCCCTTAACCGTATGCAGATGCACCAGAATGGGACCGTGCAGCCGTTTGATCTCATTGAAAATCCGGATCATCCGTTCGATATTGTGCCCGTCCACCGGTCCGAAATAACGAAAACCCATACGCTCGAACAACTGGCCCGGTACAACCATGCCTTTTAATGTCTCCTCGATGCGATGCACGGTCCTGCGAATCGCGCTGCTGCCCCTCGGCAGTTTTCCGGTCAGATCCCAGATGTCTTCCTTGATACGGTTGTAAAGCGATGTGGTAATCACCTGTGTCAGGGCCTTGGACATCGCCCCGACATTTGGGGAAATGGACATGCGGTTATCGTTCAGTATCACAATGAAATCCCGGCCCGATCCGCCCGCATTGTTCAGGCCTTCCAGCGCAATGCCGCCTGTCATGGCCCCGTCGCCGATCACGGCCAGCACCTTGAACGCCTCTTCATTCAAATCCCTGGCCACGGCCATGCCGAATGCGGCTGAAATGGATGTGGAAGAATGACCGACGCCGAAGGCGTCATACTCACTTTCACTGATTTTCGGAAATCCGCTGATGCCGCCGAACTGCCTCAGGGTATGAAAGCGGGTTTTACGTCCGGTCAGTATTTTATGAACATAGGCCTGATGCCCGACGTCCCATACAATTTTATCCCGGGGTGCTTCGAAACAGTAATGCAGTGCCAGTGTCAATTCCACGGCACCAAGGTTTGGAGCCAGATGCCCGCCGGTCTTCGATACATTTTCAATCAGAAACGACCGGATTTCTTCGGCCAGGCTGTTCAACTGATCCACGGACAGATTTTGAAGATCCCGTGGCACTTTTAAGTGATCCAGTATATGCGTCATATAAAAAAAATCCTTCTAACCATTGACCGTCTCATAACGATGAAATAGCGTCATGATGCGCCGTTAAATCAGCAGAAAAAAAATCAGTCCGGCCCTTATTCGATTGAATCCGTCTGGAAGCGTCCTTCGGAATCCTTGATGAGCCGATTCAGCCGCAAATCAGCAGCTTCAATCTGTTTCATGCATATATCGACGAGTTTCATACCTTCCTCGAAAGCATCCATAGACGCCTCGAGCGCCAGATCCCCTCTTTCAAGAAGATCGGCAATCTGCTCAAGCCGTTCAAAAGCCGCTTCATATGAGGGAATACTGTCCTTTGGTTTTACCGGTGCCATCTATGTCACCTCACGATATTTCACTGTCGCCTGTAATGCCCCTTCAGCCAGCCGGACAGTGAGATTTTCTTCCAGTTCCACATCGGCCGCCCTCGTCACAACGGTTTTGTCACCCGTGCGCGTGGTGATGCTGTATCCGCGTTTTAAGACGGATTCAGGATTCAGTGCAGCGAGCCGGCCCGACTGTTTCGACGTAATCAGCTTCATTTCCCTGATACGGGTTTTCTGCTGTTCTTCGATGATTCGTCTCAGATCATCCAGCCGCTGTCTGTATTCACGGACAAGTACGGAAGGCTGCCTGAATGCATATCTGCGTGTGAGCGCGTTCAAACGCTCCCTGCGCATTTCGGTCTGATTGCCGATTGCCTTTCCGAAACGGCCGGCCAGAACCAGAACCGATTGCCGCAATTCTTCGCGGTCCCTGACAATGAGTTCCGCAGCTGCAGAAGGTGTCGGAGCACGCATATCAGCCACAAAATCACTGATCGAAAAATCAATCTCATGACCGACTGCCGAAACAACCGGAATGACAGAATTGAAAATGGCCTTTGCCACGCGCTCTTCGTTAAAGGCCCACAGATCCTCGAGTGATCCGCCGCCTCGCCCCACAATGATGACATCCGCTTCACCATGTGCATTGAGGTCTTCAATGCCCCGGGCAATATCCTCGGCTGCACCCTCGCCCTGTACCCGTGCCGGCCGCAACAGGATTCTCAGACCCGGAAACCGCCGGCGGATTACACTGATGATATCCTGAATTGCAGCACCGGTTTCGGAAGTAACCACGCCGATGGTCCGAGGAAATTCAGGAAGCGGTTTTTTATGTATTGCATCAAAAAGCCCTTCTGCGTAGAGCTTTTGTTTCAGCATTTCAAAAGCATGCTGCAAATCACCGACACCCACCGGCTGCATGATCTGCACATCCAGTTGAACCCGTCCCTGACGCTCATAGACTGTAATGTGACCCATGGCCTCGACCTTCATCCCGTCTTCCGGACGGAATACGAGTTTCCGGTTCGCACCGCGCCACATCACGCAATTCAGCTGGGCTTCGGCATCCTTTAAAGAAAAATAATAATGGCCTGAGCTGTGCGGTTTGAAATTGGAAATTTCACCTTCGATCCAAAGTGGTGGAAAATGATTTTCAAGTGTCAGACGGATTTCCCGTGTCAGCTCCGATACACTATAAACCCTCCTTTCGGAGGGTTTGTCAGAAAAATCTGCTGCATCAAAAAGTGAACTCATTTCAGCTTTTTCTTATGACGATTTTTTCTCAAACGTTTTTTTCGTTTGTGTGTGGCTATCTTGTGCCGTTTTCTTTTTTTCCCGCAGGGCAAATGAATCCCCTCCTTTCTGTCATCTTTATATTATCTGGAATAATTTGATTCAGTTTACGGTTCAAACAAATCTTCCCAGTCGTCCACGACAGGATCTGACGTTTGAGGCCCCGGATCCTCTTCACCGCCCGTTTCTTCCATCCGTCCGGTTGCCGATTCCGAATGAAATTTACCGGCTTCCGTCATCTCCCGAACCACATCCTCCTTCAAATGAGGAGATGGTTTGAAATCCGGTACCAGGCGATGGGGTATGTGCATCATCTTTCCTGTCCGCGGATTGGCCACATGTTTTTCCTTCCGTTCACGAAGACAGAATGTACCAAATCCCCGCAACTCGACATGATCTCCTTTTCTCAGCGCATGAGCGACTGTTGCCAGAAATCCGTCAACCACTGCAGCTGTTTCAATCTTGGTCAATCCGGTACCGCCGGAGATGATATCCACGATTTCCGCTTTTGTCATCCCGTCCCCCGCCTTCAGAAAATCCTGTACTGGAGCCGTGAGCCCGTCATGCCGTACATGACACGGCTGAATTCTTCAAAGAGCAGATCAAACATGGAGCGCCGCCTCTGGGATTCCCGAACTAGAACGGGTTCACCTTCGATTCCCGCCATCTGTACAGCCAGCTTCACCGCATCTTCGAAATCACCCAGCTCATCGATCAATCCCAGTTCTTTCGCCTGGCGGCCGGTGAAAACCCGTCCGTCCGCGAGTTGTTTCACCTTCCATTTTCTCATGTTCCGTTCCGTTACAACGACTTCCAGAAACTGCTCATATGCATCATCGACATATCCCTGCAAATACCGTCGGTCCGCCTCGGTCAAATCACGATGCGGCGATCCGGTGTCTTTGAATTTTCCGCTTTTCACCACATCGAATTTGACACCGATTTTACCGAAAAGGTCTTTCAGATTGGTAATTTCGAGTATGACGCCGATACTGCCTGTCGTGGAACCCGGATTGGCCATAATTGTATCGGCACCCAGGGCCACATAATATCCGCCCGACGCAGCGACGGCACCCATGGAAGCAATCACGGGTTTTCCGGATTCCCGGACGCGTTTCACTGCCTCGTATATTTCCTGTGAAGGAGAAATTCCGCCGCCCGGACTGTCGATTCTGAAAAGGATGGCTTTCACTCCCTTATGACCGCCATATTTCTTGAACTGACGGACAATATTGCCCGAGCTGTAAATCGGTCCGGCCAATTCAATCACAGCAATTTTATCACCGGAAATCGAAAAACCGACTCCATCGAACTGATCATCGCCGGATTGTTTATTCGCCATTAATAAAATAAGAATAAACATGACGATAACGATACTGCTTCCGATCAACCAGTCTCTTTGCCGTCCGGACACATTTTCCCCATTTTAAACCAAATTTACCAAGAGCTTATTATACATAAAATTCGCTTAAAAGTCAACCGCTAAAATCCCCTTGACTTTTAGGCAAAAGATGTCATATTACTACAACAAAGTAACCGGAAAAACCAAAAGATGACCCGAACCATATACCACTGTTGGATAAGGACCTGTCTGATACTGAGCATGCTGATCACGGCCCGGCTGCACCCGGCCACCTGGTTCGTTTTCTATACGGGCCAAGGCGGCTCCGGCCGCTCATGGGATCAGGCCGTTCCATCCCTGGAGCAAGTCATTGGTCAGGCATCCCCCGCAGATACCATTCTGGTCGGCTATTCGCCTGCATCGGCCAGCATCTATGTTCTCGAAACGGGACTGGTGCTGGACAAACCGTTAAAAATCAGGTCCGCCCGGTACAATCAGGATATGGATTACGAGGCAGCCGTATCCGATTCATCGCTGTGCATCATGGATGCAGGCGAACAATGCCGCCCGCTTCTGATCATCCAGCGCCATGATTCACTGGCCATCCATGCACTGAATACGGAAGTCCGCGGATTTACATTCAGGCATGGAGATGCATCCGGAGAGCCCGATCATCCGGGTTTCGGCGGGGGACTGTGTATTTCGGGAAAGGCCAGCCCGACCGTCCGCAACTGCCGTTTCGAAAGCAATATGGCAAACCGGAATCCCGCAGGATACGCCGGATACGGAGGCGGCATATGCTGTACAGGCGACAGTTCGGCTGCAGTGATTCAGTATTGTGTCATTCAAAACAATACGGCATCACAATGGACGGAAGGTTACGGAGGCGGAGCAGCCATTATAGACGGCGCCTCTGCCCAGTTCACGAACAATCGTGTGCTGAATAACCGGGGTACGCTGTCCGAAACGGTTCCGGGCGGGGGCGGAGGCGTTTACTGCAGCGGACTATGGGGCAGACCCTTTCTCTTCGGCAATACGATCAGGGGGAATCAGGCGGCATTGAACACCGACGGATGGGGAGGCGGACTTTTCCTGACAGGCGGAATCATGGCCACGGTTCAGAATTGCGTAGTCGACAGCAATTTGGCCACATTGGCCGGCGGCAGCCGTTCCGGATGGGGCGGCGGCATCTGCATCAATGGAGACAGCACGGCCGTCACGGTTCAGTTCTGCCTGATCACATCGAATCAGGCGGCCCAAAACTGCAGAGGATACGGCGGAGGCGTTGCGTTTACCGGAGGCACCGCTGGCAGTCTGCATCGCAATCAGATTCGACTCAACACAGCCACATCGGCCCAGTCCGGAGCCGGAGAGGGCGGCGGGCTCATCTGCCACGGCCAGGGCACATCGCCGTCCGTTTCGATCAATATCTTCCTTAAGAACACGGCATCCCAACGGACCGACGGTTACGGCGGCGCCATTGCAGTCACCGGCAGCGCCGCACCCTCGATTGAAAGCTGCACAATCGACAGCAATATCGCCTCGGCCGCTTCGCCCGTTCTTCCGGGTCTGGGCGGCGGTATCTGCTGCACCGGAGACAGTACGGCCGCGGAGATTTTTAACAATTCATTACGCTGGAATACGGCCTCCATGGAGGCTGAGGGCTGGGGAGGCGGTATTGCCCTCCTGTCCGGAGCCGGCGGTACGGTTTCCATGAACGACATCGAGGGCAATATTGCCTCGCATGCCGCGAACCGCAGGGGTGCCGCCGGCGGCATCTGCTGCCGTGACAGGGGAACAACACCGCAGATCCGGTTGAATACATTATCGGACAACACCGGATCCGTCGCAGCCGACGGAGACGGAGGCGGTATCGGTATCTTCAACGGCGCTTCACCCGAAATTCTGCAGAATACGTTCAACAGGAACACGGCTTCCCTGTATTACACCGGACGCGGCGGCGGAATCTGCTGCAGTCAGACTGAATTCGCCGTTGTGATGTCGGACAATGTATTCGATCAGAATACGGGTTCCGGGACAGACATGGGCTTCGGAGGCGGCATATATTACGGAGAAGGCAGCAAGGCTGCGTGTACGGAAAACCGGTTTATCAATAACCGGGGCTGCAAGTCTGTGATGGAATCCGGTTTGGGAGGCGCTGTCTGTTTTGAAAATCAGACCGCAGAACCTGTTCAGGTCATCTGTTCCGGGAACCTTTTTGAGAACAACACGGCCAACAAGAACGGGCACGGACGCGGGGGTGCTTTGGCATGTACAGGCGACGGCTTGTTTCACCTGAACATCCGTAACAATATTATCAAGGGAAACCTGGGATCCTCTGCGCCGGATGCCTATGGATTGGGAGGCGCCTGTTATATTGCCGGACAATCCCACCGGTCCGTCATACGAAACAACACGCTGATCGGCAACGGCGAGGACAAGACCGATCATGGTGAAGGACATGGGAGCGGTTTGTTTTTAAATACGGTTCTTCCCGACACATCGATACGCAATAATCTGTTCGTTTCGCAAGGGGATACGGCCGGTTCGGACGGTGTCTGTATCTATTCGGCTGTTCCCTGCACGGTGACGCACAACGGCTATTACTCCTATGTCCGGAAAACCAGTGATCTGGTCGATTCACGTTTCGAGACCGACGCGGATCCGCTGCTGGATCCGGCGACGCTGGTTCCGCTGATGCGTTCCCCCTGTATCGATGCGGGGATGGATCCGGTCCATGCACTTACTGAATATCAGAGCGGCTGGTTTCTCGATATCGGCGCATTTGAATTCAGGGGAACCTCCATTGAAAGGGAAATCCTTCCCGGTGCCTCTGTGCTTTTCGCCGGTAATGTGCGTGCCAAGCTGCTCGATTCCCGGTTCACGGACACACTGACGGTCTCAATGCAGGTGCATCAGAAATCCAGGCATCCCCTGGCCTATTATTCTCTCGCCCATTGGTACAAGATCGGCTGCGGTTCCGATCTTGAGGGCAGCGGGTCACTGATACTGAGTTATTCCGATGACGACTGTGCCGGTTTTGACGAGCATACGCTGAGGCTGTGGCGTTTCAATGCCCGGGAAAACCGCTGGCAGGGCCCCCTGTTCACGCAACGGGATACGGTCGATAACTGGATACAGGCACCTTTTGAAGAACTGGCCGGTGACTGGATCATCACGGATGCAGCCGATATGAATGCCCTGGCCGTCATGGTCTGGGATTTACAGGCCGAAATATGCGGATCCGGCATACGCATCGGCTGGAACATATCCCCTTCCGCCGACATGCTGAGTCTGTCGGTCTGGAGGTCGTGCGAACAACAGGAATTCTCAGAATTGCATGGTTCCGGAATACCTGTCGCGTCCGGAAGCATTGAAACGGCCCTGTCCTATACCGACACTTCCGTAATGGATGGAAAAAGATATACCTATAAAATCGGGATCCTGCTGAAAAACGGTCAAATGATCTACTCGGAACCGGTTTCCCTCATGATGCGGCTTCTTCCGTCGGCATTGCATCTGTTCCCGAATTATCCCAATCCGTTCAACCAGAAAACCCGCATACGGTTCCTTCTGCCCTCGGATGAGCATGTGCGTGTACACATTATCAACATGCGCGGCACTGTAATGAGGAGAATTGACCTGCAAACGCTCGGGGCAGGTGAGCACGATGTCAGCTGGGACGGATGCGGCGAAAATCATGTGCCCGCGGAAAGCGGTGTTTACATTATTAAAGTTAACACAACGCATGAATCCAGAACGGGGAAGATGATTCTCTGCCGTTAAGCGCGGAACTGTATTTTGTTATTTTCTGTTCGAAGCTGCAACGATTTGAAAAATAGCGGATTCCATCTCGGTGATATTTTCTGCATAATCGACCCGCCAGTATGCCAGCAATCCGGGAAAATCATTTTTCCACCCGCCGCCCATCCCTCGTTTGAGCCGTTTCCGCAGACCCTTGGGAATCATCCTGCGTAAATTGAACCGGTCCCCATCGGAAAGTGTCATCGCCAGCCGCCTTTTTTTCAGGGCATCCTTTTGTGAGATATAGAAAACCGGATCGTCGAAACGATCCTGAAAAAGCCGTACAAAAGGTCCCGGATCCATTTCATTGATATGATCTGGAGTCCGTGCTATCTGATCGTAAACCGATTTCACGGGCGTGGAGAGGATGAGGCGTCCTCCGGGTTTGAGCACCTTCTGCAGCGATTGAATAAAATGGTTCGTCCTTTCGGGAGGCAAATGTTCGAAAGTTTCGATGGATACGATGGCATCGAACCTGTTTTCATCGAAACGGAGCCGGGTCACATCCATGCACTCAAAATGCCTCCCCTCTTCTCCGTAATGCTGCCCGGCAAAGGCAATCGCTTCCCCGGATAAATCCACGCCGGTCACGCTGGAGGCGGTTTTCGCGAGCAGTCTGGAACCGTAACCGTATCCGCAGGCTGCATCCAGTACATTCATTCCCTGACAGAAATGGCGGGCAAATAAATAAAAACTGCAGTAACAGGCATAGGTATAATCATCCTGAAACGCCGGTAACCCGGGCCGGCAGTCCAGCAGATCCTTGATGGTCTCTTGGGACCATTCCTGTTTCACTTCAAACCGTGCCGGCATATTCTCCGGATATTCCGTGTCCATCATTGTCCGATTCGACCCTCATTCCATAACAACCGCAAAGAATGAAGGATCAGCCATTTTTCTGAATATTGTTTTTACCCGATAACAGCTCGGTGAGAATTAACAGTACGCCGGCCAGAATCATGAGCAGGGGCCAGTAATTGGACAGACCGAAACCGACCGCCAGAAATATGGAACCGATCAATCCCAGTATCCCTGCGGGAAACAGCAGATTCTTGTCCCGGTTTCCGCCGAAATACATGGCCACAAAACCGGCCGCAGGCGCCAGAACGAAAACCGGCCATAATCTGGCCATATGGTCCCATCCGGCATTTGCACAGAAGAAAAACAGCAGGCTTATCACGACCAGTATGGTTCCCGGCATGAGAATCCCGGCCTCCCCGCGTTTCTGTAAATAGGCCGCCCAGAATGAAAGACCGACCAGCATCGGAAATGCGGGCCACAGTCTGTCCATGCTGATATCGGTGAGATTGCCGAAAAGAAACAGGACGCCGAGAACGATCAGGGCGGATCCCCAAAATAACTGACTTCTGTTTTCCATGATTCCTGCCTCCTCAAATAGTCCGGATGTTGTCCGGCACCTGAATATACCCGAACGCTTTTGGTCAGGTTCAGATAAATTGCACTTTTTTTTTCAATGAATCAAGTGAAAGTTCAAAATTAAAAAAATTTGCCCCTCTATGGCTGACACTGAACCTCGACCTCCTTCCACATGAGGGGCAAAAAAGCAGAATTTGTATTCATCAGTCCAGGATCCGGCCTGGTTATGTCCGGATGGGCCGACCGCTCGCATGATCAGGCCGTATCGGCGTCCGGATCCGGAATTCCGGGATGACTATTCACATTCGATATTCAACTCACCCAGTCCGGGAGTGACCAGGACTGAAAAAGACGTCTCGTTTTCGTCAAAATCTTCAGAGTAATAATACCGGCCGTGTTTTTCAAGCCTGTTGTCAATGTTTTTACTGGACATGAATCCGAACATGCCGCCCACTGCAAGACGAATCCCGCAATCTTCGGGCAGAATGACCTGGGCTTCTCCGATATCCAGATCCACCTTGGCCTTGGCTTTATCGAGCACCTCACCGGTCAGATCCACATTGATTTCACCGATGCCGCCATTGATACGAGCCCTTTTAAAACGTGCATTTCCCAGTTGACTCGTTGTCAGGGAACCGATACTCGCGCTGATATCCAGGTAATCCATAATCACGGGGTTGGGCTCGTCAAAATGAACGGAAACTTCGCCTGCCCACACCCTTAAATGAAATTCCCGGATGCTCAGGCCGCTCATATCCAGGGTAACTTCCCCGGCTTTGACGCGCGTTTTCAACTGCATGACGACATTTGCCGGAAGCAGAACCTCCGCCCTGATATGATTATCCCCGTCGTTCTCGAATTTTGAATTCCAGCCCTTTTTATCCAGCCGGATCTTCAGGGCATTGGATTTTTCATTGAAATCGGCTTTGGCGCGGTAATCCTCTTTTATGTAGCTCATGCTGATCTGACAGACATTCTCGGAATCACTCAATGCCACCTGGACCTCACCGACATCCACATTCAGGTCGACGTCAAGAACCTGATCCGGCGAAACCGGGAACGCGTAGGTTTCGTGTTCGAGCCAGGCATCACCGGCCATTAAGGACAGGGTCCCTGTCAGAATTATTAAACAAAAGATAACAACTGCGGATTGAAACTTCATGGCCTCCTCCTCACAAAATTTAATACCGGATCCATCACCGGTCATGAACGCAGACGAACCGTTCTTCATCTCTCTCGCCCGATCAGAAATCACGTTTAATACGGATAAGGAACGTAAAAGGTTTCCTGCTTATATCCGTACGACGGGCAATTTCAAAACGCACATTTCCGTCATTGTTGGTGAGTGCGATACCCACATCACTTTTAAAATCCTTCCATCCGAGACCATCGAAGCCTTCGAGAAGATCCATGCCCGGGTCCACGACGCCCACCCATCCCGCATCCGCAAACAGAACGAACCGGTTCAGATCGAAGATTTCCAGATCCATGGCCTGACTCACGGTTTCGGATCCGAGCCGCAGTTCCACCTGACCCAGCAGCAACCGGTTTCCTCCCGGGTTCATGGGACCGGAAGGAAATGCCTTGTATCTGAAACCCCGAAGCGTGCTGAGACCGCCGAGATGAAATGTTCTCTGCCAAGGGGGCAGACTGGTAACCGAACCCGCCCGGATACGAAAATCCAGTCCCTCTCCGTATCCCAGCGGCTGGTACCTGCGAATATCGGCAAGAACGCGGTCGAACTGAAAATCCGATTCCGCGTCATCCAGGCTGTGCTCGCCTTCCACCGTGATCCACCAGCCCTGGGTCGTATGTTTTTTGCTGTTTCTTGTATCCATGTTCACCGAAATCTGAACACTTTTCAAATGACCGGCATTCATCTTGGGATTGGGACGGAACTTCTTCTTACCTCCGAAAACGGCCCAGTTTGTATTCTTTTCGATGGAATCGAGCTGATCGTAATGATACGAGAGCTGTACGTCGGCATGTTTGGTCAGATGCTGTTCCATATACACGCTGCCGCCTTCACGAATATAGAAATCCTGAAAATCTTCCCTTAACAGCACGGCGGCCAGGGAATTTTCGATGTCCCCGATGATCCACCGGTCGGGGGTGTCGATCAGCCTGTGATACTCTCCGCCCAAAGCCAGCCTGAAATCGTTCATGACGCCTTTTTCAAGTCCGGCCTGGTACTGAAACTCTTTGGCCGCAAAACTGTAGCCGAAAGAACCGAATAAGAACGACTGATGCGGATGGTTAAGTTTCTGATAATCCCGTTTCAGTTTCATGCCGAGGTGCAGGCCCTCCACACGGTTGTAACGGAAAACCGGTTCACTCCGGTCCGTATCCCACTCATCCTCCCAGTCCTCATCCCATTCCGACTCCCAGTTAGTCCATGAAAATGTAGCCAGGCTCCCTTTCATCATACAACGGTTTTCCGGGGGCAATGTCCCTGCATTCGCTTTGGGAACGAGCAGAAAACCGAGTATCATGAATACCAGGGCCGTGGCCGCAATGAGCAGAAAAATGGTTTGTACTGTATTGGCCTTCATGTTGTCCTCCTCCTTTTGCATTGCTGTTTCACAGCAGTATAAGCAAGCGGTGTGCCAGATTTTGGAGGAAAGGTTTATTTTATTGTTTTTATTATAATTAATGCATTACACAAATTTCAGAGTTTATCAAAATGTTGCATTTTGACACAGGCTGGATATCCATATTCTGTGTTATTCAGCTACACTCTGGTGAACAGGAATATCCTGTCTATCTGACCATAATTTTATCGATAAACGTGGCCAGGGACTGATGTTCCACCGCCGAATTCTTTTTCAGGACATTGGACATCAGGGCCGTAAAATAAACCGTTCCGTCCGGATGCTCGACGATGGCCACGGAGTTCATAACATTTTCCACATTGCCCATATATTTTTTACACACGAAATCCGGTTCGGGTGTGCACTTGTACAGGCTGCCGGACTTGAAATATACCGCGGCGTTGTTCAGCCTCGGCGATGCTGCATATCGGATGCGTCTGGCCGTCATGTACATGAGCCGCTTGATTTCGAGACTCGACCAGTCGTCCACGATTTTCCCACGCTCCAGGGCCGTGAGAAATTTGAGAAGTCCTGTCGGACAGGCCCAGGATCCGGTTCCCGGAACGATCTCCTTGCCCCGGCGCGTAAAAAAACTGCCGAGCTGCCATTCTTCCTGGCCTATGCCGGCCGGTCTAAGGGGATCGTTGACGATGCCTACGGCCATTTCCTGCAATATCCCTTTCGGGGTCGTTTTGAAAAACTGCACTTCCTCTTCATAATGGGGCGGATACCGCTCACCAAAGGCACGCATGAGTATCGCCTCTTTCCATACAATGCTGGCGGCCGCATTGGCGCTTGCCGAAAGCATATGGTCCAGCCATTCGTACAGGGAGAACACATCGCCTTCCTGCAGTTTCCGGGACTTGTAATTTTTTGTTTCGGGATCGAAGACCGGTACGACATGGTCGTCATAGCGTATCCACTGATCCGCGACGATACGCCGGTTCATCAGAAGCGCCCTCCGTTTTTCCGGATCCGGAACCAGGCGTCGCAGTTCCTCAAACAGGCCCGCGGCTACGGCCAGCTTGCCCACGCTGCCCGGTGAAAACGACCGGTTCTCCTGCCGGCCCGCATACCTGAACGGCTTTCCGGGAGTGAGTTCCAGAACCGCTACGGAATAACTCTCGTGCCTATCCGGAAACAAGGCGTCGAGCGATTGCTGCAGTACGGGATCGGGGATCAGCGGAAACCGAAGGCTGTCTCCCCGGGAACCTTTCAGATTTAAACGGATCTGATCCATGTGCTTCAATGCACCTTCTGAGGGACGGGGGCCCTGAAGCTCCCCGGCAATGATCAAACGCAGTCTTTCAATACGGCGTATTCCTGTACGCGTGTATCCGTCTATGGGATAGGCCGACATGGATGTCACGGGAATCAAAAGACAAAGCATGAACAGCCTGCAGGTTTTCATCGGTTTTCTCCTATCGCAGCAATGATTCACTCGGCGCATCGAGCCGCACGCTTTTCGATCCGGGAAACGGGGGATCCAGACTCTGAAGATATGCGGAAGCGCGGGCCCTCTTGTTTTCCACGAAAGGTCTGGCCTGAAACAGAACCAGCCGGCTGCCGTCAAATCCGAGTTCCACGTCGAACACCGTCCCGGACTGACGGCCGGGTTCGGAACTCAGCCGCTGTCCGATCAATTCCGCCATCTGTCTCAAACTGGTCCTTTCCTCTGAAGTCAGTATGCCCGATCCGAAACCGGCCGGGGATTTCAAAATACCCCCGGAGACAGGAAGAACCGTCATTTCCGCCTCCCTTGAGGGGGAAATGAGCAGATCGGTTCCGTCCGCCTTTAAAACATACTGTTCTGAAATCTGCCCCTCCACGGATCCGGCCGCCCCGCGGTTGAACGCGACACTGATATCCGACGGATTGCCCGTGCCAACGCCCGAGGTAATCATGACGCCCGATTTGTCCACATTGACCGAAGGCATGATCAGAATGCTCGGATACACGTCCCCGGGATTGAGCAGATATTTCTGGCGCCAGCGATAGCTGCGTTCAGTAAACGGCGAGGCCCATACGTCACGGATTCCCTGTAGAATTTTATCCCTGCCGGCCACATTGAACAGGGTCAGGTTGAGACCGGCACCGGTAAAATCCTTCAGATCCTCCATATTGGTGTCACTGCGTATAAATACGGGGATTTTACCGAGTTCCTGACCAAAAACGGTCCTGAAATTCCGGGCCAGATCTTCGATCAAATCCGGTCTGAGGGGCATGATCCGCATCCAGTCCCTGAACGTTTTCAATCGTTCCAGCAATTCCTTTTCAATCTGCGCCTCATCTTTGCCGGTTTTCCTGTCCCGTTCGGCTGTCTTGAAAATGGCATGCAGCATTTGTCTGTAGGTGATGCTGTTGCCGGGTATCAACTGATCGAAATGACGGCTGAAAACACCGAACGGAATCACGATGCCGTCCACCACGTGGCCCGGAAACAAAAATTTTAATTCTCCCAGATTGGCCGCCTTGGGACCGCACAGCACGCCCGAATCCGAGGCCCGTATCTGATGAAGCGGGACCAGGCCGCTCTGGTTCAGCCTCAGCCTGTCCACGGGAACGACAATCCTCTCATCGCTGCGGGTCCCTGTCTGAAACAGTTTTTTTTCCTCGTCATTCATTTTATCCGAATTTTTCATGATCACCCTGCCGCGCGGTGACACTGCGTAAAACACGTCGGTCCCGTGGAAGGGTGTCAGGGCCTCGAGATGGGCCGGTTTGATCACCGCGTTCGGTATACCCAGATTGCGTGCCAGCAGCTGCACATGGGAGACCAGATTGCCCTCTGAAACCGTCAGCAACCCGGCAACGGGTGTGAGACTGGCGGGTGGTCTTGCCATCGCATAAACGGCGTCTGAAGCAAACCGGATGTTTTCGGCCGGACCCGGGACCACAATCAGGCGTCCGGATGCATAACCCGGATTGAGTCCGTATATGCCGGCGGCATCATCGAGGTTCATTACACGGTTCTTGAAACCTGCCTGAGCAGAGACAATATCGGACAGCAGGGCAACACTTTCGCCCATCGTCAGCACAACGGAACTTCTCAGACAATGGTCCACAGCTCCCCCGGACAACGGCTCGAATGCAAAGATCCGGATAACCGGATCCATAACGGCCGGCACCATGCCTGAACCCCATTCGACGATGCCCCGGAACACCTTTGCCGATTCGGACAATTCGGCCAGTGTCATGCCAGAGCGCGCTTCCGGTTCGCATGCAAAAGGTGAAATGGCCTCCCATTCCCAGATTTCCAGGAATCCGCACGCAGCGGAGGCCCTGGCCAGCACGGCCGTCTTCTGCAGCAGTTCATACAGGGAAACCGGATTCCAGGCGGATGCATTGCGGAACAGATGCTGTTCCATATCCAGAGAGAGATCGAGCATGGCCAGCTTTTGCGCCGGTGTAAATTTTCCGGTTATATCCAGTCTGAGAAACCACATGATGTCCGTAAGCGCCATGCACAGATCCCCGGGACCGGGATGGTAATCTTCTTCCATGAGATCCCTGAAACGGCCGGTCGCCGATGCATTCTCCGGAAGCCTGTCCAGATATGACCTCAATGCATTCAGGTTCATATCCTGATAATAAGCCCGCATGGACTCCTCCAGCTGGCCCAGCTTGATCCGTACCACCGTTTCCAGTGATGCCTGATACTGCCCCGCAAATGCGGATACACGGTCCAAATCGGTTGATTCCGGTTTGCCGTGTATTTTGATCCGTATGTCCATAAAGCGGCTGTCCAGATCCGCAATGTCCATGGACAGTGTGCGTATTGTGTTCAAATAGTCGTTCCGTATACCATGGGGAACGGCCCGGGCCAGCTGCCGGACCAGAAAAAACTGATCCCGGACCGGCATGTCCTGTTTCAGAAGCCAGAGAAAGAACTGCCTCCCCCACGCCTCCTCGTCCTCGATCTGATAGGCGCCCCGGTAAAACCGGGCTCCGTGCAGGATCCAGCCGTCATCCGTTTCGACCAGGTATTTCTCAAGAATATACTGTTTGGCCCGCGAGTACTCGTGTTCCGAATCCCAGAAATCCGCATTGGCCGTACCGGTCAGAATCTGGCCCAGATAAATGCCCCGTGCGTCGGCCAGCTCGGCCACCTGCACCTTATGAAGGGCATGTTGATGGCCGCCCGGTTCCGGACAGCGCTGATTGGCAGGAAGCACGGATCCGTCAGGACAGAACCACCGGATTGCCTGAAAGGGTCCCCGCGGATCGGCTTTGCACGCCTGTATCAAACGGACAATATCGTCATCGGCCATCTGTGCATTCAGCATGAGCGAACCGATCAGGAGACCCGTCCCTATCGAAAACCAATATCTTTTCCGTTTCATTATATGATCCCCATATGCCGCAGCGTTTGTTCCGCTGTCTTCTGAATTTCACTGTTTCTGTGATTGAGCAATGCGCAAACCTGGGGGCTGTATTGGCCGGCCTTCATTTCTCCGATCAGCTTCAACGTCACCTGAATCAGGTCCGGATCGTTGTTTTCAAGCAGGGTGGTGAAGCATTCGATCTCCGAAGGCACAGGCAGTCCCAGCCTGTCCAGACCCCGTTCAACCAGATTCTCGATGAACGCGGTTTCCACAATGGGGATCACGATGCGTTTGATCGGACCGTCCAGCAGATTGTCCAGAAACTCGAGTGCATCGAGACGTAAATCCGGTTTGTTGCTGCGCACGCCGGAAAATGCGCTGTCAATATCTTCAGGGGGATACTTGAGCCCGAGCAGCTGAAAAATGATATGCAGTGATTCGTCCAGTTTCTTTTCGAGAGAGACAATCAGGTTTTTTCTGGCCCTATGGATCCGGCTCTGCACCCGGTCCGGCTCTGCACCCGACGGCTGCTGATGCACCTGTGCATAGAGCAGAGCGAGCGTCTGATTATACAGCTGGGTTTCTTCATATATTCGTTTGACAATTCGTTTGTCATCGAAACGGAGCTCCTGATGATGCCTTCGGAGATGGTTCAGCGCCCTGATGATCTCATGCCGGATTTCAGGATCCTCGTTCTCCAGATGCTCCACAAGCACATCGGCCGCACGCTGCGTGCCCATGTTGGCAATAATTTCGGGAATACGGACGCGAATGCGCCTCTCCTCCTTCACATCCGTGAGCCACCGGATAAACAGACCGATCACATCCGCATCGAAAAAGGCCAGCGCCTCGAGCACGTTACTTTGAAATTTTCTGTCTATAAGCCGGGACATGAGTACGGGAAGAAAAGTACGGTCCCGGGTGCGTCCGGCGGCAACAAGGGCTTTCCTTTGCACTTCATCGGATCTGTCTCTGAGAAATATATGAAGAAACGGATAAAGTTCCGGAATCCGGGAAATACCGATCATCTGTGCACACATGGCTTTCTGCTCTGATCCTTCATCCGGGCTGAATTTTTTTACTTCCTGAAGGCATTGCTCAATGCGCTTCTGCACATCGAATGTTTCCCTCAAAGAAGTATTGTTCCGGCTTTCCCGGGCAGCGCAGAGCAGGGCGGCAGTCCGTATGTTCCTGCTTTTATGATCAAGGTACGCAATCAGAAACCCGGATTGGGATTCGCCGGCATGCCTGAAGAGATAATGCAGGGCTTCCGTCCTGACTTCAGGATTCGGATCGTCAATCAGTGATTTCACATCCTCTGACAGATCGTCCGGATACGTATAGAGATTCTGCAGGGCCTTGAGCCTGATATCCGGGGACGGATGGTGCAGCAGTTTCTGAAAGGCGGTTAACAGCCGGTCGTTTTGAATGTCCCCGACCATGTGAAGAATCTCCAGGATACGGAATTCCCGTCCTCCCTGAAGAATTTTGATGATGCCTCCGATTACGGATTCGTTTCTCAGATCGAGATCCGGCTTTTTATCGGGGCCTGAATCGGATTCGATCTTTCGCCTGAATGTATGAATATATTCCGCCTTGACCTGTCTGACATAGTAAAGCCAGACGGCCACGAGGACAATGATCATCAGGCTGATGAAACGCACGGGGACATTGAACACAACCGTGAGTATCATCAGCAGGAGACCGCTGATGCCGGTCGCAAAACTGTCCCCGAAAACATCGATATAGGAGCGGGCCGGATTGCGTATTTCAGCCGGAACGGGAAGGCTGAGCAGTTCGATGCCCGATTTTTGAACCGAATTCTTGAGACTGCCGTCGCCCATTTTCAGGAAAATCGCGGAAGAGAGACCCGGTGCGAACAAAACGGCAAGCGCTCCCGCCAGAAGCGTGAACGGCAGAAATATCAGGGACGTGCCCACTCCGAAAACACCCACGACCTGTCTCGTGACAAAGAGCTGAATCAGGAGCGAGATCACGTTGAGATTCGAATACCAGAACCCCAGAAAAGCGGCCAGTTTTTCTTCGTCATGAATGCGCTCGGATGCGATGGCATTGAATTCGAAATCGACGAATTTGGCCACGGACACACTGAGAAGCACGATCATGGCGAGACAGAACAGGTGCCGGTTGGAACGGATCATTTTCAGGGGGATGTCCGTTCTTTCCGCAATGCCTGCCTGACAGGCCGCATTTCGTATATCCCGGCCGCCCTGATTCTCTTTCCACACCCTTCGGATAATCGGATCGCAGAAAAACAGCAGAAAGGCACCCGCAAGAATCAGGTTTTCACTGCCGATCAGAGGTACCGACAATTTGGTGATATAACCCCCGAGAATGCCTCCCGCGATCGCACCGGCACCGATAAAGCCGAAAAGACGCCTGGCCTCCCTGGGATTGAATACGATATTCGCCAGTATCCAGAACTGGGAAGTGGCGATCACGGCGAACAGCGAAACACCGATAAAAAAGACATACAGAACAATACTTTCAAAGATCCGCAGTGTCAGAAAAACCCAGATCAGAACCAGAAGAAGCAGGAAAATCCGTATGGTCTGCAATATCAGCGAAAGAAAATTGAGCCGGCTCAGGATACCGCCGTAAATTCTGGAAACCACTGCCGCGAAACCCGCCACGAGGATGAATACAAACGGCAGCTGCCTGGCACCGAATTGCGACAGAAACTGGGCGTGCGACACCGGTTTGATGATCATGAGGGACATGATGACGAGAAAAATATGGGCCAGCATGAGGAACGCGCGCAGCTCCTCTCCCTTGCGTATATGAAAGAGTTTCTGGAACAATTATTGTATCCCCGTCATTTTCTTATACTGTGACTGAAGCACGGATTCGACAGACGGAATGAGATTCCTCAGTATGGTCTCACCCCGGCTGTCCTCGACCAGGGCCACCAGAATATAGCGGCGCCATCCGGGGCCCCAGATCAGGACTGAATCCGAGTGCCACTTTTTCCATGTGCCGGATTTCCGGTACAACTTGGCTTCTGGTGCGAGCTCATCGTACGTGTGCACGAATTTATGATGAATTTCAGGATCAGAAAGAAACTGCAGCATCTGGATGCTGCGCTCGCGGTTGATCAGCTTCCCCATGGCCAGAAGGTAATAAAACCGGCAGACCTGGGTCACGGTGGCCCCGTGACTGATGCCCATGAGCGGATCCGGATACCGTTTCTCGTCCCGTGAATAGGCCTTGCCCACCCACAGGCCCCCTCCGCGTTTGGTGTCGTACAATTCCAGATCCGGACGCCGCAGCACATTTTCTATATACTTGAATCCCACCCGGTCGATCATGCGTGATGCTGCCTGATTGTCCGAACGTGCGATCATGATGCGCATGTCCTCGAGAATCTCTTCCGACGGTTCCAGAACGTGATTCTCCAGCGCATCCTCTGAAGCCAGCAAAATGGCAAGTTTGGGCAGACTCGCAGCGTAAAGCATCACATCCCCGTTCACACGGGCATATCTGATCCGCATGGGATCCGTCAGATCGACCACGCCCACAGCCATTTTCTTTTTGCGGATCAGGGAAGCCCAGACGGAACTTTTCCGCAATGCGGCATCCAGCTGCTTCTGAAGCTCCGGATCCTCGAGCTGTCTCAGCGGTCGAATATTATCTTCCGGAATCGAGAAAGGCAGCTCCCGATGTGCTGATGACTGAGATAAAGCATGTGATGCACACAATATAACCAGCAGCCCGATTCCAGTGAAGTATTTCATAAATCGTTTTTTACCTCCTCAATCAATTGTTTTACATGGCTCTCTGTATCAATATCAGGATATAGGCCGCATAAAATGCCAGCAATACGGCCCCTTCACTTCGGCTTAAACGATAACCGGATTTCATAAAAGGCAGGCAGAGAAGTGAAAGCAGCATCATGCTTCCGATACTCGGCCAGGAAATGCCGGGATCCGGCAGGGGTTTGAACGCGGCCGTGATTCCGAGAATCGCCAGGATATTGAAAATATTGGAACCGATTACATTGCCTACCGCAATATCCGATTCTTTTTTTAAAGCGGCGACTGCGGATGTTGCGAGCTCGGGCAGGCTGGTCCCGACAGCCACGACAGTCAGACCGATCACGGTTTCAGAAACGCCCCAGAGTCTGGCCAGGTTTATCGCGCCCAGGATCAGCCAATGAGCACCCCCTATAAGCGCGGCGATTCCGCTTAAGATATATAAGATCATCTTGACGGTCTTCATATGCCGGATGTCCCCGATCCCCAGATCCGACGATTGAATCGTGATCCGGTCCCGCTGTGAGGTCAGGACAGAACAGATCAGGAAACCGCCCATGAGCAGGAGGAGTATACCTCCCTCCGGACGTGACAGTCCATCACTTTTCAGGAAAAATATCAGAAGGGCACTGCTTCCGATCATGACGGGAACATCCAGACGGATGGTCTGCGACTGAACGGACAGGGGACGCATCATGGCGGACAGGCCGAGAATCAATCCCAGGTTGCATATGTTCGACCCGACGACATTCCCCACGGACAGACCGGACTGATCCGAAAGTGCCGCCTGAACGCTGACGAGCAGCTCGGGCATGCTGGTGCCGAATGCAACAATGGTCATACCGATCAGGAGCGGCCGCATTCCGAGACGCAGCGCCAGTGCGGAACTGCCGCGCACGAGAATCTCGGCTCCGGCCAGCAGCAGGAAAAAACCTCCGACAGTATATAATAGTAGATGCAGCATATAATTTCCCGGGTTTCCTTATGTTTCATGCGATTGGGATATTTCAGTTCGTATGCAGGCGGAATCCGGACTCACATCTCGTGAATCCATTCTCCCAGACCTGTAAAAAACATCTGGACGGCCACAGCCATGACAATGAGCCCGGTAATCCGCACCAGCGGTCCTGTGGCATTCATTTTTTCCAGCACAAGACCAATGCGTCTGGATGCGAGCATACAGAGAAGATTCACGAAAAGTGCAAGCGAGAGGCAGATAAGCGTGATCCAGAATCCGTGAATTGAAGAAAATGAGATTGCAGCCGTAATCGTGCCCGGTCCGGCAATCAGGGGCGCGGCCAGGGGAACGACGGACATGTCGGATACCGACTTCATGGCGGACTCCTCGTAAAAACGGCCGTTGCGCACGGCTGAGAGTCCCACGAGGAAGAGCACCGCAGAACCGGCCACGCGCAGGGAATAGAGCCTGACCTGAAACACGTGCACCATCAGATGATTGCCTGCGAATGCAAGAATGCCGAGAATCAAAAAAGCGACCACGGTCGAACGCCAGGCCATTTGTCTGAGCTCTTCCGCACGGAACGGCGGCTGATACGTGCTCAAGAGAAAGATCTTGCTCGCCGGATTGATGAGGGCGAGAAAGTACAGCGCACTGCGGATCATGATTTCCACGATATAAACCTGAATCTTTTTCTTAAACGGTTCTTCCGCTTTTAATTATTTCGAAAGCGCGTCATTCTGTTTTCTTTTCGAATAAATAATACCCATCACAAATCCCGCCGCCATCATAAACAGAAGAAGGACAATTCGCGGCATGCTGATACTGAAAAACAGGATCCGGGTTTCCACGGGTTTCATGTTCTGCAGAACAATGATTACGCACAGGATGATAATCAGCACGATCATGATGTTTTTGAAACGGTTCATCGCAAACCCCCTTTATTTAAGTGCAGCGGTCCGGCCGGATCAATCATGAGTTGCCGGCGACCGCATCAATTTGGCCTGCTATGTTTCTCACCAATGCATCGGCGATCCGTTCGACCAGGTTATCCGGCACGCCGTCCCGGTGCTTCGATTGCAGGCGCATATCACAGGATTCATTGACGTAATCGACCACGACCCAGCGTCCCATGGTACAGCAGGTGATTTCACTTGAAAAAAAGGTCAGCCGGGCCACTTCGGCAATCTTGTTCATGAGATGCTGCATGGTCTCTATTTCGGAAGGGTCCATCCCCGTCCCGTCGATCAGGGTGTAGCGGTGGGTCTCATCGTTCCACCAAGTATTGAATATCTGACCGCCTGCATAAAACGACCGGAACCAGTACCGGTTTCCGTTGCGAACCATGGGAATGATCTTTTCCTGTATCAGATATTTGTCATGGCGGAACTCGGTTCTCGCTTCCAGAATTTCCTGAAGCGATTCGGCCCCGTCCACCACGCCGATGCCGCCGCCGGTTGTATTCGCCGGTTTGATGACGAAGGGGCGCCCGAGCTTTGCCAGATCGTCCACATGAAGCGCCGGCGTATCGTTTTCTGCATAGGGCGGCAGGATCAGTGTATACGGCGTTGGAATGCCCGCAGACAGAAACTCGAGATGCAGGGTGGCCTTGTCGGATACCCAGCGCAGCTGTTCGACAGGATCGATGATCAGGCTGCCTTTCTCATGAAGCAAAGACTGGAGTTTCAGGAATTCCGGGGCCGTATCCGAGGCTCGGTCCATGAGCACGGCAAAGGAAGCACTGCCGTTCCGGATCATGTGATACACTTCGGACAGGTTGCTCTGGTTCACGACCGTGGATCGAAATCCGTAATTTTTCAATGACCGTTCCAGGAGAGCGATAAAATCCGCATCATATTCCCAGTCCGTGGCAATCAGGAGGGATTTATTCACTGGATTTTTCAAAATGTGCCAGCCCCGAGACTCCTTTCCAGAGTCCGGAAAAAAACGCCCTTGCATTGGAACCCAGTTTTCTCGTATTGTACCCGCCTTCCTGAATCACCAGTATCGGGCGGCCCAGCATGCCGATCATCCGGCCGTTCAATTCAAAATCCAGGGCCTTGAGCGACCAGGATCCCGTGGGATCGCCCTGACTTGTGTCCAGACCCAGTGCAACAATCAAAAACGCAGGATTGAATCGTCTGATACGCTTTAACGCCCTTTCAAGAACGAGTCTGTAGCCGGGTCCGTCCAAAATCTCCGGCGACGGAAAGTTCAGGTTGTATTTTTCGCCGTATCCCAATCCTCTTGAATCGGCAAAACCCGTAAAATAAGGAAACGCGAATTTCGGATGACCGTGAATGGACACGGTCAGCACATCGGCCCGTTCGTAAAAGATATCCTCCTGGCCGTTTCCATGATGATAATCGACATCCAGGATTGCCACCCTGCCATGGGCACTCAGATAATGCGCGGCAACCGCATTCGAATTGAAATAACAGAATCCGCCAAATGCCGCCTTCTCGGCATGATGGCCCGGTGGACGGACCAGTGCATAGGCGATCGGATTGCCCTCGAGAAGCGCCCGTGCACCGGTAAGGGCGCAATCCACGGCCCTCTTGGCCGCCCTGAAAGAATCCCTGTGAATGGGTGTAAATGTGTCCATACAGTAATAACCGGCCCGAATCGGCAGATCGACCGGCGGACGTGTCTGATTTCTCAGGGGAAACACGTAGGGATAGATTGTCTGACCCGGCTCAATGTTCCTGCATACACGGCGCAGGTATTCCACAAAACCCGGATTATGCACGGCACGAATATGGGTCTCGGAAAACTTGCCGGTCCTGATCCTTCTGAAAAGTCCGGTCGGCTCTATGCCTTTCAGAATGGCGTCAACGCGGACCGGCGCCTCTACATAACCGCGTTCATGAATATGGTGATCTTCATGCCCTTCGCTTACAACAAGCAGGATTTTACTGTCCTCGGAAATCTCGGCCCGTACCGGCATCGGAAGCTGATGCTTGTAATAACGCGGCTGGCGTACCCGGACAGGATCATCCTGAAATGACTGAACGACCATGTCGATATAGGATGCGGGGCACAGGTCGCCGTATTTCCTTTCCAGAATGGCCCGGACAATTTTACGGGCGTGACTTTTCCTCAAAGGGTGTGCATATCCGGCAGGATCATAGACAAGAAGGGGCGGATTATCATCACCGGGTTGCACAGGGGTTTCATATTTGGTACCCGTAATCGGAAAAGCACCGAAACGCTCATAGAACCTGAGCCGCGTCCGGTTCTGACGGCAGATTTCGGGATCCACGCACAGGGCCGGATCATCGGGAAGACATTCAAAGAAAAGTCCGACAGTACCGAGTGCAAACGCTTCCTGTCGGGCGCGCTCGTACAGCGCACCGCCGATGCCGCGCCCGGTCATTCTGAGCGAGGCGGAAATAAAATCCAGATAACAGAATTTTAATGCGGATTCATGGTAGATCAGTGCGAATCCCTTGACACGTCCCCTGCCGTCCTCGGTGACAAGCAACACAGCCTTGAAACCATGTTTCATTGGATTGCGGAGAATATCGGGCAGTTTGCGGATTTCCTTGTCGCTCAGAAGCGGAAACTGGCCCTTCAGGATTTCCTGAACCTGACCGATCGCGGCCCGGTTGACGGGCAGCGCATCATCATATATGCGGCGAATACGAAACATAAATCAGTTCACATCATCCATTCTTCAGAACTTGCCAGGTACACATCAATACCAATATGTTATCTTTAATCTTAATCTTTGTTCTTTGTTCTTGCTTTTCAATAACATCCGTCTTCCAGAACGAGTTTCTGCTGAGGCACATCATCGGTCTGTTTGTATACGAATTTTTGGCCGCGATAATTCCGAAGCACGACCATGTCATCCGTGATTTTCTGAACGTATTCGGGCAGAAGCGGAATCTTGCCTCCGCCGCCGGGTGCATCGATGACATAATGGGGTACAGCCAGTCCCGATGTCCATCCGCGAAGTTTCCGGATAATGTCAAGCCCTTTACGTACCGTGGTTCTGAAATGTTCGGTTCCGAAAACCATATCCGCCTGATAGATGTAATAGGGTCTCACCCTGGCCATGAGCAGTTTCTGCATCAGCCGCCGCATCACCATGGGATCATCATTCACGCCTTTAAGAAGGACCGTCTGATTTCCGAGCGGGATGCCCGCATTGGCCAGACGTCCCAGAGCCTCCATGGCAAGCGGTGTCACCTCATCCGGGTGGTTGAAATGCACATTCATGTACAGCGGATGATATTTACGCAGCATGTCCACCAGCTCCGGCGTGATGCGGTGCGGAAGAAAACAGGGCACCCGCGATCCGATTCTGAGAATTTCCACATGCGGAATCGCACGGATCTCGCTGAGTACACTTTCGAGCCGCTGATCGGACAGCATCAGCGGATCCCCTCCTGACAGAATCACGTCGCGGATCTCCTTATGCTCACGGATATACCGGACGCCCTCATGAATCAGATTGCGGTTAATTTTAACCGGATCGCCGACCTTGCGTTTTCGTGTACAGAACCGGCAGTAACTCGCACATTCGGCTGAAATCAGGAACAAACAGCGGTCCGGGTACCGGTGAACGATATTCGGAACCGGCGAGTCCCTGTCCTCGGCAAGCGGGTCCTCATACAAACCGTGATTTTCGAGTTCCCTGCAGTCCGGAACCACCTGCTTGAACAGCGGATCGCCGACAGTTTGAATCAGGGACAGATAGTACGGCGTTATTTTCATGCTGAACACCTGTGTCACACCGAAAAGGTCATCTGCAGACATGTTGAAATGATTTGGAATATCCTTTACTTCCGTCAGACTGCGTCGCGACTGCGATTGCCAAGATTCCATGATTTTTTCTCCTACCCGAAAGCGTCGATTCGTTTTGCATAAATACACCGGTCATCACCCGGTTTGTAAAAATCCCTGATACGTGATTCCAGGCCATAGCCCCGTCTTTCATAAAAAGCCCGGGTATCCTGATACAGACCGCTGGAAGAGGTTTCGATCAGGATAAGACGTCCTTCTGAAGATTTCATTTGATCCTCCATATATGAAAGAATTTGTGACCCTACTCCTTTGCCCTGACAATCGGGTGAAACAGCGATCCAGTAAATATCGAAGGTGCCCGAAGTCAGTGGGACCGGACCCCAGCACCCGTATCCGACCACGGTTTTCTCCGTTTCTTCGGCAACCACGATGCAGTATCCCGAATCGGTTTTTTCAATGACAGCATCGATCAGTTCCAGGGCGGTACCCACCTCGTTTTCTGTAAAATGGTTCGTTTCGATCAGTATCCGCCGGATCGGCTCGCGATCCTCCGGATGAATTTCTCTGAAATTAAGCATGTTATTTCCTGTTTGAAGCGGTTCGAATCAGTTCCCCGATAAAATCTCTGTAGGCCAGACCGGCCGATCTCACTGCCTTGCTGAATCCGGCATCCGGCGATATATCGGGATTGGCATTGAATTCCAGCACGTAGATACGGCCCTCATGATCGACCCGTGTGTCCACGCGCCCGTAATCCCTTCCCCCGACCAGTGTATACACCTGGACCGAGACATCCGCCAGCCGTTCCCGAAGATCCGCCGGAATATCGGCCGGACATGACACCGGTGTCTTTTGATACATCGGATGATCCGGCATCCATTTGGCCTCATAACTCGTAATCTTCGGCTGTGCGGCCGGCAATGCGGTGAAATCGATTTCCGAGACAGCCATAACGATGGGCGGATCCCCCATGAGACTGATATTGAATTCACGTCCGTCAATATACCGTTCCACGAGAACGGGCTGCTTGTATTTGACCAGTATTTTCTCGACAGACTGCTGCAGCTGCGTCATGGAATGCACCACGGCACAGGTATCGATTCCGAGACTCGCATCCTCTCTGGAAGGTTTGACAATCAGCGGGAATTCAAGCATTGTTTTTGCGGGAACACTCCGGAAAACCTGATAGGCAGGTGTGTGAATTTTTTTGGATTCCAGAAGCCGTTTGGTCAGCACCTTGTCCTGGGTCATTCCCAGTGTGACCGGCGTGTTCCCCGTATACGGGATTTGCATCAGTTCCCATAATGCGGCCATGTGCATCTCAAACCGGGCGGATCCCCGGAATCCCTCACAGAGATTGAAAATCACGTCAGGCGACGCGTGGCGTATTTCTTCGATGGTTTCGTAAAAACCGGAGACCGGGTATATCCGCGATTCCATGCCCAGGTCAAGGGCAGCCTGATGCACGGCATTAACCTCATCCAGCACGGCTGCCTCGGAGATCAAATCGGGATCCGGCTCCGTATCGGGGACACCATCCCCGGAAGCGTTATAAGCGATCAAGAGTTGCATTCACAAACTCTGTGATACCGGTTCTGCGGCAGGCGATGGCAATCAGATTGCCGATCATTTCGGTGTACGTATAGCCGGCCGTACGCGCCGCTTTCGGGAAACAGGAATTGTCTTCCGGGTTGGGAAGGATGCCCGGGAGGGGATTCAGTTCCAATATATTCGGGACATTTTCTTGATCCAGTCTCACATCGATTCTGCACCAGTCCCTGACGCCCAGAATCGAATACGCCCGTTTGGCAAGTTCCTCGATGTTCTCTTTCAACGACGACTCGATTTCTGCAGGACAATGAAAAATCTGCAGCGGTTTTTCAGGCACATCCCAGATCCATTTGGCCTCATACGAGTACATGGGCCAGGCTCCCTCCGGGAGTTCGTGAAAGCCGATCTCGACAATGGGAAGCACGGTCACATCGGTCCCGTTGCCCCAGAGTGCGACCGTAAACTCCCTTCCGGTCAAAAATGTTTCGACAATCACCGGCTGCTCATACGTTTTCAGCTTCTCTGCAATGATCAGTTTTGCTCCGGCCGGATCAGTGACCACGGACCGGTTATCTATTCCCTTGCTGCTGCCTTCCGCGATGGGTTTGACGATGGCCGGAAAAATCAGATGATCCGTATTGACGGGCTCATTGGGATAGAACACCTGAAACGGCGGATTGGGCACATGATAGAATCCAAGAATTTCCTTGGTTCGCATTTTATTCAGGCAGATGCCGAGTGTCAGGGGATCCGATCCTGTATACCGCAGCCCCAGGCGTTCACACAGCATGGGAATATAGGATTCACGGCAATCTCCGGTCAGACCTTCCGCCATGTTCATCACCAGGTCCGGCCGTTCCGCAGACAGCTTCAGCATGGCCCCTTCATCCGCCTCGATCCCGACAACACGATGCCCCAGGCTCCTCAGGGCCTGCATGACCGCATGAATCGTGTCCATGGAATCACCCTCGGCAAAAAAATCATCCGTCGGCCCCGCCTCATGTTTTTTACGGCGATTCCGGTATTCCTCGACGAGACCTTCCTTGCTGCTGAATGTCAGCGCTATTTTCATCTTATTCTCCCACGCTAAATTTGATAATAAAATGCGTTCCCTTACCCCGTTTCAGCCGGATATCGCCCCCAAGCTGCTCCCTGGACAGCACGGATACCAGTTTCAGGCCCATGGTCCGGGCCCTCTCCCAGTCGAATTCCCGGGGCAGGCCCGTTCCATTATCCGCTATTTCAAGCTCAACCACTTGATTCGTCTTTTTTAATTTGATCTGAATTTGAGAATCTGCGGAATGTCCGGGGAATGCGTATTTCATGGTGTTGGATACGAGTTCGTTTACAATCAGGCCGCAGTACAGGGCCGTGGATATCTTCATTGAAACCGGTTCGATATCGACTGTTTCCCGGACGGAAAGGGCCGATGCCTGGTAGGAATCGATTATTTTTCTGACCAGGGATTTCAGATAGTCCGGCATGAAGATCGCATCCAGATGATCCGACATGTACAGATGCTCGTGAACAAGCGACATGGATACGATTCTGTTTCTGAGATCGTGAAAAACTTCTTTGTTTTCAACACTGGCCGAATCAGAATCCTGAATATTGAGCAGGCTGGTGATAATGGCCATATTGTTTTTGACACGGTGATGAATTTCACGAAGCAGAATCTCTTTTTCTTCAAGATCCTTCTGAAGCTGTATTTCAGCCTGAACCCTTCTGGTAATATCCCGCAATGAACCGACGATTTTTACCGGAATGCCCTTCTCGTTACGAATCATGGTGGCCATGATGGCGCATGCATGCGCATGCCCGTGTTTGCATTTCAGCCAGACCTGTTCATCCTCGATATGCTGTTCACTCATGATCAGATCCATCAAACGCATCTGCTCACGGGCTTCTACAAAATATGGATCGATTGACGTACCAATCAGATCTTCTGCGCCGATGCCGCATATCTTTTTTATCGATGGACTGAGTTCCGTTACAAATCCGTCCATGCTGATTTCAAAATAGACATCCTGTATATTTTCGAAGATGGTGCGGTATTTTTCTTCACGCTGTCTGATCTGCTGTTCGGTTTCCCTGTCATGTGTCCGATCGTCAAAGACGATCAGCATGCCGTCCGGCGTGGATTCGACTTCCATGGTCGCCCACAGAAGGAAGAGGCTGCCAGAATAAATGCCGATTTCCGTGACCACATTGGAAAACCGGTTCGGATTGACTTCCCAGGGCAGTTTTTCAGTGGAATAAACCATACCGTCGGACTGAACGAACACCAGACCCTTCCAGGGCCAGGTCCGGTTCAGAATGCGTTTTTCATCCACTTGCAGCAGCCTGCATGCCGCCGGATTGATACGGCGTATCACCCGATCATGATCCAGGACCATGAATCCGCGTTTCATCTTGTTGAAGTAGGTACTTCGCTCCTGCTCCAGCTCCAGCAAGCGGGCACCGTGCGATTCGCATTTTTTTATCTGCGTCTCCAGATCCCGGATACGGTGACGGTACTGGATCATCCGTTTGACCGCCTGTGATTTTTCACTGATGGAATTCATGTCATTCGGACCGCTTTCTTCCTCTTGAAACCGAGTCACCTGGCCGGATCCGCAGACAATACCGGTTAAAATTCATCGCTTTCATCATCCCATTCTTCATTCTCGAGCTGGCTGTAATCGTCCTCTTCCCAGTGCTTGTCATCCCATTCATCCCACTTTTTATCTTTCTTTCTTTTCGGACCGCGCCAGTCCTGATCGTCGTCAAATTCAAAATGTTTGCCCATGATCGGTCTCCTTTCATCAAAAATCCCTGTGAATGGTTCGTCTTTTCTTCCTGAACCAGCCTCAATAAAAACGGGCCGGAGAATACGGGCGATTTGCACGCCGATCCATATCCGGATTTATTCGTCCAGCGAATAATCCAGAATGGAAATCAGCGGATTGCCGTAATAATTTTTGCCCTCCAGCCGGCAATGCAAAGTGACTTTCCTGGCAATATGATCGAACAGCTCCGTTCCTCTTTTCCTGCACGTAATCACGAAAGTCTGAAAATCATCGGTCTCTATGCCGATTTCAAGCGGCTTGCCTTTCCGGTCGCTGTCGGTGACGGTGATGACACCTTTTAGATCGACAATTTCCATGGTTTCGACCATGCATGCTCCATTCGAACATAACCTGGAAACAGGACAATCAAATGATGTGCCAAAATATTTAAATTTATGTTATTATTAGATTTATAGTTATAGAATTGAATTTATCAAATCGGAATTCTCAGGACCGGTTTTAAATATTATCACGACATTCTTATAAAAACAGGGCTTTCAGACAAATTTTCGAGGTTTTCAAAGGGGAGAATAGAAACGTTTAAACTGTTTAATTTTAAAATATTAACTGATGTGATTTCAATCCCTTGTTTTAAATCGGAACCTGCAGTTCTGGTTACTGGTAAATCGGAACTTATAATTCCGAATGACCGGCGGACGAATCGGGATGTTTGAATTGCGATTTTTTAATTTGATGCCGGGTGAGCAGTTTATGAAGCTGACGTACGCCGATTCCAGCGGATTCCGCGGAACGGGCGATCCGGCCGCCATGTTCGGTCAACAGTTGTGTGAGATACGCTTTTTCCATGAGATCCAGCGTATGTTTTCTGGCTTCGTCGAGAGTCATGCCCGCATTGACGGAGAATATGGACGCCATTTCCGAGGGATTGATCAGCTCCGCAGGCAGGCAATCCAGGGTCAGCCGGCCCGACCTGGCAAGAACGAAGGCCCTTTCGATCACATTCTCGAGTTCGCGTATATTGCCCGGCCAGTGGTACTGATTCAGGGCTTTCAGAACAGCGGGATCCGTCTGCCTGACCTTTTTCGCGGAATTCTGGTTCATCGCGTCCAGAAAAGTCTGGACCAGCATGGGGATATCTTCCTTCCTCTGACGAAGCGGCGGAATCACGATCGGGAAAACATTCAGCCTGAAATACAGGTCCTGCCTGAACAGGCCTTCCTGACTCAACTGCTGAAGATCCGCATTGGTGGCCGCGATCAGACGGACATCCACATGAATGTCCTGCTCGCCCCCGACACGCTGAAAACACCGGTTCTGCAGAACCTGAAGCAGATTGACCTGCATATTCGGAGAAATGGTGCCGATTTCATCCAGGAAAAGCGTTCCTCCGTTCGCTATCTCGAATTTTCCGAGTTTTCTTCGCGTTGCACCGGTGAAAGCGCCCTTTTCGTGGCCGAACATTTCACTTTCCAGAATGGAATCGGAAATGGCGCCGCAGTGAATCTGTATAAACTGCCTTTCCCTGCGGGGGCTGTGACGATGAATCAGATTGGCGATCACGCCCTTTCCCGTCCCGGTTTCTCCCAGAAGAAGCACCGTGCTTTCCATGGGTGCAACGGCCCGGACCTTTTCGAAAACATCCCGCATTTTCGGGCTGTTGGTTTTCAGGATGGCATAGGAATCACGATGCCAGAACTGATCGCGCAGGTACTTCACTTCGGAATAGATCTGCTGATCCTGTACAATGGAATCGATGACATGATGAATTTCAACCGGATCGAGGGGAAAAGTCAGATAATCGCTCGCTCCGGCTTTGACAAGATGCACGGTGCGGCGAATGTTTTCTTTGGTCGTAAGAAGGATGATCTCAAGCGCGGGATTGTTGATCCACAAGGGGTCGAGCTGTTCCCTGGAATTTTTAATGTTTTCGGCCGGTTCGAAAAAATCCGTATCGATAAACAGAAAATCGAATCGTGCCCGGTTCAGCTGGCTGCGGCATTCATCCAGGGAACGGACAGAACCCATTCTGTCCGATTTTTTAATGCTCTCATGAATGATCCGTATCGCTCTTTCCTGAGCGGAACAAACAAGAATTTGACTCATGACTATCCCGGTTCAATCAATATTGCAATTTAATTTTCAATAGACAGAAGTCAAGTGGTTTTTGTAAAAAAAAGGAAATGGTTATATGGGGTTATGAGTGTATGGGTTAAAAGACCGCGGACGGCTGACCGCGGACCGCAAGACAAATTCCAAATATCAAATCCCAAAAAAACAAATAAATTACAAACAGCAAATTGCAGACAAAATCGGGATCGAGGACCGCTGACCGCGTGACATGGACAGCCAGGACTGATCGTCCGACATAAAAAACCCTGCATCTTTGCGGAATATTTTACCTATACACTCATAACCCCATATACCTATTTAATGCTTTTCGCCGTCCCCGGTCCTATGTCATCGTTTA
This sequence comes from bacterium, assembly GCA_016930535.1. Lineage (GTDB taxonomy): Bacteria > Zhuqueibacterota > QNDG01 > QNDG01 > JAFGCO01 > JAFGGN01. The sequence continues at coordinate 38,074 of JAFGGN010000140.1, forward strand.
TCGGCATGAACCGGATAGCCGGGTCCGATTAACATATATACTCTTCTACCCTTCTACCCATTTACGCTTCCACAGTGCCTGTCATATTTCCAGGCTGATTCCCACCGAAGGCAGAATACCGATGGAACTCGAGGTTTCGATCCGGTCGTTCCAGAAATCATAGGCGGGTTTCATAGGTATTTTATAATTATAGACATTCTGAATATCCACATACACAATCATGGTCAATGCGGGGAAGTTGAACGTCCGGTCGACACGGATATCCAGGTGATGCCCGGGATCGAGCCTTGCCGTGAGGTATTCAACCGGCAGGTTTTCTATGGAGCCCGGATTGACGGGATTTTCAGCCGGACGATAAACGGGTGTATACGGCACACCCGAAAAAGCCCTGAATTTGGCGGATATTTCCCAGCGGTCGTTAAATATATAACCGCCAGACACGTTCAGGATCCAGTGCTGATCATACTGCCCCGGATAGGTTTTTCCGTTGACTGCCGTGAATTCGGATCGGTTATATGCCAAACTGACCAGACCGTACAGCGGGATGTCGGAAAATTTTTTCTGCAAAGACACTTCAGAGCCGTAAGCACTGCCGGATGCGTCCGACACCAGATTATAAAATCCGAAAGACTGAAAATCATCCTCCCGCCCGCCGAAAGAGGTCCCCGTGTTCGTGATCACGATATAATCGGTCACACCCGGAACCGTTCCTGCGGGAAGATCGCTGTAACGCTTGATATATGCCTCCACGGACAACCGCGTGTCGTTACGGACCAGATAATCCCCGCCGACAACCAGCATCCGGTTTGTCATGGCTTTCAGATCCTGGTTGAAGGGATTCACGACCCATACATAGGAAGGAGCCTGCGTATATAGGCCCCCGCTGGCACGGAGACTGATCAGCGGGTTCACACGCATCTGGACCGCGAGCCGCGGCGACAGGGTAAGCGGATCGTTGATGAAGTCAAAATAATCGGCCCGGATGCCGGGATGCACGGAAAGTGCCGGGAAGGGTTTCCATTCGAGTTCCAGGTAAGCCGCGGATTTTCGTCCGGATGCCCTGAGCCGGGTTTCCGGATCCACACCCAGCGCATCCACGGATATTTTCATTCCGGAACGGTTGTAAATCGAATCCGCAAAAACGGTGGTGCTGTTGTTCCGTATTTCCTTGGCCGCAAGCCCCCCCGTGAAAGTCAGACCGCTGCCGAGTGACCGGGTAACTTGCCATTTGACTGCGGTTTCCCATTCATCCGCATGATTCCTGAAATACTCCGTTTGATTTTCATCGATCTGGCTCAGTCTGAAACGGGAAAGATTGACACTCAGCGTGATATCCATATATCCCTTCTCGAAGAGCCGACGGTAGTTCAGCCCGGTGATGCCTTTGTACTGCGAATTGTCGAGCAGACCCGCATTGAAAACCCGGTTCTCGAGCGTGGACTGGTTTCTGTCCACATTGTCGATCGCCGACAGGCCGACCAGCAGAAACCGGTCCTTGGGGGACAGCTCATAATTGGCCAGCACATTGAAATCCGTATAGACGGGTACGAATGGCAGGCCAGCAGCCTTAAATATCAGATCGAGATAACTTTTCCGTGCGGAAAATGTCATGCCGCCCCGATCGCTCAGGGGCAGTTCGAAATCGAAACCGTACTGCGTGGCCGACACGGTTCCTTTGGCCTGAAAACGGTCCGGCCGCTTTTTAAGCAGGCTGAGCGAGATAACGGATGACATTTTGTCACCGTAACGGGCTCCGAATCCGCCCGTCGAAAAGGTGACATCATCGACAAAATCCAGGTTCACGAAACTCAGGCTTCCGCCCGTGTTGCCGGGCGTCCCGAAATGGTTGATATTGGGCACTTCGATATTGTTGATGAGATACAGATTCTCGGAGGGACCTCCGCCCCGGACCAGCAAATCGTTCCGTCCGCCGGACATGTTGATGGCCACACCCGGCAGCGTGGACACGGTTCTGACCACATCCTCGAATCCGCCGGGGAAACGCCTGATCTCCTCCCTTGAAAGCGCGGTCACGCTGGGCTCTACGTCGATGCCTGTCTGGAAATAACCGGCTGTCACGGTCACACCCTCGCCTTTCACGATTTGGGGGATAAGCTCCGCATTGACTACGGCGTCCACGGCGGTCTTGATCACGATATCCGTTTTGACCAGCGGCTCGTAACCGATATAGGTGAAACGCAGCCGGACCGTACCGACCGGAACATTTCCGATCGTGTAAAATCCCATTGCATCCGCAGCCGCACCCAGCGTGGTACCTTCGACAAGCACGTTGGTTCCCAGAAGCGGCTGTTTTGTTTCAGCATCCAGCACACGGCCCTGAACCGTGCCTGTTTGGGCATAAAGGTTAGCTGCAGAAAGAACTGTGATGAAGCCAAGCAAAATTTTTTTATTCATAAAAAGATATCCTCCCGGATTAAAAAACAATCATTATGTTACGCGGCAGAATCCGAAAAGGTTCCCCGATATTTGAAGCAGGACCGGAGTGCTTCGGTTTTATATTGGCGGATTGAATGCCGGGATTGAAGGATCAGGATCAAACCTGACACTGCAATCCAAGGCACGGTGACAGGATCCTGATCACAGCAGGCCCGACCGGTCATATTTCCAGTAAATTTCAATGATTCGTGTTCGGTTCTAAGACGGATATAAGCTGATCGATGCCGCTCCTTCCGGATTTAATAAATCCAGTCAGCACTTTGCCGTGTAATGATAAGCATATGGATTGCATGTTCTTATTCCGGGCGCTTCTTCTCGTCTATCAGCCGCTTCAGGTCCTCGTTTTTTCCGATCAGAACCAGCACATCACTGTCCTTGATCACATGCCCGGCATCGGGGATCAGATTCGTACGGTGCGGAACCATCTCCTCGATGCTGATCACCATCACGTTGTATTTTTTCTTCAGGTCGGATTCGCCGATGCTTTTGCCGACAAAAGGCCGTGTGGGCGACCAGTTCATCACGCTGTAGCCGGGGGAAAGCGGAATAAAATCAAGGATATTGGGATTGTCGATACGCTGGGCCAGCTTGAAGGCGCTGTCATATTCAGGGAAGATGATTTCCGCATATCCGATCATATTGATGATTTTCGCATGCACATCGTTCAGCACCTTGACATACAGTGTTTTGACTCCCATCTTTTTCAAATGATAAACCAGCACCATGCTGTCATCGACCTTGTCGCCGAGGCTGACAATCACGCCGTCCGCTTTATCCACACCGATCTTCTGGAGTGTCTCGATATCCTTCGCGTCCGACACGATGCCCTTGCTGACAAATTCCTTGACCTGATTCACCCGGTTTTCATCGCTGTCGATGGCAATGACATGAAAGGATTTTTCGGAAAGAAACTGGGCCAGATACCGGCCGAAAGTGGAAAGTCCGATAATGATGTACGTTTTCATAGATATTCCCTGTTTAAAGACCTGGATTTATCCGACAAGCACGTTCTCTTCCGTATATTTGAAACGGTCTTCCTTTCTCGGTTTAAGTGCAATGGCGAGCGTCAAAGGGCCGAGCCTGCCGACATACATCAGGATCACGATCAGGAGTTTGCTCAGCGTGTCCAGAAAGGGGGTGACACCCATGCTCAGTCCCACGGTACCGTATGCGGAAACCACTTCAAAGAGATAGGCCAGAAAAGATCCTTTGGTTGCATTATGAGATCCCTGTGGAATCTCGATCACCAGGAGCAGGAAAGTAAAAAGAATCACGGCAAAAAGAGAAAAGAAAACGATCACCGTCACCTTCGAAAGGATCTGTTCAGGAATTTTTTTTGAAAAGAGATTGACATGTTGTTTGAGGCGAAAGCGTGCGTAAAGGGATGACAGAAACAGTAAAAACGTGGTGGTTTTGATACCGCCTCCGCATGATCCCGGGGAAGCCCCGATAAACATCAGAACCACGATTACGAGCAGGGTGGAATCCCTGAAACTGGTCATGTTCACGGTATTGAATCCGGCTGTTCTCGCGGTCACGGACTGAAAAAACGAGATGAGCAGTCCGTGGCCGACCGATTCGCCGGCCATGCTGTTGTGAAATTCCAGAAAGAAAATCAGCAGCGTACCTGCAGCGATCAGGACACATGTCGTCAGAATCACCAGCCGGGAATGCAGGCTGAGTTTCATCCAGGTCAGTTTCGCGGATTTTCGACGCTTTAATACCATGTCATAGACCACGACGAACCCGATCCCACCCAGTACGATCAGGCCCGATATGGTCATATTGACCACAGCATCATGCCTGTACACGGTCAGACTGTCCGACCAGAGTGAGAATCCCGCATTGCAGAATGCGGAAACCGAATGGAAAACCGCTTGGAGGGCCGCATGTCTGAATGAATAATCCGGGATAAACCGGATAAAGAGAATACAGGCACCCAGCAGTTCAAGGACAGCCGTGTAGATAAAAACGGACATCAGCAGGCGGCGGAGATTCTGCATCGGATCCTGTGTAATTGTATCAAAAAGCAGTTCCTGTCCGAATACGTTCAACCGGCCTGAAATCAGATAGATAAAAAAGGTGGATATGGTCATGATGCCCAGACCACCGGCCTGAATGAGAATCAGGATGACAATCTGTCCGAACAGGGTAAAATGGCCGCCCGTATCCACGACAATCAGGCCGGTCACACAAATCGCGGATGTGGAGGTAAACAGGGCATCGATGAAACCCAGCGACCCTTCGCCAGCAGTGGCCCTGGGCAGCATCAGCAGCAAAGCGCCAAGGAGAATGGTGGCCGCAAAACTCAGCAGAACCAGCCTTGGCGGTGACCTGAAAAACCACGTATTGAATGTTTTTATCAGGTTCATCGCATCAGGATCATTTTATCGGTATAAACATGGCGGCCCGCTTTCAGAACATAAATATAAGCGCCCGACGGCAGTTGCCGCGCATCGAAACGAAAAGTGTGAATCCCGGTCTCCAGTGTTTTACGAATCGGGCAACCAACCGTTTTACCCCGGATATCGTAAACTCTCAGCTCCGCTACGCCCGGATCGGACATCATAAACCGGATGACCGTGCACGGATTGAATGGATTGGGATATTGCCGGACCAGTCTGAACGATTCATGGACCCCATCCCCGACACCCGAGGATGCCTGATAGCGGCTTATCCGGTTTAATATCGCTGAATATTTCGGCGCATAAATGACCGACGTATCCTGATCGATATATTCCAGTATGCCCCAGCTTCCGTAACGGGCGCTTCTTTCGGCGATAAACGAAAAGTTGACGAACAGGGACTGCTGCTCCTGTTTTGTCAATGTTTCCAGAAAGTCGAACCATTCGACATACAGATTGTACATGGCCGTATCGCGCTGAATATCCACCAGCGCCTGCGCATAGGACGGCTCCTCGCCGAAGGGAATCGGGGTGATATGCTGTCCCCCTTCATAATACATCATGGGAATGTTCAGCCTGTCCGAGATCTCCTGCTTTTGCGTCCGCAGATACACCATGGCTTCTTCATTACGGCATTTTCTCGTCCAGGCCGCCACATCGTCCACAGAAGCGGAGGTCCCCAGATTGTCCAGCGCCGCATCGGCTTCATCCGAAAGTCCGAAATACGCGGCCGGAGAAAACGCATCAAAACTGCCCGGCCGCATATTGAACACAATGCGGTTCGACACATCCTGCCATCCACCCTGCACGCCAACAACCCGGACAATTCGGTGCATTTCATCGGCAAATACGTCACTGAAAATATCCATGCAGTTCTGAATCAGGGGCACGATGCCTTCGGGCCAGTCCACACCCATGCGCTCGCAATAAAACGTATACAGCCACTGGGTTTGTCCGAACATCCAGTTCCAGATTTCATTGCTGTACTCGACATAAATATTCAGTTCCGGTTTCAGGGTGTTCTTCAGCAATCCGGCTAGATTCCTGATATATTCGTCCGAAGCGCAGTGCGGCGCGCATATCCACATATCCTTGTTTGTCCGGTTGCACAGGTCGATCATGACTTCATAGGGCACACCCCGGCTGGTCGTGAATGTATAATCATCCGGAAGGGCGCGTTCGTCCCATGCGGTACGCACGGTGTCGCTGTCCTCATCATAACAATGCCATGCTTCTTCATGTCCCCAGTTGTTCGTCCGTCCCCAATCCATGAACCGGACCGTCCCAAAGGATTCGAGTCTGGACAGAAAGGCCGGATTGAAATAATCCCGGGAATTGGTTGTATCGAATCCCGGAATAAAAATACGGATATTTCGTATATGATCGGAGGGATCGGATTCATCGATTCCAAGCTCGAACATCCCATCCTCTCCCGGTGCCGGTTTGTTGAAACCCAGTACGATTTTGCCGGGTTCCGCATGTTTTTCATACAGATTGCCGTTGAAAGACAGTTTGCCCTGCCCTTCGTAATAAAGCGAATAATCACCTTCGGGCCAGGCAGAGAGAACGGCCCAGATCGTGCGGACCACCTGTGTGGTTTCAGCACCGTCGACATGAATGGGCACCTGAAGCGGGTAGCCGTCTGCATCGAAAGTGAATTGACCGATACATCCGGTGTTCCACGCATTTTCGCCGCCCGGCAGCCAGACCGCATTCTGCGTGTACCATTCCCTGGATTGTCTCATGACGTCCACGAAAGGCACGGAGCTCATCCAGTCCACGATGCCTTCGAGATTCATTCCGATATTCAGTCGGCAGTCCTGCGCATTGACGGCCGCCGACAACAATACCATTACCAACAAACGAAGAAATGCTTTCATCCTGGCAAAGTTCCATTTTAAATCAAGTGCATGGAGTTACCATCCCGATAGAAGAATACGGCAACCATTTATAAAAATGAAAATACACATGTTTGAGGTATGAATCAAGAAATATATTTCGGACCGATTCGAAGAAATACCGTCTCTCTTTTATTTTATCTGGTTGCCGATTTCCTGCTGTAATTATTTAATGCCGTACGACTTCAATTTGCGGTGCAGATTGGCCCGGTCGATCTGAAGCAGGCGCGCCATCCTGGACACATTGCCGTCCGCCTGTTCATGGGCCATCAGCAAGAGCTGTTTCTCGAAGTTCTCCACCTGCTCACGGAACGATACGCCATCCTGCGGATCGGGAACGGCCCGAAGCAGGGCAGGCGTTCGTGCCGGGAGGGTGTCACGTACCTCGTCCGCTCCGATAATTTGATCCCTGCTCAGAATGGCCATACGCTCTGTAAAATTCATCAGTTCCCTGACATTGCCCGGCCAGTCGTAGAGCTGAAGATGGGTCATGCATCCTTCTCCCCACTGTTTCTGTCCCAGTCCGGTGCGCTGCGAGGTCAGCTTCAGGAAATGATGGACCAGGAGCGGAATATCGTCCCGCCTGTCGCGCAGACTCGGCACATGAATGGGGATCACATTCAAACGGTAAAAAAGGTCCTCGCGAAAAGCACCTTTTTCTATGGCCCCGGACAGATCCTTGTTCGTTGCGGAAATGACGCGCACATCGAACGCATACGGGGTATTCCCACCCAGGCGCACGGCTTCGTTCTCCTGCAGCACACGAAGCAGCTTGGCCTGTGTTTCAAGATTCATATCGCCGATCTCATCCAGAAACAGCGTCCCTCTGTCCGCTATTTCAAAACGGCCGGGTTTCTGTCTGTCGGCGCCGGTAAACGCGCCCTTCTCATGACCGAACAATTCACTTTCGACCAGATTGCCAGGAATAGCGGCACAGTTCAGGCTTATAAAAGGAGCGTCCTTTCGTTTGCTCTGCCGGTGTACGGCCCTGGCTACAAGTTCTTTGCCTGTTCCGTTCTCCCCCAGGATCAGAATGCGCCCGTCCGTAGGTGCGGCCCGGATAATGGTTTCTTTGAGACGCCGCATCACGAACGATTCACCAATGATTTCGGATCTGTCGTCCACGATCGACTCGAGCGCATCGACCCGTGCCTCCAGGGAGAGCTGACGTTCGATATGGGCCGTTTCGATAAGCACGCGTTCCGGATTCAACGGCTTTTCAAGGAACGTATGGGCTCCCAGTTTGGTTGCCTGCACAGCCGTATCGAGATCGGACTGGCCGGACATCATGATGACCGCCGTTTCCGGGGACAAATCACGCAACGATTTTAAAACCTGCAGGCCGTCCATACCCGGCAGTTTCAGGTCAAGAAAGGTCAGGTCAACCATGACGGTCCTGATCCGTTCAAGCGCCGATTCTCCGCATGGCGCACTATGGACCTGATGCCCCTCGTCCTCAAGAAGGCGGGTCAGGGATTGACGGATATTCGGCTCGTCATCCACGATGAGAATGCGAAGTTTCATTCGTTTTCTCCAGATGTTTGAGAATTCTTGACCGTCCCTCAGAGGATGTGCGGTAACGGATAACCGCGACATTGTCCTCATAAGTGACGTCGAGTACATCTGACCATTGATGAACAAAATCGATTGCACGGCCCTGTCCCGCCGGAATCCGCAGCACGTCCTCGACCGAACTGTCACGCAGCAGCTGATCCACACGATCCGTCAGTTCGGAAAGGCCCCTGCCTGTCTTCGCGGACACGAAAACCGAACCGGGATGAACGACAGGCAATTCCTGAAGCATCTCCCCGTTACCGAGCGCATCCAGTTTGTTGAACACCAGGAGTTTCGGTTTCCGTTCCAGACCCATCTCCCCGAGAAGCGCCTCCGTGGTTCTGACATGATCCTCGAAATTGGGATGGGTCATATCGACAACGTGTAAAAGCAGGTCCGCCTGAACCGTCTCCTCGAGTGTGCTCCGAAACGAGGCCACAAGATGGTGGGGCAGTTTTCGGATAAAACCAACGGTATCGGTGAGCAGGACCCTGGGAAACGTCCTGAGCGGCAGTGACCGTATGGTGGCATCCAGTGTAGCGAAGAGCCGGTTCTCCACGAATACGTCAGCCTGTGTCAGAGCATTCATCAGGCTCGATTTTCCGGCATTTGTATATCCGATCAGGGCCACCTGGCGAAAACGCCGCCGCCCCTCGCGCCTGACATTTCTCTGCTGCTCGATTCGGCGCAGTTCATCCTTGAGTACGCGTATCCGTTTACGAATGAGACGTCTGTCCACTTCCAGCTGGGTTTCGCCCGGACCGCGTGTGCCGATACCCCCGACCTGGCGGGAGAGATGTGTCCACTGACGCGTGAGCCGGGGATACAAATATTCCAGCTGGGCCAGTTCCACCTGTGTCTGCGCCTCGCGCGATCTTGCCCGCCGGGCGAATATATCCAGAATCAGTCCGCTTCTGTCCAGCACCTTGGTTCGAAAGGATGTTTCCAGGTTTTTTACCTGGGCCGGACTGAGCTCTTCGTCAAAAATGACAAGTGTGGCCCCCCTGTCGTCGCAGATTTCGGCCACTTCGCGTACTTTACCGGCTCCGATAACCGTAGCCGGATCGATTTTTGAACGTTCCTGAATAACGCGCCATACGACCCGTGCACCGGCCGTGTCCGCAAGCATGTCCAGTTCCTGAAGATGTTCTTCCGCTTCAGAACGCGTCATCGTGCCGGTTTGGCATCCTACCAGAACCGCTTTTTCAGGCTCAGGAGCGGTCTCATAATAATCGCCCGTTATTGGCTCCTTTGATCCGGAAAATGCATCAACTCTCCTTCTTGGCGGATCGTGCAAGTATAATCTCGGCCAGCATGAAAAGCAGGGCAATGAGCAGCATTTCCCAGCCCAGCTCTTTTCCCCATCTGGACTGACGAATCCCGTTTTCCAGCGATGCATCATCCGTTAAAAAATGAATATTCAGTTTTTCAAAGTGCTTTGTGAACAGGGCGGGATCCATGGGAGTAAAATCCGACTCATCGGGATTCATGTTTACTGCACGGACACACAAAAGCGAGTCATTCTGCCTGATCCGGTAAAATCCGGGCGAAGATGCCCGGTCGATCCGTATTTGCACATGGCGGCCGGAAACAACGGGCAGAACATCCACCTGTTCCCCGCCTGGAAAATTAGCCGTAAAACGGGATCCTTCCGGGGGCACTGTCGGCAGCGGCACCTGAAGTGCGCCGCCGCTGAAACCCGCATTATCTTCCCGGATCCGTCCGCCTGCAAACAGTCCCAGACGATAAATCAGCGGAGCAAAAAACGGATTCGTATGAAAATCGGACCATGGCGTGGAGATACTGCTGGTTGCCAGAATCATGGTCCGCTGATCCCGGTCGTGAACAGCAAGAAAGGGATCCCCGTTCCTGTACCGCATCACAATCTGGTTCGAACCGGTCTCAGTCAGCTGAATGGTCCTGAAAAATCTGGGGGATTCGAATTCTCCCTTTCCATCGAAGATCTGTTCAAACAGGGGATGTTCGAAATTCACAGGTCCCAATGAATGAAATGCGTCACTCCCGGACATTCCGGACCCGGTCATTCCGGAAATATTACCGAGCAGAAAACCGAACGGCCCTGTCAGCCGCTCGTTCAATTGTCTGATATCCGAATCCGATCCGGGGAAAATGATGAGACCGCCGCCGTTTTCAACAAATCTCATGAGGTTCTGAAGCTCGATCTCGGTAAGCGCCGGACAATTGATCATATAGGCCACATCGATATCGGACAGCCGCCATGTCCAATCCGACCCTGTTATTGCTTCTGAGATGCTGAAGGACGCATGCCCCTGATGAGGGGCGAGTACGAGCTTTACAGGCAACAGGTCGGCGGGTCTGCCTCCGATCAGCAGCGCTCGGATGGTTTCGGGGATCTGTGCGCTGAAAAACCATTGATTGTCCGCAATAAACGCATCCTCGTCGATCTCTATTTGTCCGAGCATCCAGCCCGGATCCGGATTCATCACCTGAAAATCGACGCGCATGGTCCCGCCCGCCGGAATATTCACCATTTTCTGGGAACAGGATGAACCGTTGACAATCAGTCTGACAAGCAGATCCTGAACAGGCGTGGTTGAATAATTCCTGATCTGAGCAAACACACGCACGGGATTGCCCGGACTTAGGATCTGGCTCTCGATACCGCCGCCGGTAATGGCTGTGTTATCCACATCTTCGGTCACGGAAATGACATGACACAGATCGACATGACGGAGTACCGCCGTACTGTCGTCATCTCTGAAAGCCGTGGATGCCTGCAAATCCGTAATAAGAACGACTTCCCGGTTGATGTCGGTCCCGTTAAGCAGACCGGACGCGGTGTTCAGCAATTCATCGAGAGCGGATGCATCATAAACCGGTTCCGCCTTCTGTATCTCCGCTCCGATCCGGTCCAGCTGCTGTCCCAGCAGAACAGGGACCGTTTGCGGCCGGACAATCAGGGCCACATCATCCGTATGGTCGAACAGGTGCAGTATACGCATGGCCGCGTTCTGCGCTCTGCTCCATACTTTTCCTCTGCTCATGCTCATGGAATGGTCAAACACGATAACCGAATGGCACCGTGAACGGGCAAGCATGCGGGCATGGGAACGGAAAGTCGGACGTGCAAATGCAAGCACCAGAAAGAGCACGATCAGACATCGCACGACCAGGAGCAGTATTTGCCGGATCCGGAGCCGCTTGAAATGCTGGCTCTGGACCTGTTTCAGAAACATCAGGCTGCTGAAATACACCCTTTTGACTTTCTGTTTTGCCAGCAGATGAATCAGAAGAGGAATGGCTATTCCGAGAAGGGCAATGAGGATCGATGTATTGATAAATCCAAGCACGATAGTGTTTATCTGTTCATTTTTAACAATTAGATACCGGCTGTTTCCCGATTCTCTGAAAATGATTCAGGAATCCTGAAACAGCCGCTGTTCGACAATCTCGCAGAATATGTGCGCGACTATGATATGACTTTCCTGAACACGCGCGGTTATATCGCTCTGTATCTGCACGGATACATCGGCAAGTGCGGTCAGCGGACCGGATTTCATTCCGGTCATCGCGATACCGACGAGTCCCAGCGATTTGGCCGTTTCCATGGCCCCGACCACATTTTCAGATGTTCCGCTGGTACTCAGGGCCAGCAGAACATCGCCGGGTCTGCCAAGCGCTTCGATCTGCCTTGAAAAAACCGACTGGAATCCGAAATCATTGCTGCATGCAGTCAATATGGAAGTATCCGTGGTCAGGGCAATGGCGGGCAATCCGGTTCTGTCTTTCTGAAAACGAACAACAAATTCTGTTGCAACATGCTGACAGTCCGCGGCACTGCCCCCGTTGCCGCAGATCAGGAGTTTATTTCCGGCCTGCATCGCATGGCATATATGATCCGCGGCCCGGGCGATCGATTCCCCGCAATGTTGATCCACACTCTGAATCACACGGAGCGATTCTTCAAGATATTTTGAAATAATTGCTTTCATGATCACCTGTTCCTCGATCAGAATCCAAACCAGCGCTTCTTTCTGGGCCGGTCAAAGGAAATCGGAGGCGGAACTGAAACCGGTTTGCCCTGTACTGCAAGATGCGCATGACGATAAAAAAGATTCCTGGCTGTTTCCTCGCCCCAGTTTTTATGTATCTCCCGATAAGCCCTGCTGAGCAGCATGGGGCGGGATCCGCCTCCATGACAATCGGATCCGACAAAATGAATCAGCCGGTGGTTCAGCAGAATCTCGGCCACCTTCCTGACCTTTGTACCGAAAACTCCCGTAATACTGCCGCCGTTGAGCTGCATGAGAACACCGCGATTGACGAGTTCGAACACGGTCTCCGGATTTCTCATGATCTGCATGTTCCGTTCGGGATGGGCCAGAACCGGCACGATGCCGTTTATTCCCATATCGAAAATGCGCTCATTCGCATCCAGGGGAATGTCTCCCAGAGGCAGCTCAAACAGGAGATATTTTCGCTGGCCGTTGATCGTGGCCACTTTGGATGTATAGGAAAACACGGACTGACAATGAATTTCCGAGCCAAGCCAGAGAGTCATCTCAATGCCTTCCTGCCTGGCCCGCAGCTGAAGTTCCTGAAACGTTTCCAGCATGCGGTTTTCAAGGATTTCATCCAGCCGGTTCAGAACATGCGACGTGCTGACAGCTCCCCTGATACCGTCCTCCATCCCCTGACGCAGCAGAGACAGGGCTTCTTTCCAGTCCACGGGTCCGTCGTCGATATTCGGCAGAATATGTGTATGAAAATCAATCATGATTGAACGCTCATCCTGCATGAATGGCCGCGGCAAAATCGCCCAGCCTGGCGTGATTGTCCTGATCCTCCATCACGGTTCCCGTGACCACGAACGATGCGCCGGATAGTACTTTCTGCCGTGCAGCTTCAGGCTCACGGATGCCTCCTCCCACGATCACGGGTATGCCGACGGAAGTTGTAACCGCTTTGATCATGGATTCGGGTACGGACTGATCCGCACCGCTGCCCGCCTCGAGGTAAAGCAGACGCAGTCCCAGAAGTTCACCGGCCATGGCATGGGCCACTGCAATTTCCGGTTTATGCCGCGGAATGGGCTTGCTGTCACTCATGAATTCAGCTGCCGTGGTTTTACCGGATTCCACGAGCATGTATCCCGTGGGAATGGCTTCCAGTTTCAGCGACCGGACGACCGGGGCCGTATGCACCTGCTCGCCGATCAGATAATGCGGATTGCGTCCGCTGATCAGGGTCATAAAAAAGATGGCATCCGCATGGCCGGAAACCTGGCGGCCGCTGCCCGGGAAAAGAATCACGGGTATGGATACGGCTTTTTTCACTTCCCCGACAAACCGGTCGAATTCAGTGGAAAAAAGCAGACTGCCTCCGATGAGAAGTCCGTCCACACCCTGCTCCTCGCAGGTCCTTGCCAGCGCAATCAGCTGGTTCATCGGTTTTTTATCAGGATCGATCAGCACGAGATATCCTGCACCGCGTTTTTTCCGTATGTCTAACAGTGTCTGATATGTATTCATGGCATTTTTCTTCAATGTTGTTACCGGTTTTATTTTAACAGGGCTTTCACAATACCGGGAACCGCATCCAGCGCATCCTGAATCCTAGCGACATCCTTGCCTCCGGCCAGGGCCATATGCGGTTTGCCGCCTCCGCCCCCGTCCACGATCCGGGCAGCTTCTTTAACGATATCCCCGGCCTTCAATCCTTTGTCCCGGATCAGATCGTCGGTGACCACACAGAGGAGATTCGCCTTGTCGTTGAGCACAGCGCCAAGCATCACAACGCCTGATTTCAGTTTCTCCCGCACACGGTCACCGAAATCGCGAAGCGCATCCACATCGGGCACTTCGATCCGCCCGCATGCCACAGGGATACCCGAAACCGGTTCCGCCTTGTTCAGAAGAGCCTCGAGATCGGATCCCGCGGACATCTTCTGAACCTGCCTCAGTTTCTTTTCCTGGGATTTGCGCTCTTCGAGAAGGATCGCGATTTTGTTCACCAGTTCATCGGGACGGCACTTTAAAAGTGAGGCCGCGTCATGCAGACACATTTTCTCCTGCCGGATCAGATGATCGGCCCCTTCTCCGGTCAGGGCCTCGATGCGCCGCACGCCGGCTGAAACACTCTCCTCACTGACAATGCGAAAACAACCAATCTGACCCGTAAATTCCAGATGTGTCCCTCCGCACAGCTCCATGGAGTATTCATCCATCTGAACGACACGCACCCGCTCACCGTATTTTTCTCCGAAAAGCGCCGTCGCACCGCGTGATTTCGCTTCATCAATCGATGTATTGAACGTTTGAACACGGATATTATTCCGGACCTGTCGGTTGACCTCCCATTCCACCTGTTCGATTTGTTCGGACGTCATGCCCCCGAAATGCGTAAAGTCAAAACGCAGATGGTCCGGTGCCACCAGTGATCCCGCCTGATTGACATGATCGCCGAGCACGTTTTTCAATGCCTTGTGCAGCAGATGCGTGGCCGTATGGTTCCGGGCCGTCGAAAGCCGCTCATCACGATTGACCGCGGCTTCCACTCCGGGATCTTCGATCCTGTCACCGGATTCGAAATGCCCGACATGCAGGATCTGATCGCCCTGCTTCACCGTATTGAGAATACGTATAACAAAATTCCCGCCCGTGAGTACACCCTGATCTCCCACCTGTCCTCCGGATTCCGCGTAGAACGGCGTCTGATCGAGTATACATAATATCTGTCCGTTGGCATTCTGGAACCTCCGTATCGTTGCACGGGCGGACATGCTTTCATATCCGACAAACCGGGATTCCTCACCTTCCGAAAGCACGGTCCAGTCGTCACTCTGAGACACGGAAAACTGTGCGCTCTGACGGGCGCGTTCCCTCTGTGCATCCATGGCTGCCTGAAAGCCGGTCTCATCGACTGTCAATCCCTTTTCCCTGGCCATGAGCTGGGTCAGATCCAGGGGGAATCCGTATGTATCATACAGCCGGAACGCATCACTGCCTGGGATCTCCCTGTTCCCGCCGGTCAGTCCCTGTGTGATGGATTCAAAAATTTCGATTCCCCTGTCCAGAACATCGTTGAATCTGTCTTCCTCCGACTGAATCACATGCGTCGTATGCTGTTCACGCTCCCGGATTTCCGGATAAGCCTCTCCCATGGTGCGTATCAGAACAGGCACCAGTTTGTATATGAACGGTTCATGCATGCCCAGGTTGCGCCCGTATCTCGCTGCCCGTCTCAGCAGACGGCGGAGTACGTATCCCCGGCCTTCATTCGAGGGGAGAACGCCGTCGGTAATAGCGAATGTCAGGGCCCGGATGTGATCGGCAATCACACGAAACGCAGCGATATCGCCGGACTGTTTCCAGTCATTTTTAACCAGTCCGGCGATCCCGTCCAGAACCGGTGTAAACACGTCGGTTTCATAATTGGATTTTTTCCCTTGCAGCACGGCCGTAACGCGCTCGAATCCCATGCCGGTATCCACGTGTCTGCAGGGCAGTACATGAAGCGCGCCGTTTTCGTCCCGGTTGTACTGAATGAAAACCAGGTTCCACAATTCGATATACCTGGCACATCCGGCATTGATGCCGCACCGGTGCCCTTTCACATGCTGCTTGTCACAAAATCCCTCGCCCAGATCGATATGAATCTCCGAACAGGGGCCGCACGGGCCTGTCGCTCCCATCTCCCAGAAATTGTCTTTTTCATCGAAGCGGACCACACGGGAGGGTGCGATATCCGTCACCTTTTTCCACAGAACCTCCGCTTCATCGTCCTCACGGAACACCGTGGCCCATATGCTGTCCTTCGTGAGTCCCCAGATTTTCGTCAGCAGCTCCCAGGCCCAAAGAATAGCCTCTTCCTTGTAATAATCGCCGAAGGACCAGTTGCCCAGCATTTCAAAGAATGTATGATGATAGGTGTCGTGCCCCACCTCTTCCAGATCATTATGTTTTCCGCTCACGCGGATGCATTTCTGCGAATCCGCGGCCCGTGTATACGGCCGCTGGCCCGTTCCGAGAAAAACATCCTTGAACTGGTTCATGCCCGCATTGGTAAAGAGCAGCGTGGGATCGTCCAGCGGCGCCACAGGCGCACTGGGTACGATTTTATGATTCTTTTTACTGAAAAAATCGAGAAATGACTGCCGTACTTCGGATGCTTTCATAAACGTTTACCGGCTCGCTGTTTAGTAATTCGGAACAATGTCAAGTCAATAAATATAAAGACTTTTGGATTGAATTGCAATGTGCAATTAAGTAAGTGTTCGTTCTTTCTTCTTTAATCCTGTTTCATCCACTCTTCAGGATTCACTCTGTAAAACTCCTGCATTCGCTTATACAATTCCGGATGCATCTCGCGTAGCCTGCCGGGTTTTTCAAAAAACGTTTCCGTGGCCACGGCAAAAAATTCCGCAGGATTGACCGCGCCGTAATCATAAAGCACATCATCCCTGCCCTGCATGACTTTCAGCTGAAGCCGTTCGAATTCTTCGGAGAATGTTTTTGCCCAGGCTGTATAAGCGGAAAAATGCCCAAGAACGGGCACACCGTCTCCGGCGCCGTCCTCCTGGTCGAGCTGATGCGCAAATTCATGCATGGTTACATTGTGGCCGTCCGTAAAATGCAGGGCGTCCCCTTTGACACTGTCCCAGGCGAGCACGACCGTGCCCAGTGTCCAGGATTCACCCAGTCTTGCCGATGTATTCTGCGCTTCACGCGTGAACGATTCCTTCTCTTTGGCCACATAGCTGCTGGGATAGACGAGTATGGTCCGAAGTTTTGGATAACAGCCGCCTTCCCGGTTCAAGAGCAGCATGCAGGCCTGAGCCGCGACCGTCACCCTGATCTCATCATCGATCACGAGCCCGCCGCATCCTTCGAATGTTTTATCGTAGATGAATGTTTGTATCAGCAGATGCAGCTGAAGCCGAAGCGATTCCGGGATGCGGCCGTATACAGGCAGATTTTTATCGAGTATATTCTCCCAGGCCTCCGGAAACGGCGCATGAATGGCCGTCCACCGCCTGCGGCGCCTGGCAGACAGAACGGCATACGCGCCGATACCCAGGATCATCAGAAATATGTATACTTGAAAAGACATGTAAATCCTACAAATATTATGCCCCTACGGGGCTGAAAATGCTGCATCCGTACATCGATTTCATGTTTTATATACTTCGTTATTCAACATTCACTGTTCAATATTTATCATTACTTATATTCTCCGTTTCTTTCCCTCTCCGAACCTCCGTTTCACGTTCCGGCAAATGTCTTTGGTCTTTAATCTTCGTTCTTTAATCTTTCTTTCCCCACGTACAAAGCGTTCCCAATCCGTCCCCTCCGGGAAGCCGGATTTGCCTGATCTTGACCAATCCCGCTTTTTCAAAACCTTCACGATATTGGGATGCACTCCAGAGCGTCATACGTGTGCCCAGATCATTTGGCCAGGAATGGGTCACCGTGTTCTCCGTATAGTAATTGACAAGAACCATCAGCATGCCGGCAGGGTCAAGGAATGAAACGGCCCGGTCGATTCCGTCCTGAATATCCTGAAAATAATAGAACACTTCCATGGAAAAAATACATGAAAACCGGACGGCCACCGGCGGGATCCATGTAAGGAAATTACCCGTATCCAGATGAACATTGTTGTATGCCTGCAGTCTCTTTTGTGTAATTTCAGCCATATTGGGGCTGATATCCAGCCCGTAGCACAACCCGTTTCTGTACTGATGCTCCGTCATATGCAGTAGGCCGTATCCGTTGCCGAACCCGATTTCGAGATAATTGCCGTCCGATTCGGGAATTTCCCTGAATGCACGGGAAACGCTTTGCCAGTGCCCCTTTTCCATGCCCTCCGCATGATAATCGAGCGCCCAGGTATCGAATATATCCTTAGCTGATTTTTTTTTCATGGACAATCTCATTCCTGCTTTTATGACAGTGGACCACAGCCAGCAGCATCGGAGAAACGGAGACACGGAAACGGAGCTGTTAAACTCAGACCGCTCAGGGCAGGACCGCGGACCGCAGTAAATCTCAAATAGCAAATCCCAAAATTCAAATAAATCACAAATCTCAAATTCCAAATGAAATCGGGACCGCTGACCGTGAATGCTTCAGTGAACCGGAGAAAGGGTGAAACGGGGACTGAAAACCGACCTCGCCTTTTTCTCCGTCTCTCCGTTTCTCATCTCACCGTCTCACGCTCCGACTCACGACCCAATGACTCAACGACTCTAAGACCCAATGACCTACTTATTCTTTCTCTCCGTCTCCCAGTTTCTCACCTCATCGTTTCACTTTCCTGCACCACGATCCTGCAGGCTCAACTGCCTGAAGTCGGATTATTCTCCCTCCCCGCACTCCCCGACTGCCCATGTCAGGACTTCCCCGATGACATCCCATTCGAATCCGCGCCGGCTCAGGAAATCCGACACCTTTTTTTTCATCCGGACCGGTGTATCCTTCCTGTACCTGCGGAGACGGGGTTCGATTATTTCCCTGGCCATATCGTATTCCGACCGGCCGCCGTATCCCTGTTCCACGGCCCGCCCGGCAAGGGATTCATCGATCCCCCTTTGACGCAGTTCCTGCAGCAGAAGCCGCTTGCCCATGGGTTTCTGGATCAGGCGTGTCTGAACATAGGCGGATGCAAAGGCGGTATCATCAAGCAGACCGACCCGCATGAAATCGTCCGCCACCCGGTCGATAACGGATCCGTCATATCCGTCCTTGCCAAGACGATCACGGATTTCAAACACACTTCGTGAACGGTACGAAAGCAGGGCCAGGGCTTTTTTTTTCGCTCTTGCCGTTTCTTCCTCAATCAGAATATGCTGTATGACCGTGTCTTCGAGTTCGTCCCCCTCATGCAGATGATGCTTCAGAACCACTTCCTCATCCAGCCCGAAAGCGAATGCACCGTCCAGGTAAATACTCCGTCTCCCGGGATTCTTTTTCTGAACCTCGATGTCCGTGATCCGGAAAGTCGTCATTGCGTTTTTACTCCGTTTCTCCGGTTCACCTCTCCGCTCCGTTTCACCATCGGTCAGAATGCCGCGCTTTCAGGATTAAAAAACCCCGCCGGTCAACAATAATCCGGCAGGGTTTGGTCATTTATCTTCATGTTTCTGATTATTCCTGCGGCGCCGGAACGGCTTCCGGTTTACTTTCCGGTGCAGCCGGAGCCTCCTTGGTCATTCCCATCTTCTGCTTGATCTGCTGTTCAATTTTCTGATAGATATCCTCGTTTTCTTCTTTTTCAAGAAATATTTTTACATTTTCCCTGCCCTGCCCGATCCGTTCCTCACCGTACGAATACCAGGCCCCGCTCTTTTCAATCACACCCAGATCCACGCCCATATCGATCACATCTCCGGTCCTGGATATCCCCCTGCCGTACATGATATCGAATTCAGCCTCCCTGAACGGGGGGGCCACTTTATTCTTGACGACTTTTGCCTTGGTCCGGTTGCCCACAACGTCCGTTCCTTCTTTCAGGGCACCGATTCTGCGAATGTCGATGCGTACCGAAGCATAGAATTTCAGGGCGCGGCCGCCGGTCGTGGTTTCCGGATTGCCGAACATGACGCCTATCTTTTCACGGATCTGATTGATAAATACAACACAGGTTTTGGATTTGCTGATTGCACCTGTCAGCTTTCTCAACGCCTGGGACATGAGCCGTGCCTGAAGCCCCATCTGGGCATCACCCATTTCTCCCTCGATTTCCGCACGCGGTACGAGGGCGGCCACGGAATCCACGACCACCACATCCAGTGCGCCGCTTCTCACCAGCGTCTCCGTGATTTCGAGTGCCTGCTCACCGGTATCCGGCTGCGAAATCAGCAGATCGTCGGTATTAACACCCAGGGCCTTGGCGTAGACCGCATCCAGTGCATGTTCCGCATCTATAAATGCGGCCACACCGCCCGTTTTCTGCGCTTCCGCGATGATATGCAGGGCCAGCGTCGTCTTGCCGGAAGACTCGGGTCCGAATATTTCTACAACACGTCCCCTCGGAACACCACCCACACCCAATGCGATATCCAGCTTCAATGAAGTGGTGGAAATGGCCGGAACCTGTTCCACGGCCTTGGATTCACCAAGTCTCATCACGGATCCTTTACCGAATTGGCGGTCAATCTGGGAAATGGCCAGTTCCAGCGCTTTCATTTTTTCATCGTTCCTGCCGTTGGTCATATGATTATCCTTTACAGTTTAATTTCCTTCAGAACAGAATACAAAGCCCCGGAAGGTTTCAGGAGGCTCTGCATCAGTGAAACGCGATCGACATCGAACGGCTCACTTTCGAATCCTTCGCGCATCATCGCTTCGACAACCTCATTGATTCGGGACGAGGATCTGACCCTTCCCAGCGTCAGATGCGGTCTGAAAGGTCTGTTCTCCTTTTCAAAACCCAAATCCGAAAGAGAGCCGTTCAGGGATTCTGCAAGCCGGGCCAGGATGGTATCTCCGACATGAATTCCGAGCCAAAGCACACGCGGGCGTGCCGCATTCGGAAAACAGCCTGTTCCCCGAACCGCCAGTTTGAATGGGGGCACTGCCGAGGCAGCATCTGCGATGGCCCGAAAAACGGGATCCACCTGATCGGGCCTGATATCCCCAAGAAATTTCAATGTGATATGCAGACTCCCGATCCGAACCCATTTGATATCGGCATTACAGGTTTTCAATCGGGACTGAAATCCTGCAATCTGCTCACGAACATGATCTGACAGATGAACCGCAATAAACGATCGGATGGTGGCAGCCATGTATTCAGTATATCATTTTTATTTTAAAAATCAAGCACTATCCTGCAGCATCCGGCGCACAAAATCCAGCGCATACCCTGCGGACCGGCTTTTATTCATCAAGCGATCGGATCCAAGATAGTATTTCTGTGTATCTGTACGCACCGGATCCGCATAGCCGATATAGACCAGGCCCACCGGCTTCTCCTTCGTTCCGCCTCCGGGTCCTGCAATGCCGGTGATTGACAATCCCACATCTGTTCCGCTTGACTGGCGGATTCCCTTTGCCATGGCAAGGGCTGTCTCCGCACTGACGGCGCCGTGCTGCCGAAGCAACCCGGCCGGCACCGAGAGCATCTCCGTTTTCGATTGATTGCTGTACGCAACAAGCCCGCGTTCGAAATATGCCGAACTTCCCGGAACATTGGTGAGCCTGTGCGCGATCAATCCGCCCGTACAGGATTCCGCTACGGACAGCGTCCAGTTTTTTCCTAGAAGCAGTCCGCCCACAACCTGTTCGAGCGTCTCATCTTCCTCTCCAAAACAAAAGAGCCCCGCAGTTTCCCGCACCATTTGTACGGCCTCTTCAAACAACCGGGGTGCTCCCGCCTCCTCCGATTGCAAGGAAAGGCGCAGGGACACGCCCTGATAATTGGGCAGGGAAGCCAGTCGAATATCCGGATATTGATCCCGGAATGTGGATAAAGACTCATTCAGTTCGGATTCGGAAATACCGATTGTGTGCAGTGTTCTGGACAAGGCAGGCCGGTTCAGGCGCAGTTGATTCAAAGCGGGTATGACATACTCCAGCAGCATGCGTTCCATTTCCCGGGGAACACCCGGAAGGACGAATACATGCGTATGATGCCGGTGAATATACAGTCCCGGCGCCGTACCCAGTTGATTTTCAATCACATCGGCACCTGAAGGAATTTCAGCCTGCACCTCATTAAGGGGCGACATTCTGCGGCCGCGAGATTTGAAAAAATGTTCGAGGCGGGTATATATTTCCTGCCGGAATTCAAGCGGCATGCCGAAAATTTCGGCCACGACAACTTTTGTGATATCATCATGCGTGGGCCCCAGTCCGCCGGTAATCACGACGACACCGGCCCGTTCGACAGCCGTCCCGATCATGAGCCGCATCCGTTCAGCATGATCCCCGCAGACGGAAATCCATGCTGTCTCGAGGCCTGACCGGTTCAGATGATCGCCGATAAAAGCGGCATTGGTATTGACGGTGGCGCCATTGAGCAGCTCATCCCCGACAGATATAATCTCAGCCAGCATGAATAAGGTTCCATACGATAAAAAGCACCCGGAGACTCAGGTTGGCATACACGCCTGCAATCACATCATCGATCATGACGCCCCAACCTCCCTGCAGTTTCTGAGATGAATCGGCTGGAAACGGTTTGACAATATCGAACAGCCGGAAAAGAAAGAACGCCGCGATCCACCAGACGGCATGCATGGCAGCCGGAAGAAACAGAAGCGAAAGCCACATCCCCACAATTTCATCGATCACGATAATGCCCGGATCCTTTTTCCCTGCCATTTTTTCGACTTCGGTCGCACTCCGGACTCCTAGAAAAAGAAAAACGAGGCAGGCAGCCAGCAGGTTCCAGGCCCTCAGAAACGGTACAAACCAGAATATCAGCAATGCCACGGCACTGCCGGCCGTGCCCGGGGCAATTGGAGAGTACCCGCTGTAAAATCCGGTGGCAATCAGACGATTGATAAATTTCATGGGTGTTTCCTTGTTGTTAATATCTTTTGGTTCAGAATGGCAGAAAGGAGCGATGTCCCGCGGACACCGTTGATCAATGTCGGACCGAAGAAAGATCGATTAACCATCTGTAGGCACAAAAATACGGAAAAGATTGACACATATTTTACGGATAACCGCCCTGTTTTCGATCATATAAATAATACCCGAAAACAAGGTGACCGCTGTAATCATATACATCAAGGCCGGAATCATATGCACTTCTTCCACCCAGGCGATGATCCTGTTCGCCGATGCATCCAGATGCCACGTAAAAAGATAATAGAGGAAAATAATATAAACCACCACAATTTGCCCCGATGTTTTTGCCTTGGCAAGGAAATTCGTATGCATGGCTTGATTATGGATCAGGCTGTAAGACCTTAATCCGGTAATCATCAGATCCCTGATCACAATGATCAGCACCATCCATTCCTGAATGTATCCCAGTACACTGAAGCAGATCAGGGCCGAAGAAACCAGTATCTTGTCCGCCAGAGGATCCAGGAACTGGCCCCATAGCGTCACACCGAGTTTTCGTGCAAAATATCCGTCGTACCAGTCTGTCAGGGAAGCAATCACGAACACGACAAGCGCAGCAATTTTAAAGGCCATCGTGTCCATAAAAAGCAGGCTGACGAATACCGGCGTCAGAATAATGCGTAAAAGTGTTAGCTGATTGGGTAAATTCATGACATTTCACCCGTGCAAAAATAACGATCAGGATTTCTGCATTTCCATACGGCCCTCGAGAGCCTTGGCAACGGTCACCATATCATTGAATTCAAGCGATCCGCCGAACGGAATACCGCGAGCGATACGCGTAATTCGAACGGATTTCGCGTGCAATAACTGACTGAGATGTGCTGCAGTCATTTCACCTTCCATCGTCGGATTTGTGGCCAGAATCACTTCCTGAACCGTTTCGTCGACCCGTTCAAGCAACGATTGTATATGCAAATTGCCTTCACCGATACCATCCAGCGGCGACAGGACACCCCCCAGCACATGATACAATCCGTGATAGGCACCGCTTCGCTCAATGGTCAGGATATCCTTGGGTTCCTCGACCACACAGATGCAGTTTCTGTTGCGCCTCATGTCCCTGCAAAAATCACAGGGATCTTCTTCAGTAAAATTATGACAAATCGAACAATGCCCTACTTTTTCATGAAGATCCGTCAATGCATGAACCAGATTTTCCACATCCGTTCGGCCGGATTCCAGAAGATACAGGGCGATACGCTGTGCGGACTTCTCGCCGATACCGGGAAGCCGTGAAAATACTTCCACCAGTTTTTCAAGAGCATGCGATGCATATTTCATACAGATCTCCGGGATGTTCCCGATATTCGAAGAGGGCGTACTTGATCAGGAAACGCATCGGATTTAATTACATGATACCGGGTATTTTCATTCCGCCCGGAAGATTTCCGAGCATGCCTCCGGCTACCTTTTTCATTTCTTCCTGTTCCAGTTCCTGGGATTTTTCCAGAGCCTGGTTGGTGGCTGCGACGATCAGATCTTCGAGCATCTCAGCATCATCGGACTGAATCACCTCAGGATCGATTTTTATTTTTACTATATGGCGTTTGCCATTTGCGGTGACCGTAACAATGCCGCCTCCGGCCGAACCTTCCACTGTTTTATTTTCAAGCTCAGTCTGTACTTTTTCAATGGCTTCCTGCATTTTTTGCACCTGTCCAAACAACTGTGCCATATTTGGCTTCATTGCGTCGTTCTCCTTGCTATTCCATAATTTCCATATCGAAATCATCGACAATTTTACGGACCACGTCACTCTCATGACTCAATTCGCGCAACCGGTCCTTTCTGGCTTCCTTGCTTACGGGCCCGGCTGTTTTATGATCCTCCTTAAAATTGCCCTTGATACAACGGAACCGTAAATCCGTATTCAGCACTTCCTTGATGGCCTGTGTTACAAAACATTTTCCCCGCATAATCGCATCGATATGAAAACCGTTGGACTGTCCGAAACCGATTTCCAGTGTATCTCCATCGAGACGCACAGGAATGCCCTCCTGCAAAAATGAGCCAACGGTTATCTTCTTTTTTTTGACCGAGGCGACAATATCCTCCCAGTGCAATTTCACGGTTTCCATATCTGTCCCGGCAGCAGACGGACCGGCGTCATCAGCAGTGTCATCAGATGTCTTATCCGCTGATTCTGATCCGGAAAATGTCTGTTTTTTTACATCATCCGTCTCCTTCACAGCGGGTTTCGCGGAAGCCCCGGCCTCGTTTTTGGATGAATCCTCCGTGGAAGATGATGGCCGGCCGGCGGAATCCGCAGTACTTGATCCCGGGGGATTTTTTCCCGAGGATCCTGAATCCGAGGGCGTTTTTCCCGAGGATTCAAAATCCGAGGAGTTTTTCCCCGAGGATCCTGAATCCGAGGGACTTGATCCCGAGGATGTTTTCCCCGAGGATTCAAAATCCGAGGAGTTTTTCCCCGAGGATCCTGAATCCGAGGGACTTGATCCCGAGGGCGTTTTTCCCGAGGGACTTGATCCCGAGGATCCTGAATCCAATG
>JAFGGN010000141.1 GCA_016930535.1 bacterium
TTTTTTAGGTCAGTTGTGTCTAAACGTGGAACGGAGGGTCGGAGCGGTGGAGAAACGGGGAATAAAAAAACAGAACGGATTTGCAGACAAAACTTCCTTTTCTCCGTTTCACCACTGCAGTCCACGGTCTAATTCTTGTGTTTGGATTATGGAATTTGTTATTTGTAATTTATTTGTTTTTTGGGATTTGGGATTTTCGGCGGTCTTGCCGTCAGCGGTCTTGCGGTCTGTTCTTAACATCTCCGTTTCACCGCATCTCCGCGTCTCCGTTTCACGTTCAGAGAGTTACCCTGGATCTTGAAGGCAATATTTATATCTTCATTAAAAGGAGCGTCTCATGAATCGACACATCCCGACTCATGCTGTTCTGATCTGCCTGTCTTTTCTGTTGTTCTCCTGCGCCGAGCTTCAGCAGCTGGCGCAGATACAGCGCCCTGTCCTGGACGTGGCCGGGGTTCGGATCACGGGCCTTTCACTGGAAAAAATCGACCTGGCCTTCGATGTGGACATCACGAATCCCAATCCCCTCTCTGTACGCATGGCCGGGCTGGATTACGACTTCGAGATTAATCACGGCTCTTTTCTCCAGGGAAATCAGCCGAACGAGCTGCTCATTCAATCCAACGGGAAAAGCCGCGTCGAAATCCCGCTGACACTGGAATTCCGCGAACTGTACGAAACCTATCAGGCATTCAAGAACATGGACAGCACGGATTACAGGCTGGCCTGCGGCTTCACTTTTCAGCTGCCGATCCTGGGCCTCACACGCATTCCGGTTCAGAAATCCGGCCGCCTGCCCCTGATCAAGCTGCCGAAACTCAGCCTGCGTGCCTTGAAACTGAACAGAATCAGCCTGACCGGAGCCGATCTGGACCTGGAAATCGACATGAAAAATCCCAATGCCTTCTCCCTGTTTCTGAAAAATCTGAATTATAATTTCATGGTGAGCGGCGCATCCTGGGCCAGCGGCAACCTTTCCGCTCCTGCATCCGTAAACGCCAAAGACAGCGGACTTTTGCGAATACCGGTCAGCCTGGA
Organism: bacterium; assembly: GCA_016930535.1. GTDB lineage: Bacteria > Zhuqueibacterota > QNDG01 > QNDG01 > JAFGCO01 > JAFGGN01. The sequence continues at coordinate 1,039 of JAFGGN010000141.1, forward strand.
CTTTATCGAGATGGGCCGTACGGTCTATCAGATGGTTTCGGGAAGCAAGTCGCTGGATTATCAGCTGAACGGCAGCCTGGGTTTCGACACATCCCTGCCGCTTCTCAAAAACGTCGACTGGCCGGTGGACATGACAGGAGCAGTCAAGGTAACGCGGTAGCACGGCAGGTCTATTGGGTCATAGGGTCTTTGGGTCTGTTGAGTCGTTGGGTCGGGACGTGAAACGGGGAACCGGAGAATACAAAAAGATCTTTGAGTCATCAGACCGGGGTGTGTGACGGAGAAACGGAGCAGAGGAGAGACGGAGATAAAACAAATCCCTTCTCCGTTTCTCATCTTCCCCGCATCTCCGTTTCACCGACGCCGGTTACGGCGCGCGGTCATGCGGTCTGCCGTCCGCGGTCTCCCCAAAGGGGCTGGGCAGTGGGGACCCATATACTCATACACCCATACACCCTTATACTTTTAATAAGGAGTTTTCAATGAGTTTCATCGGCAACGTATTATGGATCGTCCTCGGCGGCGGTATTCTGATTTTCTTCTGGTACCTGCTCGGGGGACTGATTCTCTGTGTCACCATCGTGGGCATTCCGTTCGGCGTCCAGCTCATCAAACTGTCGATTCTGGGGCTCATGCCGTTCGGCGTGGAGGTCCGTGATACCAAAGGCGCCTCCGGATGCCTGGCCATCGTCATGAACATCATCTGGATATTCCTGGGCGGAATCGAGCTGGTCGTGACGCATCTGGTGTTCGCCCTGCTCTGTGCCATCACGATTATCGGCATTCCCTTTGCCAGGCAGCATTTGAAACTGGCTGCCATGGCCCTGACGCCGTTCGGAAAAACCATCGCCTGATTGACGGGATCCGTGCGGACCCGGCCGGTCAAAAGGCCGCTCGAGTCCGAATAATCCTTGAAATTCTCTGAATTTGTCGTAAATTTCCTGCATGCAATTTCCCCGGCCCGATATGGCATCGCTGAAATCGCGGTTTCTTAAAAAACGGTCCCTGGCCGTTCTCTTCGGAACCGTTCTCCTGCTTGTTCTGATCTGGCCCGTGAAAACACCTTTCGCGGATTGTTATTCAACGCGCGTGCTCGACTGCCACGGGCGTCTGCTCCGGGTGTTCCTGGCACCGGACCAGCAGTTCCGCTTTCCACCGGCCGACCGCAACCTGCCTGAAAAATACGTCACCTGCCTGATCCAGTATGAGGACAGACGGTTCTACTGGCATCCGGGTGTGGACCCGCTGGCCCTTTCCGGGGCCCTGCGCACCAATCTCCGGGCCGGATCCCGTGTTCGCGGCGGCAGCACGATCACCATGCAGGTGGCGCGGTTGTCGCATCCGAAACCGCGCACGGTTTTCAACAAAATCCGCGAAATCTGGACAGCTGTGCGCCTGTCCCTCCATGTCTCCAAAAAGCGTGTTCTGAAGCTGTACGCCTCGCATGTGCCCATGGGCGGCAACATCGTGGGTGTGGAGGCAGCCTCCTGGCATTATTTCGGGAAATCATGGGAGGAACTCACCTGGGCCGAAGCCGCCTTGTTCGTGGTCCTGCCCAATGCGCCGAGCCGGATCAATCTGACCCGGAACCGGGACCGCCTCCTGGATAAGCGGAACCGGCTGCTGGAGATGCTCCGGGACCGGGGCATCATGGATAATCTCACATGCCGTCTTGCATGCGGCGAACCCCTGCCCGGACCGGACCGCCGGATGCCCTTTGATGCCCCGCATTTCTGCGAAACCATGCATGCCCGGTTTACGGCAAATCAATTGAACACCTCGCTCGATATGCAGATTCAGCTGCGCGCCGAAGATATTGTCCGGCCGCATCATGTCTTGTTGAAAAACCTGGGTGTCGGAAACTGCTCGGTCCTGATCGCCGAGACACAGACGGGAAAAATACGGGCTTATGTGGGATCTCCGGATTATACGGACTCGCTGAACAACGGCCAGGTGGACGGCGTACAGGCCGTACGTTCCACCGGCAGCCTGCTCAAACCGTTTCTGGTGGCCAAGGTGCTGGACCGCGGCCCCTTCACCATGAAATCCGTGATCCAGGATGTGCCTACATTTTACGGCACCTTCGCGCCCATGAACGCATCCAGAAAATTTTCCGGTCTGGTCACGCTGGAGGAGCTGCTGATCCATTCGCTGAACGTGCCGTCCGTGCGCCTCCTGAATCTGTACGGTCTGGAAGATTTTTATGACTTTCTGAAACAGGCGGGGATCGAGGGGCTGTTCCGCACTGCTTCGGGCTACGGCCTGACCCTGGTACTCGGCGGAGCCGAAACCCGGCTCTGGGATCTCGTACGGCTCTACCTCGCGCTGGGCCGCATGGGTGAGGATGTGCCGCTGTCCTGTCTCGACGGTCCGGATGCAGAAAAAAAGCAGGACCGTTTTTTCAGCCAGGGCGCCTCCTGGCTCGTGCTGAATACACTGAACCAGCTGGCCAGACCCGGATCCGAATATTACTGGCAGCATTTCAATAATCAGGTGCCCGTGGCCTGGAAAACCGGAACCAGCTACGGTCAGAAAGACGGATGGGCCGTCGGTGTCAACCGGCAGTGGACCATCGGTGTGTGGACGGGCAATTTTACGGGCGAGGGCAATGCATCGCTCAGCGGCGCCCGTTCCGCGGCCCCGATCCTGTTCGATCTGTTCAACCGGCTGTCCGACCGCGGTTCAGCGCTGTGGTTCACGGAGCCGGAGCAGGATCTGATATCCGTGGCCTGCTGCGCCAAGAGCGGTTACCCCGTGAATCCGGACTGCCCCGATACCGTGTTTCTCAATCGTCCGCTCGAAGCCGGGTATCCGGGCCAATGCCCGTATCACAGACACATGGTCATCGACCGTGCTTCGAAACAGTCGGTGTGCTCCCTGTGCTGGAGCGGTCTGGATACGGTCTGGATCCATCCGTATATTGTCAATCCGGCCGTCCGGGACATATTGCACCGGCAGGGTGTTCCGGTCGACACCATCCCTTCTCACGCCTCCCACTGTCCCCTTGTCCACGATAAAAACCGTTTGGAAATCGTGTATCCGTTGCCTAATATTAAAATATTCATTCCCAGGGATATCGGCGGCGAACATGAAAAAATCGTGCTGTCCGTCAAACATCAGCAGCATCATGCAGCGTGTTTCTGGTTCCTGAACGGACGGTATGTCGCGGAGACGCAAAGCGTTCACGAGCTGGCCATGGACTTGGATCCCGGGGCCTGGCACCTGACCGTCCAGGACGATGAAGGATTCAGCCGGAGCGTGGATTTTACGGTGTATAAAAAGGGGGAACACGCAGAAGGGATAAACAGATAACCGCAGAGGCGCAGGACGCAGAGAATTTCAGGTCTATGGAGTCTTTTAGTCGGAACATGAAACGGAGAAGAAAATGATGATGCTTTTCAATCTCCGATTCTCCCTGTCCCCGATTCTCCGAAGCATGACCGTTAATCTGCCTGCCATTCGCGATCTTCTCATAGGGCTGGGGCAGCGGGGCCCCATACGCTCATATACCCATAAACCATTTCAAATGGAGGAATAAAATGCCCAAAGACGCCCACATCATTATCGGAATTCATGTGCAGGACCGCATCCATCAGGTGCCGGACCTGCAGAAAGTATTCACCGAGTACGGATGCAACATCCACACCCGCCTGGGCCTGCACGAAGTGAACGACGCCAACTGTTCCGTGGCCGGCCTGATCATTCTGGAAACCGCCGGGCCGGATGCGCAGATCGAAAAACTGATCCGGGCACTCAATCAGATGGACGGTATCGACGTGCAGAAAATGGTGTTCGGACATGAATGATACGGATGGCAGCACGCGGACAACTGAGACGGAGATGCGGAGAAAATGAGAAACGGAGAAGAAGAGCCGTGTTTTTTCACCGTTTCTCCGTTTCCCCGTTTCACGCTCCGACCCAACGACACAATAGACCCAATGACCCAATAGACCCTGCGGACCCTATTTTCCCGCCTTCCTCAGGTCCGCATTCAGCCGGTTGTATTCCGCCTGGGTCATCAGCTTTCTTTTGACCAGTAGTTTTGCCACGATGCGCCGTTTGTTGCGCATGCGTTTGCTTCTGTCATTGTCCGGGTGATACCGCATGGGATTGGGAAGCACGGACGCAAGCCGCACCGCCTGTTCGGCCGTGAGCGACGAAGCCGGTTTGTGATAATAATACTTCGAAGCTGCTTCGATGCCGTAAATACCTTCGCCCCATTCGATGACATTGAGATACAGCTCTAGGATGCGCCGCTTCTTCAGTTTCCGGTCCAGCTCAAAGGCGAGTATGGCCTCCCGGATCTTGCGATCCGGACTTCGTTTCGGGCTCAGATACAGGTTCTTGGCCAGCTGCTGCGTAATCGTGGATCCGCCGCGCACGAGCCGCCCTTTTTCGAGATTCTCCTTCATGGCCTCTTCCATGCCGTGAAAATCGAAGCCTTCGTGCCTGTAGAAATTGTCGTCTTCCGCGATGAGCACTGCATGGATCAGTTTGGGGGAAATTGTTGAAAGCGGCACCCACTGCTGGCGGCGGACCTGTCTTTTGCCCGTAGTTTTCCGGTATCGGGCTTCACGATACTCCATAAGCGCCGTGGTCCCGGGATTCCGGTTCCTGAATTCCGCCACATCCGGACCGAATATCCAGAGCAGACCCACGTAGAGAATGAAAAACATGCACAGGCCCACGATCCACTGCAGAATCCGTTTTACCTTGCGAATCCGTCTCATGGACGCACCATGCCTGTCATCATGAAATACCTTGCCTTGTCAATGAAATATGGATGTAATGAAATAGACGGAGTCTGACCGTATCACGATTCATTTTATGACATGTCATAAAATGAATTAAACAAAAATCATCAACGACAGCCTCGCGCTGATGAAACCCAGCGCACCGCCGGCCACAACGTCGCTCGGAAAATGCAGCCCGTTGTAAATGCGCGAAAAACCGATGGTGGATGCGGACAGGTACAGCGGGATGGACAACTGGGGATAGAAAAAGCGCAGCACCGTGGCCATCACGAACGCGGCGGCCGTATGCCCGGACGGAAAACTGAACTGATCGGGATAGCGTGTCAGGTTCTCGACACCGGGAATCGCATGGCAGGGGCGTGCGCGGCGCAGCTTGAACTTGGCCACGCCGTAAACGGAGCCCTCGATGGCAAACGAGGTGAGGGCGATCGGAAGAATCACCTTGGTGGCCGCGAAATCCAAAACAGCCACGATCACAGCGATAACCGGGTAAATGTAGCCGTTGCCGACATGTGAGGCCACGGCCATGAATTTATCCACGGGGCGTTTTCCGTGCCAGTTGAATATTTTCTGAAAAAGGGCGATATCCGCTTTTTCCATGTTACGTACTAAAAAATGATTTCTCATGGGAACATTTTTTCTCTTCGTTTCAGGTTGAAAGGATATCTCCGATTTTTGCAATTCTTTGGTTTCAAAGAATTTAAAAGCAATACCTGCCCCCTTGACGGACGGTTTATCAGGATATTTTTCAAAAAGTGTGCCAGGAGATAAAAGTTAATGTATTATGAAAAAAAAGTCAATGAAATTATACGGCTAAGTGCATCATTTCTGCATTTTTACAGGGTCCGGAGACGGGTATGAAAGGAGCCCGGGGTCATAACCATACGCATGACAACCCGTATCGATCGTTGGAATCAGCGCCGCATTATCTGATCAGGATCATCTTCCTCGTCCGGCTGAAATTTTCGCATTCCATTTGATAAAAATACAGGCCGCTGGGCACCTCCATGCCTGTCCCGTCCTTGCCGTTCCAGGTAAACACATGCCTGCCGGCCATACGCTTGCCGCCTGAGATTGTCCGTATGCGCTGGCCGAGAATGTTGAATACATGCAGCATTGCCTCTTTCTTGTCATACGGGTTTTCCATGCTGCCGGCGATCACGTAGGGAATGCGCGTGAATCCGTTGAACGGATTGGGATAATTATGCCCGAGCTCGAATACCTGCGGTATTTCGGGCACATACCGGCCCTCCTCGATGGTCAGCATCTGGTTGGCCGGAACATGGGTCAGCACATCCACGATGCCGGAGGGCCAGCGTACCACGACTGAATCCGCTGACGTATGATACCCGAGTCCGAATTCCATATCGAAATCACAGTGAAAAATTGCATTCCATTCATACACCACATCCCGCATCTGCAAAAGATCCCCGCACCTCACGAATATCCTGGTCCCGATTCCAAATGAATTGCTCGTTTTACCCGACAGACTGATCTTGAGCCAGTGATTCCGGTTTCCCCGATTTTTAAACAGGATTGGGGACTGTATGCTTTCCCTGTTCGCCCTGTCCGTTCCGGAAGCAACCGGACAGAACAAATCGATAAATCCGTCGTTGTTATAATCGCCCAGTGCAACGCATTTGATGTCTTCCTTATAACGGAGGTTGCGGTGGCCCATTGGAAAGATTTCGTAAAAATGTCCTTGCTGATCATTTCTATAGAAATACCATTCCGATCGAAAACCATCATAACTGAGAATGTCTGCAAAACCGTCATTGTCAAAATCCGCACAGATAAATGGAGAGGTCCGGTTTACATGAATCTCTCCTGCGGGCTGAAATCGTCCGGTACCATCGTTTTGGTAATAAACCAGAAAATCATCATCATATACGAGGACATCCGTGTCCCTGTCATTGTCGTAATCCACTAATTGGGCATATCCCTGCAGATGACTCAGCCCTGATGTCGACGTAATATCCTGAAACAGTCCCTCCTCAGTTATTTTAAGCAACCAGTATTTAGCCATAATATTTATCATGACTTCAAGATGTCCGTCATTATCCATGTCGCCGAACAAAACCAAATTCGGCGACCGTGTCGAATCCGGCATCTCAATAAATGGATACATATCAAATCCGCCGTTCCCGTCACTTAAAAACAATTTGAACATCATGGAAGGAACACCGAGGCCCATCAGATCCGGATAACCATCCTGATTAAAATCACCGGCACCCCTGAAATAAACAAATCTGTTCGTATCTGCGGCATTAAAATAGCGGCTGAGGAATTGATCGGATCCCATGTTTTGATAAACCTTCATACCATTACAAATATCCAGATCACCGTCATTGTCGATATCCAATAACCCGGTCGTATAACGATTGTACTTATGATCATATTGAAAAACGGGAGAAAATGTTTCGTCACCGTTATTTTTATACAGCATGTCTTTGATCGAATTATTGATATAAATATCCGGATATCCGTCTTTGTTGTAATCAATGAACCCTGTGTCCCCGTATGAATACCCGATACCATTGAGTGGGGTGGTGGACTGAAACAGAAAATCGTCCGGAACCATTCTCACAACATTGTTGTTTTCATTGTTTTCTGTTATCCGGTTCAACGGATCGACATGAACTGAAATACGCATCCCGGGCACGAGTCTGAGTGGAATACTCTGGATAATCAACGTATCGCCTGCCAGTCTTTTGAAATGAGGTACGATAATATCACGACCGATGACTTGCAGCTCATTTCCAGGTACTTCCTGAAAAAACCGAACCAGAATATCACTGATTCCCGAGAAACCATAATAACGGACTCGTGCGACAACCGTTACGCATGTATCGGCCTGACTGCTCATATATACTTCCGTTGAATCGACGCTGAGATCGGCCGGCATTGCCGGTGAATCATTCCTGATTCTCAGCGCGGGATCACCCAGAATATTGTAAAGCACATTCTCGGGAACCTGATTGCATGCGAAGAACAGATGTACACTCAGACCAGCGCTGGGGTGCTGCAATAGGCTATTAAAAAAATAATAATTCAGATCTACATTGTAATCACCGTATGTTTTATCGGTCGCTCCGAAAAATGCGACAGCGCCTTTATCATCCGTATTCACAAACACCTCACCCAGACAGTCTGCATCCGGATCCGCGAATCGGGCCGTGGTGCAGGCAAAACTCAGAATCACGGGCAGCCGGTTTTCATTGTGCAGACCAGCCACTTCGGACGACCGAAACAACAGCCACCCCTCTGAATCTCCCCAGACCGATTCCGATCCATGGGCCTGTATATTGAGTATAAGCCGGCCCTCGTCAAGAGCTTCTCTGAACGATTGCCTCACTTTGTAAGGCTGCATCTCGGATCGCATCAATATCTCGGCGACCTGAAAATAATCCTGCGCCGACATGTTTTCTTGAATATCTATGAACAAATCCTTTGGAGTCCAAAATTGGGTAAAACCACTTATAAGGGATATTTTCCTCCGCCATCCCTCCTCGGCACTCAATCCGCTTTCATAGGCCAATGTTTTTTGAACCACACTTTCAAGCTCCTGATCGTTCTCCGCCGGAATTCTGCCAACAATCACATCGCAGGCATCGTCAGCCATCGTGATCCTGCCGTCCCCGTTGTCGTCGTTCAGCCTCGCGTACCGCAGATCCGAGTAATTGCCGGATTCTTCCGTTCCCTTGGAAAGGCGATCATTGCCGGTAACCGAATCGGGACTCGCATAATAATATTCGTCCGTATAAAAAGACGGGCAGCAGTTGGCGCTGGCCAGATCGCCCTCGCCCGCGAGAAGCACATATCCCAGGTGATCATCGCTGAAATACGGGGCCCGCCAGTGTGCATACGCATACTTCAGAAACCCGTGTATGGATTGCCAGGGATACGTTTCCGGAAACTGATCGTAAATCCGGCCCAGGGACACGACAGCCACGGCATACCCGTCCGAATGCGCCCTGTAACGGGCCAGCGAATCCAGCCAGGCATTCTGCACGAGACCGTCGGCCGCGATTATCAGGTAATCCGCGGCATTGTCCGGTTCCGTCAGGTTCTCCGGATACGTGACGCCGGCACTGTTCTGAGGCTGATTCACCGAATAAAAGGTGCCGCCCCCGTTGACAAAAGCCGTTTCCTGCATGCCGTTCCAGGGGCCCATGCCCTGCAGCGCCACGGGCTGCGCCTTTCCGTACGACACCCTGATTTTCATGGACCTGCAGGCCCGGAGCTTCTGCGTGACGGGATTGACCTGGACAGGATGAATACACAGCCAGAGCACGTGCTGATCGCGGATGAATCCCGTTTTTGCGATGCGGACACGCTGCCCGGGATAAAACGCATCCCTTTCGTAAGTGCCGGGATTTTTCTCGAACCGTTCTTCGAAATACACTTCCCCATGAACGGAACGCTTCCGTATCCGACTTGGAACCGGTGCGATCCGGACCGGTCCGGTTTCCGCGAACGCCCCGTCCGAGATTTCGATGCGGATGTCCTCAGGCCGGGCGGACCGGGGAAGCGCGATCATTTTCACAAGAACCGGCATCATGGGATTCCCGGTTTCGTCCGTATTTCCGCAGCCTGGAATCTGCAGGCCCATAGCACCATCCGGTCCTCGTTTGTAGAGGACAGCCCCGCCGAACGTCACTTCGAATTCCACCCCGTCCCTGACTTGCTTTACGGACCGGATTTCAGGCGGCCGGCCCGTTCCGGAATCCGTAAAAAACGCCCGGTCCGGTATGGATTCCGCACGAACCATAACAATCACGGGCAGCAGGATAAGATACCGTATCGTCCTGGTAAACTGTTTGCGACGGGTGCGCATTAAAAAACCTCCCGGATCAGTCAGAATGAACATCAGGGTGTATATAATAGCGGTTATGCACAGGCAAAATATAAAAAAATCACCGGAAAAACAATGCCCAGTTTGTATTCTATCGACAACGGTCCGTGCACAGCGGGGCGTTCGTACACGGATTCTGCGGAACAAAAATGGCTGGACTTTGTTTTATTGATATATAAAAAACATGTCTGAACACAGGGAAGAAGGTTATTTCATGGAAAAATTCGCTTTCATCTGGATGCTGTGCCTGCCCCTGGTTGTCCTGGCGCAGGAACAGAACGTGCCGGCAACCGTCGATACCGTGGACCTGAACCGGTATGCCGGACTGTGGTACGAGATCGCGAAAATCCCCAACCGGTTCCAGAAGCAGTGTGCGGGAAACACCACGGCCATGTACACACTCAGGGAGGACGGCGGCATCGACGTGGTGAACCGCTGCGGGAAAGAGAACGGGGACATGTCCGAGGCCCGCGGTGTCGCCAGAATCGCGGACCCGGTCACCTGTGCAAAACTCAGAGTCAGTTTCGTGAGTTTTCTGGGCTGGCGGCCGTTCTGGGGCAATTACTGGATCATCGGTCTGGACGGGGATTACCGATGGGCCGTGGTGGGCGATCCGTCCCGCAAATACGGCTGGATCCTGAGCCGCACACCGCAGCTTGCCGAAGCGGACCGGCACGAGGCGAACCGCATCCTGACCGAACAGGGATACGATCCGGGAAGGTTTGTGGATACGGACCAGGAAAAGGGTCAGGATTAAAAAGTCGTTGGGTCTTTGGGTCGGCAGCGCATAGTGCAAAACGGAAAGGTGGAGAAACTATCACTGACCGCTGACGGCGGACCGCAGGCCGTGAATGCGTCGGAGAACCGGAGACGTGGTGAAACGGAGATGTTAAGAACAGACCGCAAGACCGCTGACGGCAAGACCGCCGAAAATCCCAAATTTCAAATCCCAAAAAACAAATAAATTACAAATTCCATAATCCAAACACAAGAATTAGACCGTGGACTGCAGTGGTGAAACGGAGAAAAAGAAATTTTATCTGCAAATCCGTTCTGTTTTTTTATTCCCCGTTTCTCCACCGCTCCGACCCTCCGTTCCACGTTTAGACACAACTGACCTAAAAAA
>JAFGGN010000017.1 GCA_016930535.1 bacterium
AAACGGCGGTTCGGTGACCGTTCTCGCGACCGCACTCGTACAAACCGGATCGCGGATGGACGATTATATATTTGAGGAGTTCAAGGGAACGGGTAACAGCGAGATCGTGCTGAACCGGACCCTGTCGGATATGAGGATTTTTCCGTCCATCGATATACTCGCAAGCGGGACGCGCCGTGACGAGCTCATGTACCAGGAAGCGGAGATCGCCTGGATTCACGCTCTCAGACGTCAGCTGGCCGCCATGAAACCAGACGCGGCCATGCTTGCATTGCTTCAGCTCATGGAAACATATCCGGACAATGAGACGATGATGCGTACCGGTCCGGGTCTGTTTTAATTGTCTGTCCCGTGGTTATCACCTTTGATGGTTTTTCAACGATGAAATCGATTCACCGTCGCCTGAATTTCAGGAAATGGATCTGGCACATACCCGTCCTGATGATCATCCTGTGCGGCTGCCGTGGTAGCTTGAGTCTGAATCCCGTACCGGTTTCCGGGACCTGGGTGTCCGGTATTCCGTTCGTGATCAATCATGTGGATCTGGAAGTATCCCACGACAACCGGATTTATGAAACGGATCATTTTCTGGTGTTCAGCGATGCGAGCAGTGATGCCGTCAAAATGGATTTTGCGGAAAAAGCGGAACGGGCACTTAAAGAGGTGATGCTGATTTTTCAGATCGCGGATGCAGCCGATCTTGGTATCGTCGATCAGGGGACGAAAATAACAGTCTATACACATAAGGAATATGAACGCGGTCAGCTTGCTTTTCCCTATGGATATATTCTGAACGGACAGGATTCCGAGTATTATGCCAGCTGGCCCGCGGTCATGAAACCGCGGTATTACCGGCAGATGAAGCATGAAACCGTTCATGTGGTGCAGTTTCTGCTGGGTGTGCTGCCGAATCATAATGAGCCTGAAAATGAACCGGACCGCTGGTTCAATGAGGGCCTGGCGGAAACGGTCAGTGGAGGATTTTTCATCCCGGTTACCAGCCGTTATGAACTGGAGCAGTGGAAACACGGCAACGGGCATATCAATCCCGTCTCGGTTCATCGGTGGGAGGATCTCCCGATCAGCAAATACGACGTCGGAGAATACTATCCCGTGTTCGGTCTCGCTTTCCGGTACCTGATCGATAAAAAGGGTCTCGGAAAATCGATGAGAGACGTCAGGGCGATGTTCAGCGACCTGGCGGACCGCACGACCCATTTTGAAGTGGCCTTCGAAAAGCATATGGGAATTCGTCTTGCAGATTATGAGTCCTCGTTTTTTGATCGGATGGCGGCCTATCTGGAATAATGCCTGGTCTGCAATCAGGACCCGATAAAATAAGATCCGTCAATCCCGATGCAGGCGGAGGATCCTGAAAATCCTGCGCATAAATCCCTTGCATTTCATTTCCCTTTTTTGTATGATCCTATATTCATTTACATTTGACCGTATTCGTACAACATCCGTCACATTCATCCCGAAACCCTGGATATGGGGGGATTATGAAAAAAGTCAATGGCTTGCGGCTTGCGGTCGCGTTTTTATGCGCTTCCTGTCTGACGGGTCAGATATTGGAGCAGGATTCGCTCGCGCTCGTGGCCCTGTACAACGGCACGGACGGACCGAACTGGGACAACGGGTCCGGATGGTTGTCGGGTCCGGTTCATACATGGGCCGGAATCACGTGTTCCGGCAGCCGGGTGACCCGGATCAGGCTCGACCGAAACGGTCTTGCGGGTGCGATTCCGGAACAGATCGGAGATCTGGCGGCACTGACCCACCTGGACATGCATAACAACGAACTGAACGGGACGATCCCGTCATCGGTCGGACAGCTGACACTCCTTTACGAACTGGATCTCGACGGCAATGAACTGGAAGGGAATATCCCCGAAACAATCGGCAGCCTGACCGTCCTTAACGAACTGAACCTTGGAAACAACAATTTGGAAGGTGCGATTCCGGCGTCCATCGGCCAGCTGACGGAACTGCACAGCCTGACGCTGGATTACAACGATCTGTCAGGCCCACTGCCTGCCGGACTGGGCAACCTGACCGAACTCGGCAGGCTCTATCTGAACTCCAATGCGCTGGAGGGGCCTATTCCCCCGGAAATCGGGAATTTAAAGGATCTGGTGCACCTGAGTCTCTTCTACAATGAATTGTCCGGCACGCTGCCGCCGGAACTGGGGGACATGGACGGCCTTGTTGAACTGAAACTGTATCATAATCAGCTCCACGGTTCGATTCCGCCGGAGCTGGGCAAGCTCACCAGGCTCGAGGTGCTGCAGATCAATTCGAATCAGCTGGATGGAGAAATTCCTCCGCAACTCGGGGACCTGTCGAACCTTCGCACGTTGTATCTGCATTACAACGATCTTTCGGGTTCCATTCCGGGAGAACTGGGGAAACTGGCGAATCTTAAGGATTTCAGTCTGTCGACGAATCAGCTGACCGGAGGCATTCCCCCGGAACTCGGGGACCTGTCTTCTCTGACCAGCCTGTCCCTGGACCGCAATCAGCTCGACGGTCCGCTGCCGGCCGCCCTGTTCGATCTGAGTCTGCTGCAGAATATCAATCTGTCACAAAATCAGCTGTCGGGTCCGGTACCGCCGCAGATCGGACAGTGGAAAGAGATTACACGCATCGAGCTCGATTACAATCAGTTTTCACAAAATATTCCTGCAGAGATCGCTCAGTGCACGGAACTCCAGAACCTGAACCTGTCTCACAACGCATTCGAAGGCGGACTTCCGCCGGAAATCGGACAATTGAAACAACTGTCCCGCCTGTTTATAAGTGACAATATGCTGGCAGATCCGATTCCCCCTGAAATCGGGGATTGCGATGCGCTCGAATTTCTGTACCTCGATAACAACCGGCTGCCCGGTGCCGTGCCCGCGGAAATGACGACATTGGCGCATCTGGCGGTCGTGCATCTCGAGGACAATTGGCTGACGGATCTGCCGGACCTGTCCGGCATGGGCGGTCTGCAGGAAGTCTATCTGAACCGGAACCGGCTCACGTTCGGGGCTCTCGAACCCAATGCCGGCATACAGCGTATCTATTACGGAGATCAGGACAGTGTGGGTACGGAGATCGACACCACGCTGTCGTCCGGCTCGGACTGTAGACTGCTGGTGGAGGTCGATGGAGACAGCAACAGGTATGCATGGTTGAAAAACGGTGTGTTTGTCCCGGGAGCGGATTCTCCGGAACTGATGCTGAATTCGGTCGGTCTCTCCGATGCAGGCACCTACGTCTGTATTATCAACAACACCGTGGTGGAGAATCTGACCCTTTACAGCCGCCCCATGCATGTTTCCCTGAACATCACACCGCTTCAGCAGGATTCGCTCGCGCTCGTGGCCCTGTATGAAAGTACGGACGGTCCGAACTGGACGGACAACACGAACTGGCGGACGGGGCCGGTCGCATCCTGGTCCGGTATCACGGTGAGCGGCGGGCGCGTGACCGAAATTCACCTGGACGGCAATGGATTGAAGGGCAGTCTTCCGCCCGAAATCGGAAACCTGGCGGGATTGACCCGGTGCTACCTGCATGACAATCAATTGACCGGGCCGATTCCGGCTGCGCTGGGTCTTCCCGGGCAGCTTCGTATACTGGTGCTTTACAACAACCAGTTCACGGGCCCCATACCCGGCGAACTGGGCAATCTGACCCAGCTCACCACGCTGCAGCTGGGCGAGAATAAATTGTACGGAGATATCCCGCCCGATCTGTGGAACCTGGAAAATCTGGAAACCCTGGCCCTGTACGACAATCAGCTCTCAGGCCATCTGCATCCGGATGTGGGGAACCTGACCAGACTGACGAGTCTGGGGCTCTCGGGCAATGATTTCATCGGCACCCTGCCGGATGCATTGGGCAATCTGACCCAGCTCAGATACCTGGACCTGTTCAGCAATCATTTTACCGGGCCCGTTCCGGAATCGCTGGCCGGCTGCGTGAATCTGACACGCGTCAACCTTTTCAACAATGCATTCACTTCCATTCCGGATCTTTCGGGCAGTCCGGGTCTGACATCCCTGAAAGTACAGAACAATTGCCTGACTTTCGAATCCCTGGAGCCATATACAGGGATCGCCACGTTCGAATATGCACCCCAGGACAGCGTGGGGGAAGTGTCGGATACGCTGGTGCAGACCGGCAATCCGGTGACCCTGTCCATGACCGTCGGCGGTATAAACAATGTTTATCAGTGGTCAAAGAATGGCGCCGTATTGCCCGGGGCCGATGACAGCGATCTGCAAATCAGCCCGGTCGCTCTGGCCGATGCCGGTGTCTATTCGTGCGAAGTCACGAATACGGCGGTTCCGGCGCTTACCCTGTCCGGCAGACCCGTGACCCTGTCCGTGGAACCCAGCCCGCTGCACCGGGATTCGCTGGTCCTGGTGGTTTTGTACGACAGCACGGACGGTGCGAACTGGACGGACCGGACTGGATGGCTGACCGGTCCGCTTGCGGACTGGAAGGGAATCCGTATCAAAAACAGCCGTGTCTCGGAAATCGATCTGCACAACAACAACCTCGCGGGCCGCATTCCTCCTGAAATCGGTGAACTGGACAGCCTTACAGAACTGGAACTCTGGTCCAACGCGCTGACCGGCCCGCTGCCCGCTGAACTCTGCAGCCTGAAAATACTGAATACGATCCGGATCACGAACAATCAATTGAACGGTTCCATACCGGATGAAATCGGAAATCTGGAATCGCTGATTTATCTGGCACTCAGCAGGAACCAGTTGACCGGTTCGATTCCCGCTTCGATCGGTCAATTAACAGGACTGGCATATCTGGATCTGGCTTCCAATAGCCTGGATGGTCCCATCCCGCCGGAAATCGGAAACCTGACGGCGATGATGTGTTTGACTCTGGGATTCAACGGCCTGTCCGGGCCCATTCCATCCTCCATTGGTTCCCTGTCTGAACTGTACTACCTGAGCTTGTCCGGCAATCAGCTGAACGGACCGATTCCGGCAGAAATCGGAAACCTGGTCTCCCTGGAGGGCCTGGAGCTTTTCAGGAATCAATTGGAAGGGCCCATTCCTCCGGAACTCGGGAATCTGAAAATCTGCGAGATCCTCTGTCTGGCTTCGAATCATCTGACCGGGCCGATTCCCGCATCCATCGGAGCGATGGACAGCCTCAGGGATCTCCAGCTTTCAATCAACGAGCTGGACGGGACGGTTCCCGGAAGTCTGGGCAAATTGTCTTTTCTCGAAGATCTGGAACTCGACCGGAACCGCCTGACCGGTGATGTGCCGGATTCACTGACCCTGCTGTCGAATCTCGAGGCGCTTTCCCTGTATTCCAACCGTCTGACCGGACTGCCCGATTTTTCGGGTCTTTCTGCGCTGGCCTGGTTCAGGATCGAGGACAACCGGCTGACATTCGAAGATATCGAGCCCAATGCCGGCATTCCGGGTGCCGTGTACGCGCCCCAGGATTCGCTGGGCAGTGACGCGGATACCACGCTGACGGAGGGAGAGAGCCTGACGATTTCCGTCAATGCGGGCGGGTCCGCCAATGCGTATCAATGGTTCATGAACGGGGAGGAGATTCCGGAGGCTGCCGGTTCGGCGCTCGAATTCGCCTCTGTCGCACAGGCTGATTCGGGCCTTTACTCGTGTTCAGTCACTAATACGCTCGTTCCGGACCTGACGCTTTATTCCAGACCCGTCCGGGTTCATGTCCGGTCCGCCGCGGCTGTCGAAAACGGAACCGGTATCCCGTCCCGTTTCTCACTGGGCCGGAATTTTCCGAATCCGTTCAATCCGTGTACCATGATCCCGTATGAGCTGCCGGTGCAGAGCGATGTGGATATCCGCATCTATAACGTGATGGGTCAGGAAACGGCTTTGCTCGTGAACGGGGAAAAGGAAGCCGGTTATCACGCCGTTTCCTGGAACGCGGCGGGTCAGGCATCGGGAGTATATATGGTGATCATGAAGACGGAGGGATTCAGGGGGGTCAGGAAAATAATGGTAATAGAATAAAGGCAAGAACAGAGAACAAAGATTAAAGATTAAAGAGTTAATCTGGGGCTGCATCGTGCTGAAAGATCACCGCAATCATTTCATGAAGGGGAGGGCCATGATGAATAAACGGTTGATCGTAATCGTCTGTTTCATGCTGTGCCTTGGATCAGGCTGTGACAAATCTTCCACCAAGCCGGATCTTGAGGATGAGGCTGAAAACGTTCCGTGGGCGCTGATTACGGGGAAAATCGCTTTCACCCGAACGATTTATGAAGATGGTATCACTGATATTTTATTTATCATGGATGCGGAAACGAAGCGTATCGATCGGATAAGAAGGGATTCGGATCTCGGCTTTTCCAATCCGGCCTGGAAATACGACGGCAGCCTCATGGCATTTTCCAGTTTTGATATGGAGACATACAACTGGCAGCTGCATACAATTACGCCGGACGGGGATATCATTCAGGCTGTCTTTTCCGCAGATGCACACTGCAATTATCCGGCCTGGTCGCGGGACGGTCGCCTCGCGTACTGGTACAATGGATTTTGGCCGGATATGTACGAAATCCGGATCGATGGCAGGATGTTTTTCAACAAAGCAGGATGTGATATGTCCCGTCCTGCCTGGTCTCCGGATGGAGCTTTTCTGGTGATATCCATGGCCGATTCCTGTTCTCAGGGATCGCTGTATAAAGTGAGCGTGCTGGATACCACAGTGACACCGCTCATGGTGGCTACGGGTGATTGGGATGATGAAATTTTTCACAGTCCGGTTTATTCACCGGACGGGAACAAAGTGGCCTGTATGAAATTTGGGAATTCCGTGGAGAACGCTGAAGAAATATGGATCGTGAACGCGGACGGTTCGAATCCTGAGCGGCTTACCAGCGGTCATGTGGATTATTACCCTTCATGGTCCCCGGACGGAAAAAGCATTGCCTTCAGCCGAAGTGATCAGGTCGAAGGGCGAATCATGATTATCGATCTGGAGACCCGGACCGAGACCGAACTGATCAAGGGAAGCCACCCCTGCTGGATACCCTGATAAGCCGGCTCCCTGTTTACCGGGCCAAATCCGTCATGATTTGATATACGGTCACGTTACGGCCGGGACAGGATCCCCGGCAGAAGAGGATTGGTGATGTTCCGGATGTATTTTCAGAATGTCAGTAATTTTATGATTGACACTGTCTGTATCGTTCCGGATCTGCTGTTTCCAGAATGGCCCTCAAAGCGGCTCAACCAGATCTACACCGGAAACCAGTCAGAAAGAATTTTAATGCTTTCATAAATAACATGACCACAGGTCTGTTTTCATCTCTGCCTTTCACACACTGCTCCTGACATCCGGTTTTGAAATATGGTCATGAACCATTTTGGCTCATTATTTCAAGCGGGGGTAAAACCATGCAGTCGTATTATCGAATCATGATATCGATTTTGGGTATTCTATGCCTCGGGATGCTGATTAATCCGCTTTTTTCGCAGACCTATCAGCTGACCGGAAAAGTGTATCAGGGAGATGCCGGTATGGAGCCGCCCAATTCCACACCCATTCCGGGTGTGCCGATACTGCTCTTCGGGGCCAACAGTTCGGGTGTAAAAGAAAGCCCGTCCATAGACAATACCACAACGGACGGCAGCGGGTGGTATTCGCTCGAGGTCAACACACTGGCCGATGCGTTCGATTTTTACATCATCGAAGAAGTCGATAAAAGCGGATACACTTCCGTGGGAGCGACCACTGTGGGCGGAACCGTACTTACCAGCAACCGGATCGAGTATACCTATCTGGAACTGATCAATAATGACAAGACCGGAAATAAATTCTGGGACAAGCCGACCGCTGCGGAGAACACGCCGCCAACCGCGGAAGCGGACGGTCCCTATATCGGCGTGGTCGGACAGTCGGTTTCCCTAGACGGCTCCGGGTCGTTCGATCCGGATGCCGGGGACCATATTGTCAGTTATACCTGGGATCTGGATGGGGACGGACAGTACGACGATGCCACGGGTGTCAAACCCGGACATACATGGTACAGTCCGTTTAACGGTCCGGTCCGGCTTCGGGTCACGGATACTCACGGCGCTTCCGATTCGGATGGAGCGAATGTCACCATCACGGAAGCGGAAGAAGATCAATGGGATTTCGGCGACGCGCCGGAAATGCCGGAACGGGGTTATCATTATCCCACAACCCTGGCCAACAACGGGGCACGGCATAAGATCACACGAAACGGCCCCTGGCTGGGCTCCGTTTCCTTCAATTATAACATACCGGATGCCGAACCGGACGGTCAGCCTGATATCGAAGCCGAAGGCGACAATGTAACGGACCGCTGCGATGAATGTTCCTGCGTCAGTAACTTTTTATTGATCGGTATGCCAAATACGATCGGGCTCAGTGTGGGATCGGGCGGCATCATCGACCTGTGGGTGGATCTGGACCAGGATGGAACGTGGCAGCATCCCGCTGAACGGATTTTCTCCGGATTTCTGCCCGATGGATATCATAAAGTGAGTGTCACAATTCCCGATGCTTCGGTGCCGGGATCGACTTATATGCGCGTGCGTATCAGTACCGCCGGCGGTCTGACTCCCGAAGGTCCGGCGGACGACGGCGAGGTGGTCGATGAAAAAATGAACATCTATCAGGCCGATTTCGGCGACTTGCCGAATTCGTATAAAGGGTACCTGCAATCGGGCATTCCGATAAATGAAGAGATCGTGAAGTTAGGCAGTTCGATTGACAGTGAATTGAAAAGCCAGCCAGGCCCGCTTGCGGACGGAGACGATATAAATGGCATTGATGACGAGGATGGTGTCCGATTTCTCACCCCCATTATCCCGGGTAAAACCGCGCTGGTCGAGGTGGTCTGTACGGCAAAACCCAAAACTTGTTATGAGGTCAGCGGTTATCTGGATTTCCATGGTGACGGGCGTTTTGATCAATATGATAACTTGTTCTGGCTTGGTAATTTTACGCCGAATTCACAGACAGTGTATGTCAGACAGTTCATGGTACCCAATTTTCTCGGGGAAGGGATCAATCCTGTAGTCAACGGACCGACGTATGCGCGTTTCCGTATTACGGCCGGCCAGACTTCTTCTCTTTATTTTGGAGAAATCGAAGATTACATGGTGACCATTTCCGACAGCACGGAAAGCATTCCGCGCGATCATGGCGATGCCCCCTGTGACGGATTGAATACCTTTTATCCGGATGCCAGTCATGAATTGGGGGGGCCGTGGCTGGGCGGGCCGGGGGATGCACCGGACGCTGAACCGGCACAGCAGAAGGATCCGCATGCTGAAGGGGATGATCAGTGCGGAAAAGACGACGAGAACTGTATCGTCTATGCAAATTTCATCCGGGGTCAGAATAGTGAACTGGATTTTAACTTCAATACGGGCCCGACCGGCGATGTGGTATTTACACTTTCGATCGACTGGAATTTCGACGGTGACTGGGAGGATTCGGGAGAATTTATTGCAGTCTATATCAACCAGCAATATCCGCCGAACAGCCAGGTGACATTCAAATGGCCGTTCAACTGGCTGCCCGGAGTCAAAACAGGCAAGACATTCGGACGAATAAGAATCTATGAATTTATGCAAAATAAATGGGTAACCGTTGACGGGCCCGGCCAGGCCGGTGAAGTGGAGGATTTTGAAATCGAAATCAAGGCCAGCGGTGATCCGGCTCCTCCGGGAGCGATTGTATACGGTTCAAAATGGCATGACCTGGATGGCAACCGGCAATGGGATGCAGGCGAACCGCCTCTTCCCGGGTGGACGATATGGCTCGATCTCAATCATAACGGCATCCAGGATGCCGGCGATCCGGTTGACATAACCGATGCTTCCGGCGGGTTCGAATTTACGGGGTTGAGCGCGGGTCAGTATACGGTATGTGAAAAACCGGAGCCGGGATGGATCCAGACCTGGCCCGGGGCACAGGCGACCCAGACCGTAACCGCCGATCCCCAGCAGCCGAATCCCGGCATTGTATTCGGTAACCGGCTTGTGGAGCCGGACAGCGGATTGGGCGCTGTGAAGTGGTCACAGCCACCGCTGTTTGATATGATGACCGATGATACGACATGTTATTCCGGATGGCCGGTATTGTCCGGTCTCATGGGTACCTGCATCGCCGATGACTGGTTCTGTCATGATTTTCATCCTGTCACAAGTATCCGGTGGTGGGGTTCCTACTCGGATTGGGATTCACTGTTTGCTCCTCCGGAAGCGCCGATATACTTCCGGATCGGCGTCTGGACGGATTTTTCCGGCCAAGCTGCGGACGATTTCAGCCATCCGCAGGAAATGATCCGGGAATGGTTCGTCAGCCGTCAGTCTGTACATGAAACAGTGGATAAAATACATTTTCATCCGGAGCATATGGACAGACCGGTCTCGTGTTTCCGGTATACATTTTACATGCCGCATGATGACTGGTTTTATCAGCAGGGGGATTCCGCTGTCCAATGGCTGTCTGTCCAGCCAGTTTATTCCGAAACAGATCCGGCCCATGCCTGGGGCTGGCTCACGCGGGAACGTTATTTCAACGGAGATGCGATTCGCGTACTGCAGCCCTTTCATCCTGATATGGGATCATTTTACGAAACGGGAGTTCCGGTTGCCGGGTTCCAGGATCTGGCATTCGAATTGGGAACGGATGCATTCGAAGACCTTTACGATTTCGGTGATGCACCGGATATTGGCTACGGTACGGCAGCCGGCAGAAACGGTCCCCGTCATCTTTTCTGTTCCGGTATTCATCTGGGGGAATCAATCGATACCGAATCCGGCGGACAGCCCGATCCGGACGCACTGGGCGATGATAATGACGGTGAGCCGGACGAAGACGGTGTTCTGTTTCTGAATGGGCTGAGACCGGGTGAGATGGCCGGTATTCAGGTGACCGCTTCTGCATTTGGTTTGCTGAATGCATGGGTCGATTTCAACCTGGACAGCACCTGGAACCAGCCTGAAGAACATGTGCTGACAGATATTCCGGTTTCATCCGGGACACGGCTGATGGAGTTCCCTGTTGCTGAACTGGCCCGTTCAGGCGGGTCATTTGCCCGTTTCCGTTTCAGTACCTGGCCCGGGATCCGGGCCCGTGGATTTGCCCCGGACGGGGAAGTGGAGGATTATCGTGTTTTCATCGGGCAGGGAGCTGCAATCGGGCAGTCTACGGAAATGCCTTCCGAATACCGGCTCTGTCCGAACAGGCCCAACCCGTTCAATCCATGCACCAGGTTCCGGTTTGAAATTCCTTTCAGAGGAAGAAGTAAGGTGGATGTCGAATTCCGGATCTATAATTTAAGGGGGCAACTGATCCGGACTTTGATCCGTGAGGAACGGTCACCCGGTATTTATGAAACCAGCTGGGACGGCCTGAATGATGACGGCAATCCGGTTTCCACAGGAATTTACCTGTACCGTCTTCATGCCGGGCAATTTATTGCCACGAAGAAGCTGATATTGATGAAATAGAATAACTGTTATGTTTGGTACCACAGTTCCCGATTGAATGGATCAAGGTTTTGTTCCTGTTGAGGACAACGCGCATGCCCTGGACGACCATGCTGGATTCAAATGATCCTTGACGCTGGGTTTAAAGGAGAAACACAACATGTCATATGCTGTCTCATATGAAAGGGAAGGATTCGTTCTCGTATCTGTGATGAGCCCCTGCACAAGGGAAGACCATTACGCGGCACTGGATCAGGCTATCTCATTGTGCGAGCAAAACGATTGCTCACGTCTCCTTGTCGATCTGAGCAAATTCAGTATCGAAACCTTCTCTGCGATCAGGTGTTTCAATAATCGCTTGATAAATTAAATACTTGGTTTCATATTATGGTCACAGAGGAATTTAAAGGATCCGGACGATGATAAAGAAGATTAGAAATAATCTCTGGAATATCATTTCCTGCGGCCTTCCGATGAATTATTGTATCGATGTGCTGCGTATCATATGTATGCTGAACATCATTATCATTCTCGGCGGCTTTTTTCTCATTCTCCTGGGAGCGGTTGCCTACATCCAGCATCAGTACACGTTGGGCACGGTTGATATCATCATGCTTTTTTTCCTGATGTGGCTGTTTTCTTTTTTAAAAAAATCGAGAAATTATCATCGGGTCAGTTTTATCGGTACGGGTACAATCCTTGTTTTTTATGGTTTTCTGATTGTTCTCGGTGGCGCCAGCAACACGGCGTACATCTGGAGTTTTACCTATCCGTTAATTGCGCTGTTCCTGCTCGGTGCCGGCCTGGGTACAATGATGTCACTTATCTTGCTGGGATTGGCGATCGCGGTTTTTGTATCGGGTCCCCATGTCGCATTTATCGCATCGTATCATACGGATCTCATCATCCGTTTTATTCCCAGCTATATTACCGTGCTTTTATTTGCGCTTGTTATGGAAAGATCCCGAAATATTGTTCAGGAACGGCTGACCATGTCAAAAGGTCATCTGGAAGAGAGCAATGCCGAAAAAGAAAGGCTGATTCACGAGTTAAAGGACAAGATTGACGAATTAAAGGTGCTCCGGGGCATTGTTCCCATTTGTGCCAGCTGTAAAAGGGTGCGCAATGACAGCGGATTCTGAGAACAGGTTGGAAAATATATACAGGAAAGATCCGAAGCGAAATTCACCCACGGCCTGTGCCCGGATTGTGAAAAGAAACTGTACGGAGACATTCTGGATAAGGAGAGTTAAACAATATGTGACATTGTGTGTCGATGACACGTCCGTATGTTCCGGAGATATCAAGGTAATATGCTGATTAAAAGGAGACCGGCAAATTGAAAGTAAAATCAAGCGTAAACCTGCAGAACAAACCGGCGAAACGTGCTACCGAATTGCTATGGACCGTATTCCTGATATCCTGGGCGGCTGCTTTGGCACAGGATCCGAATTTTTTCATTTACCTGTGTTTCGGCCAGTCGAACATGGAAGGCCAGGGAACGATCGAGACACAGGACAGAACCGTGGACAGCCGTTTTCAGGTGCTTTGGGCCGTGAATTGTTCCAACCTGGGAAGAGTGAAGAACAACTGGTACACGGCCAGGCCGCCGCTTTGCAGGTGCTGGAACGGTCTTTCCCCTGCCGACTATTTCGGCAGGACCATGCTTGAAAACCTTCCGGACAGCGTCCGGATCGGTGTCGTCAATGTATCTGTCGGCGGGTGCAGAATCGAACTGTTCGATAAGGACATTTATCAGGATTATGATTCGACCTACACGGATGACTGGTTTCTTGATATACTCAAGGAATACAATGGCAATCCCTATCAGGTTTTGATCGACCTCGCAAAACTGGCGCAGGAAAGCGGCGTGATCAGGGGCATTCTGCTTCATCAGGGAGAGTCGAATACGGGTGATGCCCAGTGGCCCGCCAAAGTCAGTAAAATTTACGGGGATATTATGGATGACCTGGATCTCGATCCGGATGAAGTGCCGTTATTGGCCGGCGAAGTTGTGCATGCGGATCAGGGCGGCGTGTGCGCAAGCATGAATTCCATCATTGACAAGCTGCCTCAGACGCTCCCCAATTCGTATGTCATTTCCTCAAGCGGCTGCACGGACAAGACGGACAATATCCATTTCGATTCGGCGGGATACAGAGAGTTGGGTAAGCGGTATGCTTTTCAGATGCTCTCGATCATGGGGATTGAACCAGTGGGAATTGAAAATGACGTCGAAGGCATCGAAGCTTATGGATTGAAACAGAATTATCCGAATCCGTTTAATCCTGAAACATCGATCAGTTACAGACTGCCCGAAAAAGACAGGGTCACTCTGGAAATTATCGATATTGCCGGACGCATCATCGAGACATTGGTCGACGATGCCGGGCATGCGGGTGAACACAGTGTGACTTTCAATGCTTCGGATTTATCCAGCGGCATTTACTTTTACCGGTTAAGAACCGCAGCAGGGTTCATACAAAGCAAAAAAATGCTTCTGGTCAAGTAATGTCATACCGGCTGCCGTCCCGGATGATGAAATCCGGGGCGAACTCAGAGAAGATGAATCACAGCTGAGGCGTAAGGAAGGCATGTGAATCATATTTCCGAATATGCGACCCTAATAGTCTTTCCCCCGTGTCCTTCGCGCGTGGTGCCGGGACGGCGGTTTTGAGTATTCCGGTCTATCTGACACTGGTGCTGGCCGTATTCGGCCGTTCATCATTGAGTCCGCTCTCCCTGGCGGCGCTGCTTTCCTTCATTTTCCCCCTGAAAATCATGCGTATCATCATGACTGAAAACCCGGATCGGAAGAAGATGCTCCGGGCCCGGCAATACGCGGGATTCCTTCACCTGACGATATGCATGACCATTATTGTTACATCGATTTTGACCGGAACCACAGGATTATGATAAACGAACCGCACACAGACGCGATACGGAACCGATGCAGTCAGATGACGGACATCGAACTGATTCATGCACTGACCGTGGACAAAAACGATTTCAGCGAACAGTTTCATCAGATCGCAGATATGGAACTGACCCGCCGCGGGCTCACGCTTCAGGATTTTCTGAACCGGGTGCGCGTGCGCATAAATAACGGGCCTGAGCAGGCTTCCACCATACAGGAGGCCGTTGAGCAGATACCGTCCCTTCTTCCGCTGTGGGAAACCCGGTTTTTTACCAACAGCCTCGGCCATGTCCTGTTTTTCCAGAAGGAAGCCATGTGGATTCGCGTGCATTTTGACCTGCCGGAGGGGCAGAACCGGTCCTTTTTCATCGAATCGGAATCCGGGCTCAAAGACGCTGTTCAACAATTTTTGAATCTGGAACCGGTGGATGTCTTGCCGGATCATGAAATACGGCTGGACAGCTGGCGCATCGTGGCCGAATCCGATTCACCCGACCTGATCCGCATCATTTCGGGCATGATGGCGGAAAACAGCATCCCCTCGGCGGTCAAGTCCCAGGAGTACAGGGGCTGCGCATGCGGCGGGGGGCGTTTAAAAGTCATGGTGCCGCATCATTATGAAAAGGATGCCCGGCATCTGGTGAAGGAGCTGGACAAGGAACGGGACAAACTTTACGATGCAGCATCCGGTCTGCCGGATGATGCCGCTGCGGCCGATGCAGCCGGTATCTATCAACGTCTTGCCGTGCTCGCTCCCGATGATGCGGTCGTGCTGTTCAATTACGGAACCGTTCTTTTTGACATGGAACATTGGGATGACGCGGCGGAAGCCTTCACCCGTTCGGCTTATGCGGATCTCCGGGACGAGGAGAACGGCCGGAACTGCCTGGACTATCTGTCCGCCATTTCACAGAAGCGGACCGGATCTGCGGAAATTCTGCATACGTGCGCCGCACTGTCCGCCCAGCTGAATGCCGATCCTGAATCCATCGCCGCAATATACAGGCGTATTCTGGAAACCGATCCGAAGGACGGGATCGCCCGTCTGAATCTGGCGTACCTGCTGATCCGGCATGAGGGCAGCGAAACAGAAGCCGGATCGCATTTCCAGAAATATCTGGAAATCAACCCGGAAGCGGAAGACAGCGAACAAATCAAGGCCATACTCGATCAGCTTTCAAACGAAAAAAAACCCTGATGCGGTCCGCTATATCCCTTACGATTTGATAATGTCAGAAGGAGAGGTGAAGCATGGGTAATAAAAATATGAAACAAAAATTTCTGAATTTCACTGTGACAAAAATAATTATTGGAATAATCGGGGTCGGCGGAATCGCAGCTGCCGGGCAATTATTAAGTAATGAACTTTTAAATCATACACGTATTGAAAAAGACTTTAAAAATCTGATCATTGGAATTATCGTATCAATCTTATCCGTAATTACTTATTGCGGTCTGTTCAGGTTATATGAAAAGAGAAAAATAACCGAATTTTCCAAAATTGGCATTGTCAGAAACATTCTATTGGGAATTACACTGGGCGCAGGTCTTCAAGTACTTACAATTTTAATCATATATTTAAATAATGGCTATTCTATTATATCGGTTCACTGCTGTCCAAGATAAAAAATAGTTAAACCAAAAAACAAGGATTTACATGGGAAATTTCCCATTTTTTGATACCAGGTCCATT
>JAFGGN010000018.1 GCA_016930535.1 bacterium
CACCGTTCATGACATGGGTGCGCGTCGTCTCGAGGTAGGAACCGGAACCTTTGGCTATCAGCTTGCCTGGTATCAGCGGGAGGGATTCAGGGTATTTGCCATAGAGAGGGATTTCTTCCTGGTCAACTATGAAGAGCCGATCTACGAAAACGGTATTCAGCTCAAGGATATGTTGAGACTGGCCGTGGATTACTAGATGATGGGCTTTTGCGCCGTTCGATTTTATCAAAGTCATTTATGACTTTGTAATGGATATCCTGTTTTGTACATTTAGTTGTATATTAATTAATGTAAAAACGATCCTTGTTTAACAGATAAAAGAACATATTGTTATTTAATTAATAGGAGGTTTTCATGTCTATGCCAAGAACAGTAAAAAGTAATTATTTCTTAAGCAAATTTGCCCAAACCATGCCCATATTTGCTGTTGTACTGTTCGTATTCAGCATGTCTTCCATTGGTCATGCCCAATCGACAAAGTGGGTTGCCACCTGGGCTACATCACCGTATGAAGCCGAAAACAATACGCCTCCCAAACCCTATCTGGCCAACAACACATTACGTCAAATTGTCCGTGTATCAATCGGCGGTGATACGCTTCGGGTCAAATTCTCGAACAGAACCAGTCCCACTCCTGTGACAATCAATTCGGCGAACATTGCCGTGTCCACCGATTCGAGCACAAGCGTTATCGATTCAACCACCATAACGCCGCTGGCATTTAACGGCGATACATCGGTAACCATGGATGCGTATACTGAAGCGATGTCCGATCCGTTTGCCTTCGCTCTGGAACCCGGTATGCATCTTGCCATAACCATATACTATGGCCAGTGCGAAATCTCTGCTGAAATGACATTTCACTATGGATCACGCACCTATTCTTACATTCTTGAAGGCGATCAGACAGAATCCGTCGATTTTGCCGACGCCAAAAAGGTGGAACGCTGGTATACCCTGAGTTTGATTGACGTATTGGCCCCGGAACAGGCGGCAGCCATCGGAATTATCGGCAATTCCATCACAGACGGATACGGCATACATAACGGCGGTGATAAATGGCCCGATTCATTTTCCAGAAAGCTTCTGGCGAATCCTCAAACCGCACAATTAAGCGCTCTTAATCTGGGTATCGGCGCCACGCTGGTATCCACATCCGGAGTCAGCCGTTTTCAAAAAGATGTGCTCGACCAGGCCGGATTACGATGGGCCATTGTCTTTTACGGTGTCAATGACATCGGCGCCAATGAGCCCGCTTCTACGGTTATCAACGCCTTCAGGACGCTGATTTCCCAGGCGCATGCTCAAAACATCAGGATTTATGGCGCTACCATCACACCTTTCAAGGGACATGGGTATTACACTGTCGATCGGGAAGCCGTCCGCCAGGAAGTCAATGAATGGATACGCACTCCGGGGCATTTTGATAAAGTCATCGATTTCGATGAATTGCTTCGCGACCCGGATGATCCTGAAAAAATGTTGAAAGCCTACGCAAGCGACTATCTTCACCCCAATCTGGCCGGTTATAAATTTCTTGGTGAATCCGTCGATTTAAACTTATTTCTGGGGGCTGATACAACCTACGAACATCCCGATTTGTCCAATATGGAATCCCACTATTTTGAAGCCGAGTGCGGCACGGTGGGTGCCGACTGGCAAATCATCCGGGATGCATCCGCTTCACATGCACATTATATTTCAGTTTTTGACGGGACTGAAAGCCTCGAATCTGCTGCGACCGAAAGTCTGGCAGAGTTTCCGTTTACCATTACCAGGGATTCGACCTATTATTTGTATGCCCGGTTAAACTGTCCGACTTATGATGATGATTCTTTTTGGATTCAGGTGGATGACGGCGCATTTACCATGGTTAACAGTCTGGTTACAAGCGGATGGCAGTGGGTGCAGCTGGACAGTTTTGATCTGGCTTCGGGAGAACATATCCTGAACATTTCATACCGTGAAGACGGCGCTAAACTGGATAAAATATGTCTGACCAATTATCTTGGAGCCCCGGTCGGAATGGGTGAGGAAGCCGAAAACGAGTGCACAGTGACAGCCGTGGAGGAAAAATCTGAAATCCCGACATATTATTCATTGGATCAGAATTATCCGAATCCCTTTAATCCCATAACCCACATCAGTTACTCGATTCCCGAAAATACCCATGTCACTCTGGCTGTATTTAATGCCCTGGGGCAGCAGGTTGCACAGGTCGTCAATCGTGAACAAACTCCCGGCAGCTATATTGTACGATTCGATGGTTCCGACCTGGCAACCGGTGCGTATGTTTATCAATTGAAAGCCGGGGAAATAACCATGAATAAAAAGTTCACCCTGTTGAAATGATTCGATACATCCTGATAAAGAAAGTCAGATAATTTTCAGCTTGAAATCAAGGAATTCAAAATAGTCAAAATGAAAACAACCATCATTGGCCTGTTCGCATTGTGCAGTTTATCATTTTCTGCCCCGCAAAGCAGCAGCCGACTCATCATGAATTTTGATACAGGCTGGAAATTTACGCTGGGTAATTTCCCTGAAGCCTCACAGGCAGGTTTTAATGACGATGCCTGGCGAACCCTGGACGTCCCGCATGACTGGAGCATTGAACTGGAAAATGACAAGGATGCTCCGGGAGGCGGAAACGTCGGGTTTTTTCCTGCCGGAACCGGCTGGTACCGGAAAAGTTTCGATATGCCAAAACTGCACGCTGAAAAAAAGGTTTCCATCGAGTTCGACGGTATTTATATGAACAGTGAAGTATGGATCAATGATGTTTACCTGGGCAAACATCCGTACGGATATACCAGTTTTTCTTATGACCTGAGCGGATTGCTGAAAAAGAAAGACAATGTCATTGCAGTGCGGGTCGATAATTCAAAGCAACCGAATTCACGATGGTACACGGGTTCAGGCATATACAGGCATGTGCGGCTTATCGAAACGGACAAAATGCATATTGTGAAGTGGGGTGTGTTTTATTATACAGAATGGATTGAAAACGAAAGAGCGGCACTTCATCTCGAAACAACGGTTTTGAATGACAATTCATACCAGGTTCAGGATGTTGTCATCCGTAATGCTGTGCTGAACCGTGATGGAGAAGAAACGGCTTTTACGGTAATGCCGGTATCCATCAATGCAAAAAGTAGGTATACAGCCAGGCAGGATATCACGATCGATACACCCCGGTTGTGGTCGCCTGAATCGCCCAACCTTTACACACTGCAATCGACCATTCTGGTGAACGGCAAAGAAACCGATTGTGTTTTTACCAGCCTCGGCATCCGGACTTTGGAATATGATGTCAACAAGGGTTTTTTACTGAATGGTGAACAGGTGAAAATGAAAGGCGTCAACCTGCATCATGATGGCGGAGCAGTCGGAGCGGCTGTTCCTGAAAGGGTCTGGGAACGCCGCCTCGAAATTCTGAAAGAGGGCGGGTGCAATGCCATCCGCACGGCCCATAATCCGCCGGCGCCGGAATTCCTCGATCTTTGTGATAAACTGGGTTTACTGGTCATGGATGAAGCATTTGACGAATGGATGGAGGGCAAACGGGATTATACGTACAAATGTTATTTTAACGACTGGTTTGAACCGGATTTAAAGGCCATGGTATACCGGGACAGGAACCACCCGTCTGTCGTCATGTGGAGCGTGGGGAATGAAGTTCCCGACCAGTCGAGTAAAGAAGGCCCCGAAATTGCACGGAGACTCATTAAAATCTGCAAAGAAGCGGATCCCACCCGTCCCGTTACCGCAGGAAATGACCGGATTGCGGCGGATGATCATCCTGCAACGGAAAGTTACCTTGCGGAATTCAAGGACGAAATCGTGGGCTACAATTATCCCGACCGCTGGCATGACCGCAGGGAAATGCTCTATCAGCCGGACAAGCAAAAATATCCCGGCCGCAGGGTGGTCGCCACCGAATCGGGCGGTATGGGCGGAATTCGCGGATCGTATGATCTGGGCGATAATCCCGGAAAGGTCCGGGCAGGATATGCGCATGGACGACTCATCGATGTGGAACAACGATGGAAATTCACCATGCTGCATGATTATGTGATAGGGGATTTTATGTGGACCGGGATCGATTACTACGGTGAATCGTGGAGATGGCCTTCGCGCGGCGCTGCTTCGGGTTATCTGGACAACTGTGGTTTTCCGAAAGACGGGTATTACTTCTTTAAGAGCATCTGGGCAGAAAAACCGACGCTGCACCTGTTGCCGCATTGGAACCTGCAAGGCCGAGAAGGGCAGGTTATACCTGTTCTTTGTTATACCAATTGCGATACAGTGGAACTCTTTTTAAACGGCAAATCGTATGGTGAAAAGTATCTGGAATTCCCGCGCAAGGGCAATACTGAACAATGGAATAAGCCGGAGAAAGGCAAGGTTTATACGACAACCGGAGACCTTCATTTGACCTGGGATGTGGTTTACGAACCTGGCGAATTGATCGCCAGGGGGAAAAAAGACGGGAAAGAATATAACTGCCGCATGGTCACAGCAGGCGAACCCGCTCAAATACGGTTGTCGGCGGACCGTGAAGTTATCAAAGCCGGTCCTGCGGATGTGGCGCACATCACCGCTGAAGTACTGGATAAAGACGGCAATGCGGTTCCGGGCACAGACAATTTGATTGAATTTGAAGTGGAAGGAGCCTGTATTATAGGTATTGAAAGCGGAAACCTTCAGGATTTGTCATCACCCAAGGCCAATAAAAGAAAAGCGTTTAATGGGCTGTGTCTTGCGATTATCCAGGCTGAAAAAGCCGGCAAAATTAAGGTCAGGGCCTTTTCCGGCGGATTGAAAGGCGACGAATTGAACCTGTCGGCTGTCCAATCGTTCTGATCAGCTGGCCGTTTAAAATCCGCCGATCGTCTCTGATTCAAAAACTATCGGTTTACAATTTAATAAAAATGGGGATATTATGAATGATCTTAAAATTAAAAACCTGCTTTTATTATTTACAGGATTCATCGTTATGAACGCGAATCTTTATACACAAAATCCTGATTTTTATATTTTTCTCTGTTTTGGACAGTCAAACATGGAAGGGCAGGGGACAATTGAACCTCAGGACCTGACTCCAGTCAGCCGCTTCAAGGTTTTTCAGGCGCTTGATTGTCCGAACCTTGGAAGGACAAAGGGAAAATGGGTTGCAGCGGTACCCCCGACATGCCAATGTTTTTCAAGACTTTCCCCTGCCGATTATTTCGGAAGAACCATGGTCGAAGAACTGCCGGACAGTATTGAAATAGGCATCATCAATGTCGCAATCGGGGGTTGCGATATCCGGCTGTTTGATAAAGATATGTATCAGGATTATGATTCGACCTATCAGGAAAGCTGGTTCACCGATAAAGTCGCTGCATATGAAGGGAATCCATATCAGTATCTTGTCGATCTAGCCAGAATGGCACAAAAAGACGGGGTTATAAAAGGGATTCTTCTGCATCAGGGCGAAACAAATACGGGCCAGAACCAATGGCTGTCGTACGTGAAGAAAATTTACAATGATATGTTAACAGACCTTTCACTAAACGCTGAATCGGTGCCGCTTCTGGCCGGAGAATTATTGTCTGCTGAAGGCAGCTGCTGCTCTGCGATGAATCCCATCATTAATCGGCTTCCGGATATTATTCCCACGGCCCATGTTATTTCATCTCTTGGATGCCCTGGACAGGATCAGGCGCATTTTAACTCGGAAGGTTACCGGATATTAGGGAAAAGATATGCAATGCAAATGTTGTCACTGATGGGATATGATGTCGTTAATGATGAAAAATAACCGCTTTAATCTGGGTAGTAAATCACAATGGAATCTCAATCCGCCATTGACAAAGAAAACAGTGCCAATTGATCCGGTGTTAATAATTGCGAGGCCAATAAAAAAAGTTGGAAGGTGGAAACCGGCGTTGACTCGATACTGAAGCCCTTTGAATCTGAACAGCGAGCGCATTCCCCGCGGCTTGCCGCGGGGAGCTTCAAAATGCGACAGCCCTGTTTGAATCCGGTGATGAGAATCCGGAACCACCGCCGCCACCCGGTCAATTTGTGATAAAATCCGGTGGTGATAAAATCAAGTTGACCTGGACAGACAAGGCCACTGGCTATCCCAATTTTGACGGCTATGAAGTATGTGGTTCAGAAGGCAGCGCCCTGGATCCAAAAACTGTTTACACCAAAATCTTTGGATGCGACGCTTCCGGTGTCGTTTATGGTTTTGAAGAAATAACCGCTGCACGGGGATTTGGCAATTACTATTACATTGTATCCAAAGACGACGGATCCACCAATGATCTGGATCCCGGAGTGCCCTGAATAAGCAGTATGCCCTGGACATTGCCCAGTCTTCCTATTCATTTAAGGTGTCCGCAGGAGCTCCTGATGAACGGGATCCGCGTGGTTCCGGACAGATTGCTGTGAGCGGCCTCTGTATTCTGTACGTGGAAGCGACGGAGGATATTCACGCGAGAGATAATGTGCTTGCGGGTCACGATTTTTTACAGCGGTGAACATATTGAACGAACATTTGATGTGACAACCGGAACCTGCTTCTATTTACCCGCACATGAATCCGTTTATAAAAAGGGAGATCTGATTTTCAGCTCCGTGGATCTGATGTATAAGAAGGGTGAAACCGTCTGTCGTAAATTTGTCATTATCCGATAATTCAGGATTAATGGGGATAAAATGTCATGAAAGTCACGGTTTGCGAACTGAACGATAATCCGGATGATTTTGCCCATGAATGGGAGCAATTGGCCGCGCATGTGAAAACCCGATCCAGCCAGCTGGTATTGCTTCCCGAAATGCCTTTTTGCACCTGGTTCGCTTTGAACCCTGTTTTTGAGCCAAACGTCTGGCAGTCCGCAGTCACCGCTCATGAAGTATGGATGGAGCGCTTTTCTGAGCTTGCGCCTGCGATCGTGCTTGGCTCTCGTCCTGTGAACAGGGATGAGCAGCGGCTGAACGAAGGATTTGTCTGGGAACAACAAGGCGGATACCGAGCGGCGCACCACAAGTATTATTTGCCGGACGAACAGGGCTTTTGGGAAGCTTCGTGGTACAGCCGGGGTGAAGGCAGTTTCACGCCGATGCAGTGCGGCGGGGCGAAAATTGGATTTCAGATTTGCACGGAACTCTGGTCCATGGAACATGCGCGGCTCTATGGCAGGGAAGGTGTCAGCATCATCGTGACACCCCGTGCGACAGGGAAAGCAACACTGGACAAGTGGCTGGCAGGCGGCCGGGCAGCAGCCATTGTCTCCGGCGCATTTTCTCTGTCTTCAAACCGTGCGGGTTTCGAAGGGCAGCCAGTGCATTTCGGAGGCCAGGGCTGGATTGTCGGTCCGGACGGGGAAGTGCTGGGGCTTACTTCACGGGAGCAGCCTTTCATAACCGTCGAGATTGACCTCGATGTTTCCGCGCGTGCGAAACAGACTTACCCGCGATATGTATTTTGACGCGGCTGTGTGACAGTCAAACAAAACGGACAGCCGCCGCTCATGCCTCGCTGTTATCTGAATGGCCTGTCCACGTATAGTGGACACGCTGAGATGGTTCAATTATATGGACGGAAGGTTCGATTGATGAACAAGAGTAAAACTTTACCTTATCTGTTTCTGCTGACAGGATTTATCTTTCTGATTTGGGCAAACGGCCGATGGATTTTACCGGTCGCATCATTCATAGCGCCTGTTTTTCTCATTCGTTTTCTCAGTGTTCAAAAACCTTTCAAAGGATACATGCTGATCCTGCTGATATTATGGATCTCCAACATAATCATCTGGCAGGGGATGATGCCAATGTCCGGTGTTTTTTATTATGTCGTTTGTTTTATGATGAGCCTGTGTACATCGTTGGGTTATCTGATAAACCGGATTCTTTCCGCCAGAATAAAAGGAATCGTCTCGACATTCATATTTCCTTCTATAGTGGTCCTGATCGATTATATCGTGGTATCGGTGATTCCATCCGGCTCGTTTGGTTCATTGGCTCACACGCAATCCTGGTTGCCAATTTTACAAATCGTCTCGATCACGGGCAATTGGGGACTCATTTTCTTTATTGCCTGGACCGCCTCATTCGTCAATTGGTTTTGGGATCATGATTTTGAAATAAAACGGGCGCAAAAAGGTGTTCTGCTTTACGGTATGACCTTGCTTATTCTGGTATTATTCGGACAGATCAGGCTGAAATTCATATCCGGAAAGCACGATACAGTAAGAATCGCCTCGGTTACGCTGGATAAAAACCTCGAAAAAGAATTCCGTTCCATATCTGAAACCGGGGAATTTGACCGGTTATATGAAAAGATCGGGCAACGCTTTATCGGTTCGTGCGAAGAGGCTGTTCAGGCCGGTGCAAAAATCATATTCGGACAGGAAACACTGCTTGGAATCTGGCACGAGAATGAGCAGGATTATATTGAGCGTATCAGACAAATCGCAACAAGGGACAGCGTTTATATCGGCCTTTCAATTGCCCTGATCACACAGGAGGCCAGGGACAATCAAATGCCCGCCAAAAACAAGATTACATGGATATCTCCTGATGGTAATGTCGTGGCTGAATACTATAAAGTCAAACCCATGTACGGGAAACGGATTTACGGTGACGGCAAATTAAAGTATTTTGATACACCTTATGGCCGTATTTGTTCAGCCATTTGTTTTGATATGGATTTTCCCCGGGTCGTCAGCCAAATCAGAAAAAGCCGCATCGATATCATGCTGGTACCGGCCAATGACTGGAAAGAGATTTCGCCTTATCATACTTTTGTCGCAGCATCCCGCGCGATCGAGTATGGATTCAACATGGTCAGGTCGACAGGGCACGGGTTATCGGCGTCGTTTGACTGTCAGGGAGAAGTTCTGTCAAGACTGGATTATTTCCGCAGTTCCGAGCAGATGATGATATCGGATGTTCCGGTCAGGCGCACCCGGACAATGGTTGCTCTTCTGGGGGATTATTTTGTTTTATTATGCGCACTGTTTATCATGGTCAGTATTATTCTGTATTTTAAAACGCCTTCACGGTGAAATACCCATATTTCCGGGCGGCATTAAGTGACCGGAAACAGAAACAGGAGGTCAGTGAAATGCGTTCCCTAAACTATCTGTTATCCTTTGGCTGTCTCGCTCTATTTACTGTCAATGGCCTGGCCCGGGACTGGCAGACGATAGTCAACGGTGAATACTGGGAGGATACGGATGGTGCTCGTATACAGGCTCATGGCGGCGGATTTATCAAAGTGGAGGATACGTATTACTGGTTCGGCGAGGACAAATCACATAACCGCCACCTTTTTAAGGCCGTCAACTGCTATGCTTCACAAGACCTGGTCAACTGGACCTTCAGACACGCTGTCCTGACACCGGCGACCCATCCCGATCTGGCGGCTGCCGGGCGTGTTATCGAACGGCCGAAAGTGCTTTACAATGAACAAACCGGTCAGTTTGTCATGTGGATGCACTGGGAAAGTTCGAATTACGGCGCTGCCGAATGCGGTATTGCCAGATCAGGCACCATCGACGGCGACTATGAACTGGTCGCGCATTTCCGGCCCAACGACAACATGTCGCGCGACTGCACCCTGTTCAGGGATGATGACGGAACGGCCTATTTTGCCTCGGCGGCCAACGAGAACGCGGACATGATTATTTACAGACTGACCGATGATTATCTGGATATTCAGGAGCAGGTGGTCACGCTGTGGCCGGGATCGTACCGTGAGGCGCCGGCCCTGTTGAAAACCGGAGGCATGTACTATCTCTTCACTTCGGGTGCAACGGGCTGGGATCCGAATCAGGCAAAATATGCAACCGCGCCTGCCATGGACGGTCCCTGGTCTGCTTTAACCGATATCGGCGATCATATCACTTTTGATTCACAGTCGACTTACATCATTCCGGTAGCCGGCACGGACACAACAACGATCATTTTTTGCGGTGACCGCTGGCAGGATCCCGATCTGCAGAGTTCAAAGTATATCTGGCTGCCGCTGCATATCGAAGATGGTAAAGCCGCGCTGTCGTGGCGACGGATCTGGCAGATCAATACGGCTGCCGGAGCCTGGAGAATGAGTCAGTGAGAACTGCCGGCAACACCTGCCAACCTGCGTGTCACGGAAATCACGGCGACCCGGATAGAGATTGCCCGGGATGATGAGGCCGGTCTGTTTATCACGGCGCTGAAAACCGGGATAAGCGGTGTTTATCAAAAAATCATGCTTCTGAAATAAAATCGATTCAATATGAAAACCGGGAGTCGATATGAAATCCATCAAAAGAATTCCGATTGTTATTTTCTGCCTGATGGCATCGGTACCTGTTTTCGGGCAGTCCCCGGACGAACCGGAGGACAATATCGGGGCCATTGAAAACCGTTTTAAAAACCTGGACCACCGGCTCGACAGGCTGGAGAAAACCATCGATGACATTATCTGGTTCCAGCGGGTCGGATCCGTGGCATTTATCGACAAGGTGTATCTGACCGGTCCGCCGCTGTGGAAAGAAAAGAATCCCACGGCCCTGGGAGCGGGGAACCCCATCAAATTCTGGGCCTATATTTTTATCCCCAGGGGGATCGATCCGGATGCCAAATATCCGCTGATTGTTTTTCCTCACGGAGGCGTACACGCGGATTTTTCGACCTATTACACACATATTGTCCGGGAACTGATCGCACAGCAGTATATCGTGGTCGCCGCGGAATACAGGGGCAGCACCGGTTACGGAAAAGCGTATTATGAACGCATCGATTACGGCGGACTTGAAATCGAAGATGTCAAATCCAGCCGGGACTTTATGATCGAGAACTATGACTTTGTGGACGGGAGCCGGGTGGGCATTATCGGATGGAGCCATGGCGGGCTGATTGCGCTCATGAATATCTTCGAACATCCGGATGCATACAAGGCCGCTTTTGCAGGCGTGCCTGTGAGCGATCTTGTGGCAAGGATGGGATATTATAAGGATGATTATCGTGAATTGTACTCGGCGGAGTATCATATCGGGAAAACGGCCCATGAAGACGTCAATGAATACCGGAGACGGTCTCCCGCGTGGAATGCGCACAAGCTGAAAACACCCCTGCTCATCCATACCAACACCAATGACGAGGACGTCAATGTGCTGGAGGTCGAACATCTCATCCAGGCGCTGAAGGCTGAAGGCAAAAAGTTCGAATATGAAATTTTCAAGGATTTGCCGGGCGGTCATTCCTTTGACAGGCTGGATACGAAAAAAGCCAGGGAGATCCGGGTCAAAATTTACAAATTTCTGGCCGGTTATCTCAATCCTCCCAAACCCATCAAATCCGTGAACGATATCAACAGGGCGGCGTATCAATAGCATCGGAGCGGCAAAGACGGGCCAAATATCCCTATAAACGAGGAGAAGCACAACTCCGCCGGATATGGAGCAAATCGGTATGATAACACCGAACACACCCGGTTCAGATCAATGAAAAGAATCATTTTCTCTATCATCATCCTTCTTTTCTGTGTTTTCCACCTGCATGCCCAGTCTGTGGTTATCAATGAAGTAATGGCCCGGAATGCAGCGACCATTGCCGACGAGGACGGGGATTATTCTGACTGGATCGAACTGTACAATCCCGGTGATCAGTCAGTTAATCTGGAAGGTTTTGCACTCTCCGACGATCCGGGGGATCCTTTCAAATGGGTGTTCCCGGTCTTTGATCTGGATGCGCACCGGTATCTTGTGATATTTTCATCGGGAAAAGACAGAAAAACCGCGGCCGTGCATTGGGAGACCGTTATCGGGCAGGGTGATATATGGAAATACAGTCCGGGTTCGGCCTCGATCGGGAATCAATGGCCCCATTTCGGTTACGATGATGCATCGTGGTCTTCGGGCCCCGGCGGATTCGGATACGGCGATCAAGATGATTCGACAGTCGTGAATCCGACGGTTTCGCTCTATATCCGGAAGCCATTTCAGATAGACGCGGTCTCCGGTATTCAGCTGGCCCTCCTTCACATGGATTATGACGATGCATTCGTCGCCTATATCAACGGCACCGAAGTGGCCCGGTCCAATATCGGGCATTCCGGTGTTCAGCCGGGCTACGATCAGACCGCGGATGCTTCGCACGAAGCAAAAATGTACAGCGGAGGACTGCCCGAGGTATTTATCATCGAACAGGTCGAAACGGTATTCCGGCAGGGGCAGAATGTCCTGGCCGTACAGGTTCACAATGCGGGCCCGGCTTCGTCCGACCTGACGGTAATTTCATTTTTAACGCTGGGAATGAGCCAGGCTCCGCCCGATCCCCTGGGCGTGACAGATCCGATCAGGGATATCATGCCGACTTTCCACACCGGTTTTAAAATCAGCGCCGGCGGAGAAACACTTGTCCTCAGTGACGATACGGGGAACCGTCTCGACAGTATCGTGGCATCAGCGGCATCGGCGGACATATCGCTGGGCAGGGAGCCGGACGGCGGAAATCACTGGGTCTGGTTTGCCGAACCCACACCGGGGAGCAGCAACATCACGGTATGGGCTGAGGCCATCGCGGGCCGGCCTCAATTCTCGGTGAGTGGCGGCGTGGTTCCGGAAGGAACGGTCC
>JAFGGN010000019.1 GCA_016930535.1 bacterium
GGCATCGGGGTTTTGGTGGCCGATAGTCCGTATGGTCCTTTCAAAGATCCACTTGGCGCGCCTTTAATTCAAAACAGCCATCACGATATTGACCCTACTATACTGATTGATGATGATGGTCAGGCATACATGTACTGGGGAAATCCCAAAGTATATTGCGTGAAGCTGAACGAGGATATGATTTCTTATACAGGGGAGATTATGCAGGAACCCACTACCCCCGATAATTACCAGGAGGGACCATGGGTTTGGAAGCGCAACGATCATTATTATATGGCTTATGCCTCCACATGTTGCCCGGAAGGAATTGGATATGCCATGAGTGACTCCCCGACAGGGCCTTGGGAATATAAAGGCATGATTGTCGATGCATCGGAAAAAACCAGGGGTAATCACCCGGGTATAGTTCAATACAAGGGAAAATCGTATTGTTTCGGGCATAGTTACGATCTGCTGAAAAAAACAACGCCAAAATTCTATGAACGCCGTTCTGTTGATATGGATGAAATGGTTTACAATCCCGATGGCACCATCAAAAACCGGCATTACTGGTCGATAGAAGGACCTGAACAGGTTGGCACCCTGAATCCGTTCAATCGTGTTGAAGCAGAAACCATGGCTTGGAGCGAAGGGGTCAAAACCCGGTTTGAAACAGAGTGGGAAGGCGATTTCGATTGGGCCAGGGGTAAAAGAATCGCCGATCGTTTATTTGTTACTGCCATAAATCATGGTGATTACACAAAAGTTCGAGGCGTTGATTTTGCTGATGGCGCTGAATCGGTTGAAGTGAGTGTTTCTCCTATTTATGGCGGCAAGATTGAAATACGGGCTGATAAAATTGACGGGCCGGTGATTGCAACGGTTGAGATAAATACCGCAAGGGAAGAGGGTATTTGGAGTACATTTACAGCACCGGTAAATAAAAACATTAAAGGAGTTCATGATGTATATTTTGTCTTCAGGGGCGAAAAAGATTTATTTTATTTTGACTGGTGGAAATTAAATTAAGCATTTTCGAGAGTTCAAAAACATGAATGCATATAGTAAATAAAAGACACAGTGACAGAAATTCCAAAACTTTCAAATTGATCAATAATCTGTTGTAACCTGTCCGCATCCGGAGGAAACATCAGATTGGAATTGGAATTCCGGCCCGGTTTCTGATGCTTATGGCGCGCGATATTATGGTAGGGCAGCAGTTCCAAAATGTCTTCATCCTTTTTAAGAAGGCCGGGTAACTAACGCTGATTAAGCAATGTCCCGCCGGATTTTACCTGATCGATTTTAGACAGAGACCTGATTACAGCCGACGGCCCGTGGGTATCACATCCCTGCGAAGGCGAAGTGCCGTCCCGTCTGAAATGGGTTTGCCGGCGAAACGTCCGTTCGGCGTGGCGCCCAGAACAGCTCCGAAATAGAAATGACAGGTCAAGGAAAGCATGTTCATGTGATACTTCCCGCCCTCTTTGATGTTGGGCTTTCCATCGATCGCATCAAACAGATCGTTATAGTGCGCTTGTTGCGATACTGTCCGCATAATCATCGTCATTGCCGAAGAATGGCGTGTTGTTGATAATTTTCTGCCGCAGAATTTCCTTATTTTTAAAATTCCCGGAAATCGCATTCAATATTTCATCAAAGGTAAAAATCCCGTACAACGAAAAAAACGATCCCTACCGGACAAGCAGCATCTTTTTTTGAAGGATCCTTTCATCGGCATGCAGACGACAGATGTAAATTCCTGAGCTCACATCATGATCCATCTCATCCGTTGCATTCCAGGCCAGTGAATATTCCCCGGCAGGCCGGTATGCATCCTCCAGGATTTTTATCCGCTGACCGAGCGTATTAAAAATACCGAGGCTGACGTTTGCAGATTTGATCAGTTTGTATTGAATCGTTGTCGAGGGATTAAACGGATTGGGGTAATTCTGACAAAGCTGAAATCCCTCCGGACAGGGATGCGGGGAATCAGCCGGCTGCAGTCCGATTTCCTGAACACCAATCCCGGTTACCCCGCCTTTCGGAACCAGTTTCATCACAAAACCGTCGCCCGAACCGGGATTGTTATGCCGGGTCATTAAAGCCTCCGGCGTTACGGGCAAATCCCCTGACATCGTGCCGCCGCCAATCCAGATGCTGCCGTCGGGCCCCATGGAGAACCCCATGGCGTAATCATCAGCACTGCCGCCGATGTATGTGCCGTAGAGCATCTGGCCGGTCTGTGAATCGATAATGGAGAGATTTATATTCTGATTCCCCTGAAGCGGCATGTCCATAAGCTGCTGAGTCACCGGTTTGCCGCCTGAATCACTCTCCTGGCACAGTATCATGTGTTCCCCGTACCATCCGGCAAACGATCCGTTTAAAAACGTGCTGAATTCAACCGATCGATCAACCGCATTGAAACGCATAAAAAAGTGATTACCTTCCGGGTCAGCCTCCCGGTTAAAAGCATTATCCGTCAATGGAAAATTATCGGAATCGGTATCCCCTGTGATCAGAACGGAACCGTCCCGGTCCAGCTGCAGCTGCCCCGAATCGGCGCCCTGACCGCCCAGATAAGTCGCATATTCAACTTGACTGCCGTCCGGGCCGAGGACCATCAGGTAAATATCCGTCGTTCCGCCGTTAAATTCAGGATCGACGGCATTGTCACTCACGGGCAGACCGCCGGATTCAACCGATTTGCCGATCCACAATCGACTCCCGGTATCGGCTGCAATGGAGCCGCCGGCGAATTTAAATGAATCGTTCAGCCCCAAAAAAGTCGCATACTCCAGCCGGCCGTCCGAAGAAAAGCGACAGGCAAAAGCTTCATACGCACCGCTGTATTCGGAATCGTAAGAGCCCTCTGTGACCGGAAAATCCGAAGAATTGGAATGCCCCATCACATAGACGGAACCCTCCGGCCCCAGAGTCAGGCTGCTTGCCGCCTCCCAGCCGCTGCCCCCGATATAGGTGCACCAGTCCAGACAACCGGTCGAAGGATTCAGTTTGAATAAAAACAAATCCGGATCGTCGCTTCCCGGTGCGGAATTAAAAGTCGAATCATATGCATTGTCCGTGGTTGGGAAATCATCGGACCGTGTCATGCCCATGACATAGAGATATCCGGCTTCATCCACAGTTGAAAAATAGGAATGGAATTCATGATCACTGCCCCCGATATACGTCCCATAGTCAAGTGCACTGCCGTCTTCATTTAATTTCGCAGCATAAATATCGCCCCCGTAACCGCCAAAACGGGTACCGCCATTATAGGTTTCATCCTGTGCACCCGCTGTAGTCGGGCAATCGCCGGACGCCGTATTCAACATCACATAGGCCCGTCCGTTCCCATCCAGGTTTAAAAATGCACCGCCATCTTCATTCTGACTTCCGCCGATATACGTGCAATATCCAATGTCAAATTCGAGGGGCGCCTGATTCGTCCGATAATCGAACCGGGTGACAAACACATCCCCGCCCCAGCGGTTCTGACCGCCGCCATTGTAAGTGGTGTCATAGGCATTTTTCGTGCACGGATAATCGTGGGAAGTGGTATTCCCGGCAATATAAATCCTGTCACCGGATACACACAACTGCCCCCATTCGTATCCGCTGCCTCCGAAATAGGTGCAAAAACAGAGTTCGTTGGATTTTGGATCAAAAATCCCGACAACCTGATCGCTGCCGCCCCTGAATTCAGATTGCCAGGCGTTTACTGTCACCGGAAAGTCATCGGACTCGGTTTCTCCGCCCAGAATCAGCCGGTCACGGGTCTCGCTTACAATCAGATAATCATCCTGAGATCCACCGAGAAAAGTGGCATATTCAATTGTATCGAGTTCTTTGGACAGGGTCAGGATGAATCCATCCTGTTTTCCCTTTATCCGGGTCTGCAGGGCATTTTCAGTCACAGGAAAATCAGAAGAAAAGGTGCCGCCGCCCAAAGTCAGGCGTCCGTCATCATGAAGCGTGATGGATTTGATGGTCTCATCCTGACTGCCGCCGATATAACTGCCATATTCAAGGATCGATCCGTCGGCACTCAGTATGATTAAAAAGGCATCGCCCTGGCCACGTTCGCCAGAACCACCATGGTAGCCAGGACCGAGCGCATTTTCGGTCACGGGAAAATCCGTGGAGGTCGTGGTGCCGTAAACATAAACGGATCCCGCATCATCAACGGCAATACCATCATACAACTCGGCTCCGTTTCCGCCGACATAGGTGCAGAATACAAGATCACTGCCATCGGCATTTAATCTGGCGATAAAAATATCCTCCCGGCCATAATCACCGCCGCCATGAAACACGGTATCAAAC
Source organism: bacterium (assembly GCA_016930535.1). Classification (GTDB taxonomy): domain Bacteria; phylum Zhuqueibacterota; class QNDG01; order QNDG01; family JAFGCO01; genus JAFGGN01. The sequence continues at coordinate 4,312 of JAFGGN010000019.1, forward strand.
GCAGATTCTGTAACAGGAAAATCCGACGAACCGGTATCGCCGACAATGACCGCATTCCCCTCCGAATCCACAGCGATTTTACCGGCAATATCCATCCCGCTGCCGCCGATGAATGTGGAATAAATCACCCGACTCGCGTCCGGGCTCAGTTTCATCACAAAAGCATCGCCATGGGATTCATTGGCAGGACCGTGAAAAGTCCGGTCATAAGCGCCTTCCGTGGTGGGGAAATTCGGATTGGTTGTGTTGCCGGTCAGATAGATGTTCCCGTTTTCATCCAATGCAACCCCGTGGATATAGTTGGCTCCGCCGGGAACGCCGAGAAATGTGGAAAGGGCAAGCCCCCTGCCCGTGGTATTCATGGCGGCCATGTATATCTCCGTATTTTGGGTTTGAATGGCATTTTCTGTCAGGGGAAAATCGCCGGACCGGATGGGTGCGGTGAGATATACATTTCCATTTGCATCGCACGTCATTCCATGCGCCCGGTCATCCTGACTTCCCCCCAGATAGGTCGAGAAGACCGGTTCCAGAATATGTCCGGAAACATGACAACAACGGATTAAAAAGAATAAAATAAGCATTCGATATTTCATTTCGGTTCCCTTTCAATTTTTGCTGCAAACCTCATGATTAAAATGTAACGTTTTGACTATATTGTAGTTTCTCATTTTAAAAAAACTTCAGCCCCGTTATTTGACGACCTTCCGCAATATTTTTTTCTCCAGCGTTAAAAAATCTTCAGGATCTCTCAACTCTCCGTTTTGAACGACTTCAAAATGCACGCAAAAACCAATATGCCCGATCACCTCCCCCTGTTCTACACGGTCGCCCGGCTTGACGAACAACTGATCGATATGCAGATAGCGCGTTCGCAATCCCCCTGCATGTTGAATGGTAATTTCATAACAACCTCTAAAAATCTCATCCTCGCCTGTCGAGATGACCCTTCCGGCTGCCGCTGCAACAATTTTTCCGGGTTTTCCATAATCAACAATATCAATCCCTGTATGATCATAGTATTTTTGCTCCTCCGGATTCCAGTCTTTGCCATATTCCAGTCCAATGTGTCCTCCCGGGCAGGGTGTGACCAGTTTGACAGGATCCGTGGAACCTGCGCCCATGGGCAGCAGGATCAATCCCAGAATCAATAGCATGATTACCGAAATAACGCTTTGCTTTTTGTTGAATCCGCGGTTCATGGAAATGTGACGAATCCGTTCTGCCAACCGTCTCTTCTCGCCTGCAAAGGCAGGAACCCCGTAAATTGAATCCGCTGCCGAATTGAATTGAATGATGTCGAGCAGACCGTTCCCGTAAGCTTCCCTGTCGAGTCGCTGCCTGGACAGCACCACGGCATCGCATAACTGTTCACGAATCTGCCCCAGTTCTTTCCCGGCCAGCCATACGATCGGATTAAAGAAATAAATGATTTGTATAATATTCTGTATCTGGATCCAGCCGTCATCCCAGTGTTTCACATGCGTCATCTCATGCGCAATAATGGATTCCAAAGTGGCCGGATTAGAGGCTTTTAACAATACCCGGGGTATATATATAACGGGCCTGACAAGTCCCATGGTAAAGGGCGGTTTCTGAACCGGACCTGTCATCAGCAGCACCTGCCGTCGAATGCCCAATTCCCGCCTCCACGATTCAATCAGTTTCAGGCAGGCTGAATGGGTGCACAATTTGGACATCCGCAAAATCTGTCTGTATTCATAAAGACGCCGTAAATACAGTATCATCAGAATGGTCACGCCTGCAGTCCAGACCGCAGTCAATATAAAAGGCCATATTTTCAAATCGGTTTGTGGCGAATCCTGATCGGAAAATTGGGCAAAATGTTCGGTTCTCCCGACAGATGCATCCGCCCGCTCAACAGCGACCGATTGGTTTAAAGGCATCCATCGTTCCAGCAGCATGCGTCCCGAAAGGGCGTGTGACCAATTGAGCGGAAGCATTAGCCGTATAAACACCAGACTCCACAATCCCATTAAAAGGAATCGTGACCTGGATTTGAAACACGTCGTCAACAAGCCGATGACGACAAACAGAATGGCGGAATAGGCAAACTGTACAGTAAAAAAATGGATCAATCCGGCTGCCCGGCCGCCTAATAAATGCCAATCCACTGGTTTACTCCTCCTTCAGCAATCGGCGCAGTTCATCAATTTCTTCACCTGTCAGACCGGACATATTTGAAAACATGGACACCACCGTGTTCACATCGGTTTCCAGAACACGATCCGCAAAAAACCGAACCATTTTCGCCAGCCCCGCCGGTCGTGAAATCAGGGGCTCAAAAACAAATACGCCATGAGCGTTTTTCTTTCTGAGCAAACCCTTGTTCACCATACGATCCATGACCGTGCGTGTGGTGGTCAATGCCCATCCATTGCTCTTTTCCATGACATTGTGCATTTCCCGGACCGATTGTCCGCCTTTTTTCCATAATACACGCAGTATATCGTATTCCGGTTTGGACAGGTCTGGGATGTCTCTATTGGCTCGTCTCATGGCGATCCTGTTTTAGGTTATTGTTGTCGAATAACTTCAATGTCACCAATATACTACATTGTAGTTTAATTGTCAAATGTTAATCATGCGGATACCATAATTATTATCACCGGCACGGCGCGGACCCGGAAAGCAGGATTGTACGAAACGACCATTCCGATGCGGTCCGACAGGGAAGCGGTGCATTCCTCATGGCCATGTCATCCCCGATAAAATCACACAACCAATTATAACTTGCAACATAACGGGTTACACCTTACATTCAATATATCAATCGATACCAAAAAAGCGGCATAATAATTTATGGGCCATAATCAGGCAGCCCGGTCTTTTCTCCCCCGGCCCGGTTATCCTGCGGGGGAAAAACCACCATTGACTGTGAGTAATTATGGACATGATCCGGCGGTTGTTATTTTTTATTTATTTTGGACAATACAGGAGACCGTAACCGATGCGGATACGCCTGGTTTGTTGTCTGATCGTTTTCATTGCCGCATCGAGTCTTGCAGCACAGACATCGGCGTCCCTGGGCATGGGTATTGGCCATTCCGGAGGAATACACGTGACGCCATATGGCAGCCATTTCCTGGATCTGTTTGATTTCGGTTATTTTACAGAATTCGAATTGGAAAATTTGCTCTCGGAACGGAACGGTTATTCATTCCTGTTTAAATATGCCGACTGGGAAAAGGGCGGCGGATTTCAACTAGGGGCTACACCAAAGAGGGCAAGATCCAGGTCATACTATGTATCGGTCGCTTTCAATTACAGCAATAAGGTCAGAACGGACAACGGGCCTTTTACCTTCCTCGGGCCCATCATATCATATGGTCTGGAAAAGGTGGACTGGTATCTGCAGGAACAGAATGTTGATTCACCGGCCGGGCAAGACAGGTTCGATTTGTTTACTTTGGGATTCAGGGCGGCCAAGGGTTCTAATTTCGAAAAACTAACACTGAAATTCAGCATGGAAATCCTCTGCGACTTTGCCATTAGTAAAAACCGGAATATCAAATATGAAACGGGAATCGACGATTTGAATCCCGAAAAATCCAAATACAGAACAGGGCTGTATGGTCATTTTGGTATTTCCTTGGGTCTGTTGATATGATAAACCTGATCAATAATCATGCGTTTCCCGGCCGCCTGCCTCGATCATCCCGGATATCATCATCCGGTACGGAACACCTACAGGGCTTCACAGAATTCGTATATGCTCCGGCCCGGAACCGCTTGAACGAGGGGAAAAAATCATGAAAGTCATCATCCGAATGATTATCATGGGCTCTTTATTGATATGCCATCTGCCGGCCGCCACGGACGACAACAGGGTTATTCTCCCGGCAGCGGACGGCAGTACGGAAACGCCCTCCGAAGCCTGCTTCGACGGGACAATCGTCGGGATCGACAAAGACATTCTGTCCGTGGCCGGGACCGGCCGTTCAGGTGAAATCCGGACCATTGAAGTTGTCATCGGGGATGAGACGGCCCTGTTTTCGGTTTACGGAGGCTATATTTCACCGGAGCAACTGCAGGAAGGGATCAAACTAAAAGTATGGTTCAAAGGTGCCGATTGCGATCATCCCGTTATTCCCCTGACAGGCGCATGCATCATGATCGCCTCAGAGAAACCGGGTGAAGACTGGCCTGGACAATAAATCGTCCGCGAACGATATATAAGGATCCATTGAATCAGCATTGGTTTTATAGGAGGCGAAGTGAAAAAAACATGGATTTGTTTCTGGCTTACAATTTCAATCACGGCATTTTGCGTGGATTTGCCGGAACATGTAATCTATCTTCATCCAAAACCCGGGGCGAGGAATATTTCCACCTGGACCGGAATCATTTTTCGCTTTGATCCGGCCTTACAGGATCAGCTCAGCCTGAATGATTTTTCGATTGAGGTTACCGGAGAGAACAGCGGCAGTCGACAGGGCAAAATGGTACTATCCGGCAACAATGTGCTGTTCCAGCTTGAAAATGCCTATACGCCTGGAGAAACCGTACACGTATCCGTTCAATGTGAAAAACTTGGCTGGACCGGTCCGTATCATTATCAATTTTCAGTGAATCCCGACCCGTCTTTCCTCAAGCAGGCCCGACAGATCGCTCCAACGATGCAATCTTGTTTGTCGAAAACATCGGGAAACCAGGTGACTGTCATTAACGGTGTATCCGTTCCATCCGATTTCCCGTCATGGGAAGTGGATGTTCTGGAAGAGGGCGTCAGTCCGGGGAAAATATTCATCACCAATTATAACGGGGATCCCTCGTATATCATGATCCTTGAAAATGACGGGACCCCCTGCTTCTATCAACGCATGGAACAAAATCTCTTCAGTTATTTCACCATTCAGCCGAATGGAGAGCTCTCCCGATGTGTCAGTTTCCGGTTCGCTGTCCTGGATTCCAACTGCACGGTTAAACGGTACACTGAATGCGGTTTCGGTTACAGATCGAATGACCATGAATTGCTCATTTTACCCGACGGCCACACTTTCATGATTGCCAACAATCCCATCCCGGTCGATATGAGTCAAATCGTCTCAGGCGGAGCAGAAGATGCGACCATCAACGACACCGGCATTCAGGAATTCGACGAGAGAGGCAACCTTATTTTTGTCTGGTTGTGTTCAGAGTATTTCGATGTCACCGAGGCCACGCATGAAGATCTGAAAGATCAATTTATTCATTATGTGCATACGAATTCAATAGCGATCGATTATGACGGTCATATTATCGCTTCCCACCGGCATCTGGATCAGGTGACAAAAATCAATCGCCAGACCGGGGATATTATCTGGCGGCTGGGGGGCATAAAAAGCGACTTCGATTTTGTGAACGATAATTTAAAGCTGTCCTATCAGCACGATGCCAGGCCCGTGCCCGGCAAACCGGACCATTATACCATTTTCGATAACGGGAACAACCGCAAGCCTCAAAATTCACGCGCCGTCGAATTCGAACTGGATCTCGAAAACAAAACCGCGACGCGGGTGTGGGAATACCGCCTGCCCATGGGGACTTCGACCGGACTGGGAAATGTGCAGCGCCTGCCGAACGGCAATTCGTTTATCAACTGGGGACGCGGAAACGGTGCGAAAGCGACTGAAGTGACTCCGGACGGCCGCGTTGTATATCAGGCGGATTTTGCCAATCCCAACTGGGTATACCGGTCTTTTCGCTTTGAATGGGAACACGTTTCAGAAAAACCGTACCTGATTGTCGAAAGCAGTCCTTTCGGTATCGATTTGATATTCAACAAATTCGGCGACAGGACGGTCAGGGAATATACCGTTTATGCCGGCCGGTCCATGAACGACCTGGAGCAGGTCGCGGTCACATCCAACCCGTTTTATCAACTGACACCGGACGAACTGGACAACGATGCCGACTACTATTTTCAGGTCAACGCTGTTCATGAAAACGGATCGGTCAGCGCATCCTCCAATACTGAAAAAGTCAGGGTGTTTTTTACCGAACCGGGCGTCAATCTGATCAGAAACGGTGACTTTTCACAGGAACTGGAACATTTTTGGGAACCATCGATCATACCCGATTCCGGAGCCGGAGAAATCGGGATCGATCCGGGCGGACAGCTGCATTTTAAAATAGCCGAGGGTGTGGGAAGCTATGTCAACATGACGGTCACTCAAAAGGATATTCCATTGTACAAAGGGCTGTCCTATTGTTTTGAATTTGATGCCTGTGCCGATTCTCCCCGGATATTCGAAGCCGAACTGAACGGTGACGGCGATATGTATTCCAATTACAGCAAAATCGGCCCGACATCGTTGACCACGCACCTGGAACATTTTGAATATCAATTCAGAATGGATGACGAAACGGACATGCATGCCCGTCTTGTGTTCGATGCCAGTTTTAACGACGCGGATGTTTATGTGGACAATGTATCGTTAATCATGCTTGACAATGCGGGACTTGAACACAAACCGGGCAACCAGTCTGCTCATTTTGAATTATGTCAGAACTTTCCCAATCCGTTTAATCCTGTCACTACGATCCGGTTCGATGTCCGGGAGCCCTGCCGTGTCATTCTGAAAATCTACAACATGAGGGGGCAGGAAATTGTCACGCTGGCGGACTCCGATTATCAGCCCGGACGCTTTAAAACGTCGTTCCATAACCCGGGATTTGCATCAGGCGTGTACCTGTATTCCATTCGAATGGGCGCGTTTACGGCGGTTCGGAAGATGGTGATTATTGAATAAAGCGATATCCCGCGGATTTGAATCCGGGAGCACCGGCTCCATCCGCCCGGTCAGGATCAGAGCTTCCTTGCATAGAACGTGATCCCGCCGAACTCCTTTTTGACCATCAGCCCCTTTTCGATCAACCGGTTCACGACCGGCCAGCCGGCTTCCGCCCTGCTCAGAAATTCGGAAACCGCCTCTTCACGCATGGGATGAACCGCGGTAATGCTCAGCAGGTCGTTTTCGGCATTGCCCGTGAAGGCGAATGCGTTCCCCTCATATCCGGTCAGACATTCCACATTCCGGTTTTCCGCGCGCATGATCCGATACGCCTGAATCAACCGCTCCTCTGCCGGTCCCTGCACATTCTTTTGGGTGGGCGGTCTTGTGGGCACGGACAAATAGGAGATGTGAACAGGCAAACCGCGGATGAAATCCGACAGGTCCGCGATGTGATCCGGCCCGTCGTTGATATCGCGGATCAGCATGGTTTCCGTGACCAGGGTTCCATTGAACATCCCGGCAAACGCGGCGATGCCGTCCAGTATTTTCCGAAGACCGAGGGAACGGTGCGGGCGATTGATCCGGCGCCAGACCGGTTCCCGTACCGTATCGATCTTGAGGGAAACCCAGTCCGCCTGCTTCAGATTCTGCCGGACATCGTCCCTCCAGATCAGCGAACTGTTGGTGATCACGGCGATTTTAATTTGTGTGAACGACCTGAGCCTGTCGATCGTTTCACCGAGATGCCCGTCAAGTGTGGGTTCCCCGTCCGGAACAAAGGCCAGGTAATCGATGGATTCCGGCTTTCGGTTCGAGGCAATTTTTCCGGCAACCGCTTGAACGACTGTTTCAGGTGCATAGAAGGTTCCCGGAACGGCTGCTATCTTCCCAGACCGCCCGAGCTGGCAGTAGACACAGGAATAACTGCATGTTTTCGGGGGGATATTGTTGATACCGAGACTGCGGCCCAGCCGCCTCGACGGGACCGGACCGTAAGCAATCAACGGTCCTGCAGCCTCACCGGTCGCATTGCTCATCACAGCGATTCTTTCTTATAGACGGCCATGCGGTCAGGCCTGGTGTTCGTGCTCTCCGTGATCGCATTCCGTTTTATCCTCACCGTATCCTTTGCCCTGACCCGGCTGACAGATGGATTCGCCGCCCACGAGTGTGCCGTCCAGAAGCCGGGAAACCGCCTCGTCAATGTTCCCCGTAATGCCCATCATGGTCCGAATGCCGTACTGGTCGAAAAGACCGGCGGCGCGTGCGCCCATACCGCCCGCAACGATGCATTCGATGCCCATATCGTGGAAAAACTGCGGCAAATATCCCGGATGATGACCCGGATTCTCTATTTCCCTGCGTTCGATCAATTGTCCGTCCTGGATTTCCAGAACCGTGAACACCGGGCACCGTCCGAAATGGGCGGAGACCTGTTTGCCGTCTGTTGAAATGGCCAATTTCATGCAGAATCACCTCACTTAATTATTGATAATGAAAATCATTTTCAATATAAAGTAAAATGAATTCATTAGCAAGACATTTTATCAAACAGGTCCGGGACGGGTATAAAAAATAGCATGACCCGCTCTGATCAAATCGATAATTTCTAAATACTGTTGCATTTCATCCGTTTTTATCCTATAATTTGTAAGTATACAGGGTGTTATCTGCACTCTATCCGGTTAAAATAATGTCTTGACAAACTGGGTTAACATATCCAGGCTGGATCATCATTTACGTATCTTCCAAGGTATGGGTTTTAACCTGGAACCATGACAGCGGACAATTTAGAGGTCACATATGAAACCGTTCATTCTATGTTCTGTCTTACTGTCCCTCACATTTTTCCCCGCGTGTGAAAAAAATACCTGCGCTCCCGGCCATTGCATCTGCGATGATAACAACCCCGGGGCACAACGGTATTCCATCCGTTTCGACGGTACGGACGACTGGATCGATATCGGGGATAAAAATGCACTTGAAATCGGTCTCGCAGACAGGACAATCGAATTCTGGTTCAGGACGGACATATCCGGTGTCCAGCAACAGCTGATCAGGAAGGGATTCGACAACCGTACCTGGTACGAGGGCAGATGGGTGATTGCCATCGATACAGCCGATGTCATCCGGATCAACGTGGAGGATATCAATAATTCACCGGACAACCGGTTCAGGGGCCTGGGTGAAACCGTCGTAACCGACCGTGCATGGCATCATCTCGCGGTCGTATTCGACCGGGATTCCGCCCTGACCGTTTTCCTGGACGGCACGCTGGAAATGCACCGGCCCGATTTCACACAAATTTCATCATCAATTCACAACAGTGAACCAGTCCATGTGTATCTGGGACGTTCCGACTCCCATGGCTTTTATCTGAAGGGCAATCTCTTCGATATCCGGATTTGGGATATGGCGCTGCCGGACTCCGTGATAAGGGAAAACATGACTTCGACGTTTTCCGGCAGGGAGGATCATCTGATCTGCTATTATAAAATGACGGAGGGCAGCGGGCAGCGGCTCACGGACCATGCCTGCAAAAATCACGGTCAGTTCGGATCGGATCCCGGACCCGACAGCAGTGATCCGGCCTGGTCGGAAGACATTCCTTATCATCAATAATGAAAACATCATGCCAGGCATCGGATCATTGAATGAAAAACCCCTCCATGCCTCCATCAAGGAATGGATCGCCAGGCCCGGGGACCGGTTCGAAGTGACGGTCGACGGATACGTGATCGACATCGTGCGGGATGATGTGCTGATCGAAATTCAAACCGGCAGTTTCGCCTCGTTGCGCACCAAGCTGAGAGCCCTGTCGGGAGCACATCAGGTGCGGCTGGTCTATCCCGTGGCCATGGAAAAATGGATCGTGAAACAAAAAAACGGCGGCCCGGACGAAGCATCCCGCCGCAAATCACCCAAAAAAGGACGGATCGAGGACCTGTTTCATGAACTGGTAAGTTTTCCCGACCTGATTCTGAATCCGAACTTCTCGATCGAGGTCCTGATGACGAAAGTGGAGGAATTCCGGCATTTTCAGGAGGGCAGAAACTGGCGCCGGAGGGGCTGGAGTATCACTGAGCGCAGGCTGATCGACGTGACGGATCGAAGGATGTTTCGAAATGCGGACGATCTGAAATCCCTCCTGCCGGACAATATCGGAACGCCATTTACCACAAAGACGCTTTCCGAATTATCAGGCCTCAGCCGGCGCCTGGCCGGGGAAATGGTATATTGCCTGCATAAAGCGAAGGTCATCGGTCTGGCCGGCAAAGAGGGGCGGTTCAAACTTTACTCATACCCGGCGCGGCGTATACAATGATACCGGAGTCGCCTGGATCCGGCACCGGTTTCCGTAAGCCAGAATGCGGACGGCCTGATTTCCGGCGGAACCTGTTCCGTGAGCACAAGCGCCGCCACATTTACGGTTTCAGGCAGCATCACTTCTGTTACAAAATAAACGGCATCGGGCCTGAGACGATACCGGCCTCAGGCCTGTCCCGAATCCCGCACTCGCCTTTATCCGCTTGAAAACCGCCTTTCAGGACAATCCCCTCTTAAACCCCAAAAGAAAAACTTGACAATTTGTGTTGTTATGGATATACTGTTTTCAAACAAGGCAGTCGACCGTATTTCATTTTACATGATTAGATGACAAAATATGGATCACCGAAAGGATTCGTCATGATTCGAAAACCTCTGTTGATCGGCCTTATGCTTGTGCTCTCAGTGCGGATTTTTTCCCAGTGGTCCCCGGAGGAACGGGAGCGTATCGCAAAGCTGAACGAGGCAGATCATCAGCTGATGATGAAGATGCTGGGAATCGCGGAGATCCGTCCCGGCCCGTCCGGGAATCCCGAGGCGCCGAACGCCGCCAATACGGATGAAAGCATCGCCACGCCCTATTCGTCACTGCCCGATCCGCTCGTGTTTAACGACGGCACGCCGGTCCAAACGGCCGGACAGTGGGAACAACGCAGAACCGAGATAATTGAAGACTTCGACAGGGAGGTATACGGAGTTGTGCCGGACAACGTACCAGCCGTCACCTGGAAAGTGATAACGGAAAAGGATACAACGGAGGGCGATTTTCCGGTCACGGTAAAACAACTGGCCGGTCAGGTGGACAATGCCGCATACCCGGAAATCACCGTGAATATTCAGATGACGGTCACGGTGCCCCGGCCCGTCACCGCACCTGTTCCCGTGATCGTCGAATTCGGCTGGATTATACCCAAAGAATGGCGGATGCGAATGCCGAAACCGGAGGGACCCACATGGCAGGAGCAGGTTCTGGCAAAAGGGTGGGCCTGCGCCATACTGATACCCACGAGCATACAGGCCGACAACGGCGCCGGTCTCAGCGAGGGCATTATCGGTCTCGTAAACAAGGGACAGCCGAGGAAGCCGGACGACTGGGGCGCCCTGCGGGCCTGGGCCTGGGGCGCGAGCCGGGCCGTGGATTATTTTGAAACGAATCCCGACATCGACGCCGGCCGCGTGGCCATCGAGGGACTTTCCAGGTACGGCAAAGCCGCCATCGTGGCCCTGGCCTATGATCCGCGTATCGCGATCGGATGTATCGGCTCTTCGGGTGCGGGAGGCGCAAAAATTCTGCGCCGGGTTTTCGGCGAGCAGGTGGAAAACCTGGCCTCGTCCTCAGAGTATCACTGGTTCGCCCCGAATTTCATCAAATATGCGGGACCGCTGACTCCGATGGATCTGCCGGTCGACGCACATGAGCTGGTCGCCCTGTGCGCACCGAGACCGGTGTTCATCAGCGCCGGATCGCCCGAGGTGGAAGGGCAGTGGATCGATGCCAGGGGCATGTTTCTGGCGGGCGTGCATGCAGGACCGGTTTACGAATTGCTGGGCAAAAAGAGCCTGGGCGTCACGGAATTCCCTCCGCTGGGCACCGCATTGACAGACGGGGACATCGCGTTCCGCCAGCATGAGGCCGGTCATACCGTGGGCCCGAACTGGCCGGTGTTTATCGGGTTTGCAGAAAGATATTTTTCCAGGTGACATCGGAACGGCCCCTGATAACCGGAACAAAACCATTCCTGAAGGGCAAAGATGGCCTATGGAAGATCGTATTCGGTTTTTCGAGCACAGCGGTAAGAAAATCCTTCTCCTGGATGTATCGGGTATGAAGCCCGGTGAATCATTCATCCGGTTTATCGACAGCGCAAAACAGGTCATCCGGACCAAGCCGGAGAACTCGCTCCTGACGCTGTTCGATGCCACGGATTCCTATTTCAACAATGCAACCATCGACATGCTGAAGGAATTCACGGCCGGGAACAAATCCTACGTGCGGGCCAGCGCCGTGGTCGGCATCACGGGACTCAAAAAAGTCATGCTGAACTTCATCTCCAAATTTTCATCCAGGACGTTCAAGCAGAGCGACACGCGGGAAGAGGCGATGGACTGGCTCGTTCAGCAATAAATTTTTTTCGGTATTGGCCAGATGCCCGGCAATGAAACGGTGAAACGGAGAACGGGAGAAACGGAGTATAAACAGGTTTTTCTGCCCCCGATTCCAAAAAAAAACAGCCGGGATTTTCCCGGCTGCCGACAATACCTGAAAATTTTTAAAAACAAACATATTCTTCAAACTGCGTTTTATCTCCGGCTCTCCCCTTCACCCCCTCTCCTGTTCACCAGACCCGCAGATCCGACCACGACTTAAAATGAGTTTTCATTCAAATGGCGGAGCAAGCCCCCTGCTGTTTTCTTTGTTCTTTGTTCTTTCTTCTTTAATCTTTTACTTCACCTCAACCCCCTGCGGCGGATCCGGCGCCTCCACATCATAGGCCGAGGACGACCTGAACACGAACCGGACGGCATCCGAAATCACGATACCGGATGTGTTGTTGCTGATTTCCACATATCCGGCCGAACCCTCCTGGAACGTATAGGTGCCCAGGCTGTTCCACTTGCCGAAATTCGCGGTCTGATTGATGGTGACGTCTGCCTGCCCCCCGGCATGCACGATTTTCGCGGGCACGTTCGAAGACAGATCTCCGCCCGGTGCACTGCCCAAATATCCGTGCCATTCGAACACCTCGTATTCACCGGTCAGGCCGATACCGGGCGTATAGCGGGCCGTGCTGGAGCCGCTGCCGCCTTGCGACCAGGCGAAGCCGTCCGGCTGAAAGACCTCATAATTTCGGCCCGTGTAGAACGCATAGAATTTCTGCCCGTTCGAATCCATGACCCAGGACCCGGAATAGGATACGGGATCCGAGCCCGGCGATGTCTGGTTGTTCTCGTTGTTGTCGACCACGATCGGCGTGATGAGCGTGGTACGGGACCGGAACAGCATGGCACCATCCCCGAACACTTCCGGAACCGTGGTCCAGTTGAGCTCATGCGTATCTCCCCACAGTTCCAGGGGATTGCCGTTCGTCACTTCCTCGCCGTTGTTGAAATCCGGATCCTGTCCGCCGCGGAACCGGTAGTACCTGGAGCCGCCCACGGGATCCAGAGCAGCGATTTCCGAAGCGGTCACGGTCTGTGTCTGGCCCGTGGCATTGACCACGCTGACGCCGTTGTCGAAAAACCTCAGCCAGACACCGCTGGCATAATTGGTGGCGGCCAGAGGTTTGCCCTCGATTTTGACCATATCCGTGCGCGGATACCCGAGCATGCCCTTGGCCTCGAACTCGTCATAAATGTGCACATTGCCGTGATGCGCCAGCAAATTCCCCTCATCCACAAAATAGAACGATTCGGTCAGCAGACAGCTGCTCAGGCCGAACCGCACCGCCCGGTAATTGTTTTTGTAGGGATATTCAGGATAAAACCGGTCGAAATGCGAAAGACCGTTGTTGAACAGCATGATTTTCGGAAGCTTGGTGTTCGTCTTTGTATCGTTGAAGTATTTGCGCCACCGTTCCCAGACGCCGCCGTTTAATGTGGGCCAGTCCTCGAAACAGGCCCCGTTGAAATTGGGCCACAACGTACCGTCCGAGCCTACCTGCACGACCACGTACTTGATTCCGGGTATCTGATATTCCATCTCGTGAAACTGAATCAGCCCGGTTTCCCATACATAGCGGAGTGAATCGATGCCCCATTCCTGCATATCGGCCACACCGTTTCCGTCCAGATCGCCCGTCGCTTTGGCGGTCGATCCGGGTCCGGACCACCAGAAATCATGAAACACCCCGTCAAAATAGAGAAAATCGATTTTCTGCTGAATATCCAGCACCTGATGATCGATAAACCGCTTGGGACCGTATCCGTCGCCGAGATCCACGCGCGGGCAGAGAATACTATTGTTCATCAGCCAGGCGCCTTCCCAGAGGGATATGCGCTGTCCGTTGATGTCGTGATAATACCAGGCTTCGGGCATCGCACCCATATCGTACGCAATCATGGATCCGCTGGTGCCGAGCAGGATGACATCCGGATTGGCCGCCTTGTACCGCTGGGCCATCAGGGCGTCCGGCGGGAATGCGATCACGTCGAAATCCTTGAGAATTTCCACACTGGCCTCGGTCTGCCCGCTGAAAGTAAAAATGCCCAGCCTGGGATAGGGGATGTTCAATGCCTGGGCCTGCAGTACGGAAACGGACATCGCTCCGACAAGCAGAACACAGACCGGTTTAATGAGTTTGGACGACCATGGATCTCTTTTCCGGAGACCGGGAGATAAAGCATTGAGCGTTCGCATAAAATTATCCTCCTTGGCACAACAAGGATTCATACAGATGAATGAATTGACCGACCTGTCCCTCGAGCGAGAAAACCTGTTCCACTCGTTTCCTGCCCGCATGTCCCATCCGTTGCATGCGCCCGCGGTTTCCCAGGAGGGAAATAACTGCACGGGCAAGCGGATCCGGTTCGCACGGCGGGACCAGGAGACCTGTTTGTTCGTGAATGACCGCCTCGGGCGTACCGTCCACTGCTGTGGCGACCACGGGCAATCCGCAGGCCATGGCTTCCAGAACCACATTGGGCAGTCCCTCGTACAGGGACGGCAGTACGAAAAGATCCAAATTATTTAAAAGGACGTTCACATTGTCCCTGAATCCCAGAAAATGGACGCGGTCCGCCACATTCAGACCGGCTGCCTGCTTCTCCAGCCGGAGATGCAGGGGCCCGTCCCCGATGAACACGAAATGGCATTCCGGAAATGCCCCGGCGATTTCGGGTACGGCCCGGATGAGCCATTCATGCCCTTTTTGCGGCGTCAGCCTGGCCACGGTGCCGATCAGAACCGCTTTTGAGGACAGCCCGAGTTCCCTGCGCAAAGCCTGATCGCGCCGGACCGTGAATTTACCGAGATCGACACCATAGCGGATCGTGCAGGTTTTCGTCCCGGGTACATGCCGGTCAAGCACGACCTGTTTTTGAATGGCCCTGCTCACGGCCACGGAGCGGGCGAACCATTTGGATGCCAGTCTGTATGCCCAGAGATGTTTTAAAGCATAGGGTTGCGTCACAGCCTCCCATGAAATGATACGGTGCACACCGCACAACCGCGCCGCATAGGTGCCGATCACATCGGCATAAAAAAGCGTGGTCTGTACGATGTCAATCCTGGCCTCTCTGATCAGCCGGGCCACCCTGACGATCTGAGTCACGTCATAGGGACCCGATTTTAAAAACAGTTCGATCCGGACACCCAGTTTCTCGAACTCCGCCTTGAGCGGACCCGCAATTCCCACACTGCATACGATGCATTCGAACCGGTCCGAAGCATGCGTTGTGATTTCCCGGATCAGTTCGAGAAGTTTCAGTTCGCCGCCTCCGACCGAGAATCCGTTCACAACGAACAAAATCCGTATTTTCTTCAAATCCCTCCGGTTCCCTGCTATTGAAAAACCCGTTTACTTGGGCTTGACGTCCGTGATCACCGGTGCAGCCGGCGGTATGGAATCCTCTTCATACGTGGATTCCGTGTATGTCCAGGTATTGAAATCATACACGATCTTGATACCGTGCCGTTTCACGGTCATCACCTTGTCATTCCACTGCACGATATAACGGCCGAAATTGTCCACACACTGCAGCCGCTGGAAGGGGAAGTTGAACACCTGCTGATAATCCCCGATCCCGCCCTTTTTCACGATCGGAAGGAAGCGGACATCCGGAGTCTGTATATAGCTCACCCAGTCTCCGCGCGTATTCACGAATTTAACGCGGTCCAGATCGCAGCGGCTCGAAACCGCGGCCTTGAATGCATCGAAACTCGGAAAATCCACGCCTTCGATGGCGACTTCCATCCCCCCGGAACCCAGGTCCGTTCGCACCCGGTACGCCACCATGGTGCGTCCCTCCTTGATAAACCGGTAATTGCCGACCGTCTGATCCAGATCGAAGCTGTTCTTGTCGATCGCATAATGAAAATAGGATCCCGTACAAAAAATGGTGTTTTTGTACTGGAATCCCCTCTGTCCGATGGCCTGGAATGTCTGATATTCGATGGGGCTCGATGTGTCCGCTCCCTCGGGCAGCGTGTTGATCCAGAGGCGGAAAGGCACACCCGGACGCCTTGTCGATCCCGGATCGTCCGAGGACTTGATAATGAGCTGCCAGCTTGAATTGGTCTGGCCGCCCAGGCTGTAGAATTTGGTCACGTAATTCCATTTACCGGTGTTTTCCGTCTGCACGATGCTCGGGTTGAATTCCATATTCAGATGATAGTAATTGTCCGGTTCATCGCTCAGATCCCCGATATCCCAGATCAGGTCTGGAATCCGGTAATCGCATACGAAAATATTATAGGAAGGCTCGTGAGACGGCGGCAGCACATCCCAGAATGCATAAAAGTAATCCTTGGATTTTCCGTACCCGATATATCCTTCGTATGTCCGGCCGATGGAACCGCCCCACTGATTGCCGGTAAAATCCAGCACGGATTCGAGCAGGATGAAATCCAGCATCATTTTCGAGCGCCGCTTCATCTCGTCGTCCTGGGCAAACTGGTACAGCGAGAAAAACCCATGTATCTGGGCGTGCGTATAGTCCGGAGAATCCAGTTCGCCGTTGCCCCATTTCAGCCATTTTTCCATTTTGTAAAAGATCCAGTCCCGGCCCAGCTGATAGGCATTGTATTTCTGGCCGAGCAGGTAGGTGCGGCCCTGATACGTGAACTGTTCCACGTTCTGACCGACCTGTGAATAGATCACCTCCAGGTCCTTGTGATCCTGAAGATAGATATACCGGCCCACCATGTCCGCCAGCGAATTGTTCGGCGAGTCCGGGCAGAAATTTTTGGTCTGTACATAGCCGTAATACAGATTTTCAATAAAGCTTCTGTCTTCCGCGGATATCACGCTCCCGTACTGTTTGAGAATCCACAGGAGCGCAGGCTGGGCCTGCCAGTCCGCCCACAGCCAGGCATGCACGTACTGGGGATAATGCGACCCGTCCCAGATCCAGATGGTGCCCCATTGCCGGATAATATTGTGAATGATGTTATTGATCGGTTTGTATACACCGTCCAGATCATACTCATATGTGGTGGCGCCGTTCAGATTTCCGTTTTTTATGTTTTCCAGCCAGGCCCATACCTTTTCGGAAAAATAAAACAATCCGGCGCCGTTGGTGGAAAGATACTTCTGCTTATGCGCCTCGAACACGGTGTTTTGCGCCTGCAGGGAAGTCATGGCGATGATCAGGATTATTGGCAACCATCGTGGTCTCATTATAGAACCTCCTGGAAGGATCACTGTAACGACCTTTTTTTCGTTAAAATCTGACGTTCATAAAGTTCCATGATCCGGTCGTAATGAACAGCCGGATCAAACAATGTTTCTGCTCTTTTACGTGCGGCCTTTCCGAATTTGTGCATTTTTTCAGGATGATCCAGGAAATCCCGGATCCGTTCCCTCAATGCCCCGGCGTCTCCCGCGGGAAAAAGGGCTCCGCTGATGCCGGGCTCGATCAGTTCGGGTATACCGCCGATGCTCGCTCCGATGACGGGTTTGCCCATGGCAAACGACTCATAGATCACCAGAGGAGAATTTTCATACCATTCGGATGGGACCACGACAAACTGGGACCTCGCCACCGCTTCCTTGAGCTCCTGCCCGCCCATGACACCGGTAAGCTGCACCCGGCCTTCGAGCCGGTTGGAACGGATGAACCGGATCAGCGGCTCCTTCATGGGCCCCTCGCCGATAATCTTCAGCATGCCTTTTTCTATCCCTTTCATCGCTTCCAGTAGCGTCAGCAGCCCCTTTTCTTCAGACAGCCGTCCGTAAAAAACGAAGTAAGGCTCCACGGGGCGGCCGCAGGGAAATGCATCGATTTGAATCGTATAAAACAGATGCTCGATTTTACCGGGATCATAGCCCCCGCGCACGAGCATGGCTGCCATGAAATGACTGGGCGGGATAAACAGATCCACGTACTTTTCAAACAGGCGCATTTTCCGGTGCAGGGTCATTTCCATGGCCAGGAGCAGTGACGCGTAAAACGAACCGCGGTGGCATTTTTCGAGGACGGCCCTGTAATAACCGCCTCCCACACATTTTTCACAGATTGTACACTGTTTCATGTGATAGAGCCTGTAACTCGGGCACACATGCTTGTACGTATGCACGGTCTGAACCACCGGAATTCCGGCTTTTGAAAGAACCGGCAGAATGGACGGGGAAATCTGATGATCGATCATGTGAAGGTGGGCGATATCGGGCCGTGTTTCACTGATCAGTGCCCGTATCCGCTGCTGTGCCTGATGCGAATAGAGAACCCGCCCCGGCGAAATCAGGGCTGCCCTGATCCTGCCGGACAGGCTTCCTGCGTTGAAATCGATTTCATCGACAAAATAACGGGAATACGGATCGGAGAAGTTCCTCGGATGCGCCATGGAAAAGGGGATGACCTGATGCCCGCGGGATTCCAGAATGGATTTCAGTTCAAAGAAATACCGTTCGGCTCCGCCCTTGACAAAAAAAAACTTGTTGATCATGAGTATTTTCAAGATCGGCTTCTCCTAGGTTCCGGCTGAAAACACCAGAAAACGTCCCAGCGCCAGAAATTCCAGATGACCCAGTTTGAACGCGCGGATTGCATCGTCCGGTGTGCACACGATCGGCTCCTCATGCATATTGAACGAGGTGTTGATCACGGTCGCCAGGCCGCTTCTCTTCCGGTAGGCCCTGAGTATGCGCGTGTAGCTTGCATTTATTTTCTCCGTGACCAGCTGCGGTCTGGCCGTGGCATCCACGTGAACCGTCGCCGGAGCGGACTTCTGCATTTTTTCCGTGCAGTCGAACGTGATGGTCATGAATTCAGCCGGGAAACGGTTGGCCTGAACCCTGTGATACAGGGATTCATCTTCTTCCATGAGCGTGGAAGGTGCAAACGGCATGAATTCCGTCCGTTTCAGTTTCTTGTTCAGCCAGTCGTTCACGGTCGGATCCGTGGGCTGATACAGAATGGAACGGTTGCCCAGGGCCCGCGGTCCGTATTCCATGCGGCCGTTGAACCGGGCAACCACATGGCCGTCCGCAAGAAGCTGTCCGATGCGGTCCTCAATATCTTCGATATATTCGAATCTCAGGGCCGAGGCCTTGAGACAGGCCTCCATGTCGCGCTCCGAATACTCCGGTCCGAGATACACATGGGGAATACGGCGCTCCGGAATACGGGAATACTCATCCGGGCAATGATCGTAGTACGATTTCAGCGCCGCTCCCGCACACAATCCGCCGTCTCCCATGGCCGGGAAAATATACACGGAACGCACACCCGGTATTTCGGCCACACGCTGATTGATTTTCACGTTGGCAAAAACACCGCCTGCCAGACACACATCGGTTTCCTTGTCACCGTACTGATTACGAAGATGATGCGCCACATAAGTCTGCACGCATTTTTCACTCAAATCCTGCACGCCGGCGGCAATATCTTCCGGTGTGCATGACTCAAAAATGCCGTGTGTCGCATCGAGGAATTTCGGGTAATTGGACCGGTGCGGATAGGCATGCTGAAATACTTTTTCTGCCAGTTTGTACCGGAACTCCGGACCTTCCATCGAGAACAGTTCCTGATACGCTTCCAGTGTCCGCCCGGGATCGCCATAGGCGGCCAGTCCGGTGATTTTCCCTTCATGCCGGTTCGGTTTGAATCCGAGCATCCAGGTGATGAAATTATAGAACAGACCGACGCTTTGATAACTGGACACGGCGTCGACGCGCTGAAGCGCACCCTGACTGCCGGTGGAAACGGTACCGCATAAACCGTCCCCCTGGCCGTCAAGCGTCACCACCATGGCGTTTTCGAGCCCGCTCGTGTAGTATGCCGAGGCTGCATGGGCCGTATGATGGTCCACGAAATCCATCGGAAGACGTCCCAGACCGAATTGACGCAGCAGATGTCTGACTTTCTGTATCCGGATCCAGTTGTACCACAGTGGATAAAGGAGAAAATATCGGTCCCATCGAATGGATTTGCTAAAGAACGAATAGAGAATCCATCGCGGAATACGCTGTTTCAGGAACAGATCCCGCCATACTTCTCTCTGCAGGGCCGATGGGGGTTCTATAGCCACGGCCACGCGGTCCAGATTACGGGCATCGGAACCGGTGATTTCGAGCACTTTCTGAAGGCTGCGCACCGGCGGCCCGTCCTCGGTTGTCCCGTTGTGAAATTTAATTCTTGACAACCGTTCTTCCTCAATAGCTGCAAGAATAATACCATGTTCGACAATTGCACAACCGCAATTGTGATCATCATAAATCCCTAAAATTCTCACAAATCACTCCTCACATTTTCACATTATCACGACCGGATTCCCCGTCATTTGAGAAGGATGCATTCCTTACGGCATTGCGGAACGGCGTCCCTTTTCCGGACCTGGTCAAAGCCGTTTTCTACCCGGAAAAACCGGGACTTTCTCCTGACCGATCCGGTCCTTCCGGCAGAGCCGTGGAAGGACCGGGTCTGAATCGTATTCTTCTTCGTTCCGGACCCTGCCTCATCTTCAGTTCTGCCACCCGGATCAGTTTCTGCATTCCGCCAAGCAATCCGCAATACAGACCGATCTGGTACAGCAGCTGATAGGCGTGAATATCCGGACTGAACGTGAAGACGATGGCAATGGCCATAATGCCTGCAAATATCCCCAGGGTCACGTTCACGATATAATCATTCATGATCTTCGATCTCAGGATGCGTATACTGAAAAACAGAATCGACAGCAGCCATATGATGAGGAAGCTGCCCCCTACAAGACCGGATTCCGCAGCCACGAACAGATAGACGTTATGAACCATCATCGCGTAAACCCTGGCGTAGGGATCCCTCAATTCATCCGAAGTCATATAATTCCAGGAATTCAGATCATAGTTGCCGAGTCCCACTCCTGTAAACGGATTCGCCTTGATCACGCGCCATGCGATACGGAATTGCGGAAAACGGACCTCGGTGGAGGCCTTCCTTGAATTTGAAAACTGGTTCATGATGGCGCCGCTGTAACGGTAGAGGAAAAGCGACATGAAAATGATCAAAATGGGAAGGGCATAACGCACCCTCGATCTGAAATTTTTCTTCAGCATGCTCCAGAGAACAACCACGGCCAGAGAGACGGAAAATCCGATCCATGGTCCCCGGCCGTAGGTCGTGAACAGGGCCACCATGCCCAGAAGAAATGTCACGCCGTAAAAGACGGACCATTTTCTGCTCGGCGCCCTGAAATATACAAAAAGACGGAAAGCGACCGGCAGCACCATGGCCAGATAATTGGCATAAAAACTCGGCACGAAAAAGGTGCCCATGGTACGCCAGGAAATACGACTGGCCGAACGTTCGCCCAGAAACCAGAGCCCCAGCGATCCGAATTTCCACTGGTAAATGCCCAGTGCCGATTCGAACAGAAGCCCGATAAACATCCCCATGATCACGGCTTTTAAATCACGCATCCCGTGAATATTGTTGGCAATGCCCACAACAAGAAAATACATACGAATATACTTAGTTGTTTCCGAAACCACCCAGCCGGGCCGTATGGCTGTAATGGAGCAGACCAGGCACCACAGAATGAACAAAAGCAGCGTGAAACCGACCGGCCAGACCAGGAGATCGATCCTGCGTCCCGAGGCGAGGGCCATGACTATCAGAATAAAAATGGGGATGTCCGCAAGCATGATTCCGTTGAAATGATAAAAAATCCAGCCCGACGAAAAGATGTAGAGACTCGAGGCCAGTCCGATGAAATAGAGCCTGCGCCGCTTGACAAAAACCGGTACGATAATAAACAACAGCAGACAGGTCAGAACGAACAGTCCCTTGGCCGAATTCATACGGAATATATTCCTTCCCTATCGTTTTGTACATGGCCCGTCCCGTGCCTGCGCTGAAGCCGTGAAAAGAGGTCCATCAATCCCGCGGCCGCGAAAAGCATCAGGAAGGGCAGGAGCGGAATCCTGTAACGCGGTATAACCAGCGTCACGGCATAAATCAGGCCATTGTACAGAATGAAAAGATAAAGCGGATACAGATGCACCCATCGCTTGATGTATACAGCCATACCCCAGACGAACAGGAGCAAAACCGGATAATAACTCAGAGCCAGAAATCCGAGAATGAGCGGATTGTTCTGCCGTCTTTCTCCCTGCGGCATGTCCTCATAGATCCGGGTAAAAAACCGGACGAACTTTTTAACAACCATCCAGGCAAATACAGGCGGATTTTCACGAATGGCACCGATGGATTTTTTGAGAAGGGCCTCGTCTCTTTCTATGGGATTTTCCAGACCCCGCGTCTCACGCGCCACCACCTGACGGCTCCTGCCATACTGAAACTGACCGTCGTAGGAGCGGTAGCTTCCGTGCCACATGCCTCCGCCCGCACCCGAAGCCACAGGCACAAACCGGTCGAACAGCACGTAATGCCGGAGCGTCCACGGCACGAGTGTCATGAAACAGGTCAGCATCAGAAAGAGTACGGGTACCTGATGCCGTCTGAGTGCGCGGAACAGCATGGCGAACAGAAAGAGTCCGGCCGGAAAAAGAAGAATCACATGCCGGGTCAGTATGGCGAGAGCGAACACACAGCCGGATGCCAGCCACAGAACCAGGTGCGACGGCGGCTTTTTCATGGCCCTGACGAGCAGCATCATGGCCAGTGTGCTCAGGAAAATATAAAGCGTTTCCGTATAAAGGCTTCCCGCCATGACAATGATCTCGGGATTGAGAGCCGTGGCCAGCGCAGCCGCCAGTCCGACGGGCCTGTGAAACAGATCCTTCCCGATGATGTAGACCCATATCAGCGTCAGCAGACTGAGTATCACCTGAATGAATTTCACGATCATGACCGCAGGGCCGAAAAGCCGGATGATACCGGCGATAAAATAGGGGAACAAGGGCGGCGCAAATGCGGTCGGAAGCCGCCATTCGATAAATCCCCGGCCCGCCAAAATGTTTTCGGCCACGCGTCTGTACCGGGCGGAATCCATGATACCGTTTTCATCCCAGTCGGGAAACAGCGCGATAAAAAGCAGCCGGCCCGCCAGCCCGACTGCCAGAATCAGAAGCAGCCACCGGTGATGCCCGATCCAGGCTGCGGCTCGTGATAAGTTCCTGTTTTCCGTTTGTTCAATCATGTTACATGGTCTTCTTTCCTGATAAAATCTGCCCCATCATGCCCAATGCATAACACCAGTGGGTGATAATAAAGCCGGCCGTAATCCATCCGAAAAGCCGCGGCCGCTGCCTGAAGAGCGCAAGCAGAACGCTGTAAACAAAAATCACCGGGAAATAGGCCAGCGGCAGCAAAAACACGGGAGACCACCGGACCAGCGGAATCATGGCAAAAGCAGCCAGAAAAAAAAGGGGAAGCATGTACCTGAAAGTCAGAAGCTCCCGGTGTTTGCGCGACATAACCACCCGCCCCCTGCCGTAATTGAACATGTTGCGTGCCCATTTCACCGGTGTCGGCCGCAGTTTGTGAAATACCGTGGACTCCGGTATGTAAAGGAGTCTGTATCCTGCTTTCCTTAATCTGAAATGCATCTCCGCATCTTCCCCGATATTCTTCATGTCTTCATCATAACCGCCCACAGAAAGTACCCGTTCCCGGTCATACAGAACATTCAGGCAGGCCAGGCTGTCCACGGTTCTCGGAGTGTCGTAGACTTTACCCTGCACGGATCCGAGACTGCCGGCGAATGTATTGAGCATGATACCCAGGGCCTGAAGAAAACGGGACATGCTTCCGGGAGGCGGCACATTGGCGCCTCCCACGGCGGCCAGCGTTTCATCCGATTGGCACCCTTTCCGGAAGGCAGCCGTTAAAATACTCAGCCAGTCGGCAGGGACCTCGCAATCCGCATCCGTAAACGCCACGAACGGATGCCGTGCTTCACTGAGGGCCGTATTCCGGTTGCTGGCCACGGTACGGCCGGGATTTTCCACCAGACGGATACGGGCATCCCGTTCGATGAGCCGCCGTACGATATCCTGCGTTCCGTCCGTCGAACATCCGTCGACCACGAGTATCTCCATGGCCTCAGCCGGATAATGGATTGCACAGACGGACCGGATACAATCCTCGATATGTTTTTTTTCATTGTATGTGACCACGGCCACTGTCACATCGATTGTGCCTTGCAGGGTCATCGGACCTCCGGCCTGTTCAGGCACAGGCTGGACAGCCAGCCGCTGATGAATATCAAACCCAGAAAAAGAATCTTTGAAAGAAGTGCGGCACCGACCACGGGTTCATAGGCGTATCCGAACAGAGCCATAATGCTCTGATAACCTACCGCCGAAATGCCGATGCCCGCCGGAATCATGCTGACGATGGAAATGGGAATCGCGATACCCTGGGCGGCCAGCGATGCCCAAAAATCGACGGGCAGGAGGGAAATGACGACGAGCCATACGGCTATAAACTGGAACAGCCATGCGAGCCCGGTCAGTAAAAACAGCGGAAACATAGTCCGGGTCACTCCGTCATTTTTTCTGAATGTGTAGAAATGGTTGAGCTCCTCCCGCATGGCCGTGAACATCCGCTGCAGGCGGCCGTGCCTGAACCATTTGATAAACATATCCGTCATGCCGTATCCCCATCGTTCCACAAAAAGCACGGCAAACATCAGGGCGAGCACGAACACGGTCATCACAAAAGCGATCAGAATGCTTTGATACAGCAGGGCCGGCATGGGCACATTCAGTGCCAGATACACAAAGCTGAACCCCAGGCTGATGAGAATAAAACCCAGCTCGAAGATGCGGTCGATCAGAAACACGGAAAATCCATGGCCGAGTTCGATGCCGAGGTACCGTTTGAACAGCACAGGTCCCACGGCCTCGCCGCTTTTCACAGGCGTGATCGTCCCCATCACGTTGTTGACAAGATACATGGGGAAAAAGCGTCCGAAACGGATTTTCTGCACCGTACTGAGCAGCAGGTACCATTTCTGCCCGCGGAAAAGCATGGACAGGAAATAAAGAAAAACGGCCAGAATCCAGCAGCCCTTGTCCGCATCATGGAACATGCGCGCAAGAGCCCCCAGGCCGACACGGCGCATCAGTGCCCCGAATATAAGCACGCCTGCCGCAAGCAGGGACCATCGCAGAAACCGTTCCGTTTTTCTGTGTTTTCTCAGTACCATCGTATCAAATACCCGGTGTTACAGGACTTGCTGTTCAAGATGCCGGAAATGCGTCACGAGACGTTTTCTGAATACATCCGGACAGTCCCGGATCTGCCGCTTCAGGGCGGGCATGTCCTGTATAAAAGCATCCAGTTTTTGAGTCAGTGTATCCATGTCCCGGTTTTCCAGCATCACATGATGCGGATTACCGATCGCGTTCATAAAATGCGTCACCTTGCGGTCATAGATCATGGAGAAAAAGGGGACCTGCATGATGGTGCATAAAATCATGCTGTGCAGCCGCATGCCGAAAAGCCAGGAGGCCCTGCCGAAAAGTCCCATCAGTATTTCTACCGGATAATCCCTTTCGAGCCATTGAAACCTGTCCCTGTACCTCATTTCCTTTTGAATGCGCCCGGCTGTCTCCCGGTCGAACGGAACCACGGTGGGGAAAAAAACAACTGGCAGGTCCGATTTTTCAATAATCGTATCGCTAATGGCGGCCAGGCTCCGTATGTTTCCGCTCTGATCCAGTTTTTTCCTCTTCCAGAAATCCTCTGACTTGAACCACCCGCAAACGGTCATCGCGACAAATTTCTCCGGCAGATTTTCCTGTTTTATCGCCTTCTCTACGGAAGCGGCATGCACATCCTCAGGCGTGAGCATAAATGCCGGATCGGCCGTTACCTGAATGTCCCGTTTCACACCCGCAGATTCGAGACAGCGCTTTCCCTCGATATCCCTCACCGAAACAGCAGCCGCGTGCGGCAGGAAGCGCCTGCAGAGCCATCGGCCCAGGGATGTCCGAACGGGCCCGGCACCGATATCCATATAAATGACACGCGTTCTCCAGCACATGGCCCAGGTCTGCATCAAGAAAAAATACGGCAGATTGTACGGCCTGAGATCATGCAGCAGCGCACCGCCTCCGATGATCAGGAGATCGGCCCGGCGGATGGCGGACAGGATGGCGCCGTATTCGAAACGCCTGAGCACGTCCCATGTCAGGCCCCGGTTCAGCTGCTGCCGGATGAGCCGGACATGGGCGATATTGCTGATTCCGGGCGTTTCGGCTGACAGAACCGACAGTTCCCATTTGTCCGGATCGAAGCGTTTCAAAAGGCCGGCCAGAATGGCATCATCGCCCACATTACCGCAGCCGTAGGCGCCGACGATCACGGCTTTCTTTTTCAGGCGTACAGGATCCATATGGTATCATTTCTTTCCGAACAGCCGTGCCGTCCGAAACGCCAGATATCCGATTCCGGATTT
The DNA here is from genome assembly GCA_016930535.1 of bacterium. GTDB lineage: Bacteria > Zhuqueibacterota > QNDG01 > QNDG01 > JAFGCO01 > JAFGGN01. Next base: position 30,886 of record JAFGGN010000019.1, read on the forward strand.
CATGATCCGGCTGATTTCCCTCAGACTCGGATTTCTGACCAGTGTCTTCAGTATGTATACCGGAGAAAAGTGATACCGGACCATGAGCCGGTCCCTGATTTTCTCGAGTTCTGTATGCGGGAATTCAGCATAATCGACGAGACAGGCAAGATGCCCCTGTGCATTCATCCACTGCGAGAAATCCCGTGTGCGAAGCATGCCCTCCGTTTCGCAGCTCCGGTAAAATTCGGTGCCCGGAAAAGGGACGGCCTGCTGAAAAAAGACCATATCCGCATCGGTTTCCCTGGCAAAATGGAAGGTTTCTTCGATGGTTTCGCGCGTCTCGCCGGTCAGGCCCACGATAAAACAGCCGAAAACTCTCAAACCGAGCTTCTTGGCTGCCTTCGCGAATTCGCGGCTCTGCTTCAGTGTAATTCCCTTTTCGATGTTCTTCAGAATGCCTTCATTTCCTGATTCGTAACCGACCACCAGAAGGCGGCATCCCGCAGCCTTCATTTTGGCCAGCGTTTCATAGGGCACATCCGCCCTGGCATTGCAGGACCAGACCAGCTTCAGCTGTTTTTCCAGAATCAGGTCGCAGATCCGCTCGACACGTTTTTTATCCACGGTGAACGTATCGTCCTCGATGAAAATCTCGCGTATTTCAGGCATTTCACGGCCGATGAATTCCAGCTCGGCCACCACGTTCTCGGGGCTGCGCACCCGGTACGTTCGGCCTCCCATGGTCTGCGGATACTGGCAGAAGCTGCAGCGGAACGGACACCCGCGGCTGCTCAGGATCTGGATCATGGGATGCTGGGCGAGGCCGTAAAAATAATCACGGACATCCAGATATTTCCGGTACACTTCCGAAACAAAGGGCAGGGTGTCCAGATCCTCGATCACGGGCCTGCGGCCCGCAAACCGCACGGTGCCGTCCGCTTTCAAAAAGGCCACACCATGAACAGGTTCGGGATTATCGAGCGCATCTGCCAGTTCCGGGACCGTTCTGTCGTATTCACCCACGAGTGCAAAATCGAGTTCCGGACAGGATTTCAGCGTTTCCTCGTACAGCACGGTGATATGCGTGCCCCCTAGTGCGACTTTGCCGCGGAATCCCGCAGCTTTCAGCTGGCGAATGAAATCCAGATCATAATGCAGCGTGGGTGTGGTGGTTTCTCCGATTACCAGGTCGGGTGCCGACGAGAGAATATGATCCACAGCCGTCTGTCTGTCCCATTTTCTGGGAATCGCATCGATCAGGTCCGTATTCAGTCCTTCGGCCTCTGCGACACCGGCGGCATAGGCCAGCCAGTAAGGATAATACAGGGTTCGGCTCTTTGTTTTTTCGGGCCAGCGGCTGGCGCGGCTGATTTCAAAATCATAGGGCAGATTCAAAAACAGCAGATTGATTTCTTTACGCAATAATGTCTCCAACCATGCTATTAAACGGATGGGCGTCCGTCATTTATGATTTTTATCCTTTTCGCCGGCCTTTCCGGCAGGTCTGATGACATTTCTCAACTTCCTGTAATCCTGACAGGTCAGGCAGGGAATATCCCGCATATCGTCTTCCAGTTCGAGGTCCGGTCCCTTGCTGTACAGCGCCCTGGAAAACCTGTAATACTTGTTGTTCCAGATTTCCGCCGGATCCTGTGTGAGAATGTTCCCGTACGGCATGCGGTCGAATCCGCGGCCGCAGCAGGGATACACATTGCCGTCCGGACGAACGGTCATGCTGAAATAGAGCCAGAAACAGGCATTCGGACTCGGCGTTGTGTTGTTGAGGCTGGTGGTTTCAGGCGAATTGAATCCGTAATTTTCCTGACGGTACGTAATTTTATCCACGCGGCACGCTTTCAGAAAACGGTCGATCAACGGGATCTCGTCCATGATGTGATCGAAATTGATGACCTGTACATCCACGATCGGCCATCTGGCGCGGATTTTCCGTTTATGTTCCATGACCATTTGAATGCCGTTTTTTACGGCCTCCACATCGCCGCCGCGCCGGTATATTTCATATTTTTCCTGTGAAAAACCATCCAGACAGGGTTCGAGAATGGTCAGCCTGCTCTTAAAAAGGTCGTCCAGATGCTCCCGTTTGAACAGATTGAAATTGGTGCTGATCAGCGTGCTGATTTTCCGGTCGCTGGCATAGGCGATCATTTTGTAGATATCCCTGTTCAAAAGGGGTTCGCCCATTTCGTAAAGTGAAATGCGCAATGCATAATCACGGATCTTGTCGACCACGTGTTCGAAGTCCCCGAGATCCATCATCCGTTTTTCACGTGTTTTCGTCTTGTACACATCGCATGCCGGGCATCGCAGATTGCATCTGGAGCTGGGATCCACCCGGATCATGAAAGGGCGGCAACGGCAGACGATTTTTCTGGCCTTCATCTCGAACACGGCCACGATGACGTTCAGTATCCTGCGGGGCGTCAGAAAGGGCACCAGGGTGCCGAAATGACGTTTAACAAAACCGATCAGGCTGTTGTATGACGATAAAAACATAAATCTGGTCCTTCATGATTTCTTGACGCTTTTAAGCGCATCCACTTCCCGCCTGAGCAGGGCCACCTCCTGAGCCAGGGTGTGGTTTTGCTTGGTCAGGCGCGAAATAACGACCGAAAAGTGCAGCGCGATCATCATGCCGCACAGGATGGCCAGGAGGAAGAGCGCCGAGGGCGGATAATAGATGCCGACAAGGGCCGACAGTTTATGCAGCAGATCGCGCCAAGCGGACATCAGGAGCAGAATCAGTGCCGACAGGATCCACAGCAGGGCATATTGTTCGAGCAGCCTGTTCTTCCGGATGAGCTGAAATATGATGCCCAGAAGACACAGGCCAAGAAGCACCGAAACGATCTGTACACGTTCCATACGACCCCCTACCGATGATTCGGCTCTTTAAATACATCCACAAAAATGGCAAGCAGCACCTTGACCATATAGTACACGGAACGGACAGCCCCGATGCTGGATTGTCCATGCTCGCGCTCGCGCATGTGCACGGCCGTTTCTTCGATGGAAAATCCGTTTTTACCCAGAATGATCACGGACTCGGGTTCCGGATAATCCTGGGGATAGTTCTCCGACAGAAACCGGATCGCCTTCCTGTTATAGGCGCGAAAGCCCGAGGTGTTGTCCGTGATGCGTTTACGCAGCAGCAGCGAATTGACGGTCACGAATACGAAGATGCCCAGTTTTCTGGCAAAGGAGGCTTTGTACCCTTTCCGTTCCATAAAACGGGACCCGATCACCACATCGGCCTGCCTGCCGTGCATCACGTCCAGAAGCACTGAAATTTCGGAGGCCACGTGCTGCCCGTCGCCGTCCACCTGTACGGCCACATCGTAATCATGCACGACCGCGTACCGGAAACCGGTCTGAACCGCGCCACCGATACCCAGATTGAATGGAAGTGAAACCACGGCGCATCCCGAAGCCAGTGCATGCTCCCGGGTCCGGTCCGAGGATCCGTCGTCCACAACCAGTACATCCACGGGCGGCCGGACAGCCTGGATCTCGGCGATCACGCGCGAAATGGCACGTTCCTCGTTGAACGCGGGCACGATCGCCAGAATGCGGGAACCGGGGCTCATTGCTCCTCCGGTTCCAGCTGATAAATCACGGTCCGTATGCCCATGTTGCCGGTTATGTCATAGACACGGTTCAATCCGCCGGGGACGGACTCCCCGAGCAGGGGCGCCAGATTCCGGAACCAGTCGATATAGCGGCTGCTGAACACCAGGTATTCACAGCCCCTGTACCGGGCATAGGCGATATTCTGCTCAACCGGATCATAGGAAAAAGAAGCGCCGAGAGACATATCGTTCTGGCCTGCATAATAATCCACGGCCTTATTCAGGCTCATCAGTATCGGCGGACTGTCCGATCTGGATTTCAGCCAGATCCCGGCCCGTTTCAGCTCCATGGCAGGGGCCCACAGACCCGGCCCCTGTTTGGTAACGGAAACCGCGCGGACCAGCTCCATCACGAATACACCGGCCAGAAGAAACGCGACGACTGCACCGATGGCCGTGTATCTGACGATGGCCGCATTCTGAAAACGCGATGTCAGCAAATCCGCGATCCAGCGTATCAGAATCAGACATCCCGCAGAGGCCCAGACCAGCATCAGCGGCAGAAGCGGAATGATGTACCGCATGTTGATATGAAAAACCGGCACCACGATGAACCAGTAAAAGAGCACGGGAATAAGCAGATACGATGAAAAAGCCTTTCTCCTGACCGTCGCCGGCGTAAAAAATCCCAGAATCAGGGGAATCACCAGAAACAGACCGAATGTCTGCGGCAGCGTTTCCCGCATCAGCCGGGCCACATTCTGGGCATATTTGGCCGCATACTTACCTGCCGATATATGAACGATACGGTGCTTTCCCTCGGACAGTTTTTCAAGATCCTGGAAGGTTCCGAAATGCATACCCATGTCGTAGGGCAGATGCTGATTGTCCGTGGTCAGACGGAAAAACGGATCCTTGATCGGGCCGTCATTGAAATACACGGCCACTTCCATTTGCTGGTTCAGCATCCCCTTGGTGCTGATGGTCCAGTGGCCCGTATTGTGCTTCAGATAGATCAGATAGGGAGACGCGACTGCAAGAAATCCGGCAGCGGCAATGAGAAATCCTACAGCGGCCTCGCGGAACGAACGCGTCCCGCGGCGCCATGCCCAGAACAGCAGCAGGTAGAGACCGAATGCGATCAGAAAACCCGCGCCTTCCGGTTTCGTGAGATAGGCGAGCCCCCAGCACATTCCCGCCAGAAGACCGAATATCCATTTTTTCGCGGTGACAGCCTTCCAGCCGAGCATCCAGCCGCCGAGTCCGGTTAAAATATACAGCGCTTCGGGCATGACCGTCACACTCTCGGAAGCGAGCGGCGGATACAGTGCCATCAATACGGCGGCCACTCTGGCTTCGGGTCTGCCGAAAAGCCGGTTGGCCCACAGGTAAACAAAGGGTATCATGCCTGTTCCGCACAACACACCCACCCACCGGGCCGCGGATTCCAGATCTCCGCCGAATCCGGCTGCCAGCCGGATCATGAAGGGATAAAAAGGGGACCAGTAAGGATGGGCCACCGCGAACCAGCCAGTATCCAGTGCATGGCCGGCCAGACGCAGATAATTGGCTTCATCAAAATTGATCATGAACCGTGTGGTTTTCCAGAGTATGATCCTGAATATGAATCCGGCCAGAACGGCTGCCGGCAGCACAAAATCAATGGATTGCCAACGTCTAAGCATACACTCTTTCTCCGTTGAATTACGATTCAGACTGACCGTTTTTTTTAATTAATATTTCTGATGGCCGGATTCCGCCCATCAGGAGCAGCATGCCTGCATAAATGCAAAGGGCCAGTCCGATGGCTCCGAACAGGGGCCCCTTCCACACCCATAAAAAAATCGCCATAATTCCAGTAGAAACAACCCCCGGAACCAAGGCGTTCATGGGAAAACGAAAACGTCTGGCCACCCACACGGTACAAAGTGCAAAAATCAAACCGCGCGATCCGAGCGTGGCCGCGGCCGCCCCGATATGCTGATATTTGGGAATCAGGACGAAATTCATACACAGATTCAGAATCAGGGCGCCGGCCTGGAGCAGTGTCAGGTGCCGCTGCCTGTTCCAGGCGATCAGAAACGCCGAAAAGAAAATGCTGAAAAAATCGATGCCCGAAGCGAAAATTAAAAGACGAAGCACATTCCCGGAAGCGCTGAATTCTTTCCTGAAAAAAACGCAGATATCTTCCGCCAGAAAAAGCGTGCCGACGATCATGGGAAGCGCGATAAAAAACAGATACTTCATGCCAAGCCCGTATATACGGGATGTTTCATCGGGATCGTCGTGCACGGACCGGGAAATACGGGGAAGCGCAGCCGTGGTCAGCACGATCGGGATGATGTTCGCGACCAGAATGAGTTTATAAGCCAGCGTGTACCAGCCCACGATCGTATCGTCCGTCATTCGTTCGAGCATCAGCACATCGAAACGTTCATGCACATTGGTCAGTATCCAGAACAGACCGAACAGAAAGGATGCCTTCAACAGATGCATCATGAACGGCCAGTTCGTCTGGCCGGATCCGTGCAGAAACCGCCGCTGCACCAGAACGCTGTTTACGGCAAAATTCAGAATACTGGCGGCCCCGAACGCCCCGCACAGGGCCACGACACCGTATCCCCTGTAGAGCAGGATGAGTCCGGCCCCGGTTATGAGCACTTTCTCGAACAGATTGGAAAGCATCTCATAATGCATGCGCTCGTGGGCCCTGTACACGGCATAGCAGAGCTGATTCATGGAAAAGAAGAATCCGAACACGCTGAACGCAAGCACGGCCCACATTTTTTCCGGACCGAAACCGGACAGCTTGATATATAGCCAGAGAAGCGGAACGAGAATGAGGAGCAGGATCCATTTGAGAATGAGGCCGTTTTTATAATAATCCCCGGCCCGGTCACGCGCTTTGGAAACCTCCCGGACCACATAGGTCACCACGCCGAGATCGTTCAGCAGAAACAGGAAATAGGACATGATCGAGGCGAACATGTAGATGCCGAAACGGCTGACACCCAGCTTTTTGGCCGCCACCCAGGTGAGCAGAAATGCCAGCACCATCTGCCCGGCCTGGCTGATGGAAAGAAAAAACGTGTTCTTTTTAATCAGGCCGCTCTGCATCAGACGCTCCGCCGGATAACCGGCCGTTCCTGTTTCATGACAGATCCTCCAGAGGCAGATCGGGCAGCCCGGCAGCCGTATCCCGGAATATTTCCTCCAGATCCCGGCGGCTCAGCTCTCCGAACAGGATCAGGAGCCCCGTATAGAGTGCCAGACAGGCCGGAATTGCCGCGAAGATCCAGGGGCCCCGGATGTGCGAAATCCACGCTAGTCCGGCTATGATCACGGCCGTGACCGATATTTTCAGAAATGAACGGCCTGGTATGGCCACACGAAACCGCCGGAACACCAGGATGGCCGATACACCCAGCCCCGCTGTGCATGCCGCAACCGTGCACAGCGGCGCAGCAGCAACGCCCCACCGGGGAATACATGCCATATTTAAAATCACGTCCAGAATCACGGTGCCGCCCACGACCAGGAGCGAAAGCCCCGGCTGATGGTCCGCGTTCAGAATCGTGGTGTTCAGAAACAGAAACGAAAGAGCGATCATGCCCCAGACCAGAACGGCCAGAACCGGGGCGGCCGGTGCATATTCAGGCTTGAACAGGACCGCCATGATATCCCGGCTGAACACCGTGACCAGCATGCCCGTAGGCGCCATCAGCAGCCAGAGAAACTGCAGTGCCTGACGGAACATATGGCGGACCGAGGCCAGGTCGCCCCTGGAGAGCCCCACGGAAAGCGTGGGAAGCATGGTAATCGAAACGCCGATGAACAGAAAGTAAGGCGCCCGGGCCAGCATGCCCGCAAGCCCGTAGTATCCGCTGACCGCGGATTTAAGATAAAAATTCACGATCCAGAGATCGATGGAAAACAGCAGGTTTAACAGCAGCAGGTATCCCAGTGAAGGCATGGTGAAACGGATCAGGGGCCCGGCCGGATACGATTCGGCATTCGGGAACCGTCCAAGAAAGAGCACGCCCAGCAGGCATCCGATAATCGAAGCGGCCACATTTGCGGCCAGAGCGGCATTCAGATTCCCCCAGACAAACACGAGCACAACGCCCACGATGAGCTTGCCGAGTGCGTAGAGCATGATCAGAAGCGCCTGCTTTCCGAAATGTCTGACACCGTTCTGATAGGCAGTGAAAAGGTGAAAGAATCCCAGAAACAGAATATCGACAAATGCCAGTCTCAGGTAGAACGAATAGGAATTCGCTTTGAAAATCCGTGCGATGAAGGGAGCGGCCGCAAAAGCGAGCAGAAAGAGGGAGGCGGCAACCAGAAGCTGCAGCCTGAACGCGGTCTTCAAAATATCCCCGGAATGCGCGGTTTCGCTCCCCAGAAATTTTTGAATGGTATAGGGCATGCCGTTGATGACCACGATTTCCAGCCAGAACAAAATGGAAATCACCACCTGATAATCGCCGTAAACCGCCTGCGAAAAACGATGTGTGAGCCAGAAGTTATACAGATATCCGAATATCAGGGCCGCCGCCCAGGCGCCCATGAGATAGAGACTGCCCCTTTTAAAATTCATGGGCTTCCCCTTTCCCGTGATCCCAGGCGTAGATACGCACGGTGCGGTTTGTCGTCCATTGCGGCGCCCCGCATCGCGCCTCGATGATCTGCTTCATGACCGGCGGTGTATACAAAGGCTGGCTGAAATGATAGTCCGTCATTACGATCCATCCCCTGGGCGATTCGCGCATCAGGCGCTTCAGTGTTTCGGGAGAATCGACCAGCGGCCGGCCCGCAAACACCTCCATAAATCGACCCTGGGAATCGTAAATTTTCCGGGATGCGGAGAGGGCCAGATTGTTGCCGTTCAGAGCCCAGTCGGAAGCCACCCGGTAATAAAGCATCACCTCGGGCAGGCTGCTGATGACGCAGTCCCCGGGCTGCATCTGTCTGTGCAGCAGTTCTGCAGCCTCACGCCATTCATTGAAATACACGGCGCCGTTCGTCTTGCCGTCATCGAGAAAAGGAATATTCTTGGCAATGCGGAGCCAGGGGGAGATCAGAAAGGCAGCCACGATCAAGCCAGCCGTCCATCGCCGCGTCAGGAACACGGACCGGGACCGGAATGAGAACAGCTTTACGGGTTTGATCAGAACGAGCCGGACCGTACCGTATGCGGCCAGCATCAGAAAAAACGGGTACACGAAGAACAGGTATTTCGTGTGCCGGTGCGTGAACACGAAGGACAGAATCAGAAGCGGAACGATCAGGAGCATGGCGGCCATCCAGCCCGAACGCCGTCCGCCCCTCACGAGACCGGCCAGCCCAGCCAGGGAAAGCAGGCCGAGCGGAAACCGGTACCAGGAAAACAGGAAACGGAACAGCACGCCTGTCTGCGAAGCGGAAGAGGCGCCTTCCGCGGCCCATGCGGGCGTATAGTGCAGGAACTTGATCAGCAAGTGTCTGATCTGCGGGATTGCCAGACTGAACAGGCCTCCCGCGATGAAGAGAAACGTGCAAACCGTATATTTGTTTTTCATCCGGTTTGCGCCGGCCGGAAATATCCAGGTATGTATGGCCCTGATTACGATATAGGCGCCCAGACCGGCCGCGGTAAAAACGGCCAGGAGATGAACGCCGAAATATGTGATCAACGTGACGAGAACAAAAATAAGGAGCGCCACGGGATCCGTATTCCCGAATCCCGGTACGCGGATGCCGCTGAAAAGAAAGCGCGGCCTGAAAAACCGGTCCGGGAAGCGAACCGTATCATGGCGTTCGAAGCCCAGGATAAAGAACAGGACACTGATGAGCGTCAGAAGCTGGAACTGGGTATACATACGGGCGACTCGGGACCAGCCGATTTCAAAATAGCTCACGGACATAAAAAACGCCGTCACAAGCCCCGTACGCCATCCGAACAGCATGGATGCGACGATGAAAGCGAACGGAATGCACAGGATACCGTATATGGCCGATGTGTTGCGGGCATTTTCCAGCGAAACGCCGCCCAGCCGGTACATCAGGGCCACCGAATAGGTGTACAGCGGGGCCCTTCCGTATACATTGCCCGTGGGCATGTCGGGCATGCCTGTTTTTACAAGGGCCTCGGCCGAAAACACCGTATTCGCCTCATCCACCCACATGCTGGGTGTCCCGATATGCAGGAAACGCAGCGCGCCCCCGGTCAAAATCATCAGAGCCAGCGCCGCGGCGATCATCATGTCACGACCCCGTTTCATGCAGCGCCTCCCTGTCCCGGTCCGTCAGGTGTGAAATCGCAGCCGTCCAGGACAACGACCGGGTCCGGATAATCACGGCGCTGCATAAAGCCAATGGTCCATGCCGTGGTCGCCATGAGATACAGCGGCGTCAGCAGCAGGAAACGAAACAGCAGCCCGCGATTGGTTTTCACAAGACGCATGACAGCCCGGATCCAGCGGACAAACGGCAGTACGGGACACAGAAAGGGGAAGCGCACGAACAATCCGCCCGGAAGTGTGGAGATGCGGCGGGCATGTGCCGAAGCCCGTCCCAGACGCAGCTGATGCTGAAACATCTTGAAAAATCCCACGCGGCTCAAATGAACCACCCGGACGGCCGGATCGAAATAGATGGTGCCTCCCCGTCCGGTCAGGGACCAGTTAAACAGGGTGTCTTCGGACGGGAACACATCACTGAAGCAAAGCCTGTATTTGAAGAAAGTATTCCGCTTGAACGAAATATTAACGGAAGGAATGTTCTGTACATTGCCGGCGGGCGTGCATTCGGTCCATTCATTGAACTCGATCAGATGGCTGACCCAGGCCACGGGACTTTCCGGATAACCGTTGATCACGCATCCGCCCACGCCATCCGTATTCACGGATCTGTGCAAAGCCACGATACGTTCCAGCCAATCCGGATCCGGCACCGCATCCGCATCCGTGAAAACGACAATTTCGCCGCCGGCTTCGCGAATACCCGTATTCCGGCCCGATCCCGGAAGGGTCTGCCGGTCCAGATGAATCAACCGCACTTCCGGGAATTCCGCCCGAATAAACCTGTCCGTGCCGTCATCACTGCTGTCCACGACGATGACCTCATAGGCATGACCGGTTTTCTGGTTCCGGACAGCACTCAATGTCTGCCCGATCGTATTCCGGCCGTTGTAGCACGGTATGACCACGGAAACGGTCACCGTTTCGATGTTCGCTCCGCCCGGATTCAAACGTTTCCTTTCCGGTTTAAATAGTCTCCGAGGTGCTGCTCATAAAACCGTGCGGTTTGTTCGATACCCGACCGCAGGTCCGTTTTCGCTTTCCACCCGGTGTCCTTTTCGAGTTTCTCAGTGGACACGACAAAGCGCGTGATGTCGATTTTTTTCCGGGACTCGGGAAACGGGACATGGACGATTTCCCCCTTGCCGACCGCACGGCAGATTTCCCTGACCATATCGATAAATACGGTTTCCCTGCCGGAACCCACGTAGTACATCCGGCCGTTTGCCGTATCGGAAGCCGCAACGGCCATAAATGCATCCACCACATCGTCGATGTAAATATAATCCCGCGTCTGAAGGCCCTCCGCATACACGGTGATGGGTTTGTCCTGCATCGCGTTCGACATAAACCAGTTGAGAATACCATAGAAACCCGCATGCATCTGGCATCTCGGCCCGTATACGTTGTTCAGCCGCAATGATGTGACCGGTATCCCGTATACATGATGATAGAGCAGGCAGTACTGTTCCGCGGCCAGCTTGTTGATACCGTATATATCCGTCGGATGGTCCGGATGTTTTTCATCCACGGGCAGGTATTCAGGCTCTCCCACCTGCCCCCTGGACCCGGCAAAAATAATTTTCGGCGGCTTCTTCATGGCCCGTGCGGCCTCGAGCAGATGAATCGTGCCCGTACAGTTCACATCGGTGTCCAGAAGCGGCTGCTCCATGGATATTTCACGGCCGACCTGTGCAGCCATATGAAAAACAACGTCCGAAGCCCCGGCGAGGTCACCAAAAAGTCCCGCATCCCGGATATCCCCTTTGACAAACCGGACCCGGTCCTCGATGCCGCGTATATTGGCCATGTTCCATCCGTACGGTTCGAGACAGGCATCCAGGATCGTGACCCGTGCACCCTTTTCCGTGACACGGCGGGCGATACTGCTGCCTATAAATCCCAGCCCCCCGGTGATCAGCACCCTTTTACCCTTTAAAAAATCTGTACTCATGATTTCACCATTTGATTCACTATCGCTTTCAGTCTTTCAGAAAACACATCGATGGTGCAGTGTTTCCTGAACTGTCTGTATCCGTTCTCAGCCAGGGACACGGCCAGATCCGGATCATCCCGCAATTTCAGAATGGCTTCCGCGAGGGCCGCGGGATCCGCAGGCGGAACCAGAAGCGCGCTCTCCCCGTCCCTGACCAGTTCCTGAACCGGTTCGTTTTTCACCGTGATCAGGGGACGGGCCGCGGCCAGGGTTTCCACCACCTTGTTGGTCAGCACGCGCAGGGTTCTGGGATTGTCGCCGAAAATCCCGAGACAGCAATGGGCGCGCCCCATACTTTCTCCCAGCTTCTCATAAGGCACCCAGTCGATAAACCGCACCCGATTCAGTTCAAGGCTTGCGGCCAGGGCCCTGTCTTCCGTACAGGTGATACCTGTACCGATTATTTCAAAATCGACTTGCTCCTTCTTCAGCCGTTCTGCCGCTCTCAGAATGGTCCGCACACCGTGAAACGGCGCATACTCGCCGTGAAAATGCACCAGAAAAGCGCCGTTCCGCTCAGGTACGGGCTGTTTCCCGATCAGGGAATCGTCCACGGCCAGAAACACATGTTCAAATTTTTCTTCCGGCACGCCGAACTTGCCGGCATAATCCCTGATATGATCCCTGGTTTCAAGGAGAATGCGGTTTGCCCAGATCATGGTCAGCCGGTCCGCGAGCCTGTAGATCCGAGCTTTCAGGGATTCCGGTTTCGCCACGCACCTGTCAAACACCATCGTATCATATGTCGAGATGTAGATGTCGTAAAGTACGGGTTTCAGGGTCAGCAGCCGGACGAAGCACATCAGGATCTGACCGTAGAATCCGACCAGCACCAGGTCGCACCGATGTTTGCTGATGAGAAAACGCCAGATCAGGCCCGGGTAATGAATGAACCGTTTGTCCGGAGGGAAAATACCGACAACACGGAATCCGGCCCGTTCGAGCCCTTTCCGTACGATGGCGGTACGCGAATAGGCCGCTTCCCTGCCTGCAATGTAACAAATGGAAAACCTGCGATCTTTCATGCGCCTCATTTGCAAAAAAGGCAACCGGCATGGATCGGTTCTAAAAACCCCTGCCCTTTGCCTTCGACTTTTTAACTGAAATCAAAATGCTATTTCTCTTGATTTAATTCGATTTTTTTTACGCGGTACAGCGTGTCCTCGATCAGGCGGCGGTTCGCACCGATGATGTCCGCAAGCAGTCCGATCATGGCGGTCTGAAATCCCACGATCATGAGTACGGCCGAAAGAATCAGGGACTGAATATGACCGCCCTGATGCGTAAAATGAAAATACAGATAGCGCAGCGCCACGATCAGACCCGTACCGAACACGATACTTCCGACCACCCAGAACATTTTCAGGGGTTCATACAGCGTATAAATTCTCAGAATCGTGGCCATGGAACGCTTCATATATCCCGGAATGCTCTTGAACAATCTCGAGGACCGTGTGGGTCTGTTGGTGCGCACCGGCACATGACCGATGGCCATTTTCTTTTTTCCGGCCTGGATCACGGTTTCCAGTGTATACGTGAACTTGGATATCACGTTCATCCGGAGCGCGGCATCCCGGCTGTAAGCCCTGAAACCGCTGGTCGTATCGGGCACCGTGGTTCCCGAAAGCTGGCGGACCACCCAGCTTCCCAGTTTCTGAAGCCGTTTCTTGGCAAAGGAAAAATGGGCGATGTCACTGACCTGCCTGTCCCCGATGACCACGTCCGCATCGCCCTTTATAATGGGATCGATCAGCTTCTGAATATCTGCTCCGTGATACTGATTGTCCCCGTCCGTATTGACGATTACATCCGCGCCCAGGCGCAGACATGCATCTATACCCGCCGAAAAACTCTCGGCAAGTCCCATGTTGTGGGTCAGCTTCACGATATGGTGCACACCGCCGGCGCGGGCCACGTCCGCTGTATTGTCCGTGCTGCCGTCATCGATGACAAGAACTTCAGCCGTGTCCACACCCCTGAAGGATTTCGGTATGTCCCTTAACGTGCCGGGCAGGGTTTCGGCTTCGTTATAGCATGGAATTTGAATGATCAGCTTCATTCATTTCCTTTGTTTTTAGCCAGACTAATTGATCACTTCCTCGATATTGTACTCTTCGATATCTCCGGCATGCGTAAAGATGATCATCTCCCCGAGCAGGCCGATCGTGATCATCTGAATACCGATCACAAGAAGCAGCGCGCCTAAAATCAGAAGCGGCCGGCCTGCGATGGGGCCGAGCTTCAGCAGCCTGTAGACGCCCAGGTACAATTCGATCACCAGGCCCGATAAAAAGAACATGGCGCCGAAGAATCCCATCAGATGAATGGGCTTTTTGGAATACCGCGTCAGGAAAAAAACCGTGATAATATCGAGAAACCGCCGGATATATTCCGTTGGATACCGCGACATGCGGAACGAACCCGGCAGCTGTTCCACCTTCATTTCCGTGATTCGATATCCCTGCTGTGCGGCGAGCACGGGTATGAAATTGTGCAGGTCGCCGTAAATGGAAATCCGTTCGAGTACCTCCCGCCTGGCCACGAATACGCCGCTGTTGATATCATGCAGCCGCACCTTGGAAAGCCGGCTGGCGAGCCGGTTGAAAAGCCAGGATATGGCGCGGTTGAGCAGAAAATCACGGCGCGGATACCGCCAGCCCATCACCAGATCGTATCCGTGATCCAGTCTGTCGAGCAATCCGGGAAGCGACTCGGGATTCACACGAACCCGGCTGCTCATGTACAGAATCCGTGTGCCGGTCGAATAACGCAGTGCGGCTTCCATGGCCGCGGACTCGCCGAACGTGTCTCTCATGCGTATCACCCGGACCCGGGTGTCCTGGCGGGTGAGTTTGATCAGCTTGACAACGGTCTCGTCCAGGCTGCCGTCATCCACACACACAACCTCAAAAGCCGATCCGGTTTTTTCAAAAACCTGAACCAGCGAACCAATCAGTGTATCTACCTGATCACCAAAATTGTACAGACTCAGTAAAATGGAAATTTTCGGTGCTTGTTTATCCACGCATAGACTCCTTAGCGGTCAGAAAGGGCGACAGGCTGCCTCCTTTTCGTGTTCCGGTACGTACAATCAGACTGGCTACCAGGCCGAAAAGCACGGATTGTATGCCCACGGCCCAGAGTAAAAATATCGTCGTAATGAGTACGTTCATATAATGCACGGGCACCTCTTTCCATATCATGCAGTAAATGACATAGCCTGCCATGGAAGTGCCCAGGATAAGAAGCCATCCGCCCAGCGTCCCGAAAAACTGGAGGGGATGGCTGAGATACTTTAAAAACAGGTTCAGACTGCCGAGATCCATCAGAACCCGGAATGTCCGGGTCAGGTTGTATTTGGACCGGCCGAAACGGCGGGGATGATGATTCACCACAATCTCCGAAATCCGGGCGCCTTCCACACGGGCCAGACCCGGAATGAACCGGTGCAGTTCGCCGTAGAGACGGATGCGCTGAATCACCTCTCTTCTGAACGCTTTCAAACTGCATCCCGTATCGTGAAGCTGAACATCCGTCACTGAACAAATCAGACGATTGGCGATACGGGACGGGATTTTACGCACCAGAAGCTTGTCTTTCCTGTTTTTTCTCCAGCCGCTGACCACATCATATCCTTCCGCCATTTTATCGAGCAGCCGCGGAATATCCCGGGGATCGTTCTGCAGATCCCCGTCCATGGCCACGACGATTTCGCCCCGCGTGGCGCGGAACCCGGCTGCCATGGCGGCAGACTGACCGAAGTTTTTGCGGAACAGAATCACCTTCAGCAGGCTGTCCGAAGCGGCCAGCTCCCTGAGTATTTCCCGTGTTCCGTCGGTACTGCCGTCGTCCACGAATATCATCTCATAGGACCGGTCGAGTGTTTCCATCACTTCCTTTACCGCACTGTACAGCAGCCGTACATTATCCGCTTCATTGCAGACAGGCGCCACCACGGATACCCGTATTTGTACCGCGTCGTTCATCCGCGTTTCCTGAAAATCAAAAGAAAGAGATAGATACCGGCCATCACCCCGATTTCATGAACCACCACCCGGAAATTGTGCCAGCACAGGAGGCTTCGGAAGAATCCCTCGGTATGTGGAACACGGATGATGTTTCCGAATACAGTATAGGGGGAATGCACCGGATAATCGGTCAGCGGCCAGAACAGGGGGATACCGATCGGAGGCCGGTAATCCGTTCCCAGAATGTCGCATAGAAGATGGGCCGCCAGAATCCAGAAAACGAGCCGTCCGGCCTGAACGCCCTGCCCCGTTCCTTTCAAAGAATAGATCAATCCTGAGACAATGCTCACGCCGAAAATAAAAGCCAGACTATGCGTCCATGTCTGGTGGTATAAATTCGGATCCCCCTGGGCCCAGCCGAAAAGAAAATCCACATCCGGAAGATTCGCAATGACGAGGAACAGCAGAAGTGCTTTCAGACTCGACCATTTGAAATCGAACCGGTTATGACGAACCACCAGCGCCCCGGCCAGACTATGTCCGACAGGTGAACACATATCACTTCCCTTTTTGCAAGAAATGAACCAGAAAAACGCCGCTGAAAATCGTGTTTTGATCCATGAAAAAACCGGTCATTTTCCGTCAAATGGCCGTTTTTTTACCAAAAACCATATCCACATAAGGTAAGGAAAAATAAGGGAAAAATCAACCTCGTAAAAGGGTTGCAGGGCAGTCAATTTTTGATCCCGGGGTCAACAATCAGACCGGTCGCGGTTTTTTTGCTGCGGTCAGAAAAACATGCATTAAAAAAGCCATGGCCGTTTCGGCCGTGCCGAATCCGAAATAGAGGTTCTGAAGGATGTGCCCGCCGCCGATCAGGGTGACCTGTACGAATATCCAGATCATGAGTCCGAGTCCGAACACGGCACTGACAAGACCCGACCACGCATGTTTTCTCAGGCTCAATACGCCGGCAAAAAGCTGCCCCAGACCGTTCACCGCGAACAGGATGAGTCCCGGAATCAGATAATTATGAAACGGGGATGCCTCGATCAGGCTGAGCGGCATTTTCAGGATGCCTCCCGACGGATCCGCCATCATGAGAATCCCGCAGACCAATGCGCCCAATCCCACATAAATCTGCAGGATGCCCTGGATGATGAATATGAATTTTTTCATTGAATGGGCTCCTTGAAATGGAATACTTGCTCATGTTATTGTCAAAATTGATACGATACGTTTAAATGATCAATCCGATATAACGAATGATTTTTCCTTAAGCTTTTTGATTTCATCAACCACATCATCCCAGATGCCCGTAACAAAGATCCTCTTCGGAACATCCTCCAGATCCGATTCAATAACCATTTGATTTCCGCCAAAATCATTCGGAAATCGGCATGCTTTCATTTTCGCAAACGGTATATAAAAACAATGACAGCTGACACGCAATTCGAGTCCCTCCTGATAGATCAGGAGACCGATAAAAAGCGAATAATTGGTCTTAAACCAAATATTGCCTTCGGCAAATGAAGTACATACACATTTCTTGATCAGATGGTACTTTCTCTCAAAAGGAGACTTGCGTTTATGGCATATCCACGTAAAAAGAAGTGGCATCATGAGAAGAACGGGAAGAAAATAATACCATTCAGTGAATCTGACTTGTTTCTGTAATAAAAATGCCAACGAAAACACGATGAGTGCACCTATCGCATCCATTGTTTTATAACTGAGATTTAAATATGGATAGGAATATACAGGTTTGATAATTATATCAGGTTTTATACTCATAATCATCATTATTGATGCAATGGCTCATTTACGAAAACGACAAACGATCTTGCCCTAACGTCAGGCGGATCGATGGTCAACCGGCATATTCTGAAATCGGGATCGTCACCCTGGACATCTATGTCGAAGACGGCGTTCATACGGTTCCCGGAGTCGAAATGCAATGAATAATACATGAAAAAACCGGTCCACTTCTCATATCCGCTGGCCGAACTTCTCTGAAAATGATATTCGACGATATTACCGAATAGCAAACGAAGCTGATTAAATTGCCCGGAAAAATCATTTTCGGACAGCATCTCCTTGTCCGCAAATCTCAGATATAATGTATCAATTTTATTTTTTTCCATCAATGCCAAAAAATCATCAGTATCGGGCTTGTTCCTGTTCTCCCATCCTGCAAAATCGGCAGGTACAGGTCGTTTGGCGGATGTATCACTTTTAATTAGGTCATATACAAACTGACCGGTCCTCAGTATCAACGCCATAATCACAACCATTAACAGGATTCGTAAAAATGTCTTCATGATTTTACCTCTAGACCGGCAGAAAAATCATCTTGTGGTTGATCTGAGTTATGATTCCAAATATTTATTCCACTTGAATATAGATCGTTCTAACTCATAGTACCAGAAAGACTGTTCCTGTAGGGATAAACCGTTGCATATATATTGTTTATGAACACAAGCGGACCCGATTTGCTCAAGGAAAAAACCGATAAATATCCTTTCGATGCAGTACCCTCTCCAAGACAATTGCATCCATTTACTCCCGGATACCCATCCGGTATTGACCAAAACGTACTTTATAACATCCCTCGTACCCATGCATTTTTTCTATACTCCCGGCCTTCGATATGTCTGTCATGCCGGGAAGTTCTTCAAACACAAATTTTTCGACGCGGATTCTGATTTTCGGAGGCAGATTGGCAAGTTCTTTTAGGAATCGTTTGCGGTATTTGACAGTCAAGACGATTTCTCAAGATTATTGTAGAAGGCTTTTGCGTCTTTCACTGACAACACTTCTTCATTCGAGGTTTCCTGAATCAAATGATAAAGCGCATAATTCTCAAGGACTTCCTCGATTCGATGAAATGTATCGATATCCACCTGAACGGCGACCTTCCGATTGTTGTCATCGACTATAAATGTTTTTTTGATATTCAGCATTACAACTCCGGAATTACGGTTTATTACCGAAATATAAGCATATCAGCCGATGGGAACAAGTTAATTCCAAAAACTGGAATTGTATCGTTGATTCTTCAAAAATCATCCGGATTTGGACACCCTGATATTCAATCCTCCGTAAACGGTATATTACCGATCCATTCTTTAATCTTCGTTCTTCGTTCTTCGTTCTTCGTTCTTTGTTCTTTGTTCTTGCTTCCTGCCTTTCCTCTTCCCCCCGAACCCCTCGATCAGGTAGAAAAAGAATCCGGGTACGGAGCTGGTGAGCGCGGCCAGGAACCACATGATGGACACGCTGAAAGCCTGGGTGGGCGGGATGCCGATTTTGCCGAGAAAATACACGGTACCGCCCTCACGTATGCCGATGCCGCCCACGGACAGGGGCAGCGTGGTGAAGAGCAGCACGATCGGCGTGATGATGAAGAAATAGGCCAGCGGGATATGCACATCCAGGGCGAGGGCGAGCAGGTAGGTGACAATCACGCGAACGGACTGAAAGATGATGGAAAGCACGAACACCACGGCCAGCATGAGCCTGTGCCTGCGGTATGCGAACATGGACCTGGCTACATTGGCGAGCCAGGCGACGGTTCTGGCGATAAAATCGATCTTTTGAAAAACGGGATGCTCGAACAGATGCCTGAACTTGCGTGAAAATCCCAGCGCCAGAAGAAACAGGGGCATTGAAAACACCACGGCCAGCCACACGGCCCCGATGCTCCTGGCATACTCGGGCTGCCACAGACTGCTCACCGTGGCCAGCACCATGAGAGAAAAAAGGCCGATGAACCGGTTGATGGCCACGGCGGAAACCGCATGCGCGGAATCCTCCATATGCTGCGCGAATCCATAGGCCCTGAATATCTCCGTGCTCAGGCTCGTGGGCGAAACCGTGCCCAGAAATGTGCCCGTCATCATGATCTTGACCACGGTCCAGACCGGCAGATGAATGTCCCGGACCCGGAAAAGAAGAAACAGCCTCACGATTTCGATGCCCTGCTTGGCCAGGCTGAATAGCATGGCCAAAGCGAAGAGCCGCCAGTCCGCGGAAAGCAGCGTATCGATCAGGGAACGGGTATCTGCCGTATGAATGAGAAAATAAATGAGTGCGGCACTGATGATGAGCCGGATCAGAAACGCGGTCTGCTTTTTATGCCACTGGAATCTCAAGGTGTCGCTGATCTCCTCTGGTATATCCGATGGTAATTCTCTCAACCGTGTGGCGTTTTTTCGCCATGCGCTTCAGTTCCTCGAGCATGGCATTCATCAATCCTCGATGTCCATTATCTCCATGCAAAGTATATGCCGGATCGATGGCGATGTGCAGCACGGACAGCGTGTCCGGTTTGAACTGTGCGATCAGGGCGACGCCCGCGAGCCGGTCATGGTCCAATGCGTACAGGCAGGCTGCATCCGGATGATCGGCCAGAACGATTCCGACCGAATCCCCCTGCACCTCGAGCGCAGGCTGTCCGAAGGCTTCCACCATGCGGACGATGGGTTCGAGATGCCTGTGCTGCTGCGGATTGAAAAAAAACAGCTGCTCCAGGTCCTGCCTGCAGGACTTGGAAAGACGGTCCGTAAATGTAAATCCGGAACCCATTTCTTCTATTCTCATCCTGATAAATAATCAACCGTAGCTGCGGACCGGTCCGGTATTAAAAACGATCCCCGGTCACACCATGGTATATCCGCCGTCCACGGACAGGGCCGTTCCTGTCACCCACCGGGCCTGGTCCGACAGGAGGTAGACACAGGCGTGGGCCACATCTTCGGGTGTACCCAGCCCGAGGGGATGGGACACGGAAATCGCGGATTTGGCCTCATCGGTCAGTGTCGCGAACAGATGGTCGGACATGGGCGTACCCTCGACATGTCCGGGGCAGACACAGTTGACGCGTATGTTTTTTGAACTCAGTTCCGCGGCCATGGCACGCACGCCCGAAACAAGGGCCCCCTTGCTGGCGCAGTAGCCGACGAGACCGCTCTGGCCAACCAGGCCCATGGTGGACGAAATGAATATATAACTGCCTCCGGCTGCATCCCTGACCTTTTTCGCGCAAAGAAGCCGGGCCAGCTCGAAACCCGCGATGACGTTCACCGCAAAAAGGGATTCATAATCCGAAGACCGCATATTGCGCAGCGGCAGGGTGATTTCCATGCCCGCAGAATGAATGAATCCGTACACGGGACCGTTCTCTGCGCTCCGGTCCACAAGCGTCGTCAGCGCCGGGTAATCGGTGATATCCTGGCTGAAAAAGGTATGGCCCTCTCCTTCCAGCGACTCACAGACGGCCCGCAGGCGCTCCCCGTTCCTCGCTACCAGAACGACACGTCCGCCCAGGCGGGCAATGCGTTCGGCACAGGCCTTTCCGAGGCCCGCCGAAGCGCCGGTCACAAGGATGGTTTTCCCGGACAGCAATTGCGTTTCATTCATCTTATTTCCTATGGATATGGATCAGAGGAAAATCGTGTTTCAACTTAGGAAAATATTTAAATAAAATCAATGTGTTTCATTGAATTTTCCTTTGATTTGACCTGATTTTCTCCTAACTTTTCCAGAACCCGGAGTATAGCAGAGAGGAGCCGGCCTTGCCCGCAAACGAACACCGAATGATCCGTTTTTTTTATTCAGGATCGGTTTCACTGTCGATTCTTCTGTCCATCCTGACAGTTCAGAAATGGAATCCGCATGCGTTTCTGATTCTGTTCTTCACAGCGGCGCTCCTGACCGGGCGGATGTGGAGCCGAAGACAGGAACGGCGCATGAAACCGGCCGGTATTCTCATGACCCTGGCCATGCTGAATTTGCTCTTCATGGTGCCCGAGCTGGGCCTGCGCGCGGCCCGTTTCAGATATGAATCCGGCATTCAGTTCGGACATCCCAGGCCCACGCATTTTATCAATTTCATCACGGACAAGGACCTGTTTTACACGCTCGATCCCAAAAGCAGGCATGTCAATGCCTTCGGATTCCCGGGACACGACATCAAAATACCGAAACCGGCCAACACCGTCCGCCTCCTTTACCTGGGGGATTCCTGCACACAGCAGGGCTACCCGGCCTATGTGGAAAAAGCACTGAACCGGATGATGCCGGACTCACTCTATGCGGAATCCGTGCCCCTGGCACTGTCCGGATACACGTCGTATCAGGGACGGATCGTGGCCGAGAAATTCGGACTGCAGGTGGAACCGGATGCGGTCTTCGTGTACTACGGATGGAACGATCACTGGCTGGCCTTCGGTGCCAGGGATTCCCGGAAAAAAATGCACGACGTGCCCAGGTGGTTCAGCCTCATCCAGCACGCACGGGTAGTGCAATGGGTATTCTGGATGCAGCATAAAATCAAGGGCACGGCGACCGGCCCCCTGGACGAGGTCCGTGTCCCTCCGGATGAATACGATGCGAATTTACGGGATATTGTCACCCGTTTCAAAAATAAAAACGTGCCGGTGATTCTGATCACCGCGCCTTCGGCCCATCATGCGCTGGGTGTGCCGGACTATCTGATCGAAAACCAGTTTGCCCGCAGCAAAACCGATGTTCTGGATATGCATGACCGATACAACGAAACGGTCCGTGCCATAGCCAGGGACATGCAGGTACCCCTGATCGATCTGGCCGAAATCATGGGGAAAATGTCCGATTCGGAACAGAAACAGATTTTTCTTTCTGACGGGATTCACTTTACCGAAAAAGGGCTGGAAGCGGTGGCGGATGACATCGTCACTTTTTTAAAGCAAGGCGGATTTCCTGAAATGCCATGCGGGAAGGACCGGATGTCTCAACCCTGACGGTTCCCTTTCCTGAGTCATCCGTCATCACGGACACCTGAATGCCCGCCCGGGACGGCCAGACACTGCCGGTCCACTGCCCCCGGGGCAGCTGAATATTTTCAAGAACGAGCGGCATTGTATCCGTTAACGCAACGGTCAGATTTCCGGATCCGGCCAGAAACGCGGGTGCTTCCGGTTCGCTGCTGAAAAGAAACGCCGGAATCACGATATCGCCGCCCTCTTGACGGATCCCGATTTTATCACTGGTCATGCGGGCCCAGAACCGGGCCAGCACCTGCCTGTCTCCTTCTCCGGTCAGAAAATGCACGCGTGTATATTGTTCGTAAAACCTGGGATCTGCCAGCATATCACGCCCGCTCCGGAACTCCGTGATAAACAATCCAGGCGGGATGGCGAACATGATCAGATCCGGATTCCGGCCGAGCACATAATCCCCGTCTCCCAGTTCATGCCCGATTCGGCCGCTGCCGAAATCCTCCGGCGCATGCCTGGGTATATAATAATCGTTCAGACCCAGCATGTCCACACAGGGCAGCCCGGACCAGAATGGCAGGGCGCCCGCCGCATCCACAGCCAGCAAAGGCTGTTGACTGCCGAAAACCTGCCTTAAAAAGAGACCGATGGTCTTTCCGTCCCATTCCCATCGCTCGTAGACGGCTTTTTTGTTGAACCTGTTTTCATAGCGGAACTGCTGACCGTGAAAAACGGCCAGGGTCACCAGGCCGGCCAGAACGAGACCTGTGCGCCATCCCGGACGGGCAAGCCCGTCCCAGAGCGTCACGCTGCCAAGAATCAGGATGAACACCAGAACCGTCATCACGGGTACCATGTGCCGGAATGCCAGAAATATATCGCCGCCGATAAACACTAGATAGAGAAGCCAGATTCCGGCCGTCATCAGAAGCGGCATGGCGGCAGCGCGCGTTTGCCGGCGGCCAATCAGGATGATGATCAGGACTGTGCCTGCAAGCGACAACGGAAGATGGGTTGTAAAGGCGAGCCAGACATATCTCAAACCCATCGCGAGATGCGTGTCCGAAGGGCTGATCTTGACAAGCGCCGTGTTCGGCACCCATTCACCGTAATAAATGTACCGGAAAATCAGCTGTCCGCCGTAAAAAAGGACCGGCAGAGCAGCGATTTGAATCATGCGTTTTATCGTGGAAGTACGGAGGCCGTTCAGCCATACGCTCAGGATGATACCGGCCGTGAACAGGGGCCCGTCGGGGCGTGTCACAGCCAATAGTCCCAGACACAGGGAAAGCAGCCAGCCCCAGGATCCGCTTCCGGATTTGGACCGGAACATGAGCAGACCGAATGCCAGGGACCAGGCCAGAAGAAAGGCAATCAGGGGCTGTTCCAGTCCGCCGATGGCCCATATCGCCATGGTGCCCGAAAATGCAAAACCGGCGAATCCGGGCAGAAGAAACAGGGGCGACCGGCCTGGAAAAGCCTTTGTAAACCAGAACAGTGCGGCGGCCGGAACACCGGCCATACATAAAAATCCGAGAATACGGGCGGCGGCCACAAGGTCGAATCCAAGGGCACCCAGCCCCGCACAGCACAGCACCCACAGCAGATTGGAATATCCCTCCACACGATGCCCGTCCGTCCAGGTGAGCCCATGCCCCTGAAGCAGCCGTTCCGCATAGCGAAGCGATATCAGGGAATCGTCACTGAGAAATGGCATATAATAACGGACATGCGAATAGAAAAAAAGCAGCGGCAGGACGGCGATTCCCGCCCACAGCAGGATCCGGAACCAGCGCCTTCCGTTCAGGCTTTTCAGCCAGGTCACCAGGAGGGCTGCATCCATTCGTCGCTCCTCTTGTCGGTAATCGAAGACCAGTCGCAGGCAAAAATGGTCCGCCATGTATCCGCCTGAACGGGATAGGGCAGGCAGTGCTCCTGAAAAAGCGGATGAAAATACAAGGCCCCGGCAGCGGCCCAGTCACCGGTCATATGTTTCTCCATTTCCTCCTCGGAAACCGGGAGCCTGAAATTCGCCACCACATAATCCGGCTTCAGCTGACCGAGTGAATAATCATAATCGAATTTGTTGTGACCCGCCTTGGCTTCGGCGCTCTGAACCGGCATGCGGGCGATGACGCGGTCACTCTTGCCAAGCAGATCGATTCCCGGACGTTCGGAAAAATAAAAGCTGTTCCCGGCCCAGGCGTCGGCCACTTTGGCCTCCACGGGTGTATTGGCCCTGATCCACAGCCCAAGTTCGACATTGTATATGTCCGCGGGACGCGGAATCAGCGTGAACAGCGTATAACCGGGGAATATAACCGGCATGGTCACCAGACAGATCAGCGTGGCCAGCGCCTGGCTCCGTTTGGATAAATGCAGTTTCTGAATTCCCATAAAGGCCATAATGAAGATCAGCGGGAGAATCGGAAGAAAAAACCGGAAATGATGAAATGCATCTCCGCCTGTATATATGACATAGGCCGTATACAGGATAATCAGACCCGCCAGCAGAAAATTGACTTTTTTCCGTGTAAAACTGAGACCGAACAGTCCGGCGATCACGAAAAGAAAATAATGCTTGATAAATCCGAACGCGTAACGCAGGCCCGGAACCCACCGTTCATCCCACTGGCCTATCTTCAGATAGGCCGTATTGGGCAGCCAGTCGCCGTAGTACCAGATCCTGAACAGAAGATGCGCGCCAGGTATAATGAGTGCGGTCAGCATTCGAAGCAGCACGGTTTTTTTTCGGTCGTGTAAAAGCAGCGCAAACAAAAAGAGCAGCCCTGAAAGAACGAATGCATCCGAACGGATCACGGCCAGAACACCGATTAAAAAACAGGTCAGAAATCCGGGAGCACCCTGCTCCGCCTCCCTGACAATCCGGTTCAGCGACCAGAGCAGCACCAGAATCATCAGCGGTATTTCGAAACCGGCCATGGTCATAAAGAGCAGATCCCGGTTGAGAATGAAAGCCAGAAGCACCCCCGCCTTGACCCAGTCCCTGCACCGGAGGGCACACAGCAGCCGGTGAAGAAGCAACAGTGCACCGATGGAAATGAGAAGATTGAGAATCAGAACCACGAGCGCCATCCGGTACACGGGAACAGGCAGGTAATGACATCCGGCCATCATCAGTGTCCAGAGCGGATTGGAGTATCCTTCGACCCGCTCACCCGGGTTCCAGACCCAGCCGTGCCCCTGCGCCAGGTTCTTCGCATAACGCATGGAAATCATCGGGTCATCGCCCAGAAACCAGGTGCGGTGATTGAAAATTACCGCACTGTGTCCCCAAAGGGCCACAGGAAGCCACAGGATCACCATGACAAACACGGCCGTAACGACAACCTGCCTGTCGTTCTCAATCCACCGCGTACACTGTTCTCCGCGTCTGAGCAGAAGCAGGGCCAGAATCACCAGCACGATCCCCAGAACCATCGCTTCCCAGCCCAGCAGCGCTAAATGTCCCTCCCATCGCGGAGGCAGATTATGCGGGGCGGGCGGCTGCCGGTTCCACATGTCGATCAGCCGGGCTTCGACAGTCCGTGCCACTGCCGGCTGCGAGACGATAGCCAGACCCAGAACAAAGGACAGAACACCGCAGACCAGCAAAATACGGAGAATAATTTGCGTCACATGAGTCTTCAACGGTCAAATCCTCAGGACTCAAACGACCCGGCGCCGATCATGTCCATCAGGCTCTGTACCGTGGTGATTTTTTGAAAATCGGTCCCGGGAATCCGTTTGCTGAAATGCTCGTCGATCATGGCGATAAGCGACAGTACGGCCAGGGAATCATACTCCTCCAGATCCGTCAGATCGGTCGATTCATCGACCGCATCCACGGATTCGATTTCCAGCGTGTCCATGAGCAGGTCATAGAATTCAGTCTTCTTCATATATGGCTCCTTTTTATTATTCAAAAGTATTTGCATCAACCGGACACGGGACCGCAGATATCACTCAGGCAGCAGTCCGTGAACAGAACAGGAGAATCGGGTAAAAGAAAATATCGAATATCGAACAGGGAATTTCGAATGATGAAGTGTTTAATTAATATTCTTTTTTCATACTTCGTCATTCAACATTCGTTATTCAATATTCATCATTCATTTTTTCTCCGTTTCTCAATCTCTCCGAAACTCCGTTTCACTCTCCGCATGCACGACAGTCTTTGTTCTTAAATCTTTATGATTGTTGCCCCCCATGAATATCCCACACCGAATCCCGAAACGAGGACCGTATCGCCGGGTTTGACAATCCCCTGTTTCATTACATCGTTGAGTCCGATCGGGATGGTGGCGGACACGGTGTTGCCCGTATAAAGCATGTTCAGGTAGAACTTTTCATGGGGAATACCGATTTTTTTTCTCAGATATTCCACCATGTACTTGTTGGCCTGATGAAAAATGACATAGTCCACGTCTTCAAGCGTCATTTCGTTCTTTTCGAGTACATCCGCGACGGTTTTCGGCACCGCATCGATGGTGAAGTTGAAAATTTCAGGTCCGTTCATGTACAGATGGTTGTCCGTGCGGGTTCCTCCGAAACCGTCCGCGATGTCCGGCGCATCCGGATCATACCGGTGCCGCATACCGCCGTTCGGTACGATCAGGTTTCTGAAACCGCTGCCGTCCGTACCCAGGGAGAAATTCAAAATACCCTCCCGATCCGACCGCCCGACCAGCGTGGCTGCCGCTCCGTCTCCGAAAATCGTCCGGTTCGCCCGGTCCCTGGGATGCAAATGCCGTGTCATGACATCGGATGTCACAAGAAGCACGCGGTCCGCCGTGTCCGATGCCATGAACGATTTGGCCAGAGCCAGGCCGTATACGAATCCGGAACAACCGAGACTGATGTCCAGGGCGCCTGTCCGAACGGACAGTCCGAGCCGGTCCTGAAGTATGCAGGCGCCTGTCGGCAGGTAGTACTCGGGACTCTGAGTGCACAGGATGACGAAATCCACGGATTCCGGATCCTCGTCCCGAAGCACGTCCCTGCATGCTTTCTCTGCCAGGTCCAGGGCGGTTTCATTTTCTCCGGCCACGTGCCTCTCCCTGATACCCGCCCGCTTTTCCACCTTCTCCGAGTTCCAGTCCTCGAATTCCCGAGCAAGCGCATCGTTCGTCAGCACCGTTTCCGGCAGGTAAACCCCAATTTTCTGTATGACAGCATTCATTATTCTTTATTCTTTATTCTTTATTCTTTGTTCTTTGTTCTTTGTTCTTTAATCTTTAATTTTGACGACCGTGGCTCCCCACGAATACCCCACCCCGAATCCAACCAGCAGAACCTGGTTCCCCGGCCGGACCAGTCCCCGCTCCAGGCTGTCTTTCAACGCTATGGGGATGGTGGCCGAAACCGTATTCCCGACATCCAGCATGTGCATATAGTATTTTTCTTCAGGAATATCCATTTTTTTCCGTAGATGATTCAGCATATATTTGTTGGCCTGATGAAAAATCACATAATCCATCTGATCCAGTGCGGACCGGTTCTTTTCCATACACTGCCGGATGACCTCAGGAACGGCTTCGATGGTAAAATTGAACACCTCGGGACCGTTCATATACAGATCGTTTTCCGTTCTCAGGCTGCCTGGCGGATCCTCCGCTGTTCCGGCCATGGGATTATACCGTTTTCTCAGACCGCCGGCCGGCACGATCAGATTTTGATAACCGCTGCCGTCCGTTCCCAGCGCAAACTCGAGAATACAGTCGGATTCGGATGCGCAAACCAGGGTGGCGGCCGCGGCATCTCCGAAAATGGTCCGGTTGCTCCGGTCCATGGCGTGAATATGCCTCGTATACGTTTCCGATGTAATCAGCAGCACGCTGGAGGCGGTCCCGGACCGGATCAGTCCCCTGGCCATGGCAAGACCGTATATGAATCCCGAACAACCCAGATTGTAATCGAGGGCACCGGTCGAATGCGGCAGTCCGAGCCGGTCCTGCAGCATACAGGATCCGGGCGGCAGATAATAATCCGGACTCTGGGTGCAGAGCAGGAGAAAATCCACGGAATTGCGTTCCCGGGATTCAAGAGAATCGAGCAGCCTTTTCGCCGCCCCGTAAGCCAGATCCACGGCCGTTTCATGCGCCCCAGCCACGTGCCGGCTGCGAATGCCGGTCTTTTTCTCGATTTTTTCGGCACTCCACCCCTCATAAATGCTCTCCAGCTCGACATTGTCCAGCACTTTCCGGGGCAGACACACCTCTATTTTCCTGATACATGCACCGTTCATCGAATTGAATCCCGTTACCGGATTTCCACCTGTTTCCAGATTTCGTCCATGGTTTCCATGGACCATAATCCGTTTTCATGGGTCACGGGCAGGGGCGTTCCTTCGATCAGGGCCTTGTAAAAGAGCCTGATCAGGATCTCGTTGCCCTCGAAATATCCGTGCTTTTTCGTGATCAGATTCAACAGATTGTTTCTCCCGGCCCTGAGATAGATCCGCCCCTTTTTCCGCGCGATCAGGTTGCGGCTGATCACCTTGGGCAGGGCGCCGCCCTCCTTGTTGAGAAATGCGGTTCTCGACATAAAATCGATCTCAATGGTGCCCTCGTCTCCGTAAATCCTCAAAAAATTGGACCGGGGTGTCGCACATAAAGACAGGCTCAGTGTGCCGATGGCCGATCCGCTGTCGAACTGAATACGCAGCTCGTCGGTTTTCTGATGCGGAACGGCTTTGTGATACATGGCCCTGGCCTGAATGTTCTGCACCGGCCCCATCACATCCAGAACGCAGCTTAGCGGATGGGAAATGAAGTTCTGATACACGCCGCCAGGCAGCCCGTATACCCAGTGATCCTTTCCGTCATACTTCACGTAGGGACTCATGGGCATTTTGCTCAAACCCGTACCGAACCAGCTTTCCACCTGAATAATTTTTCCCACGGCGCGCTGATTCAGCCATCGGCGTGCCTGAATCATCATACCGTCGTACAGATTGCTGTGCTCCACACACAGATGTACTTTCTCTTTCTCGGCCGTGTGAATCATCTGGGCCGCTTCACGTGCGTTGACTGCCATGGGCTTTTCCACAAGCACATGACATCCGGCACGCATGGCCTGTATGGACAGCGGCGCATGGGTCTGTGCCGGTGAAATCACATGAACCACATCCGGCTTCACGGATTCGAGCATGGCCTCCAGGGAAACGAACACATGCGGAATACCGTATGCTGCAGCCAGTTTGTCCGCGTTTTCGGTATCCGGATCACAGATTGCCAGCACCTCCGTCTGTGAAATCGATTTTAAAATGTCGAGATGCGTTTTTGCGAATGCACCGCCGCCGATCAGGGTTGTCGTGAGCGTTCTGGACCCCCTGATTTTTACCGGCCATGCGGGCGTCTGCATCCGAGAAACGGGCTTGTTCTGTTCACGGTGCCATTCGAGCATGGCGCGAACGGTTTGCCGCACATCCTGCTGCGGTTCCCAGCCCAGGTCCTGTTTTGCCCTCGTGTTGTCATAGAAAACGGACATGGCGAAAAGACGGAGGGCCAGTGGCGCCAGCCGTGAAGGCGGATTCATACCCGCCATTTTCAGCCCGGTCCGCAATCCCCATGCAATAAACCGGGCCAGACCGGCGGGAAACCGGATGGCCTTCATGTCCGGATACAAATATTCCCGGGTCATGCGGAGAAAATCGATGCGGGTCACCGCTTCATCCTCGACGACATTGTACGATTTCCCCGCGGCTTCAGGTTTGACAATCGACAGCCATATCATTTCAGCCACGCTGTCCACATGGCTCAGGGGCACCACGGAAGTGCCCCGGCCGAGCACCGTATAATTCCTGCCCGCACTGAAACCGAGCCGGGACGGATACCAGAATCCGCCGGGGCCGTATATGCAGGCGGGCCGGATGATCACCGTGGCCAGGCCGTGTTCACGATTCGCCTGTTCGATCAGGGCTTCGGCTTCTTTTTTGGATCGTGAATAATGATTGGGATGCGTCTCCTTCAGGTGATCCTCGGCGATGACGGCCCCGTTTTTAACGGAACCATGATCATAAACGGCCACGGAACTGATGAATACAAACCGTTTCACCTTGTTTTTAACGGCTTCCTCGAGAAGCCAGGCCGTTCCCTGTACATTGTCCGCGTAAAACTCGGGCCATGGGCCGCCTTTTGAAGTGGCCGCATGAACAATCACATCGACATTTTTCACGGCCTTTTCAATACTTGCCCGGTCACGAAGATTGCCTTCGATAAACGTCAGTTTTGAGGATTCCAGATGGGCGGTCTGACTGGTATTTCTTACCAGCGCCCTCACATCGGCCCCTTCCGCATTCAGTTTCCGTACGATATGCCGCCCCAGAAATCCGGTGGCGCCGGTCAGCAGTATTTTCATGAATCACATCTCCAGATTCACATCAATGAATATTTTTGGCCCGCATCCACAATTCGAGCACGGCCAGCGCCCACAGCCTGTGACTGTGATTGCGCGTCCTGTTCCCGTGTTCGCGTATCATGGTCTGCACAAAGGCCGGATTGAACAGGTTCCGTTTTTTCAGCGTCGTTTCCGAAATCAGGTCCAGTACGAAGGACCGGGCTTTCTCATGATCCCGTATCCAGTTTTTCAGAGGGATGCTGTGTCCCAGTTTGTCTTTCCGGTGAACAATTTCACGGGGAAGCAGGGGCTCCACCGCCTTTTTTTCAATATATTTGACCTCTCCCCAGCCGCGTATTTTATACTTGGAAGGAATCCGGGCACAGAGCGAAACCATGTCGGGATCGAGCATGGGAAATCTCGGGCTGAGACCGAAAGCACGCAGCATCTCCATGCGCCGGAGATAGAACTGCACCACGGTCTGATAATCCGCGTGCAGCGACCGGCCGAGAAGATCGGGGCCGGGCGATTCGCGGTTGATCCCGGTCATGGGCGCATAGATATTGTCCAACGATCCCTGCCCGATGTCCGGATTCAGTAAAGCAGCCAGTTCATTCGTATTGTAATAGATGCGCCAACGCTGCGTTCCCAGATCCCCGGGGAATGCATAGCTTTCCGAAAAGCGTTTCAGCTTCACTTTCCAGTCCTTTTTCTGCTCCGAATCCGGAAGACTGCGGCCGGCGGCAAAGAGGGGACCGCGGATAAACGGCGGCATAAACTGAAAATACCGGCTCATTTTATCGGCCATGTACACAGGATGCCCGCCGAAAAGTTCGTCTCCCCCGTCCCCTGTAAAAAGCAGATCCGTGTTTCCCGAAGCTGCCCCGGCCAGCAGGTAGGTGGCCACATTGATGCCCACATCGCTGAACGGTTCATCCATCAGCGCTGTCATGGATTCCGCTTTCAGTATATCCTCCGCATCGTACTCGACAAGCTGATGCGTGGTCCCGAACGTATCGGCCACGATTTTGGCGTAATGCGACTCGTCGAAGGATTCACCGCGGCACCGGAACGAGAAGGTACGGAGCTGTTTCGTATTCAGTTTGTCGAGCATGGATACCACGCTCGAAGAGTCGAGCCCGCCGCTTAAAAACGCCCCGGTTCTGCCCCGGGAAATCCTGATCCGGACCGATTTTTCAAGGGACAGCCGGATTTCTTCCGCCCATTCATCCGCAGAACGGGACCGGTCCGGCTCAAATGAAATGTCCCAGTACCGCCGGACGGACAGGCCGCCGGGCGTCCAGGTCAGGCGATGCGCCGGACGGAGACGGGTCACGCCGTCATACAAGGTCTGCACGCCGGGATTGTAATTGTAGAGCAGGTACTGCATCAGGGCACCTGGCTGCAGGCCGGTTCCCGTTTTCATGGCCTTACAAACCTGCGCCGGATCGGCTCCGAAAACCAGACCCGTGCCATGCTGTCCGTAAAACGATTGCAGAATGCCGATTTGATCGCGTATGACACGCAGTTCTCTGCGTGAGCCGACCCATACGGCAAGGACGAATGCACCGTTCAGGCTGTCGAACAGCGCATCGCCGTTTCGTTCATAAAGCTGCCACAGGGCTTCCGCAAGGCAGGAACCGCCCTTGCAGTGCAGGGCCTCCAGATTATAGACTTCCCCCCGGATGAACAGGGCATTCTCCTTGTCCGGCGTCACATAAACCGATTGCGGAACCGCGGAACCGCGGGCCGTATCTTCATAAAACGCACAATCACCGGACATGGACCGGAAAACGGCCTTCAGCCTTTTATCCGCCTTGGGCGGTCGAAACTCCGCAACCGTTTTTTTACCTGCAAGACCAAACAAAAGATACTCCTGTATGACTTACGCAGATTCCGCGCTTTCCGGAATCCGGACATTCATTCAAATCAGTACGCTTTGGCGAAAACAACTTCGGTTCCACTTTCCTTGCCGCAAGCTACGCAGGAGCCCTTCTTTCCTGCGGCCTGATCGAACGGAATACAGCGTATGGTCACGCTCAGTTGTTCATTGATCCGGTTTTCGCAATCCGTATCCCCGCACCAGAACGCACGTACAAATCCGCCGTGAATCCCGGGCTTCTCCTGATTTTCCGGTGTGTAAAATTCCGAAAATGCCTTCCAGTCGCGGATCTCATGCATATGTGTATTTCTGAAAGCCAGCGCCCGCTCGTAAAGCCCTTTCTGCATGTCCTCCAGAATATCCGGAACACTCCGGACAAATTCATCCCGGTTCAGCGAGATCCGTTCCTTGCGGCCCTTGTCCCTGCGGCCAACGAAAACGGTGTTGTTCCCGATATCCCGGGGTCCGATTTCAACGGTCACAGGAATGCCTTTTTTCACCCACTGCCAGCTCTTTTCTCCGGCGTTCATATCGCGCCTGTCTATCACCACATCCACGTTCCGGTCACGGAATGTCTGTTTTCTCAGATCCGAGGCCAGGGATTCACAGAACGGAAGCACTTCGGCTCCGTCCGATTCGCTGCGCAGAATGGGCAGAATCACGACATGGCTGGGAGCCAGGCGAGGCGGAATGACCATGCCGTTGTCGTCTCCGTGCGCCATGATCATGGCGCCGATGAGACGGGTCGATACACCCCAGGAAGTGGTCCAGGCATATTCGAGCTGTCCCTCCCGGCTCTGATACTGGATCTGGGCCGCTTTGGCGAAATTCTGACCCAGAAAATGCGACGTGCCGGACTGCAGGGCCTTCCTGTCCTGCATCATGGCCTCGATGCAGAATGTGTTTTCCGCTCCCGGAAACCGTTCCCCGGCGGTTTTTTCTCCCGTGATCACGGGAACCGCCATATATTCCTCTGCAAAAACACGGTAAACATCCAGCATTTTCATGGTCTCGTCCCAGGCCTCATCCCGGGTTTCATGCGCCGTATGGCCCTCCTGCCACAGAAATTCCGTAGTCCGCAGAAACAGCCGCGTCCGCATTTCCCATCGAACCACGTTGGCCCACTGGTTGATCAGCACAGGCAGATCCCTGTAGCTCTGCACCCATTTGGCGTACATCTCACCGATAATGGTTTCCGATGTGGGACGGATCACCAGGGGCTCCTCGAGCTCGCCGGCCGGCTTCAGGCCGCCCTTCCCGTCATCCTCGAGGCGGTGATGCGTGACCACGGCGCATTCCTTGGCGAATCCCTCGACATGCTCCGCTTCCTTTTCCATGAAACGCAGGGGGATGAAAAGCGGAAAATATGCGTTCACATGTCCCGTTTCCTTGAACAGCCCGTCCAGGCTTTTCTGCACGTTTTCCCAGAGTGCATATCCCCAGGGTTTGATCACCATGCATCCGCGCACCGGGCTCGGTTCAGCCAGATCGGCCGCTTTGATGACCTGCTGATACCATTCAGAATAATCTTCCTGCCTCGTGGGCTGAATTGCTGTTTTTTCCTGACTCAAGTGTTCCTGTCCTTATTTAAAAATATCGTTCTAATGAATCAACCGTCTCACGAGCACCCAGTAAACGGAGAAGAATCCGTTCAGCAGCACGTTCATCAGACGAAGGGGCGGCGACGGTTTGACCGCGCCCATCATATCCATGGGCCGCCCCGAAAGCACATCCCTGTCTTTGACGCGTTTCAGGGCCTGAACCTGTTTGCGCTTATTCAAAACCACCGGCAGCGTCCGCCACACATTGAAGGATCCGGCAATGAAATCGATCATCCGGCCCTTGAGCGTGAGGAAAACGAACATGGCCAGCTGATTGACCAGAATGGCCGGAAGCAGAAAAAACAGGGTGCGCCAATGATAGGTTTTCAGCATGAACCACCACCGGTTGCGTACCTGGAGACGGACCCAGGAAAGCCCCGCCTTCTCCTTGGCGTGAAAAACCCTGGCACCCGCCACATGCACGCATGGAAATCCGGAAATGGTCATGCGGAACGCAAAATCGCCGTCCGCCCAGCCGTAGAAATAATCCTCGTCCCAGAGTCCGATCTTCACGGCCCTCTCCCGATGAATGAGCAGCGTGCCGGCCGGAACAGCACCCACGATGACCGGATCGTCGAAAGGGAACCTGTTGGCGATGGCTCCGCCCGCATAATGGATATGGGCCGCGTTGTATTGTATTTTACCGGGATCACCGGCATAACGGATCTGCGCGCCCGCGATGCCGGCCTCCGGCACGGTTTCCATGGCCTGAACGAGAAGCCGGATCACATCCGGATTGAGCACGATATCGTTGTCCATCAGGAGCACGTAATCTGCGGACGAATTCCGGATCACGGCGTTTCGCGCCGGATTCGGCCCCCGGTTATCGGGCAGCCGGATGATTTTTACATCCGGGTATTTTTTTTCAATCAGTGCAAGGCTTTCGTCGGTGGAAGCATTGTCCGCCACGACAACCTGATCGATGCCGGCATAATCCTGTTTTAAAACGGAATCGAGCGT
This sequence comes from bacterium, assembly GCA_016930535.1. Lineage (GTDB taxonomy): Bacteria > Zhuqueibacterota > QNDG01 > QNDG01 > JAFGCO01 > JAFGGN01. The sequence goes on from JAFGGN010000019.1 coordinate 66,241, forward strand.
GGCGGCAAGAACGGATTCTCCGTTGAAATTGACAATGCCGACCGAGACTTTCTTCGGCGGTGCGTCGGTGACGCTCTCCTTCCTGTTCTTGAGCACACGCACGGGAACGCCTGCGGCCACCGCATAATCCGGCACATCCTGATTGACCGCCGAATTGGCGCCGATCACGGCGTTTCGGCCGATGGTTACGCCGTCGAACACGGTGACGTGGGCCCCGAGCCACCCGCCGGGCTTGAGCACAATGCCCCTGGATTCACGCGGCTGATGCAGCACGGCCAGCTCCGGATTATCGAAACGGTGCGTGCCGCCGACCAGATAACAGTAAGCCGCGATCAGATAATCCGCACCGACACGGACATGACTGGCGGAAAATATCATGCAGTTGAAGCCGATATTGACATTGTTTTCAAGCACAATGTCCCCGTTCTTGCAGTTCAGGATGGTATTTCTTCCGATGAATACACCATGCCCGATCAGGATGCCGCGATTGTCCTGACCCTTGGCATCCAGCACACAGTTGTCATCGATGACCACATTGTCGCCGATATATATTTTCCCCGGATGCCGGAGGACCACATTGGTGCCGAATGTCACATTCCGTCCGCAGCCGCCGAGCAGTTTGGGATACAGTTTGCTTCGCATCAGGAGACCGAACGCTCCGGGCACCCAGCCGGTCAGGCCGACAATGAGCTCATACTTCATCAGGCTTGACAGTCCGGTACGGCCCAGTATCAGCATCTGATACTTTTTTAATTTGCCGCCTTCACTGAACAGCGCTTTCTGAATTTCAATGGTCTCTTTGGTCTCGCCTGTCATCACTCATCAACATGTCAATGGTTTCAACACCGTAATTTAAAAACCAAATCGCAAAAATCAAAACAGGTAATGCGTCCTGCCAATCGCTCCCTGAAGGACGAAACGGCATCCGGACATATCTTTATCTGCCGAGAAGACCCTGCTCCCTGTACCATTCGGCCGTCCTACGCAGCCCCTCTTCCAGGCTCACCCGGGGCTGATAGCCAAGCATACGTCTGGCCTTGCCGATATCGAAGGCCCTGTCTTTCATAAAGATCTCGACACGCCGTCTGTAAATGGGCGGCTGAATGCGCAGCGGCCTGCACAGCGCCTCGCAAACGGCCCCTGCGATCCACAGGGGTTTGACCGGAATATGCATGCCGGAAAGCGGTTTATTTAAAATCCGGGCGATGGTTCCGACAAAATCATTCAGGGTGGTGTTCCCGTCCCCGCCCAGTGTAAAGATCTCGCCCTCGATACCAGGCACTGTACCGCACAGCAGGATGCCGTCCACCAGGTCGTCGATATAGGTCAAATGATACAGTACGTTGCCTGAACCGAACATCCGGAAAGTGCCTTTCTCGACATGCTGAAAGAACTTGAGAAAACGCGTATCCCCCGGTCCGTGAATGCCCACGGGTCTGAAAATGACGGCCGGAAGATGTTTGTCCCGGATGTACTCCAGAACCAGCTTTTCACCATCCACCTTGGATTCCTGATAATGATCGCCCGGATTGTAGGGATCCTCCTCTTTGGCCGGCGGGTGTTTGATATCACCCTGGACGCCCACGGTGCTGCAATGCACGAATCTCCGGACACCGGCTCTCAGCGATTCATCCATCAGCGCGCGGGTGCCTTCCACATTCACGTCCCAGAACAGCCTTTTGGGGACGCCTTCCTCCCTGAAAGCGGCCGCAATATGATAAACCGTATGCACGCCGTCCGCAGCATTCAGGAGCGAACCGGCCCTTGTCAGGTCGCCCTGAAAAATTTCAATTCCCAGAGCCGCCAGGCCGGTACTGTCCTCTTCCGGACGCACCAGCGTACGCACATCAACGCCTTCCTTCAGGAGCCTTCGGGCCAGATGCCCTCCCGTGAATCCCGTGGCCCCGGTGACCAATACCTTCTTTTTCGTTTGTATCGAGCTTTTCATAGCCGTTCTCTACAAATATTTCGCCCCTACGGGGCTTTTTTTATTCTTTTTTCTTTTGTCTTTGTTCTTTGTTCTTTATTCTTTTATGTATTTCAGGCTCGCCATCGGAATCCCGCACATCTGTTTCCTGCGGATCGAATCGCACTCCGTGCAGGGAGGTTCCAGGATTCCGGCGCCTCCCAGCATTTTTTCACGCAGATTCCCGATTGCGTTTCCCTGAAAGATCTCACGCAGATTCTGCCGGTTCGCATCCCCCAGGTGAATTTTTCCGAAAAAATCATGCGGACACGGTCCGACCTGCCCGTTCCACAGGACCACGAGCGCATGCCACGGGAACGTGCACGGCACATAAACGGAATCCGATCCATCATCCAGTTTTAGCTGGCCTCCCCAGTTATGCGGCTGTTTGACGATCAGCCGGTCCAGGCCCGCCTGCATCAGGCGGTCCGTAAAACGCTCCTTGATTTCAGGAACAGTCTGAACAGTTTCGAAATCCATGATCTCCATGACGGTTTTGGGTTTGCTCATGCCCCTGGCCCGTTTCATTTCGAGAAAGCCGAAAATACGGGAAAGTGTACGGTCGAACCGGGCACCGCGCCGTATATTCTCATACGCTTCCGCCTCATAACCGTCAAAAGAAAACGATATCAGATCCGGCGCCGCTTCCAGAATCGACCGGGCCGTTTTTTCGGTCAACGTCGTTGCATTGGTGTGCAGTTTGACCGACAACTGCCTGCGCTTTGCATACCGGATCATCTCGGGAAGTTCCGGGTGAAGCGTGGGCTCACCCCGGTGATGCAGGTTGATGTCATAGACAAATCCGGCAGCTTCATCGATCAGTTTTCTGTACAGTTTCATATCCATGTTCCCGAGCTCCGCCTTTCCGAACCAGGCGTTGGGACACATGACACAATTCAAATTACACCGGTTTGTGGGTTCGATCCACAGCCGGTAGGGCGCATAACGAACCTGTGCCCGCTTTCGGAGATGATAATTCCATGCCATCTGCACGAGCCGGCGATAATACGGCATGCGGCGGATATGATAGGAAATGGAATGCTTTTTCATGGACCCTGAACCCCCAGCCGGCGATAATGTGTATCCAGGTTTTCCATTTCCGTCTGTTTTTTCGTTTCGTTCCAGCCCAGCAGTCCGGCCATGATTCCGGCAGCCGATTCCGCCGCTTCCTTACCGGGGTGCCCGGCAGATCCAATATCCGTGCGCCGCAATACCGCATCCGTCAGGTGCAGCGCCGCTTCCTCTTTTACCGCATGGACGATCTCGGCGCGCAGCACTTCGGAGCTGCCCCCCAGAAAATCGCGATCTCCGTGTTCCAGTACAATTCTGTATTCGGATCCGTAATTTTTCACCAGACGGCCGATCACGGATTCCGGCAGATCCGGGGATGCATGCAGAGCTTCGGACAGAAAATCGTTAAAACGGTCTATATCACCGCCGGCCACACGCAAATAGCGGGTCCGGTTCGCTGACTTTTTCCGGCCCAGCATTTGCGCCACCCGGTCGACAACCTTTTCGGAAACATCGCGTGCCGTCGTATACTTGACACCGACCACGCTGACGAGGCCGTCCAGCCCGTCCTCCCGGGCATGGTCATGGATGCGGTAATGCTTGGTCAGAATCACATCACCCGTTTTGGGGTGTATGCCCTCCATGGGAAGGAATCCGCGCTGCGCCAGTGTGACGTCCGACCGTTTCACAGGATCACCCGTATACGCGCTGTTGATCTCGTCCAGAAACGCATCGATTTCCCCGTCCGTGACGGCCAGTTCATCCGGCTTTCCTGCATAGGGCCTGTGATACGTACCGATCATCGTGTGCCCCCGCCATGGTACGGCAAAAAGTACCCTGAAACCGGTATGGATGTGCCCGTCCGGGCGCGGATACTGAAAACGCCCCCGGATACCGGCCGCACATTCGCCGAGCAGGTCACGTCCGATCACCAGATTCATGGCCGTTGAGAGCCGGACGCGGGACGACGGCCGGCCCAGCGTGCCGAGCAGCGTATCCGTCCATCCGCCAGCCATATTCACCACGATCCTGCTTCTGATCTCAAGCGGCTCACCGCTTTCAAGATCCGTGGCCTGAACGCCCAGAATCTGATTATTGTGCCGGATATACCCGTCCGCCCTGATATAATTGGCTGCCTGGGCGCCGGCGGAAACTGCGGATTTGATGCCTGCGAGCACCAGGCGGTCGGAATTGAACATCTGCGCATCGGTCCAGAACGCGCCCCCGTTGATGCGGTCCGGCTTTATTCCGGGAATCAGGCGCAGACATGCATCCCGTGAAATCACCCTCCCCATGGGAAGATGCTTCTGGCTGTCCGAAATCCTGTTCCGGTCGGCACTGATTACATCGTTCAGCAGCAGACCGATACGCATGATTTCCGGGCCCTTCATCATATGTCCGTACGTGGGCATCACGCAGGGGAGAGGATGCACAAGATGCGGCGCCATCTGCAGAAACGTTCGCCGTTCGCGGATGGATTCACGCATACGCTTCAGATCGAGCTGCTGCAGATAACGTAATCCGCCATGCACGATCTTGAGGCTGTTGGCGGACGTGGCCGCGCCGAAATCGCCCTTGTCGATCAGGGCCACGGACAAGCCGCGTGTGGCTGCATCCCATGCGGCCGTGGCGCCGTAAATTCCGGCACCGACGATCAGCACATCGAATGAACCTGATGATAATTTATCCAGTTCTCTTTTCATGATTCGTTCCAGGGATTTTGATTCATCATCGTTTCACGGAACCGGGCATGTCAGTAATCGATCATCCCGCCCGTTCTTCGCCTGAATTTGAACAGAAACAGCTCTGCCAGTGATCGTCTGTTCCTGCCCGGAAGGCGCCATATATAATCATGCTTGAGCCGGACGAGCCGGTAAGGATCACCGCCTGGACCGTTTCCCGGACGCCCGGGAAGGGACGACCAGAAATTGCCTGTATAGCCCGCGTCTTTGGAACATTGCACGGCTTCTTCTGAACCGGTACCCCACGGATAAGCCAGATGCCTGACCGTATGGCCCTGAAGCCGTGATTCGATGCTTCGTTTGGTTTTCTCCAGTTCGGATTTCATTCTCCTGATCTGTTCGCTTTTGGTTTCAAAACCGCAGCCGGCGATTGCCCGTCTGTATGCGCGCCTGATCTCATGAAGCCGCCTAGCCCATCCGTGCTGCTCGAAAAACGCATCGGATCCATGGGAGCGGACACAGTCGATGCAGGCCGTTCTGAACTCCTGATCCTCGATATACAGGGGCCGGCTTCCCAGCGCCGGCGCGTTCTGATAGACGGGTGCACCCAGTAATTCCCCCGGATCCGTCCTCAACGGATCCAGATGATTCATCCAGGGCACGCCGAACCTGAACAGATGGGACTGGATGTGCCCGGGAGTCACAAAATCCAGGATCTTCGGACCGACAGGAATCCGCTGATGCGACCAGGCATGGCATTGAAAATCAACCGCAGCGCTGCGATGCATTATTTCGATCTCATTCCAGCTCAGGGTGGGCATGGGGCCCTTGTCACAATCACGGATCGCGGTTATGCCGGCCTTCCCCATCCAGACATCTTCCAGGTTTGGGGATAATGCGTCCGAATCACTCATCAATCCCGCACTGAGGAAAACCGTGGCACAGAATCCGTATTTTTTTAACAGCGGATACGCCACCTTCCAGACACTTGCACGGCCGTCATCGAAAGTCAGCATGACGGTTCGCTCAGGCAATGGTTCCGTTCCGGTCACGGCAGCGACATATGCATCCGCCTTGACGGTGCAGTAATTGTTCTCAGCCAGCATCGACAGCTGCGCCTCGAACTGATCCGGTTCAACCGTATGAAACGTAAAAACCGGCACCTGACCGGCAGTCGTGCCCGGTGAACGCTGCCAGATCCATCCGGGATAGGATCCCTGAAGGATTTCCTGGCATTGTAATAAAACGGGATGCATTTTATACCGTATCCATCCTCGATTTATATATTATCCGTATCGGCCTGCGAAAACATCCAGCTCTCCGGCTCCCTGACAGCGGGATTCCCGTTCACGGTCTGATGCATGTCCCGCATCACGATCCAGAACGGCTTTTTACGCGTGATGAATCCGAACCGTTTCATGGAATCGGTCTGCGCATGATCCGGCAGCATCCAGGTGTTGACGAAATCCGCCTTCAACTTTTTAAGCTCGGACAGCAGGCAGTTCCACAGACCAGGCGTGCCTTTTTCTTCGGCAGCCAGGGTCAGATCCGCGATATGGCCGCATACGAGCCCCGGAAGCGGCGTCAGTTTCAATGCCGTATATCCGACCGCTTCATCGCCTTTTTTTATAAGATTCACCCGGAACGATTCCGGACTGTCGAAAAATCGCCACTGAACATACGTCCTGTCTTTGACAAGCGAACACCGGACCGTTCCGCTCAGCCGTTCCCATATCTGATCCAGGCGTTGATCCGGTTTCTCCACAGGCTCAATCGAGTATGCCGAATGCTTTATCCGGGGCCAGTAGGCGTTTTGATGGAACATGCCCACCGGCCAGCTGACCAGTTTTGAAATAATCCGGCTTCTGACCCTCGAGCGGATCAGCGGCTCGAACCTGAGCGGCCGTATAAGGGAACGGTACCCGAACAGTTCCGTGTAACCGAACAATTTCGTCACCACATCATAGGAAACCGGATTCGGCGTCCCGTAAATCAGCTGAAATCCCTCATGGCGGCAATCGTCGAACACACGTGATGCCATTTCAAGGAATACGTTCTTTCCCTTGGCATCGGGATCCATAAACGTATCTCCGCTTTCACCAACGAGCAGGGTCCGTCCGTCGATCCGCATGGATTTCGGGACAACGGCCATCAGCCCGGCAATCCGGTCTTCTTCCTCCGCTATCCATACGACCGGGCGTCCCCATGGATTCTCACTGTATTTCCACGCATAGTATTCCGGAGAATGCGCACGAATTTCAAACGCCGCATTTCTTACAAAACAACGGTGCATGAATTCTGAAATCCGGCCCGCATCCGCATCGTTATATCGTCGAATTGCCATCTTTTAAAGTAATGAATAAATCGTTTAAAAAAAAGGGGTAATCCAAACCTGCATCCCCCTTTGAAAACCCTTTGAATGTCTGCCCCCGGACATTTCATTTTTCTGCAAATACCATCAGGTGCCATCCGCTTTTTCGCACCCAGGATCTTGGCAGTGCATTGAACGCCCCCACAAAAAGCGTATTGAACAGCAGACCCTTGAGTCCTCCATGAAGCCTGGATTTGACCGGAAACCGCTCCGGGACAATACGCACTTTTGAAAATTGCGAGAGAAGCCCCCTGAGTTCCCGTATCGTGTATTTATCCAGAACCGGCGCATCCTCATGTTCCAGGCCGACCTTGAAAAACCGGGACATGACATTGAGCCATCCGTGCCGGTTGTAAACCATCCCGATAAACCGGCCTCCCGGCTTCAAAACCCGAAAGGCCTCTCCGGCCATTTTTTGTGCGTCGGCCGTATACTGAAGAACACCATGCGCGTAAACCATATCGAATTCGCCGTCTTTGAAGGCGAGGGCTTCCCCGTTCATGACTTTCAGCTCACCCTTGATCTGTTTGTAGGCAAAATATTTTTTCGCCAGTTCTATGGCCGTTTCGGAGAGATCCACACCGGTCACCCGAGCACCCCCCTGTGCGAACCGGATCAGATCGATTCCTGCCCCGCAGCCGATTTCAAGTATCTTTTTGCCGCGGTATCCGCTGAAATCCACGACTTCGGGCAGATAGTGCAGCTTCTCAAAACGGTACGAAGCCAGATCCTCAAAAAAACCCTCCGTGCCCACCGGGTGGGTCGCCACTTCCAGGTCGTGAATCCGTTCGTTCCAGTATTCCCGGATCTTTTCCAGCAGAATCTGATTGTCCTGTTCACTGTTTCTCATCTTCTCCGTATCTCCGTTTCCTGTATTTTTCATATTTTTTCTGTTCGGCGTCAACGTAATGACCGCGGACAGCAGACCGCGGACCGCTGAACGGGAATGCCCCGGAGAACAGGAGAACCGGTGAAACGGAGCAAAAAACAAACTTGCTTCATCTTATCTCCGTCTCTCCGTTTCTCCGCCTCTCCGTCTCACAATCCGACCCTGCGACTCTAAGACCCAAAGACCCTATGACCATTTATTTAGTCCTGATTATAAATTTCTTTCCACTGCTGAAACACCATCAGCGCCCACAATTTATGGCTGTGATTTTCCCGTCCGTCCAGGTGCTCCCGTACCCATCGGTTTACGGTTTCCGGCCTGAAAAGTCCCTGCTGGCGGATCCGCTGTTCAGACAGCAGATCCAGCATCATGGATTTCAGATCGTTGCGTATCCAGTTCTTGATGGGAATGCTGAATCCCTGTTTATCCCGTTTCTGCACCTCCGGAGGCAGGGCATCCCAGAACGTGTTCTGCAGCAGCATTTTGGTTTTGTACCCTTTCATCTTCATGGCCGGCGGGAGCGAATAACAGAACTCCACAATGCGATGGTCCAGGTAGGGTACCCGGGCTTCCAGGGAAACGGCCATGGACATGCGGTCCACTTTAACCAGTATATCATCCACAAGATACGATTTGACATCGATGTAGCCGGTACGCGTCACGTCGCTCAACCCGTCGGCCTGTCTGCTGTATGTATGGATAAAATCGTACGGATCATAGGGCGCCAGTTCTTCCAGTATGTCGTCGCTGAACAGCTGCTGCCGTTCCATTTCCTGCAGAAAAACCATCCATCGCGCATGATATAGGGACTTCGGGAGCTGTGTACCCTGAACGAACCGTTTGAAGCTGTTGATCCAGCCCTTTTTCTTTTCCGTGGGATTCAGGTTCCTGGCCATGGGATCGAACAGGCCGTGTTTCAAGGCTTTCGGCAGAAGATGGTAAAAACTCCGGTCAAAACGATGGGCCCGGTAACTGTCGTATCCTGAGAACAGCTCATCGCCTCCGTCTCCCGAAAGAACGACCGTGACAAAATCCCGGGCCATTTTCGAAACCAGATACGTGGGAAATATGGAAAAATCACCGAATGGCTCGTCCAGATGCCGGATCAGTTTCTCGGTCAGTTCGAGTGCATTCGCTTCGATGACGAATTCATGATGGTCCGTTTTGTACTTCGCAGCCACTGCCCTTGCATATTTCAGCTCATTGTAGCTGGATTCCTTAAAACCGATGGAAAATGTTTTGACCGGCTGATCCATCAGGGCCGCCATCTGGGAAACCATGATGGACGAATCCAGACCGCCGGAAAGGAAAGCACCCAGCGGCACATCCGATATGAGACGGAGCTTCACTGCATCCTTGAGCAGGGCGGCGAGTTTTTCCCTGGCCTGGTTTTCGGAAATCGGCATTTCCTGCGGCACCAGGGTCCAGTACGACCGTTCACGCAGCTGATCATCCTGCCAGTAAAGCCAGTGACCGGGGGGCAGTTTGTGTACCTCACGGAAAATGGACCGCGGTGCGGGTATATACTCGAAAGTCAGGTAATTGTTCAGGGCCACCGGATCGAGCGTGCATGCCACTTCCGGATGCCTGAGTATGGCCTTGAGCTCCGATCCGAAAACGAGTTTTTCGTCATCCTGATAGTAGTACAGCGGTTTGATGCCGATCCTGTCCCTCGCAAGAAAAAGCACATGATTCCGGTCATCCCAGACGGCAAAAGCGAACATGCCGTTCAGCCTTTCGCAAATCCCCGTCCCCCATTCTTCATATCCATGCAGAATGGTTTCCGTATCCGTATTTGTTCTGAACCGGTGCCCGAGTGTCTCGAGTTCCCTGCGCAGCAACTGAAAATTGTAAATTTCACCATTGAATACGATCTGCATCGAATTGTCTTCGTTCGAAATCGGCTGATGCCCGGTTGACAGATCGATAATGGACAGCCGGCGCATGCCCAGTCCGGCAGGTCCCCGGCTCCATTGACCCTCATCATCCGGTCCCCTGTGAACAATGGTGCCACACATGGACCGCAAGATATCCGGGTTCACGCGCCGGGAGGGATCGAAATACAGTTGTCCGCATATGCCGCACATGTCAGATTCCCCTTTCGAGCGCCATGTTCATTGCATGCCGGAACCGCGACAGATAGACAGTATAACTGTACTCTGCATCCGCAAGCGCAGCCGCTTTTTTCACCAGCGCGTTTCTGTATGCCGAATCGTCAAGCACCCGGTTCACGCCCTCCGCAAACGCATGCGGATCGGCCTCGGCAAGACAGGCGACAGATGCATCGAGCACCTGTGTATGCGTAAGAATGCGGGTAGCCACGATCGGCACACCGGATCTCAGGTAGGCATATATTTTAAGCGGGGTATTGGTCCCTGAAATTCTGGGCGTTACCAGCACATCGGCGCATCCGATATAGCTGTTAATCTCCTGGGGTTTCACCTGGCCCGTGAAAATCACATGATTGTTCACCCCTGCCTGTTCCGCTTTCCTTCTGTACAGACCGACCTGTTCGCGATGGCCGCCGACGATCAGGAAAACAACATTCGGATTTTTACGAATCACATGAACCGCACTTTCAATCAGCAGATCCAGACCCTGATAAGGTTCGAGTGTTCCGGTGTACAGAGCCACCTTTTTCCCTTTGAGTTTCAGGGCGTTTTTGATTTCGGCCGAACGGTCCTGCTCACCAAACACGGTTCCGTAATCCACCACGTTCTCGATCAGGACGGAACCGCGCTCCGGAAACAGACGGGCCACGTGCTGTTCCAGGTCCGGGCAGATGGTGATAACGGCACTCGCGTATTTCAGAACCCAGGATTCCATACTCTCGAAAATCCGCCGCACCGTTCCGGATTGTGTAAATTCAAAATTCCTCAGCTGCTGCGGCAGGCTGGAATGCATGTCATAGATATGCGGTACGCCGAACCACCGGGAAAACAGGGTTCCCCAGAATCCGGCTTCCTCATGCGTATGTATCAGATCGTAGGATCCCAGAAAGAGCTGCCGCAGGGTGCAGATCATGAGCAAAAAATCGAGCGGGATCTTTTGAAAGGACGGACCGATCTTGATTTTCCGGATTCCCGGCACAGCGGGGATCCGGATGAAGCGGACACCGGGCAGGCAGACGTTCTCTCCCATGGGATAGGTGACCAGGTCCACGCCGATGCCCATATCCGAAAGGGCCTTGAGCCGGCCCACCACACTGAACGGCGTACCCCTGGGTTCGAAGATCGGCTCGGGTGCCACCATCAGTATTTTTTGAATCACCTGTTTTTTTCTCAGACTTTCACTCCGTTGCAGAAATCCTGCTGCGATTGATCATATTAATCACGGTGCCGGCCGGCCCTACCTGCCGACTGCCGTGTATGTGAATCCCATTTTTTCAAGTTTTCCCCTGTCATAAATGTTCCTCAGATCGACGATGACAGGCTGTTTCATAATTTTTTTAAGGCGGTCGAGGTCGAGATTTCTGAACTGGTTCCATTCGGTCATAAATACGAGTGCATCCGCATCCTTCGCGGTTTCATAGGTATCATGACAAAAGGTGACGGCTTCCATCAGGGCTCCCGCATTATCCATAGCCACCGGATCGTAGGCTTTGACCAGGCCGCCGTTTTTCTGTATCATCCGGATGATGTCCACGGAAGGAGCGTCCCGCATATCGTCCGTATTGGGTTTGAACGACAGTCCCAGAACCGCCACGGTTTTTCCAGCAAGATCCCCTGCAGCCGCCTGAATTTTATCAAACGCCGTCTGCCTCTGCTGCGCGTTGACTGCAATGGCGGACCGGACGATTTTAAAATCATAACCGGCCTTTTTTGCCACATCCACGATTGCATGGGTATCTTTCGGAAAGCAGCTTCCACCAAAACCCGGCCCCGGATGAAGAAACTTGGAGCCGATACGCCGGTCAAGCCCCATCCCCTTGGCCACATGATGCACATCGGCATGCACGCGGTCACAGATCTGCGCGATCTCGTTGATAAAGGATATTTTGGCAGCCAGGAACGCGTTCGAGGCGTACTTGATGAGTTCAGCGCTTTCTATATTCGTGATGACGATCGGCGTCTCAATCAGATACAGGGGTGCATACAGATCTTTCATGATGGCGACAGCTTCCGGATCCTCCGCACCGATCACGACACGGTCCGGCCTTAAAAAATCCTCGATGGCCGAACCCTCGCGTAAAAATTCGGGATTGGACACCACGCTGAAGCGATGCTGCTCTGCCTGGTTTTTCTGCACAATGCCTTTGACCCACTGTCCCGTACCGACCGGAACCGTGCTTTTGTTGACGATCACCTTGTATCCGTTCATATGCCGGGCAATGCATCCGGCCACGGATTCGATATAGGACAGATCCGCAGATCCGTCGGGCAGCGGCGGTGTTCCGACTGCGATAAAAATCACGAGGGATTTCCCGATGGCGGATTTCATGTCCGTAGTGAATGTCAGCCGTCCTTCCTTGACATTTTTTGCGATCAGTGCATCCAGGCCTGGCTCATAAATCGGTATGCCTCCCGAATTCAGAAGATCGATTTTGGATTGGTCGATGTCCACGCAGGTGACATCCACACCGAATTCTGAAAAACAGGTGCCCGTTACCAGCCCCACATACCCGGTTCCGACAACGGCGATATGCATAATTTTTCTCCTATACTGTTTGCGGCCGGTATTGACAGCCGGCTATCCGCGGTATTCCCGGAAGGGACGATAATTTAAATTGGGTATCATTGTTCAGCCGTGGAGGATGCAGATTCCGGAAGGGCGGCTAAAGAAATGACTCAGGATGCACCATATCCGGTCAGAACAACAAAAACCGTTCGTACGAGCAATGTAAAATCCAGCCACAGCGAAAAATTATCAATATACTGAAGATCCATCTCCATCCACCGGTCAAAATCGATTTTGTTACGGCCGCTGACCTGCCAGATGCAGGTGATTCCGGGCTTCATGCTCAATCTCCGGCGCTGCCATACTTCGTACATCTCCACTTCCGTACGCAGGGGAGGACGCGGCCCCACAAGGCTCATATCGCCTTTGAGCACATTAAAAAGCTGCGGATATTCATCCAGACTGAATTTACGCATAAACTTACCGAACCGGGTCACACGGGGATCCCGGCGCATTTTAAATGTCGGACCGTTCATTTCATTCTGGCGTTCCAGCTCCCGTTTTCTCATTTCGGCCCCGTCGACCATGGAACGAAACTTGTACAGTATGAACCGCCGCCCGTTCATACCCACACGGGTCTGCCTGAAAAAGACCGGTCCCGGAGATGACAGCTTGATAATCAGCATGCAAAGGAACAGTATCGGGGACAGGACGATGATTGCGATCAGCGAAACGAAAACATCCGCAACCCGTTTCAGAAACGTCTGCCATTCCTTGGCTACGGAAGTCTGAAAGATGAGAAGCGGGATATCGATGAACTGGGACTGCTTGATCTGGGCCAGTTTCGGCTGAAACAAATCGATGGCCACGGCCGTATCGATGCCTTCCATTTCACAATGTTCGATGGCCTGTTCAATCCGGTTGAGCCACAGTCTCGGAACCACGAAAATGACCCTGTCGATCACATGTTCACGCAGAATGCGCGGAATATCGCGCAGTCTCCCGATAATCTCGTAATCCAGCACGTGTTTACCCAGCAGCTTCGGATCGTCATCCACGATGCCGATAATTTTCAGGCCCCAGTTGGAATGCACTTTAACAAGCTTGATAAATTCCTGGGCCCTCGATCCGGACCCGACAATCAGCATGTTCACCAGATTGTAACCGCGCCGGAACGCCACATCCATGACCTTTTTCCAGACGGCCTTACCCAGACACAGCATCATAAACGCCGTCATGGCAAAAACGGCCACATACAGACGGCTGGTCAATGTCATTTTCAGCAAAAACACCACGCTGCCCATCACCACGATGGCCAGCAAGCCGGTACGGAATATTCGCCAGGCGATTTCGATAAAGAGCTTGGTTCTGAAATTCTGATACACGCCGTCGAGCGACATCAGGCTGATCCAGGCAGGTATGGTGATCAGGACCAGGGAAAGATGGTTCTTCAGAAAAAACAGGGATCCCTCCAGATCATTGGAAGGACCGAATGCGAGCGGTGCGCCGAGAAAGTGCTGTCTCGCGCTCATGGTAACAAAAAATGCGAGGAAAAACGACAGGGTGATGATCAGGGCGTCCGTAATCTTCATCAGGCGGACAAGAAATATTTCCTTCTCATGAACCATCGCCTATTCCCTGCCCTCCCGGCTGTTATGGTACCATTCAATGAATTTGGGAATGCCTTCTTCGATCGAGATCCCCGGTGCGTATCCGAGTTCCTGTCTTGCCCGGCTGACATCCGCATAGGTTTTCAGTACGTCCCCCGCCTGAAGCGGCTGCCTGTCAAGTACGGCTTTCCTGCCCAGTGCCTTTTCAATCAGTCCGATCAGGGCGCCGAGTTCGATGGTCTGCGACTCTCCCAGATTATAGATATGATACCCCTCGCACCGGTCCATGGCCCTGACCACGCCGTTGATGATATCATCCACATAGGTGTAATCCCGCCTGCTGGAACCGTCTCCGAAAAACGGGACGGGTTTTCCCTCATCGATGAGTTTCGTAAACTTGTGAATGGCCATGTCCGGACGCTGTCGCGGCCCGTATACGGTGAAAAAACGAAGGCCCGTCACGGACAGATTGTAAATGGCATGATAACTGTGCGCGATGACTTCGCAGGCCTTTTTCGTGGCTGCATAAGGGGAGATTGGATGATCCACGGGATCGTCCTCGTGGAAGGGCACCTTTTGATTGTTTCCGTACACGGACGATGTGGAAGCCAGAATAAATTTCGGAATTTGTTTTTTAACGGTCAGTTCCAGCAGATTGACCGTTCCCTCCACATTGACGCGCTGATACAGGCGGGGCTGCTGAATCGAGGGACGGACACCCGCCCGGGCAGCCAGATGGACCACGATGTCGAAATCATGCGTTTTGAATACCTGCTCAAGCATGGACCAGTCCAGAATGTCGCCTTCCTCCAGCGTGAACCGGTCATGATTTTTCAGAGCCGTGATGTTCCGGTGTTTTATCGCCGGATCGTAATAGTCGTTAAAATTATCCAGACAAACCAGCGAGTGACCGTTCTCTATCAGGGTTTCGCATAAATGCGAACCGATAAAGCCCGCACCGCCGGTAACCAAACAGTGCATGATTCAATCCTTAATAAGAGTAGTAACTGTATCCTTCATGCGCCACTTCCACACCTGCACAGTTCAGGATCGCGCCAAGCACCCTGGCCTGTACGTTCTGGAACAGTTCGAGTTTGCGTTTGATCGTATCCCTGTGCGTGTGTCCCGAGCGGACCACCATGGCCACACCGTCCACCAGCGTTCCAAGAATGACCGCATCCGATGCGGCCAGAAGCGGAGGCGTGTCGAAAACCACCATATCGAACCGGTTCGAAATCCCGGCGACAAATTTCTGCATGCGCTCGGATCCCAAAAGTTCCGACGGATTGGGAATCATGGATCCACAGGAAATCAGCGACAAATTGGGAATGTATGTCTCCTGAAATACATCTTCGAGTGAAGCGACCCCTGTCAGATAGTTGGTCAATCCCGGCTTCTTCTGACAATTGAATGTATTATGCAGAACGCCTCGCCGCAGATCCGCATCCACAAGCAATGTTTTCGACTTCTGCTGGGCCATGGTAATGGTCAGGTTGGCCGCCGTAAAGGACTTGCCTTCACCCGGGGCTGCACTGCTGATCACGAGTGTCTTGATGGAACCGATCGATTTTGAAAAAAGCAGGCTGGTGCGCAGTGCGCGATAGGCTTCTCCAACCGGTGTGGGGGAATAATCATGCGTGACAATCTGCGAACTGATACTCTTCGCCTTTTCTGAATCCTGAAGCTCATAGGAATCAAACTTGACTTTCGGTATGGTTCCCAGAATTTTAAGACGAAGATGACTGGACACATCGTCGCTGCTGCGCACGCTTTTATCGGCCATTTCCAGAATGAGGGCGAGCCCGATTCCGAGTACCAGCCCGCCCAGCGTCCAGATCATGAGCATCTGGCTCTTGGCATTGACCGGTACAAACGAAGGCACTGCCGGGTCCATGATGGACACACGCTCCATGGGAATGGCCTCGGTGATCTCCGCACCCTTGAGCCGGTTGTACAGATTCTCGTACAGGCTTTCAAAGGCACGGCGGTCCCTGTTGATTCGGATATAGCGCAGTTCCTCGTCCGGCAGACGGGCCAGCCTGTTCTGCTGCTGATCCATCTGAGAGTTCAGCTCGATCCGGGTGGCCTTCAGTTCGTTGATTTTCTTGATGGCCATCTGACGGATGTTCTCTTCGGTCAGGAATATCTTCTCTGAAATTTCCATGACATCCGGGTTGCGTTCCGGCAGGCCTTTCCCTATCAGCCCATCCCGTTCGGCATTCAGTGTACGCAGCCCGTCCCGGGCGATTTTCATGTCCGGATCGTTCTCAAACACCTGATGCGCGCCGATTTCACGGTAAACAAAAGCCAGCGGGATGTTTTCGTCGAATCCATCGTTGCTGGGATCCAGCTTGGATAACAGGGACGTCATTTCGTTGATATGAAAATCGATGCCTGCAATCCGGGTCTGCAGGGTGCTGAGACGCGTGACCACGGCCTCGGTTTCCTGGTCCAGGCCCTGTATGAAGGAGCCGCGGAAAGACCGGAGCTGGGCGTCGGACCGATCGAGATCGGTTTTTACCAGTTCGAGCTGCTCCTCGAGAAACTCGCGGTTGAACCGGGTGGCCTCGCGCCGCAGGTCCTCGCTTTTTGTCACGAACAGCTCGGCCAGCAAATTGACGGTTTTTGCCGCGATCCGGGCGTTTCCATCCTGAAGCGTGAGGCGCATCAGGCTTCCGTCCGGTGTCGGACGCACCTTTGTACGTGCAATCAGGCTTCTGACCGTTCCCTGAAAATCATTGATTTTAAAATCGATTTTACGCCTTTCCGGGACGATATCGGGATTGAGCTTGAAACTGATCCCGTTAAAGGAGATCGTATCCTCGATACAGGACTGTACCGTCCGGGCCTCGATACGCTCGCTGTTGTAATAGATCTGACAGCTGCCGGATTCGATGAAACGGAGCTGATAATCCCCGCTCGCCGGATTGTTGTTGGTTGAAAAATAGCTGAACACATCCTCCCGCAGCAAACCGGGCTGCCCCGGCTCATTGGTAATCTGAAGCGTCAAGCCCAGTTTGGCCGTGGCCTCTTCAGAAAACGAACGGGTCCGCAGTTTGGCGATGCGGTTCTGAATCTGATTGGCCGGAATGGCTCCCTGTATATTTTCAAAACTGATCCAGGCTTCCCCTTCATACATGGGTTTCTGCTTTTTTACCTGAAAGAAACCGATAGTGAAACCCGCGATAAACAGTCCGCCCACGAGCCACCAGCGCTTGACCAGGCCGCGTATATATCTCATGAAGTCGATCGATTCACCGACATCGATCGTCTCTTCAAAGAAATCGTCCATGTTTTTTTCTTGATCTTTCATCTGACGCATAATGAATTCCGACCCCTTGTGGTTAATTGTTGAATTTACATCCTGCCGCTTGTCACCATGATCCGGACCGTAACCGAAGATACAGGAGCACCACGGAAGCCACAAGATTGACGATACCGATTATCACGTTCAGCTCGAGCCGGGTCCGGCGCGGTGCGATGATCTGATCACCGGTTTCGACGCCGACCTCTTCGAGAGAGTATCCCTTTTCAAAACTGCGCAGAAGTTCCTTGATCACCACTTTGCCTCCCCGTTCCACCCACATTTTCCTTAAATCACAGTCGGCCCTCGGACCGCCTGCCGCCGCAACCAGGTCCCAGAGTGACTGGGATGGATCCACGCGATACGATCCGGGCCTGTTGAACGCTCCCTGCATGGTCACACGGATCAGCGGATACACCATCACATAGGGACTTTTCAGATAGGATCTCAGCTTTTCCTCGAGCTGTTCCTGAAGTTCCCAAACCGCCAGTCCCTTGACCGTGTAGCGTCCGATCAGGGGCAGAATGATGGAACCATCCTGCAGAATGGAGTAATCTCCGGACAGATTGGGATTGCGCGCATCGTCTTCGTACAGTTCCCAGACATGAATACGCACTGCATCGCCTGGCTGAAAAGTAGTCAGCGATCCGGCTGTTTTGGACCATTGATACCCGTTCTCTGTCTTTTTTTGCTGTGCGGAAACCGAAAGTACGCTGAGAATAAGAAGAATAATAACATATTGTTTTAATTGAAATAACGAGCGCAATACCAAAACCTGCCTCCCCATAAATAATTGAAAGGGCCAAAAATATATCATGACTTCTTTAAAAAAGCAAATGTCATACCATCATGAATTGAAAAAAAAGCATCCACAGAATGGATGCTTCTGCACAGTCATCATGATCCTTTTTAGAAAATTCTATCTGGACCTGTAATAGCGATACCGTTTCGCCTTGGTATCCAGACTCAGACTTCTGAGCAGCGCAAGCAGTTTCCAGAATCCGATCTTCACTTCGCCGTATTTTTCCGATTTCAGTGTATTCCTGATCTCGAAAATATTCAGAAACGGATTTTCCAGAATCACCAGTTTAATTTTTTCAACAAGGGGAAAATCCTGAACCGCCATCTGTTCATTGGAAAAGGATACCGGCACCTGGGGTTTGCCTGTGCTTACTTTCGTTTTGGTGGATCCGTCCGGTGACACGATGGTCTGTCTCGATTCCGGAGGCTGCTCCGAGGATTGTGTGATATCAATGCCCCGGATCAGGTCGAATTCATTGATGGCCTCTTCGACCGAATCGTAATAATTGAGAATCCGGTTGAATTCCAGCATCTCGAATACTTCGAATACTTCCGGATTCATATGCACGACTTTGATATCCCC
The DNA here is from genome assembly GCA_016930535.1 of bacterium. Lineage (GTDB taxonomy): Bacteria > Zhuqueibacterota > QNDG01 > QNDG01 > JAFGCO01 > JAFGGN01. The sequence goes on from JAFGGN010000019.1 coordinate 85,075, forward strand.
GCCCATCTCACGCAGCCCTTTGATTTCGCCCATAAACACGCCCCAGCCGGCGCTGCTGATATAGGTCACACCTCCCAGATCCGTGATTATTTGTATATGCTGATCCTTGATCAGTCCCTGAATCAATTGGGTCAGTTCCTGGCACGTGGTCGTATCCACGTACCCGGATATACTGAGCAATACGATGTCCAGCTGGGCCCCGACCTCCTGTATACCGACTTTAATACCTTGCATGGCTCTATTTTCCCGCGCAGCGATGATACAGGTCCACGTAACGCTCGGCCGCCTTTTCCCAGGAGAAATTTTCAAGCATGCCCCGTACCATCAGCTGATTCCATTTTTTGGTATCGCGATATACGGAAACCGCCTGTTTCACCGTTTTCATGAGCGTTTTATCATTGGCCTTGCCGAATATGAATCCATTCCCCCTGGAAGCGCCGTTTTCAAAGGACCGGACCGTATCCGCGAGACCGCCGGTTTCAAAAACGACAGGAACTGTGCCGTACTTCAGAGCATACATCTGCGTCAGGCCGCAGGGCTCATAGAGGGATGGCATCAGAAACATATCCGCGCCTGCCATAATACGATGGGCCATGGTATCATCAAATTTAAAGTGCACTGAAAACTGCTTGGAAAACCTGGACTTCATTTTCTTAAGGAATGCATGATACCGGTCCTCCCCCAAACCCAGAACGATCAGATTGACCGGGATTCCCATCATTGCTTCGAAACTTTCCTGAACGAGCTGCAGCCCCTTCTGTTCGGTAAGGCGCGAAATCATGGCGATGACAGGCGCATCCGGAAATGACCGGAGATTGAATTCTTCGAGCAGGGCCTGTCTGCATTCGGCCTTTCCCGACAAATCCTCCGCCGTGTAATTCTGTTTGATAAGACCGTCCGTCCCCGGGTTCCATACTTGTTCATCGATGCCGTTCAGGATGCCTTCCAGCGCGTCCTTCCGCTTTTTCAGCACCTTTTCCATCCCAAAGCCAAATTTTTCGGATCCGGCCGCTTCCTTTGCATGTCTTTCACTGACCGTGTTCACGCCATCGGCATTCAGCAAGCCGGCTTTCAGAAAACCGCATTGACCGTTTATATCCAGATCGCTGCCCTCAAAATGGAAATCTGCCGGCAGGTTTAAAAATTTTGTGCAATCCGGATCGAAATTGCCCTGAAAAGCGAAGTTATGAACGGTCAGAAGAGAAAATATTTTAGAAAAGAAAGGATCGTCCTGATGATAATGCTTCAGAAAAAAAGGAATCAGACCCGTCTGCCAGTCATTGCAATGGATCACGTCGGGCTGCCATTGAAGTTTTCTCAGGGTTTCCAGAATCCCCTTCGCGAAAAGAATAAACCGCTGTGGGTTGTCCTCATAGCCGGTGTTGGTTTTTGGATTGATATAGAGCCCTTCACGAAAAAAATAGGGGCGGTAATCCATAAAATAGACCTGGACCTTCGAATGCGGCAGGAATGCGGATTTGACATTCACCGTCATCTGTTCGCCGGCCATCGGGATGTCAATGCCCTGAAGACGGATCACATCACGCAATACATATTTTCGTTCATTGATTCTTCGGTACTGCGGCGTAATCACCCGGACATCATGTCCCATGTCCTTCAGCGCCTTCGGCAAGGCACCGCCGACATCGCCCAGACCTCCCGTTTTTGAAAAGGGCGATACTTCTGAAAACGCCATCAGGACCTTTAATCGATTCTTCATCTTGGTTCCTTTCAGTGCATTTTAATCACTGTCAAGGCCTTCCTCTGTCTCCATCATTGGTATATGAATATCTCAGGACGGAAGGAGCACTCACTCGTCGTGGAATGATCAAGATTGGTCATATGTCCAAAAATGGCATTGAATCGGGTCCTGATCGCAGGCCCAATTGGCCCATCATCCACACTGGTTGATCGATTATGCAAATATTCTGATCTGCAGGACGGTTCTTTTTTCGCTCCGTCTGTCAGCGCCGCCTTAAGGCGCCGATTGTATCTGACTCAGCAATCTGCGAGCCAGACTCACAGATTCGCTGGTCGGATAATTGTCGATAAGCTTCTGCAGTTCCTGCCTTGCCTTGGCCGGATCATTCAGTTTCATGTAACACAGACCCAGCTTCAGCTGTGCCGCATCGTCTTTGTTGGAATTGCTGAAGGTAAAGACTTTTTCAAAAGCGGTTATCGCCTTTTGATAATTACCCAGTCCGTAATAGGATTCACCGATCCAGTACTGGGCATTGTCGGAAAGGCTGTGTCTTGAATTCTGAGCAAGCAGACCTTCAAATTGCTGTATTGCGGACTGATAATGCCGGGAACGATACGTCTGAAGCGCATTCTGATACTGGGAGCTGAAGGCCGAGGACTGTGCCTGAGAGGCTTGCGAAGCCGGTGTATTTGTCTGCAGGGACGCAATCTTTTGTTCCTGTTCGGAGATCCGGTCCTGAAGGTTTCTGGTTTGGGCATCGAGCTGGTTCTGCTGAACCTCAAGCTGCTGAACCTCGCTTTCCACAGCCGGAGAACCGGCTTCCGACGTTCCCAGCTGTTCGAATTCACTGTCGATGGCCGCTTCTTCCGCAATACCCAGCATCTGGAGAACATCGTCTTCACCGATCGTTTCATCGCCGGATTCCCCGAGTCCGAGCAAATCGTCGATATTGGCCATTTCATCCGATGAATTGTTGTAATTCTGACCCGTGGTAGCGCATCCGCTTAAAATCAATGATCCAGCAAACACAATCACAACAGCTATCAAGAGATTTCGATATTCCCGACGCATTACGCCCTCCTTTTGCCGTTTATCCCGGGCAATCCTTAGTTAAATGTAGCAAAAACACGTGAAAAAATCAAGATATTTGTGTCCTTCCTCTGCCGCCCTGCCGCAGATCCGGGCATATGCCGCGGGCCCGTTTTCCCTTCCGGAACGTCCGCAGCGCTCTATTCCCGTTCCGGCAGACAATCCCGATACCGCCGCGTCCGCCCAACCAGGTCAGGGCAGCAAATTAAGTGCCCTGCAGGGCATGCAGCAGGTTTCCGTGTCTGGATTTGCGAAATAACAGCAAATGAGCTGATTCCCGGGGCAAACCGGTCCACAGGTTCCCGGTCCTGATTTGAAGCTCCCCGCGGCAGGCCACTGGGAATCTTCATCTGTAAAGAAAAAATAATTGATATTCGCGCGCATTCCCCGCTGCAGGCAGCAGGGAATGCGTTCGCTGCTCAGATTCAAAAAGCCGCGGACCTGTCCGGTCGAACGATGCGGTTGACCGGAAACGGATCAGGCCAGGTCATAAACCGGGCAAAACAGCGGCGGAAATCAGGTTTAGGACATCAGGGGAAAAACCTGCGGCGATGCCGTACAATCCGGGTCGGCGGATAAAACGCCGGGTGTCACGATTCCTCTTTCCCGGATCCATCCATAAACTGCATTTCATACAGCATCTTGTAAAGCGGACATGTCTTGATCAGTGTCGTATGCGGTCCCAGCCCCACGATCCGCCCGTTCTGCATCACGACAATTTTATCCGAATTGATCACTGTGGAAAGCCGGTGCGCAATCGCCAGGACCGTCCTGTTCTTCATCAGCTTGTCAATCGCATCCTGCACAAGCCGTTCCGATTCGGTGTCCAGTGCCGAAGTGGCCTCATCGAGGATCAGTATGGGCGGATTCTTGAGAATGGCGCGGGCGATGGAAAGCCGCTGCTTCTGACCCCCGGACAGCGTCACGCCTCTTTCTCCGATCACACTGTCCAGACCCTGGTCCATGCGGCTGATAAATTCCATGGCATTGGCCACCCTGGCCGCTTCAATAATCTCATGCTCGGTCGCCTGCCTGTTGCCATAGGCGATATTGGCCCGTATGGTGTCGTTGAACAAAATGGGATCCTGCGTGACGATACCAATTTGCCGCCGCAGTGAAATCAGAGAGTATTTTTTGGTATCGGTACCGTCAATCCGGATGCATCCGTCCTGGATCTCATAAAAACGCGGCAGCAAATTGACCAGCGTGGTTTTTCCTGAACCGCTCGGGCCCACAAGGGCCACCGTCTCTCCTTTTTTGATTTCGAGGGAGACATCCTTTAAAATATCCGGATTCTCCTGCGTATATTGAAACGTGATATGATTATATTCGATCCTGTCCCTGAAGCCATCGAAGGAAACGGAATCGGGTGTCTCGTAGATTTCAGCCGGTGATTCAATGATGTCGAAAATGCGTTCGGCGGCTGCCATACCCGTCTGAATCTCGTTATGAATATTCGCCAGTTCTTTCATCGGGGAGAATGAGGCAAACAGGAAAACCAGAAAACGCATGAATTTTTCCGCATCAAGACCGGAATCTGCATATATCATATGCCCGCCGTACCACAAAAGCACAACACCCATAAATGCGCCCATCGTTTCATTGAACGGGGATGTCAGAAAATTCAGTTTATTGGCACGAAGATTAAAATGATAAAATTTCTTGTTTTCCCTGATGAATTTTTCCTTCTCACTGGATTCACCCGTAAACGCCTTGACGATGCGCAGGGCCGAGATGGTTTCATGAAATGTGGCCATCACAAAGGAAATCTGCTGGAACACACGCCGGCTTTTTCTCCGGATGCTCTGACCGATTTTATAGATAAACGATCCTGACACCGGAACGATAATAAAGGTGAAAAGCGTCAGCTGCCAGCTGAAAATAAACATCAGAACCATATTGGTCAGGATCTGCATGGGCGTCATGAGCATTTTGCCAAACGAATCCTTGAGAACCAGATTGACGGATTTGACATCATTGAAAACCACGGATGCCAATTGACCGGAATGCCGTTTCTCAAAAAAGGCGATCGGCTGATAAATCAGGGATTCCATTATCTTGTTGCGTATATTGATGGTCACATTCAGCTCTATGATCGAGATCAGGACCCGCCGGAAGTAGAAGACCACGTTTTTCAGAAAAAAGGAAAGAAAAATCAGGAGACAGACAATTTTCAGTGTACTGTCCCTGTTTTCCTGTATAATGACTGATTTCACGGCCCGGTTCAGCCGGTTATACAAATCGGCCTTCTGCCGGATCATATTCAGCCGGTCGCCGGATCCGGCATCCGGATCGGCCGGCGGTTCCGTAACTTTCGCTGTCACAGCAGGTTCGGGAGTGAACAGTTCCTTGACCAGATCCACGGTAACCCACAGCGAAACACTGTTGAAGAGCACATAGAAAAACGTCAGAAGCGTGGAAGCCACAATCAGCTTCCAGAAGGGCTTGATAAATCCCAGAATTTTGGCATACAGATTCATGAAGTAAACGGACCTCGGTTTTTAAACCATGATGCGGTGCGACCGGCCCCGCTTTTTTAAAGCATGCGGCCGGATGTTTTATTCTCTCTGGGCAGAAATACAAGCATCAGTATGCCGGCCAGGACCATGCCTGCTGAAATGGCCTGATTGACGGTCCATAATCGGCCGAACAGCGGAAAAAGGGAATCGTTGTAATACCGGACAAAATCCACCAGAAAGCGGGCCACGCCGTACATGATAAAGAATACGGAGAGAATGAATCCGTTAAACCGCCTCTTACGGTCCAGCAGCAGTACCGTGGCCAGAATCACCCAGCCGTACAGGGATGCGTATAATTGTGTGGGATGGATGGGCTGGCCAGCCAGCTCCGATATGGATGCCGGTATACTATGGCTGGGAAAAACAACGCCCCACGGATGATGACAGACTTTGCCGAAACAGCAGCCCACCATGAAGCATCCGATACGTGTGAGGCCGATACCCAGGCCAAATCCGGGCGATACGATATCACCCAGAACCAGCAGATTCAGTTTTTTGACCCACGCAAACACGATCAGGCCGGCGATTGAAAGCAGCACACCCCCCAGCATGGACAATCCGCCGATGCCCACTGTGCCGTCACTCTGCACTGGATTGATCACATCCAGCCAGTGGCCGCTGAATTCTTCGAGATGCGTCAGTACATACTGCAGCCGCGATCCGACAATGGCGCACAGCACAATAATAATCGCCAGATCCATGATGGCATTTTTATCCACACCGCGTTTTGTGGCACGAAACATGGACAGATAAATACCGAACAGAAAAGAAAGCGACAGCATCAATCCATACCAGTGAATCACAAACGGCCCAATCTGTACAATATTGGGATGCATGGTTCCTCCTGAAAATCAGAACGCGTTCGCTGTGCAAAACCGCTGTAAGTGTCCCCCGCGGTTTCGTTTACGGCCGCATAAGGTTGAGTGTTCCGTCTCCTGACGCGCGAACTGTAAAAATTCCGGTCCGGACAGTCATATAATATAAGGAATTCTCATGAGAGATAAAACGGTTTCTTGTCAGGGAAGCCGCGATGCCGCCCGGACAGGCCCTGTCATTCCTGAAAACACTTCAAATCCATCCAGTTAAAATTGTACTCAGGCGTAAACAGCCGTTTCATGGGCCGGACTTCGAACCAGGGGCTGAGAAGCCTGTTTTTCGGATTACGCAGCACATGCGCATCCTGAGCCGGCATATACCCCTGAACCAGAAGAAAAATTTTTCTTCCGGATTTCGGGTGAACAGCCATATCCACGACAATCATCGCATGCCCCGGGAATCCCCCCCTGATGAACACGTGTCCGATTTCCATCCGGTCGGGCGGATACACGCTTTTCAGCTCCCGGGAAAGCGAATGGCTTCCCGCATACAGGAAAACCACATTCAGATACTCCCTGAATCCCTGATACGTCGTATCGGTCTTCGCGGTTTTCTCCCAGATGACCCTGTCCCCCGTCACCTTCGGCCTGATGCCGATTCTCCATGCTTTGTACCGGAACAGGTCCCCGCTGGTGAAACGAAATGCAATACGGTCATACGCTCCGATGGAATACAGATATTCCGCATAGAGCCGGATTACCGTGTCCGCACACTGCTGTAAATTTTCATCACCGATGTCCATGTCCAGAATATAGGCATGGGCCGACTGATTGGTTTTCCACTGACCGTTGTAGAGCCGGACCTTTTTCTGACCCTTCCTGATCGGCAGGTCCTGAAGCCAGTCCCCGAAAGAGCCGGCTTCGTAAACGGTCCGTTCGAATCCGTCGGGCAACGGAATGTCCCGGACGCGGAAAGTGATTCTGCGGTGACTGCCCAGCCAGGGATATGTGTTTTCCCGGGCAGTGATTTCAATGGTACAGAAGAAAATGATGAGGACGGCAATAAATCTGAAGCGTTTCATGGGAAACGAATCGCCGGTTTAATGTCTGAAATGCCGCAACCCGGTCAGGGCCATGGCCATACCCAGTTCATCACAGGCATCGATGCTGTCCTGATCGCGCTTGGATCCGCCGGGCTGAACGATATATCCGATATTGAATTCAGCGGCTGCGCGCACCGTATCGTCGAAGGGGAAAAAAGCATCCGACGCCATGACCATTTCCCCGAATGCGGTCCGGCAGTATGTATCGAAATCCGTCTCCGGTTTTATCAGGTCATACTCGATAGCCAGATTTTCGGTCGCCTTGGTCACGGCCAGTTTGCGCAATGAATCCACACGGTTGGGCTGGCCCGCGCCCATGCCGATCACCTGATACTTTCCGGGAGCATATTCCCGGCCCAGAACGATGGCGTTGGATTTGGTGTGTTTGCAGGCAATATAGGTGAACAGTGCCAGGTCTTTTTTCTTCCCGTCAAAAGCCTTTTTGGTGACCACATCGAAAGAATCAAAAACAGCCAGATCACGGTCCATCTCCAGGAGTCCGCCCGTAATCTTCCGGTAGGTCTTGGCATCGTCAGCCCCGAAGGAGGGCCCGGTCTTCAACAGACGAAGGGACGCCGTTTTTTCCAGAAGCGCCAGCGCTTCAGGCGTGTAATCCGGGGCCACGATCACTTCGACAAATTTGGAAGGGACTTCCTGGGGTTTCAGTTTGCCCTTGTCGACAATATATCCGATATGGGTGACGTCTTTGCCCTTTAAAAACCTGGCGAACTCGATATCAACGGCCGTGTTACAGGCAATGACCGAGCCGAAAGCAGAAATGGGATCACCCGCCCATGCACGGATCAATGCCTCACCGGCCGACGACCCGGTGGCTAAACCGCAGGGATTCGTATGTTTGATCACGGCCACACCGGTTTGCCCCTTTAAATCTTTTACGGCCTCATAAGCGGCATCCGCATCCACGTAATTATTGAACGACATTTCCTTGCCGCTCAGAATATCCGCATGGGCCACGGATGATTCACCGGTTTTTTCATCCGCAAAAAACATGGCCGCCTGATGGCTGTTTTCACCGTAACGGAGCTTTTGGCCCTGACCGAAGCGCATCCGGATCACCGGTTCATCCAGCAGAACCTCTGAGAGATACCGGTCGATGGCACTGTCATAATCCGCAGTCCGCCTGAATACTTTGGCGGCCAGCCGCCGGCGCGTATCCTCGGAACAGGCCCCGTTCGCTTTGATCTCATCCAGAACCGCGCCGTAATCGGCCGGATCCGTGACCACGGTAACGAATCTGAAATTTTTGGCTGCACTGCGCAGCATGGTCGGTCCGCCGATATCGATATTCTCGACTGCGTCTTCCAATGTGACATCCGGTTTGGCCACGGTCTGCTCGAACGGATACAGGTTGACCACCACAAGATCGATCCACTGAATGCCCATTTCTTCGGCTTTGGCCGCATGATCGGGATTGTCTCTCAAACCGAGTAAGGCGCCATGTACTTTCGGATGCAGGGTTTTCACCCGGCCGTCCATCATCTCCGGAAAACCCGTCACAGAATCGACGGGAATCACCGGAATGCCGTTTTCGTTCAGCAGTTTTGCCGTACCGCCGGTGGAGACAATCTCGATCCCGAGATCCGCCAGGCCCGCAGCAAATTCCGCGAGTCCTTTTTTATCCGACACACTGATCAATGCCCTTTTTGTTCCGGCCAATCGTTCCTCCTTGCTGAAAGACAGATATAACGGATCACAACCCCCGTTCAGCCTGAATCAGACATGATGTCGTTCAATCCGCATCGTCCATACAATGTAATGATATTTTTCTCTAAATGCCAATTTCAGGGGAAAAAACTTCAGGGCCGGATCCGGACCCTGCCGCCGGTCACTGTCACGCGGCCCTCCGCAAACAGCTGAATGGACTCCGAAAAAATCTGATGCTCGACTTTGAGAACACGCGCGGCCAGTGTATCCGGCGTATCTCCCTCTTCCACGGGCACACAGCGCTGGGCCACAATGGGTCCGCGGTCATAATCCCGGTCGACAAGATGGACGGTGACGCCTGTCACCCGGCATCCCTGCACGAGGACCGCCTCATGAACGTGATGCCCGTACATGCCCTGTCCCCCGAAAGAAGGCAGAAGCGCCGGATGGATGTTCAGGATGCGGTGTTCGAACGCATCAACCACTTCGGGCGGTATTTTTTTCATGTACCCGGCCAGGATAACCATCTCCACCCGGTGCTCGGAAAGCGGCGTCAGCATGGCCCGTACAAACGCCGTCCGGTCGGTATAATCCTTTTTACTGACCACAATGGCCGGAATATTATTTTCTCTGGCCGTCACCAGGGCTCCCGCTTCCGGATTGTTGCTGATCACTACCTTCACCTCGGCAGACAAACGTCCCGCCCTGGCAGCCTCCAGAATGGCCAGAAAATTGGATCCGCGGCCAGAGGCGAATACGGCCAGTTTCAATGGGTTCACATGGATCTCCTATCGAATTTCGTTCAGTACTTCCCAGAACGGAGAAATCAGGTGATAATCCCCGAAGCCGGACTGGTCCACAAAAATGAACTGTCTGTTGTACTGATAGTAGGACCATATCTCATAGGGTTTCGAATCGACTTCAAAGGGATGCCGTTCGATATCATTGGGAGCACCCAGGATGATATATACCATGCCCCTGTCCGAACGCCATCCTTCATGAAACGTGCCGAACGTGGTATTGGCATAATCTACGCGCCTGTAATACTCCTCCATAATTTCATTCTCTTCCGTGGCCGGCGTGGGATCTTTTTCTTTCCAGAATTCCCTGAACAGCCGGGTTTTCTCTTCCCCCCTGGCCTTCTTCATCGCCTTCGTTTCCTTGCCTGAGGCGATGTATTTCATCTGTTCGATCGCCTTGTCCAGGTCGTTGGCATAGGCGGGCATGCCCATCCAGTGCACGGTCAGTTCCCTGACCTTGCATATGGCTGTTTTACCCTTGCCGATGCAGATCTCCAGTTTGTACCGACCGGCCCCCAGTTCTTCCCGCGGTATATGAATGACAAGCTCGGTGCGTTCCCCTTCCAGCGGATAAAAATCAGCTGCGGTCCGGATCAGGTCCCCGCCCAGCGAAAAGATACGGGTTTGAACACGGACCGAATCCAGACCCAGATGATCGTATACCTCGAACCACAGAAAAAGGGACTCCTGCTGATCGGCAAAATTTCCGATCACGTTGGGGACGCCGCGCAGGCGGCCGGTCGAATCCGGAAGTACGCGATCCGCCAGCATAATGCCGCTGATCTCCAGCTGGTCTTTCCCGTATTCCGGAACGGTCAGCCGCGTCTTGCGGCGGCCGGTTTTTCTGCTGTCAAAATCCATCAGTCCGACCAGCAGTTCATAAACGGCCGGCTTCAAGTCAAAACTGACTTCAGCAACGTCGAAATTCAGCCGTGAATTGGTCTCTTCATACGAATCCACCCAGATTTCACGCTGAACGATCCGGCCATCCGCCTGATCCCCGTGCTGATCGAAAACCGTCACGGATAATTCATATCTTGCATGATACCTGTTATCCTCCCGGAGAAACTGGAGTTCATCATAGGCGATTTTCGAGAAAAAACGGAACGTGGTCAAACCGGAATCCTGAGAAGCCACAGTCATCATATCATAAAAAAAATCGGGCACATCCTGAGCCGACTTGAACTGCATTTCAGGCAGCTGCCCGAAAGCCATTCCGCAAAGAATCAAAACCGCCCCCGTTATATTCATCCAAAACCTGATCGTCGATCTCATCACTCTTCTCCTTTGCTTCTATATCCGGATCTGTTTTAAACCGGTCCTGCCGGTAATTGGACGGCCCTGCCGTATAATCGTTTACAGATCCGGCCTGACATGTCCAAACAGGTCATACGGATCGCTGCTTTCTATCAGCACGGGCACGATACGGCCGATATCCGCATGTCCGCGGACCCATACATTCTGATCGATTTCCAGGCAATCGCCCTGCGTGCGTCCGATATACAATGCCTGTCCGGAATCGTATTCATCGATCATCACCCGCTGAACCGTATGAATCAGCGAATCGTTCAGCGCCTCGGAAATTTCCATCTGTTCCTGCATCAGCCGATGATAACGGGCTTCGGCTGTGCTTCGGTTCACGGAATTCTCCATGGCAAAGGCGGGTGTTCCCTCTTCAGGAGAATAAATAAACGCGCCAAGACGTTCGAATTTCACATTCCGGATAAAATCGAGCAGTTCATTGAAATACGCAGGCGTTTCACCCGGAAACCCGACGATGAATGCGGAACGCAGCACCAGTCCGGAGATCCGGTTCCGGCAGCGGTCGATCAGCCGTTCGATCGACGTCCTGCTGCCTCCCCTGCCCATGGACCGGAGCATGGGTTCGGCAATATGCTGCAGAGGCATGTCCAGGTACCGGCAGATCTTGTCCTCGCCGGCCATCACTTCGATAAGACCGTCATCCACATGGCCGGGATGCGCATACATGATGCGTATCCATTGAATTCCGTTCAACCGCGTGAGCTTTAACAGGAGGTCCGTCAGCGTCGTTCTGACGGGCAGGTCCGTGCCGTAGCGCGTTGTATCCTGGGCGATGAGAATCAGCTCCTTCACACCCCTTTCGGCAAGCGCGGCCGCTTCATCGACCAGACTTTCCGGACTTCGGCTGCGGTAGCGGCCCTTGAACTGCGGAATGGCACAGAACGTACAGTCATGATCGCATCCTTCCGCAATTTTCAGATACGCCACATGGGAGGGCGTGGTCAAAATACGTTTTCCGTATATTTCAGGTTCCGGCACAGCAGTTTCACCCAGGAAATATGTCCCCATCTGTCCGAAAGCCTCGACACCGAAAAAGCCGTCCACCTCCGGAATTTCAGCCCCGATCTGATCTTTGTATCTTTCGGAAAGGCACCCCCACACATACACTTCCCTGTTGCCGGAAGCGTTTTTCATCTGTATGGCCTGCAGAATGGTATCGATGGACTCCTGCTTGGCGTCTTCGATAAATCCGCAGGTATTGATCAGGATAACATCCGCATCATCGGCGTTTTCGACAAGATTCGCGCCCCGGCCGGAGAGAAGCGCGGCAAGCACCTCGGAATCCACCTGATTCTTCGGGCAGCCCAGCGTGACGAGACAAAAATGCTTGTTCCGATAGTCGCCCGGCATGGATTATCCGTCCTTCCCCTCGCCCAGCATGCCTTCGGCGAACGCTTCGGCATCGAACGGAAGGAGGTCCCCGATGCCTTCACCGACTCCTGCCCATTTCACGGGGATTCCGAGCGTATTTTTGATGGCCAGCACGATGCCGCCACGGGCCGTGCCGTCGAGTTTGGTCAGTGCGACCTGTGTCACTCCCACGGCCCGGGCGAACTGTTCGGCCTGTCTCAGCCCGTTCTGCCCGGTTGTGGCATCAAGCACGAGCACAATTTCATGAGGCGCGCCGGGCAGCCGTTTTCCGAGCACCCTGGAAATTTTCTTCAATTCCTCCATCAGGTTCACCTTGTTATGCAGTCTGCCGGCTGTATCCACGAGCAGCACATCCACACCGCGGGCAACGGCAGCTTCGAGCGCATCGAAGGCCACGGATGCGGGATCGGCTCCGGTCGTCTGCCTGATGCAATCCACACCGGCCCGTTTGGCCCAGACATCGAGCTGTTCACCGGCAGCGGCCCTGAACGTGTCGGCTCCGGCCACAAGAACGGTCCGTCCGGAATCCTTCATGTTCCAGGCCAGTTTTCCTATCGTGGTCGTTTTTCCGGACCCGTTGACCCCCACGACCAGCATCACGAGCGGCCTGGCCGTTTCCCGGATGCTGCCGGGATCATCTTCCTTCAGCATCTCCTGTATTGTCCGCTTCAGGAACCGCATGACCTGGTCTTCCGGCTGACCGGATCCCGTATCGGATGAAAACTGGTGGGATTTCAATGCGTCGATCAGGCTCTGGGAAGTCTCCACGCCCGCATCGCTCTCGATCAGCAGCGCCTCGATTTCCTCCAGCATGTCATCGGACAGGACCGTTTTGTTCTGAAAAATCTGCGCGATCCTGGAAAATACATTTTTCCTTGTTTTACGAAGTCCCCTGTTCCAGGGTTGAAAAATTGCCATGCATGTCCTCTTTTATCGCTCAGGCCGAAGGGTCCGGAACAAAACGGCAGCATACACACAGGTGGAAACCGCGGTCAGAGACAGACTGATCCACAGCAGGATCCATGCCCATGGCTGCCACCCGATTATAAAGCAGGCGATCATGAGACCGGAAACGAAAGCGGACCATTTCCCCGGCCGGTTGGATTCGGGCACCGTTTTTTTTCGCCGGATCACGATCCAACCCCCGGCCATAATCAGGATTTCCCGGCCCGCAATAACGGTAAAATACCATAAGGGCAGATCGTAATGCGGTGAAATAGCCAGAAAAAAAGCGACCGCCATGATATTTATTTTATCGACCACAGGATCCATAATACGGCCGAGATCCGATGTCTGATTCAGCTTTCTGGCCACCCATCCATCCGTAAGGTCCGTGAGAATACTCAAAATGGCCAGTAAAAACGCATATGACCTCAATTGATGCATGAGGCACCAGAGAATCGGGAACAGAAACACCAGCCTCATAAAAGTCATGCCGTTGGGAACGGTCCATATGCGCTTTGTCTGATGCATCCGGTTTTCCAGCCTTTCTTCTCACGGTGATGAAAATACGTCATGACCGCCGCGGCAGCGGTTGAGTCATCCGCTTTTCAGATTGGGATAATCAAATCCGAACCGTTTCCGGTAATACCAGCGCGATCCGAAAAAGATCAGCCACATCGGGATTAAAAACCAGGGGAAAACCCAGCAAATGGCGATGGCCATTGCGAACACGGAATACTTGGTGGCACGAATGACGTCGGCTACATGCTTTTTGGTCAATGCGTAAATAAAAAACGGCACCATCGCGAGCCCCGGGAAGAACAGTATCCATTCGTGAAAATAAAAAGCCGCACAAACAGTGATCACTTCGACGATCAGGGCCCAGATCACGGTCGGTCTGACGCCGTATTTCACCGGGAACGTAATTTTACCTGTTTCCCTGTCCCCCTTCATGTCCGGCATCGTTGTATTCAGCATCACAGCGCTGAAACCGCCAAAATAGGTCAGGCTGCGCAGAGGGAACCAGCCGGCGCCGCCTGCAGAGATCCATCCCAGAATAAACACGATCAGGCCGCCGAATCCATTGACGAGCAAGCCGCCGATCGGTCTGTCCTTCATTCTTGCGGGAGGAAAGCTGTACAGATAACCGGCCATGAAAAGGGCGAAAGCCAGCATGACGCCGGCACGTAATTCAGCCATCCATCCGATAGCCACGCCAAGCAGTCCGCAGATCAGGGCTTCGATATAGGCAGTTCTGACCGGAACATGCCCGTCACAGATTAAAAACAGTTTGCGGTTTATCCTGTCCGTTTCGGCATCCCGGATCTGGTTGAATATCGAAACCGCGGCCATGACCAGTGTCAATCCGGTCCCGATCATCACAGCATGCAGTGTGGTCACATGCGCCACCACGGGCCAGCGCTGTCCGCTCCAGAATCCGCAGAGGAAATAGATCCAGATCGGATACATCAGCGTGGGACGGACAAGAAAAACATAATCGAACATTTTCACCCATCTCGGCGGTGAATGTGTTGTCACCCTTTCCTCCGGATATTTGCTGAACGGCTTCTCCGTATCGCCGGAAAACAGGAGAAACGATCAGGCGACTCTTCTCAGGTCTGTTTACGATTCGTGCTGCGTTTTGCTGAAATCATCCACCGGAACCGGATAATCTCCATTGAAACAGGCTGTACAATAGTGACACGGATCCCCCGGTGCCGCTTCGAGCAGGCCATCGAGTGAAAGGTACCCCAGAGAGTCGACATTCAGAAACGCCTGTATCTCCTGTACGGTTTTGGTATTGGCGATCAGCTCATCGCGCGTCGGAAAATCCATGCCGTAATAACAGGGGAACCTCACCGGCGGCGAACTGACGCGGATGTGCACCTCTCTGGCGCCTGCCCGACGCAGCATGCTGGTCAGAAGCCGCAGCGTGGTTCCGCGCACAATGGAATCTTCCACCACAACCACCCGGCGGTCCTGCAGCACGCCGCCGACCGGATTGAACTTGACTTTAACGTTGAAATCCCGGATTTCCTGATGAGGCTGAATGAATGTCCGGCCGATATAATGATTGCGTATCAATCCCAGTTCAAACTTGAGATCCATCCGTCTGGCAAAACCCAGAGCGGCCGTATTGCTGGAATCGGGAACGGAAATCACGATATCCGCATCCGCGGGATGCTCCTGGGCCAGCTGCTTGCCCAGTTTCCGCCTGGTTTTATCCACATATTCTCCGAAGATACGGCTGTCCGGCCTCGAAAAATAGATAAATTCAAAGATGCAGTGTTTTCTGCAGGGGGCCTGTCCGATGGATTCGCTTTTCATCCCCTCTTTGTCGATAACGATCAATTCTCCCGGTTCCACATCCCTGATATATTCGGCCCCGATCAGATCCATGGCACAGGTTTCAGAAGCGATAACCAGAGAATCCACGGCTTTACCAAGGGCAAGCGGACGAATTGCGTGGGGATCCCTGGCCGCAATCAGCATTTCGGGTGTCATGATCAGGAGGGAAAAGGCGCCACGCAGCTGCCGCAGCGCTTCTTGGATCCTGTCCAGGAACCGGGGCGCCTGCGACCTGCATATCAGGTGAACAATGATTTCACTGTCCGTCGTGGTCTGGAAAATCGCTCCCTCCTGCTGAAGTTTATCCCGCAGCCGCTTTGAATTGACCAGGTTTCCATTATGCGCCAGTGCCAGGGGTCCGTCCTTCGAATTCACGCAGATGGGCTGCACGTTCGCCTCACTGTTCGATCCTGTCGTTGAATACCGGGTATGCCCGATGGCCATTCGCCCCTTCAGACCACGGATGGTTTCCGCCTTCTCAAAAACTTCGTTGATCAGGCCCAGACCCACATGACGATACACCTGCCTGCCGTCCGAACTGATGATACCGGCTCCCTCCTGACCGCGATGCTGCATGGAATACAGACTGAGATAAGCCATTTCAGCGGCTTCGTCATGATTGGTTATACCGATAATACCGCAAAACTCTTTGAAATCGTCCATAGACACGCTTTCTCTTTATTGACCATTGCTTCAGGATTCAATCACGATTGGGACCAATCTTTTTCACCCGCTTATCCTTTTTATTATCCGACCATTCGTGCTTTCAAAGATATTCGATTACGCCTCTACGACGATTGGGACCAATTATTTCCCGCTGTCCACTTTAAACAAAATGGAATGACAGGTTTTTCACTAGTCATTCGCCCCAGGCTCCACGACAATTGGGTTCGAGTAGATCCAGCCGCGGCGCTTACGAAACACTTCGATTCGGTATACACCCGGCCTGATCACCTGATGTTCCAGAACCCGTGCTCCGGCTTCGCGGATAATGCTGCCGTTCCACAGCAGCCGGATGGACGCTTTTGCGGGCATCGAAGCCAGCAGCCGGACCGGGGGCTCATTAACCAGCCTGCTTCCCATGGGGTAGCATTTATCACTGCTGACGGCTGAAAATCTGAAATCGCAGGCATCTCCCAGAGAATGATTCGAAATAAAACACCGCCCCTGACTCAGGGCTTCATACACATGCGATTCAGCATCCCGGAAAGTCATTTCCGGATTCAGATCCGCTTTCACCAGCAGATGTGTCCGTATGGATTTAAACTGCACCTTGTACGGATAAATCTCTACCGGAAACAATTTAAATACTTTAAAACGGTGTGCATGCACATCGATTCCGCCGATTCCGACAATCCTTTTCCCCCGGTTCAACTGGTCCCATCTTTCCAGGGTCTCCCACACGGGAAAACGGATGGACCGAAGGGGATGAAGCAGGCGCCAGAGCAGGTTACGCCGTGTGACGCCTTCGGCCCACTCGGACAGCTGGTTCCAGATTTCAATACCGTCGAATCCGTCCACATGCCATGCGGTCCAGGGATACGGCGGATAGGCTTCGGAAAAATTCCGTTTTTCAGCCGGATGGGCTATCACACCGAATCCGCCCGCTTCACGAACCTGCCGGACATACTGTTCAGGCCACTGTCCCTCGGCGATTTCCCGGTCGATGCGGAAGGCCAGATAATGATTTCGGTCATGGGGATCGTTCAGCTCACAACCGATGAGCACCAGGACATCCCCGTACCATCCTTCCAGCCCCTGATGCTTGGGTGCCAGGGTGTTGTGATCACTGAACATGAGATAGTTCAGCCCCTTTTCACCGGCAATCGATGCAATCTCGGGAATCGAGAGCGTACCGTCCGAAAAATCGGAATGCAGGTGAACGGCACCGGTCATTTCATGATATTCGCTGTTCATCCGCCGATCATCGTTTCCAGTACCAGCAACCCGGTAAAAACACCCAGGATATCCGCAACGATATCCTTCCAGCAGAAATGATTGCCAGGCCGCTCCATGTCGTTCATCTCTTTGGATACACCGAAAAGCAGGGATATCCCGGCACCGGCCGTGAGAACCCCATCATGATGATATCCCAGCTGCCTGTCGGTCCACAGCCCGGACATGACTGTCGCTGCCAGGCTTCCTGCGAAATGCAATGCCTTGTCCCGGGCCAGCCAGTGATCCGTACATGCATCCGGAAGAACGTTCCCGGTTTCATTTTCCGGAGACGGCACCCGGGCCATGCCCGGCAAAGCCAAAGAGAATAGCAACAGCCATATCAGGCATCGCCGCATTTAAAGCCCCAGTTCCCCGTCTATTTCCTGCATGGCCCTGAGCGACAGCGCTATGAACTCGGAAAGGCCGAGCCCGAGTGTTTCACAGCTTCGGATCTGGTCCCTGTCCGCACCGGCTGCAAAGCGTTTTTCCTGAAACCGGCGTTCGACAAAGGTAACATCGACATTTTTGAGTTTTTTCGAAGGGTGCATCAGCGCCGCGGCCACGATCAATCCGGTCACAGGATCCGCCGCATACAGGGCCTTGTCCATTGCGCTTTCACGCGGAAAATGTCCGGGATGGCTCTTGATGGCCTGTATCACCGCTTCGGATATATCATGGGATGACAACAGCTCCGCGGTCAGCAAACCATGCCTCTCGAAATGATCCACGGTCTTGTCGTAATCCAGATCATGAAGCAGGCCGGCCAGTTTCCATTCCGTTTCATTTTCACCCAAATGTCTGGCCAGGCTTCCCATAACCGCCTCGGTGGCCAGCATATGCTTGATCAGATTCTTATTGGAAACATGCTGTTTGACCAGATTAAAAGCTTCGTCTCGCATCATGATATTGCCCCTTTTTTACTGGAAAACACAGGCGTGCACCGGTCCTTTATCATGGTCATTTCATTCCGCGTTTTTATACAAGTACACCCGTGTTCCGGCGTTCGTCTGAAATCCGTTTATTCTCCCCGATGCAGCCTTACTGAGGGAACTCCCGCTTCAACTGCTGCACGGCCTGACGCAGCCTCTGTTCGTTCTCGACCAAAGCGATTCTTACAAATCCCTCGCCGTCCTCGCCGAAACCCCGTCCGGGGGAAATGGCCACATGGGCCTTTTCCAGTGCCTTCAATGATACGGCAATGGATCCTTCTTCGCTGTATTTTTCAGGAATCCGGGCCCATACGAACATCGTGGCCATCGGTTTTTCGACCGCCCATCCGATCCGGTTCAGCCCGTCACAAAGAAAATCCCTGCGGTCCTGATATATTTTTGCCTGTTCGTTGAGAAATGCATCCCCTTCACGCAGTGCAATCACCGAGGCAATCTGAATGGCCTGAAAAATGCCGTAATCGTAGTATCCCTTGATACTCGCCAATACACGAATCATATCCGCGTTTCCTGCCACAAAACCGGTTCGCCATCCCGCCATATTATACCCTTTGGAAAGGGTCATGGTTTCCACGGCCAGGTCCTTGGCTCCGGGCACTTCGAGAATACTCGGTGCCCGGTACTGATCGAACGTGGTCAGCCCATAGGCAAAATCATGAATAATATAAAATCCGTATTTTCGGGCCAGGGCCACCACTTCTTTGAAAAAACCGGTGCCGACACACATGGTGGTGGGATTGTTCGGATAGTTCAGCATCAGTATTTTCGGCCTGGGAAACAGGTTTTCACACGTATGTGCAATATTTTTCAGAAGCTGCGCTTCACCTTCGTTCTGGGAAACGCCGATCACATTGGCGCCGGCGATGACAGCGGCATAAATATGAATCGGGAACGAAGGTGTGGGGGTCAGCACCACGTCACCGGGACCCAGGGTTGCCAGGCACAGATGACTGAATCCCTCCTTGGATCCGATCGTGGCGATCACCTCTGTATCCGCATTCAAACCAACCTGAAAATGGCGGTCGTAAAAACGGGCCAGTTCACACCGCAGGTTCCGGACGCCTGCAGATACCGAGTATCTCTGATTGCGTTTATCCGTGGCCGCTTCCTGCAGCTTCTTCACAATCGAATCCGGTGTGGGATCATTGGGATTGCCCATACCGAGATCGATGACATCCACGCCCTGCTGGCGCAGCTCGAGCTTTCGGGCATTGATTTTACCGAACAGATACGGAGGAAGACGATGCATGCGCTCAGAGGCGATGGGCGGCAGATCGATTTTCAGATATGAATCTGTGTCCTGCATTCGGGTTTGTTCTCTTTCCGGCTGAATGATGTCATGCCTGACCATATATCGTCAGAGAGGCGTACGAAACGTAAGACCGACCCTGAAGTCCTGCGGCCCGATACGGAATTCAGCAGCCGGATCCAGAACCGGACCGACATCAAACTGAAAAAGATGGGCATCAACGTACGCATCGAGTATGTTAAGCATGTAAACGGCCGCAAACCACCAGACGAAGGTATTGCGGTTGTGCCTGTAAAATTCCCGCTCATCATCGGTTTGACTGACCAGGGCCTTTCGGTTCATATATACGGCATTCCCTGCCAGTCCGGATTCCGCACCCAGAACCATCAATGCCTTCAGCCACTGATGATTGTATGCCTGACCCCAGCCGGGCATCAGGGCCGATCGCAGCATGGCTCCGGTGGTCGACTGAATCACCTGTTCGCCCGAACCAGTGGAATCCGGAGGTGCAAAGGCATGCAGTGCTGTTCCGCAGATCGAAAGGATGAGGAGCACGGCCACAGGCCACGATCCATGATCAGGGAAGGAGCACGGTTTC
The DNA here is from genome assembly GCA_016930535.1 of bacterium. Classification (GTDB taxonomy): domain Bacteria; phylum Zhuqueibacterota; class QNDG01; order QNDG01; family JAFGCO01; genus JAFGGN01. The sequence continues at coordinate 105,485 of JAFGGN010000019.1, forward strand.
CCTCTGTCATCGGATTTATTGAAATACATTTTCGATACCGGCCGTTTGGCAGTGCATCGGTTTTTTAAATATTCCGCCGGTCGCTCCTATAATTCGGCAATACATTCGATTTCAATCCGTACATCCTTTGGCAGCCGCGATACTTCGACAGCGGATCGTGCGGGTGCATCCTTTTTAAAGAAGGTGGCATAAACCTCATTCATCAGCGCGAATTCATTCATGTCACGCATGAAAACCGTGGTCTTCACCACATGGTCCAGACCGCTGCCCGCAGCCTGCAGAACCGCCTGAAGATTTTGCAGCACCTGCCGTGTCTGGTCCCGGATATCTCCGGCAACGGTCTCACCCGTTTCCGGATCGACCGGTATCTGCCCGGCCGTAAAAACGAGATGACGGGATTCAATACAAACCGCCTGACTGTACGGACCGATGGCTTTAGGCGCCTTGTCTGTAAAAACGACCTGCTTTTTCATTGACTGGTCCCCTCATAACAAAAAACTCCTGAAGCGGTCCATGCTGTGCCGTTGACAGGAGGTTTTATTTGGAGAATCATCGCTGAATTAATCATAAAGAAAAGATGCCCTGTTTGATAAAATCAGTCCTCCTCAATATCCCTGAATTTTGCATCTTCCACATCCTCACGCTTTAAATCCATGGGCTGGCTCTTCTTCCGGCCCCTGACCGCAGGCCCGGGCGATTCGCCGGAAAACAGCCCCTTGAAAAAATGAAAGGCAAAATACCCCGCCAAAAACAACATCAATGTTCTGAATAGCATCGTGTTCATCCATTTCTGGTTCTGGGAACATAGTACTGTGTTCCGCCGGGCGGATTCAGAATCTGCTGATGCAGATCCTCCAGATCATCCTCGTTGTTGACGAAATCTATTTCCGATGTATTGATGACCAGCAGCGGTGTTTCATCGTATCTGAAAAAATACTGATTGTAGGCCTCGTTCAGATTCCGGATATACTCTGTACTGATTTCACGTTCGTATTTCCGGTCCCGTTTTTTGATATTGGCAACGAGTCTTTCCGTGCTGGACTGAAGATAAATAACCAGATCCGGCTTGGGCAGCTCCTTTTCCAGAAGTGTCGCGACGCGCTCATAGAGAATCAGGTCCCGATGTTCCAGATTCAGAAAAGCGAAGATTTTATCCTTGGCAAAGACATAATCCGCGATCAGGTAAGGATGAAACAGGTCCTGCTGCGGCAGATGCAGAAGCTGCCTGTACCGGCAGAGCAGAAAAAAGAGCTGGGCCTGAAATGCGTACCTCTGCGGATCCTGATAGAAATCAGTCAGATATGGATTTTCCTCCGGCTGTTCCATGACAAGATTGGCATTCATTTTCTCGGCAAGCAGCCGGGCCAGGCTGGTCTTTCCGACACCAATAACGCCTTCGATTGCAATGTAGTATATTTTATTCATGACGGATCCGTTGCTTCCTGTCTGTAAAGCGCGATATCGCCGTCGTCATTGCAGCGATCCAGCAGCTCCCGGGCCGTCCTGTTATGGCCCGGCACCCACAGATCTGGCGCCAGATCGGCAAGCGGCCGGAGGACAAACCGACGTTCTGCCAGATGCGGATGCGGTATGCGCAGCCCTTCATCCTGCATCCGCAGTTTTCCGAACAGGAGAATATCCACGTCCAGTGTTCTGGGGCCCCATCGGACTGTCCGTTCTCTTCCGGCCGCATTTTCAAGCGCGAAAGCAATGGACAGCAGGTCATACGGCCCGCACCCGGTGACTATTTCCACAACCTGATTGATAAATCCCGGCTGATCTTTCAGCCCCCAGGGAGCGGTTTCATAAAGGGGTGACACACGCAGAGAAGTTATACAGGAATACGCCCCCAGGTTTTTGACTGCCCGGTCAAGCGTTTTGATCCGATCCCCCTGATTGGTGCCCAACCCCAAAAACGCCCGGATCTTCAGCTCTGCGACATCCATGAAACGCCTTTTTTAATGTGTCAATATATCAATTCTCCCAATGATTGTCAACTTAAAAAGTGCCGTGTTTTACCAGGGAAATGCAGTTCCACCGGGTCAGGACAAAAAAACCGTATCATGGCCGGAAAACAGATTTGAGCCGGGGATGCACATGCGGAAAACGGAGTAAAAAAAAGGATCCGGTTGAAGGATCCCGATGGCTCCGGAGGAGGGACTCGAACCCCCAGCCTAGTGGTTAACAGCCACCCGCTCTACCATTGAGCTACTCCGGAATCTGGTGTACTGAAATGCATTTCAGCGGATGTTCAGGCATTCAATATAATAAAATAACAAGGAATGTCAAGGAGTTTCTGCGACAAAAATGTCGGCCCTGCCGTATAAAAAAAAGGCTGTTGTGGAAGTCAACAGCCTTTATCGAGGAGGGAATGATAACTTTTGCCATACGCTCCGGCAAAACCCCTTAAAACGCCCAATGTGGCACAAAATTCTTAACTGCAGAGAAGGTTATAGCAACAGATGTACCAAACATTTTTATCATATGTCTATATTATTGTTTTTATTGTTTTTGATTCCTATTAATTCCGATACTGTCATGAAATAAGTCCCGTATTCCTTTGCGCCGAAACCGGTCCCTGTGACTGGATTTCAGCCAGCCGGACCACATCGGTTTATAAGCAGGGATGTCTATCCGGCATTACATTCCCGGCGGGCGCCTTTGAATGAAATGCGGCAATTTTTGCAGGCATGAAAATGGAAATTTTCGGTCAAAATGAATCAAAAACATGCTGTTCACTCATCCGGAAACCGTTTCTATATACAGAAATATTAAATATTTGTAATAAGTAATATTCTGGTGTGCAGCTTGCTGCATTTCATTGAATTCCCCGGGAAGAGGGGGAAAAACTAAATCCTTACTTTTCAACAATATCCATCAGCAGGAGGGAAAAATGAAAAAAGGCTGTCTTCTATTGTGTGCGCTTATGATCCTGGCAATCTCTCAATATGCACAGGCCGAAATCAAAATTGCCGTAACCTCGAACGAAGGCGGGAATTACAACATTTTCAGCTACACACTCGACGAAAGTTACAACATCGTCGAGAAAAAACAACTGACGACCGTGGGCTCACGGGAAGACAATCCGGCATGGTCGCCTGACGGCAGTAAAATTGCATTCTGTTCCAACAACACACACGGTTATGAACTTTGGATCATGAACGCGGACGGAAGTGATCAGGTCATGGTGACCATGTCGCAGCTGAATGTGCTTGGTCCGTTCGTATGGAGCCCGGATCAGAATTATATCTACGGTCTGAATGCAAGATCCGGGGATGGAGAAGTCGCCAAAATCGATGTCCATACCGGTGTGATTGAAATGCTGACAAACATCCCGGGCCAGAACACGCAGAGCTTCAGTCTGAATACCGAACAATCCAAAGTCGTTTTCGTCAGGGGAAGCGAGGGCAACGGATATTCGAACAAATTGTACATGGCCGATTTTCAGAGCATCGGTCCGGACTTCGCCAATGTCGCCCTCATACCACAGGCACTTCCGGCCCCGCATGTGCCCGATGTGTCTCCGGACGGCAATCTGATCCTGGTGCAGCTGGACATCAACTATACGAGCAATACAGGCATCGGTCTGTATCATATCCAGGAGGACCGGTTCGAAGAAATCATACCTCCCGACGGATATATGAACTCGTATCCGGAGTGGATCGACAATGACCGGTTCATCTATTCACATGGCCAGGCCTACAATGAAAATCTGTACATTTATGACCTGAAGGATCGTTCCAGTACACAGATCACGAGCACCAGCCGCCGTGAAATCATGGCCGCGGTACTGGTCACAGCGCCGCAAAACGAAGGACCTGTCGCCGATGCCGGCCCGGATCAGACCTGTGAAGCCGCTTTGTGCGAAGGCGCTCCGGTCACGCTGTCTGCCTGCGCATCTTCGGATGCGGATGGAGACGCACTCACATTTACCTGGGTTAAGGACGGCGCCATTGTCGCCGGCCCGACAGCATCCTGTACAATTGAGATGATACTTCCCCTGGGTGACCATTCCATCATTTTAAAAGTGGATGACGGCAAGGGCGGCACGGATGAGGATGAGGTACTCGTCACGGTTCAGGACACACAGGCCCCCTCCATCGCCGCGGAACTGTCTGTCACGGAACTCTGGCCCCCCAACCATAAAATGGTGGATATCACCGCGACCGTGGATGTGGCGGACCTTTGCCAGGAATACGTATCATTCGTCCTGGACACCATCATCTCCAATGAACCCGACGATGCGAAAGGTCTGGGCGACGGGGAAACCGTGGATGACATACAGAATGCCGAGTTCGGCACACCGGACACCGAATTCTCTCTCCGGGCCGAACGGGACGGCAAGGGAACCGGCCGTTTCTACGAAGTGATTTATCTGGCCCTGGACGGTGCAGGCAACACGGCCGTGATCGCCGATACCGTGTGGGTAAGGGAATCCCAGAAAAAACTAAAAAAGGATATCGCCGGATCCGGTGCCGCTCCCGAAACATTCGCGCTTTATCCGAATTATCCCAATCCGTTCAACCCCTCGACGGAAATCCAGTTCTCTCTCACGGAAACCAGGCACGTCATCCTGATCATTTACAACAGCAAGGGCCAGGAAGTTATCTGTCTGACCGATGCGGATTATCCGGCAGGCCGTCATGCCGTGACCTGGAACAGCACGGATGCACTGGGCAGGGCGGTTTCTTCAGGACTTTATTTCTTCAAACTGAATGCCGGGGAATTTTCGGATATCGGCAAGATGATGCTGATGCGGTAAGGACAGTCTGAAATGCGATGATTCAAGGGGCCGGAATCCCTGTGCGGGACGATGGCCCCTTCTTTTTTATTTCAGGGGATTCAATGAGTTTCAGGTTCTTTCACAAACACCATCAGCATCACAGCAGCTACAGCCGTGAGTATGCCGGCCAGAGCGAATGAAGCGCCGTATCCCCTGTGATCGCTGATCACGCCGCCTAAAAAGCTGCCCATTATGGCGCCCGTATTCAGTACGAACAGGCTGTAAAACGCCTGGGCCGTAAACCGGATCTGCGAAGGGCTTTCCATATCCATGAACATGGCCGCGCCGAGATACCCGAACGTGAAGGTAAATGCATGCAGCATCTGAAACGGCAGCAGCTGCCACCACGAGTGAATAAACGCCATGGGCACCCAGCGGAAAACCGTCATGATCATACCGATGGCCAGTATTTTTTTTGTGCCTGTTTTCTGCACGATTTTCACGAACGTCAGCATGGTGACGGTTTCTGCGATTGTGCCGATGGCCCATATCCAGCCCACCTGAACGTTGTTGGCACCCAGAAATTTGCCGTACACGCTTAAAAACTGATACCCCATGTTGTTCGCGGTCTCGAATATCAGCACGGTCATCAAAAAAATCAGAATGCGTGGTTTGACCAGAAGCTGGCGCATCAGCCGGCTGTGATGCGATTTTTCCTGGTTGTTGGACGCATCGCCCGGAATCCGGTTCACGAACCAGGCCGCAATCAGCACACCCGCCGGAAAAACCAGAAAAGCGCAGGAAAGTCCGGCGATGTCATACAGCCTGCCAAGGGACATGGTCGCCGTGATCCACCCCATGGATGCGAATATTCTCAGGAATGCCAGGCGCATGCGCCTGTGCGTGCCCAGGTAATCAAAGGCCACTGCATCCATCAGTGTATTCAGCGGTGCATTGAAAAAGGACCAGATGGCAAATAAAACCACGATTGCAGACAGCGAACGCCCCAGGAGAATAAACGGTGCAAGGCCTGCGGAGGCCACGGAAAGGATAACGGCCCATCTTGACCGGTGTCCGTGGCTGTCGATGAACCGGCTCCAGAAAAGCTGAGATACGAGCGACATGGCCGGACGCACAAGGAGCAGAAGGCCCAGCTCAAAATTGGAAATCGACAGGGTTTCTTTGAAATACGGGGCGAAATAGGGATACAGACTGCCCAGAGCGAAGGCGTAGAAGAAATAATTGCCCCTGACATAATGTTTCACCGGATCCTTCGAATTCAACAACGCCTGAGACCGTCCTTTCAATCTGAGGATTTTATATATCCGGCCATATGCACATTTTACCGCCCACCGGGCCGGAAGAAATAAAATAGGAATATTTACGGCCGGATTCAACAAAAATCATGAAACTTGACATTCAAAACGAAATCCTCTATATTGAGTCGAATTATCAAAAGAGACAATCACACATGCTGTTCCGCCGCCTGCATCATCGTCTGATCGGATCCATGGTGGGCCTGATGGTCGTTTTTGTACTGGCCGTCGGATTCACGCTGCACTGGTCGATCCGTCAGAGTCTGGAAAACGCCCTGGGTGACAAGCTCCAGGCCGTGGCCCTGTCCCTGGCCGCCCGGTATACACCCGAGGAAATTCTCTGGATGAAACAGGGCGTGGGCGACCGGTATCGTCACCGTTTTCTGGAGCCGCTGAACCGGATCCGGAAACAATCGGATATTCAGCGTGTCTGTATATTCTCAATTGAAAATGAAAGCTGGCTGGATACGGATACGACCCGTTTTCATGGCCAGATCTATTATCAGCACCTATTCTTTCAGCAGGAAATGGCTGCATTGCGGAAGAGCAAGGCCTCGCATACGCTTCTCTTTACGGATATAGACAACCGGCCCATGATGGCCGGCTTCGCACCGCTGATAATTGCGGATTCCACGGCCGGAGGGATCGGTGTGTTCGGGAATGCGCATTTTCTCGGCACCGTGGACGATTTCAATCGCCGAATTCTCACGATTGGTGCATTGGGCATGGGACTGGCCATCGTTATGGCGTATATCCTTTCCAGATCGGTCACAAAACCGGTGGCCGGGCTTGTCCGGGCCTCCAGACAGATCGGCGCCGGGCATTATACGGATCCCATCCCCCCGGCCGGCACCTCTGAAATCGGGGAACTGTCAAAAACCATGGAATCCATGCGCATGAACGTCATA
>JAFGGN010000003.1 GCA_016930535.1 bacterium
TGGCCGACGCCCGCGCATCCGACACCACGCTCAAAAACTGAAAACTCGTCTGCGCCAGCTTCCTGTTCTCCGCCCCGTAAAGCGAAACACACAAAGCCGGCACAACGGTCAGAAAAATGATCTTTTTCATATCGAAAGTCTCCTTATCCTTCCAAGGATAATGGTTCTTGATTTGTTTTCTCTTTTCATCTTTTTCTTTGTTCTTTGGTCTTTGATCTTTAATCTTTTTTTATCTGATAATAACAAATTTCCGATAAACCGACTCGCCCTTCTTATATATGACCGATCCCGCGGGATACAGAACATCATCCTTTTTGTAAACGGGTTCGTTGGACGGCACATAGGAAAAGGTGCCCGTGCTGTCCGAATAGGTCCGGGTGATATTTTTCCCGTTATAATAATCATGGCGTGCCACCACGTCTTCCTCTGCCGTGACGTTTTCCGTGACTTCCACGTACAGGATGTAGATGCCGCTTACCACGATCTGGCGCGAACTGGTCAGACAGTCCCATATCTCATCTCCGGAACCGTTTGTATGCTCTTTTTCCCAGATCAGGTCGCCGCGCTCGGTGAATATTTTCAACTGGCAAAACGGCGGCAATCCGAAAAATGTAATCCGGTCGTACTGGAAATCCTCCCCGAACTGATAGACTCTGGCCCGGATATCATAGGGATTCGGCACGACCCTGACTTCATCGAGCATGGTACCGGCGGGCCTTAATAAATTCGCCGGAATACTGGTGAGTGTAAGAAACATGCTGCTGTAAAGCGGCCGGCCCGGTTCGACATCGTTTTGAGAACCGTCATCCTTGGATTGAATATAATAGTAATAATCAAATCCGCGTGATGCCGTGACATCATCGAAAGTATGAACCACAGTCGATGCGTCGCATTCGAAGATTTTTTCATAGACGGTTTCGATCTGTTTGACACTGCCTTCGGAGCGGTAAATCACGTACCCGTCGAAATAGGGATGGGAGGTCGCATTGTCCGCCCAGGTTATGAGAATCCGGTCACCTCCGGATTTCACCGTAAATGTCTCCGGAGCCGGCGGGGCCTGGGGAATATGATAATCAGACTCAAAATTGGTTCTGGCATTTTCCAGAGTCTGCATGATCGAATCCTCACTGGTGGCCACCCAGGACTTTGTATAGATATTTTCATTCGTGGCAATGTTCCCGTCAGGCAATATCAGTTCGGGGGTTCCGCTTCCGGAATAATAAGCGAACCAGTTGCCTCCGATTCGCCGGGCTTCAGGCCAGCTCAATCCATTTGCGCCGAATGCATAGACGATACGGACACTGTCCCCCGGAGCCAGGTCGTAAGGCCCGAATCCCTGGGCCATCGAAGTGCTTCCTGTGGTGCCTGTATCCCGGTAAGGCTGGGTCAGCACCCAGTCGTCCGCATAAACGCCTTCTCCCACAGCCTGAAACTGCGAATGATCCAGATGCCCCTCGGTCATCATATGATAACGATCCGCCATATATTGTTCGTCATACTGGCTCATGGGGGCCTCGGTGATGCGCCCGTCTGAACCCGTATACGCAGTTGTTCCCGGCTGATTCGGATTGTTGGACCAGTCTGACGGACTTTTGGACGCATATAAAGAAATCGCGCCGATATATTTGGTCGTGCCGAGCCAGCCCTTTTCCTGATGATTGGGTGTTCCCCAATCCGCTTCATAGGGCACGGGGCGCTCATTATGGGGACCCATCCACGCCAGCCACCCTGTAAAATCGTTGCCGAAATCGGGCGACAGATTCTTAGTTAAAACGCCGCCGCCCCACTGTGAGCTGAATGCTCCCCAGGTGGAACCCCATTCCAGCGAAGTGACACCTGAGAATGCCGGTCTGTATGCGAAATAAGCCCAGAAGTCATCGAGCATCTGCTCGTATCTGTCTCCATCCGCATTATAGATGCCGGTGTTTTTGAAAACCCAGTCGAATATAAAGTAATCGTCATGATTCTGTTGCGTGAAACCCAGGATTTTCTTGGTGATGGATACACCCATGGACGTATTGAGCTTAATGACAATCATCCTGTCACAGGGCAGATTTTCGTCATAATCATCCGGCTTGTCATAGAGGGTGTTGTTGGTGCCGATTTGATCATCGACGACCACCAGCGGGGGCTGTTCCCTTGCGATCAGCCTGATACTCTGGGGGAATGTCATATCAAGCTGGTTTTCAGGCAGTCTCGGTCCTGCGCTGATCACCTTTACGCTCATGTCCCTCTCCTGAACGGGATCATAAAAGTTTCTTGCACCGATCCACATGGCAGTGGCTCTCAGCCCGGTTTGATTGTCACTGTACTGGGTCGGCCATGTGAAGAAGTTCGTATTGATAAGCAACTCGTGTTCAGATCCGTAATCGATAAACGGACCCTGGGCTTCGCCGACGCGCATCCATCGTAATTCCTGCGCATGCAGGGACAAAAAGCCGGTGATGCACAGAACAGGCATCAGCAGCCATAAACGGTATTTTCGATTCATATTTATCATTACAGATCCTTATTTTTATGGGTTTAAGTCTAAAGACAACCGGATTCCGAATGTGACCGTACGCGGACTTGTAAACCAGTATGTGGAAGGTCCGGGATTGAAAATATACGCCTTGTCGCTGTTGATCCGGTCGATGGTTTTCTGATCCATCTGAACCCAGGCATCTTCGGAGAATTTCCAGTATTCTCCTGTGGATCCTTCATAGTATATCGGCCGGTCCGAAGGCATGATCTGTGTTTTATCAATTACGGCCCGGTATTCCATGGGCTGCCAATCGACACCAGGCTTTCGGAAATCACCCAGTTTGTCATTGCCCGGAATGTTGTCATATGCGTTGCTCTTCGGAAGATGCAGCGACATGCGGTAATCCCTGCTTCCCGTATCCCGCAGGCGCAGTGTATTGAATATGTTCCCGATATCCGCCATGAACTGAATTCTGACTTTAGAGATATTCACGGTCTTGGATATTCGTGCGGTTGTATTGAACCAGTCCACGTATTGTATATTGTTCTCGATGCCTTTGGCTCCCTTTGGATTCCATGTATCCCATCCGCCCTGGCTCCAGTCGAGAAGCACATTGAGCAGCCAGCCGCCGAGAACAGGATGACCGGCCAGCCTGAAACCGAAATCTTCGGGCGTGTAGAAGCTGAGGTTTGCCCTGGCATACGGGGAAGGTTTGGGCCTCTGCTGATACAGATTGACCGTGTTCTCATCGTACTGTTTCTGTTTCGCCGGATCCTCATACCGCTCTGCCTGTCCGAAATTGCCGCTGGTTGTGACCTGATACGTATAGTTGGCAAATCCCGAAAACCATCGGCCCATGGTCTTCCGGAACGTCAGTTCCAATCCCCGTATGTCTTCGTACCGGTTGCTCGTGGTCAGATTATACTCATCCCCGTTGATGGAATTGAATTCCGTTTCATCCTGCTGATCCGTGATGTCCCGGTAAAATGCAGCCATCTGAATCAGATAATCATCAAGGAGGATATGGTCATATCCCAATTCATACGAAATAGTTTTCGCCAGAATCAGATCCGGATCTCCGATTCGCTGCAACTGGCGTGTGGCGCCGCTCCGGTCGATTCTGAACAGGGTTTCATACTGCGGCATTTGTTTGAAATGCCCGTAATTGAAAAAGAGCTTCGAATTTTCAGTAATGGGATGAGACACGCCCAGCCGGGGACTCAGCTGCCACTGGCCCTTGGATTTTCTCATGGAAAACTCACGGTCAGGTGTGTATTTGGAAGTAATGAAATAAGGATCGTATGGATCCGTATTCCACCAGTCTGTTTTTGAATTGCTGTAATCAAGCCGCAAACCGGCCTTCAGGGTAAACCCCTTGGTCTCCAGTTTGTCCTGCGCATACAGCGCAGCCCGGATCGGGAATGTACGCATCTGGATACGGTTGTCGTACAGATCCGAGAATCCCCCGGTCTGCCCTTTGATATAACCATAATCGAGATCCAGGTCATTATACACAAATTCGGCACCGGCTTTCACAAGATTGTAAAAATTGACCTGGCTTGTGATGTCCGCCTTGACCGTAGTGGAACTCGTTTGCGTAAAATCACGCGTCCTGCAGGCAAAGAGCCCCGGGCCGATGAGCACCGCATCCGCATCGGTCGTGGGCGGCCAGTACCCGAACGGGCTGGTATCACGGTAAAATCCGGGGAGCACTTCATTGATAATGGACGTATCCCGGATTGCAGGCGGCCTTGAATTGTACGAACGCTGCAGATATTCGACAGAAACTTCATAGAGGGTATTCTGGTTCAGTGTGTGGGTCAATTTGGCGGCCATCGCGCGATGGGCGATATCCGTGATACTGAAAGCCCAGTCTGCCCACATGTCAAATCCACCGCCGCCTCCTCCCACACCGATCACATCGTTGGCCGAACGCGGGTACAGGCCGAACCACCAGTTGTGTTCCTGGGTCGCGATGTTCCCGGCCATGCCCGTAATCCGCAGTTTCATCGCATCGCTGATATCCGAAATCAGCTGCATATTCCAGTCATAATCGGAATAATCCGGCCGGCTCAGGGGCCAGATCAGCACGTCCCTTTCTTTCCGGTAGGATGTGAAAAACCGCAAGTCGCCCAGCATTTCCGAAACAAAGGGGACGGGACCTCCGAAGCCTGCATCAATGTCATAATCGGGCAGATTGTTCGGCTGTTCTTTCCGGGTCTCGTACATCCACACCCGCTGCGCACCGAGCGGAGTCAGATCATTGGTCGGATCATTATCCAGGAGCAGATTTTCAGAGATCCGGTTCCATCCCTGGAAATCTCCATATTCTTTTCTGGTATAGGCATCCCAGACATCGGCCGTACCGGTCCAGCAGACCGCATCATCCAGATATCGCCGCATGAACCAGGAATCGGGATCATGGACATCATGAATCCCGGCACCACGGTTGTATTTTGGAGCCGGGGGTGTCACCTTGCCTGTAAATGAGCCGTGATATCCCGATTTACTCCCTTCCATGGTGACCACATTGATGAGACCGGACTGCACCTGTCCGTATTCGGCATCCACTCCGCCGCGTTCCACATTGATCTCCTTGACCGCGCTGAGCGCCACCTTCGTCAGCGCTTTGTTGTTTCTCGGATCACGCATGGTCACGCCGTCCAGCAGAAACAGGGCCGCTTCTTCTCCGCTGCCCCGGATATTGAATCCCCATTTGATGCCAGCCTGCATGCCCAGAACACCGCCGACATCCGAGACCGGCAGACTCTCGACTTCCTGGGCGGTCACGGAGATGACACTGGTGGCCACGTCTTCCTTGATGCCCAGCCTGTCCGCAACAATGGTAACCGTTTCACCATCGATCGCCTCCATCTGAAGTTCGGCATCCACGCGCGCGGTCTGATCGATTCGCACCCTGACGTCCTCGATCGTCATTTTTGCGTATCCCATCACGGACACAAGAACATTGTAGGTCCCGGGCGGTACATGCAGAATGGTGAAATTCCCCGCGATATCCGCGGCGGCTCCCATATCGGTGTCTTCCACGATGATATTTGCACCGGCCAGCGGATCACCTGTCTGTTGATCGATCACGGTTCCGGCGATTTTTCCGGTCGTTCCGGACTTCAGCGGAACATGCAGCATCAGCATGATTGCCATAATCAGGCTGATAATCCGATAAAATTGGTGTTGCATGACTTCCTCCATGTATAGGGTCAATAAACAGAATTGAGTGATTTCGATAGATATTCGGACATGATTGAATAGAATCATTTTCGATCAGATTGTCAAGCTGGAATTCATGTAATATTGTGACAAAAACTGGTAATTATGTTTCTTCAAGGGTCTCAATCAATCATGAAAAGAGTAAACAGGTGTTATGGGAGGATCGAATGGGGGATGGCCGTTGTAATGAGCAGTGGCCGGATCCGAGAGGGATGGAGATGTGCCGATGCGGCCTGGCCGGTTTCAACAGACCGGTTGATGCTTTTTGCTACGGCGGTGCCTGCCGCTATATGTGCATCGGATCGAATATCCCCGATTCGCGTATGATCTCCGCGGCCTTCTTACCCGCGGTGCCGTCCAGGTTGATGAACATGCGCGCGTTGGCCTCTTTCCGCTGCACAGCTTTTTCGGACGGATTTTTCAGGCAACGGTCAATGGCGTCCGGCAGTTCGTCCGGACCGGATATGCGAATGCTGATGTTGTCCAGCATGCGGACGATGTCCGGATTGGTGCGGGCGGCATCCGGCAGTCGGAAGGTGACAAGGGGCCTGTCCAGGGCGCAGGCTTCACCCAGGAGGGACGAGTTGTCCCCGATCACCACGTCCGAGAGCAGGAGCCAGGGGAGGAGGTCCGGATCGCGGATGAACCGGATGCCCGGTGTGTTTTCGAGCCGCTTCACGATGCGCCGCGACATCCAGGGATGCACCGTGACCCATATGTTGTACTGCCCGGTCAGTCCGGCGATCGCGTCGATCCACAGGTGCACGGCGGACATGCCGGCCCCGTCCCACGTGGCCGTGAAGAGAATCGTCTTCTTTGCCGGATCCGAACCGGTCCGTTTTCTGAAATTGTCGAGTGCGGCCCCCGACCAGGTGCCGTCGAACGCGGGATCCAGCTTGGGGAATCCGAGCGCCCTGGCCGTGTTGATGCCCGCTGCTTGGGCTTCGCGGACCTCCGTATCGCTCGTCATGAAAAACACGTCGAAGGCATTGTAATAGGCCGTGCCTGCAAAAGCCTTGAAATGATAGGCCCCGTGCCGGAACCCGATTTTCCGGATGCGTTTGAGGGGGAAGCGGTGGGCCGCATGCCTCGCCATGATCACGGTTTTCGGAAACAGGGGAAGGCGCTTGAACGGAATGTTCAGCCTGCGCAGATACTCCGCCGTTTTTCTGTTTTTGGCCAGTACGGTGACGGGCGGCAGATGTTTCAGAACCGGCTCCAGGACGACATAATCCAGGGGGTCCGCACAGTAAAGCACCACGCTGTCCGGATTGCCGGACTTCTGTTTGATGAACCACGCAATCGCATAGGGGATTTTCGTGATATAGGGCATCAGCAGCATCCGGTCACTCCATACGGTTCCGGAGGTATTTGGCCAGCGCCTCCATCATCACGGTTTCGATTTCGTATTGGCCGGGCACGAAACGCCAGGAACCGGCTTCGTATTCATAATGGCCCCTGTTCTTCTTTACCGCACTGATGCCGAAATGCAGGGCCTGGAACTCGAGCAGATGGTATTTGCCCGCATGCTCCGCGATGTCCAGGGACATGAACGGCGCGTCGAATTTGCCGTACAGCTCCCGGGCATAATCCAGAAGCGCCGGATTCGTCTCGAAATCGAAATCGAACTTTTTGGTGCCGCTTGCCCTGAAATCGCCCTTGCGGGTCAGGCGCTGCATCACGAAATAGCGGTCGAACATGACCAGGACACGGTTGTCATGGGTCATGCCCGGCAGATACTCCTGCACGATGAAGTTCCGTTCCTTCTGTATGTAATCGCTGTAGGTGATGTAGTCCGTTTTGTTGCTGTATTCCGGATAACCGGGATACACCTTTTTGCCGCGGAAATAACGGCGCCGGAAAAGGTCGATTTTCGTGCCGGTTCCCGTTCGGTCCAGGTGCCGGATCTTCCGGATCAGCTCTTTTTCATCGTGCACCAGATGCACGCCCTTGGCATTGGACTGGTCTACGGATTTCAGCACCACCGGGTAATCGAATGAATAATCCGCGACATCCTTATAACTGCTCAGATAAACGGCCCTGAGTGAATCCAGACCGATTTTTTTCTTGTAAAGCTCCTGGAAACCCTTGTTTTCATGGCACCGGAGCAGGTCGTACGAGGGAACGAGAAGGCAGCGCCCGTCATTCAGGTGATGGATGAGATCCGTGATGTACTGCCTGCGGTTGGGCTTCTGATGAAACGTGTAGAACACGATGCCGTCCGTGATCCGGCCCGGATCGTTGACGATTTCATGAAAACCGGCCTCCTCCACGGTGAATCCGTGACCGGTCAGTACCTGTTTCATGCGTTCCGTGTTCATGCCGGTCCACGGCTTGCGCGTCTGGCCGAAAAAATGGTCGTGCCAGGTGAGGAGCGTGATTTTGGATTTATCGGTTTTCATGATTGTTCCGAAAAATGGCTCAGCGCATGTTCGTAGGCTTCGCCCGTGTCGATATCGATCCAGAAATCCCCGGGACCGATGGGCACGGCGTTCATGTCGTCATCCGCGATCAGCTGATTGATGGCCGCACTGATGGAATCGGATCCCCGTTCGAGTGCGGCCCGCATGGCGCCGAAGAACCGGTCGTTGAGCCTGAATATGCCGCAGTCGATGGCATTGTATGTGCGGATCTCCTTGCCGATATTCACGATGGCCCGGCCGCGGGTCTCGACTTTGGTGGCATCGTCGATATCGAAAACCTCGCCTGTTCTCGGATCGGTGAGCAGCAGGTTCTTCGTATCCGGATGGCCGATCATGGAACGCAGCGCGGGTACAGAAACGATATGGTCGGACATGGACAGGATGAACGGGCCGTCTCCGACAGCCTCCTGCGCGGTCAGCACGGAAATGCCGTTGCCCTTGTGCCAGTCCGGATTGAAAACCGTCCGTATTTCGAGGCCGAAATCGTCCGTTGAAGCCAGATAATCGACCAGGTGTTCCTTCTGATACCCGACCACGACCGTGAGATCCGTGATCCCGGCCGCGCACAGGTTCCGGATGATCCGGGCGAGAATGGTCTCCCCGCCGAACGGCAGCAGGGTTTTCGGCGTGCCTCCCGTATTTTCACTCAGCCGGCTTCCGCGGCCGGCGGCCACAATGACAGCCTTCATCTTAATAGTAACCTTTCTGCTATATGGAATCCGGAACGGAGAGACGGAGCGTCGGAGAAACGGAGCAAAAAACATGATTATCAGACAATCTCCGTTTCACCCTCTCTCCGTTTCAGGTTTTCATGTTCGACTCGTTCTGGTCAGGAAATATTCGTGCCGTCCAGCAGAGCGTTCACACGGTTCAGGTCCTCTCGGAAGTCGATTTCCATGCACAAATAATCCTCGATGTGAATGGGCAGGATCCGGAGGCCGTTTTTTTCGATGGCCATCTCCAGGCCCTTTTCGAAATAGTCGTCGTCCGTGCAGGCTTCGAGCTGCCTGATCAGGGCCGGCATGTCCTTTCCTGCAATGAAATTGATGCCCACGGCTTCGCCAAGCGCCGGATTGACCTGCTTTGAAATTTTGTCGATGAATCCCTCTGTGTCCACACTGTATTTCACTTCCTCTTCGCCGACCGCGCTGTTGTTCACGCACACGAAGGACCGCTGCTGCCTGACCGGGTCCTTCAGCACATCGAACAGGGCCCCGTCGAACACCACGTCCCCGTTGAGCCACAGCACATCCTCGCCCGTGAACTTGTACAGGGCCTTGAGCAGGCTTTTGGACGTGTTGGTGGTGTCGAATTTTTCGTTGTAGATAAACGCGGCGTCCGGGAAGCGCTCCATGAGCATTTCTTTTTTGAAACCCACGAC
Source organism: bacterium (assembly GCA_016930535.1). Lineage (GTDB taxonomy): Bacteria > Zhuqueibacterota > QNDG01 > QNDG01 > JAFGCO01 > JAFGGN01. Next base: position 9,497 of record JAFGGN010000003.1, read on the forward strand.
AATATAGATGTCGTGAATCCGGATCAGGGCAGACAGATTCCCGATCTGCTGTTCGAGTATCGCCTTGCCGTTTTTCAAAACCGTCAGCGGTTTCGGATACGGATGTCCGAGCCTGGATCCGATGCCGGCCGCCAGAATCACTGCTTTCATGATTGCTCCGGTAAAAGGGTTTGAATAAACCGGACCGCCCGGTCCACGGACTTTCCGTCATTGAACGAAAAACAGTCGTGCAGCATGCGGTTGTATACGGACCGCGATGTGCCGTCTTCGAGGCAATGGCCGATCAGATCCACGATGTCCTGTTCTTCCCTGAACAGGGTGACATGCTTCATGATGTTCATGGTGTCCGGCATGTGATGCAGGTCGTTGAATTCATTGGCGGCCACGATCACGGGATTGCCCGTGATCAGGTATTCGTACAGAATGGACGACGTGTCGCTGATCAGAATATCCGAAATCCTGAAATCCTGCATGGTGTCAGAGTGCAGCAGATCCCCCGGATTGGAAAAATACACGTGGCTCAGCCCCTCGAGCCGTGTGCGCAGTTTGTAGAGGGGGATCCTGCGCCTGTCCATGTGATGCGGCCGGATGATCAGGTTGTATTTACGCGTGATTTCCCTGGCGAAGCGCATGGCGTATTTGTCCAGGGTGCCGTCGCCCCATTTCCACGTGGGTGCGTACAGCACGTTTTTGCGGCTGCGGTCCGCAATGCCCATCCGTTCCATTTCGCGGCCGCGGTCCGTGCTGTTGAGGTAATCGTCGAATCTCAGGTTCCCGGTATCCACGAGTTTTTCAGCGGGCAGGTCGATGCCCACGTCCTTCAGTTTCTCGCGGTGCTTGGGCCCGGAGAGAAAGATATAATCGAACTGTTCGAGCAGCTTTTCATGGGAATCGTATTTTTTATCGCCCGTGCCGTGACCGATAAAGATAGTTTTGCACAGGGCGGGATCGCAGCGCATCGTGGCCGTGGACAGCGAGATGATCACGCCCTTCAGTTTTTTGATGTCCGCCGGTTTGCAGATCTTCATGGCCGGCGTATGCAGGAAAGTGTGTTCCCCTGCATGCCGGTTCAGTCCGCGCAGGTATCTGACAAACTGAAAAAACTTGTGCGTTTTTTTCAGAATCACGGTGCCGCCGAGTCTGCGGTACAGGGGCAGCGCATTCGAGAACTGATACGCCTGGTTGAAGAAGTAGTAAACGGGAGGCATTACCGTAAATACCCTTTTTTGAATTTTTCATGACTCAGCAGCTGCAGTTTTCGGAACAGGTTGAGCGGTTTCTTTTTTTTTGGCAGCCGGTCGTTTTCCAGGATGTCCGTCAGCACGTCGGTCATGTGCGCGGAAACCGATCCGTCCGTGCGGGGATTCACCTCCCGGAGGTGGCGCATCCGGTTTTCGCGGTATTCCCCGGGATCGGCGAAGCACCTGTCCAGCGCGGATCTCAGCCGTTCCGGATCGTGAATGTCGATGCCCTTGTCCGTGCGGGCCTGCGTGTTGACCGTGATCACGGGTTTGTCGAGCACCATGAATTCGTACACCACGGAGGAGGTGTCCGATATGAGCACATCCGACACGTGCAGCCAGGGCGTGATGTCGTAATCGTCGATTATCCGGAACCTGTCGCTGTAGGTCTCCCTGAAATGCCGCATGATCTCCTTGTCCATGAGATCATGGAACTTGATCAGGCACAGTTCATCGGGACCGATAATGTCCGGCAGGTGCGGAAACAGGCCGCTGGCGGACTGCATTTTCTTGCTGAACGTGGGGGCGTACAGGATGATTTTTTTAATTTCGGGAATGCCCAGCTTCTTTTTCAGGCCCGCGGCCGGGTACTGCACGATATGATCGATCTTGGGCCAGCCCGTTTCCTCCACCAGAAAATATTTGTGCCGCTTCTGCAGTTTGAGAAAGCGTTCCGTGACGCACGGACCGGACGTGAAATACGCGTCGAAGAAATGACGGATGGCATAGTGGGATTCTTTCTCGATGCCGATGCCGTGAAAAATTTCCACCTTGATGCCCGGGAGCCTGAAATCCACGAAATTGCCCGGCACCAGCACGAAATCCGGCTGAAAAGCCGCAGCCTGGTCCAGTTCCGTGAAGAGCAGGGACCGCTCCGTATCCTGTTCCATTTCACCGAAAACCCGGCGGGACACAAAGAACCTGTGATCGATGCGCCGTTGCCCGAGTTCCTGAACCAGCGGGCGAACGATGGGAATCGAATATTTCTTGGCGATGTAAAAAAGAATCTTCATGGGCATCCGTTTATTTCCCGGCCCCTTCCGGAGCCAGTGCTTTCAGCATCTGTTCCGCTTTTTTAAAAGCGGATTCGGGACTGATACCGAACGTGTCGTCCGTTCTCGAATTGACTTCGGGATTGTGCAGGCACTCATGGATTTTCAGGTGCATCGGGCACCATTTGAGCGGATTCGTGCTTCCGAACAGGGCCAGCGAAGGCGTTTTCACAGCCACGGCCAGGTGATTGATGCCGCCGTCGTTGCAGATGAGCAGCTCGCATTTCTGAAGCAGCGCGGCCGCCTGGCTGAAATCCGTGGGCGGGGCCATGACTGCGGGTGTATTCATGAGCTGCATCATGGTTTCCGCATCTTCTTTTTCGCCGGGCCCCCAGAGCAGAATGACCTGCCTGCCGGTGTGTTTCACCACCAGGTCGGCCAGTCGGGCATAATGCGCGATGTTCCATTTCTTCCGTTTCACCGGGCTGCCCGGAGAAAAACAGACGATCCTGCTCTGATGCAGTTTTTCGTTGTGCATCCAGCTGTTGATAGTTTTTATGGATTCCTGACTCACATGAAAGTAAAGCTCATGCGGTCCCTCTTCGATTCCCAGGGGCTTCAGCAGTTCGAATTTCAGGTAGCTGTAATACCGGTTGTCCCCCCGTCTGACCCGTATATTGTAGAAGGATTTCCAGCGCATGTTCGAATATCCGAGCCGGTATTTGGCGCCGCTCAGCAGCGTGAACATGGCGGAACCGCTGCCGCGGATCTGGTCGATAACCAGGTCGTATCTGCGGCCGAATATTTCCTTTTCCAGTTTCAGCCTGTTCCTGTAATAGCGCCATCCGTGGTGGTTGTCGAACACGACGAGTTCGTCGATGTACGGGTTGTTCTCCAGGACCACGTGATAGGGCCGGCGCACCAGAAAATCGATCTTTGCATCGGGAAACCGCTTTCTCAGGTAGGGCAGGTACCCGGTGTTGAGCAGCACATCCCCGAAAGGCTGATACTGGATGATCAGGATTTTATGAATTTCATCGAAATCGATCTGCATGGAATTTCCGGCGTTACGGTTCCGTACGAACGGACATAATATAATAAAAATTTACGGGTTGTCCAAGGGTGGAAAAGCACGAACGTAACGGGTCGGGATAGCTGAATGTGAAACGGAGAAATGAGAACCGGTGAGACGGAGAAAAAGGCGAGGCAGGTTTTCAGTCTCCGTTTCACCGCGTCTCCGGTTCTCCGAAGCATTCTCGGGCAGCGGTCTGCGGTCCATCATGGACATCCCCGTCTCTCCACGGCTCCGTTTCATTGACAGTATATGCAGATACCCTAATCAATATTCCTGATATTCCTTCTCTTCCACGATCTCCGAATTGGTTTTCAGATTGATTTCGCGTTTGATGGCGGCGCGTTTGTCGTTTTCGACGTACACGCTGCGGGCGAGATGGATGAATTCGTCGTCGAATGCCTTGTCCGCTTCCTTGATGCGGATCCGGTCCTCGATATCCCAGAGCCTCAGATTCACTGCCTTCAGTTCCCTGAATTCCGGAGAATCCACAGTCATGTGAATGCCGGTCATGCAGGGAAGCAGCAGTTCATATTCTTTACGTATATTTTTCAGTTTTCCGGGATCCGTGATTTTTTCCAGCTTGATCGCCAGTATGGAAATCTTGTCGACGAATTCGCCGGTCGAGACATCGATTTTCATGGGATTTTATTCTCCTTTTTCATCTGCCTGCAGTGCATCGAACACGGAGGCCATCTGTTTTGCCAGGGTGCGGTAATCGTACTGCCGGATCCGGGCCTTGTCCGGTACGTGCCTGAGCCGCCCGTTTTGCCACAGCTCATGAAAATGCAGGATGGCCCGGATGATCTCATCCTGACTGTCGATATGCACCGTGATGCCGGCGGTTGTGTCCGCGATGAGGCGTGCGATGTCGCTGTCCTTCTTATGGAGCAGCAGAATGGGTTTGTACGTGCGCAGGTACTCGAATACCTTGCCGGAAAAGGCACCTTCGGTGGCCGGATTGTCCGCGAACATGAAGGTGAGCAGATGTGCACGGCCGAGATTGGCCAGGCTTTCGCGATGGGGCAAAAATCCACGGTAATCCACAAGACCGAGACGGAACAGGTCCGGAAACAGTTTTCTGAATTCGGATTCGGTGTTTTTGGTGGCGATGGACAGGCGTATCCGGATGCCGTGCGTCTCGTATATCGTACAGAGCGCATGTGCGAGCGGCCTCATGGGCACCAGCTTGCTGAAGCTGCCGTTATACCCGATCGTAAAACAGTTTTCCCCCGGACCGGTTCCGGGCTCCGGGCCTGAGTCCGGATCGAATTCCAGGAAATCATCCTCGTCATATCCGTTCGGGATCACACACATTTTGTGGGCGTATTCAGGAAATATCCGGCTGTATCCGGACATCATAAAAGGCGTGACAAACACGGCGCGGTCCGCGGAATCAAATGCCTCTCTTTCGACGTCCATGGCCCGGTGCATGTCCCTGCTGCGCCGGTGGAGCTGATAGTAATTGTTGAAAGAGAACGCGTCCCTGAAATTGAGGACCACGGGAATGCTGAACCGTTTTTTGATGGCCCTGCTGAGCAGAAGCCCCGAAAACGGGGCCACGTTGATCAGCACGGCCCCGATGGGTTCAGAGCGGACGAGCCGGTCCAGGCACCGGATCACACCGCGGTTCCATGACTTCAGCCGGTCCGGAAACAA
>JAFGGN010000020.1 GCA_016930535.1 bacterium
CAATGTAAAAGAGTAAAAGTGTAGAAGAGTAGAAGGGGAAAAACAATTAACTAAAAGCCTTGCTATTTGTCGGGGATGGGCAGCGGGACCCCATATACTCATACACCCATATACCCTTCTACTGCTTTTCGCGGTCAGCGGCCTGCAGTCCGCGGTCATTTACAGGGGCCGGGCAGCGGGGACCCATATACTCATTTACTCATATACACTTATACTGCTTTATAAGCGGTCCGCGGTCTGCCTCTCAACGTCTTCATTTCACCGGTTCACGATTTATTTAAAAATGCGCGTTTGTTCCGATTTTAATGAATCCCCAGCCCTTGCCGCGGGTGCCGTATTCACCCCGGATCACATAATCGTCCCACAGTGCATGCACACCCACACCCACGGCACAACGCAGATCACGGGTGTCCCATCCGGATTCCGAAAACCAGGCGGATCCGATGTCCAGAAAAAGGACTCCCGCATATCCGACATGCAGGTTTTCTTCAAAGTGCCGCTCATACATGATGGGAAAACGGTATTCCATGTTCGCCATGACGAGCCGGTTGCCCGCCAGGGTGCCGGTGGGAATACCGCGTACCATGTCGCCTCCGCCCAGATGGAGCCGGTCATATACGGGAACAGTGCCTGCGAGCGCCCGTGCAAATATCTGCACGGCCAGTATGTTGCTGCTGCGGACGGGGAAAAAGGCACGTATATTCATGATACCCTGCTCCGTATGACCTCCCTTAAAATGGAAATGGTCCAGGCCTGTATGGACGAACAGTCCGCTGCCCGGATAGGCGGGCCAGTCCCGTGTATCGATTTTCATGAATAGCCCGGTTCCTGTGCGCAGATCCGAACGGCTGTCCGAAACAAGGACGGCACGGTCAGTTGAACGCAACTCCTCCCGGCACAGACGCAGTCCGATTTGCACGGTACGTCCCGGCTGCCGTCCCAGCAGCAATTCACCGCCCCGGATGGTCTCCGTGAATTCATCCGGATAATCCGGATACGGATATGGCATTTTGAGATAATAAACGGTGGCCTGGGAAAAAAGCCGCCAGGAACCGCCAAACCAGGGATCGGACCAGGTCAGCCCGATCCGTGTTTTGCCGCCGGTTTCGGTATTCAGTCTGAGCTGCTGCCGGCGCCCGGACAGGTTCCTGTATTTCAGTGTGCCTCCGCCGGTCATGCCGAAAAGATCGTCCGTGTGAAACGACGGCATGAATGACCAGTGCCCCTTTTCCTGCACAACCAACAGAAGCGCGCAAATGTCTTTTTGGATGGAAGGCTTCAGCTGAAAATCGATTTTTTTCAGAAAATCCGAACGGATGAGCCAGGATCGGTCGCTGATCATGATCGAATCAGTGACCGGGCGTCCCGGCTGCAGTTCGAGTTCCCGCAGTATCACGCCGGTGTGCGTGACATGGTTGCCGAATACGGCGATGCGGTCCAGGATTATCGTCTCTGCAAAGATGCAGCCCGGGATCAGGAGCAGAGCCGGAATCAGGCGCATCAGCCGGCTCCCCGGCTCAGCAAAACAGTCATTTTGCCGGTGTCCGGATACCAGAGAATCAGGTCGGCCCTGCCGTCATGATTCAGATCGCCGATCCGGTTTTCCGGGGATACCGGCATCCGTATTTTGAACGCCGGTTTCTTGTCGAACAAGCCGGCGGATGTCTGAAGAAAAACAATAATCTGCTGATGGTTCACATTGACCAGCAGATCGGGACGGCCGTCTCCGTTCCAGTCCGAGAATGCCGCCACTTCCGGTCTCAGTACATTTCTGATTTTCGAACGCCGCGTAAAACGCAGCTGCTGATCCGGGATATCCGGGTAGCGGCCGTCGGTTTTCATGAGATAGATATCGAAACCGACTTTCATTTTCTGTGTGATCAGAAAACGGGCGGCTCCGACCAGGCCGATCGGAAACTGTAAAAGCGCCAGATCAGGCCGGCCGTCCATGTTCAGATCCGTGATGAAGTGATCTCCGTAAAAATTATCTGCGGCAAGCACCTGGTCCGGAAGGATGTCGAAAGTTCCGTTCCTGCTGTAGTACAGCTGAAGCTGGCTGAGGGTTTTGGTAAATCCGGCCATGGATGCACGGGACAGGATGATATCCTTGAATCCGTCGTTGTTCAAATCCTCGATTTCAAGATGGTTTTCTGCCGGAGCGAGCGCTTCGAGCATTGAAAGATGGGGATTATCGGCAGCAAACCGCATGATCCTGAAAACCGATGAATCGGCCATCGTGGGCCATATTTTCTGCCCGGAACCCAGACACAGTATAATTTTTTCCTTCAGGATGAACAGCAGATCGGGATTATGATCCAGATCCATATCCGCGATCCGGATTTCGGGCAGATAAATCTGAAGAGCAAGACCGGCCCGGGATTGAATCCGGTGTTCGAGCGGAATACGGCATTCATGCAGAAGCTGGAACAGTCCGAGACTGTCCTGCCCGTAAAAATGAAATCCGCCGAATTCCGGAAGGGTGAGTTCCGGCTTGCCGTCCTCATCGATATCCTTGATAAAGTTCCATTGTACCAGTTCGGACCGGTCGGGACCCGTAAACAGCGTGTGCGCACCGATCAGTCTGCACGAGCGGCCTGAATCTTCCAGGCAGGAAAATGCGGGATACCAGATCCAGATCCCGTCGGGACGCACGAACAGCAGTTCCATCAGTCCATCCCGGTCTGTATCACCCCAGTCGAACACGGCATCCGGACCGGGTACGGCGTACCGGGCGGAGGGCCGGGAAGGAAATCCCCTGTCCTGCCTGTAGATGGAAATGAAGCGCCGCGTTTCTTCTTCCATCAGGGATTTATCGTGATGGACCACGATGAGATCCAGGTCGCCGTCATTGTCCATGTCCACAGGATATACCTGCTGAATTCCGGGCACATCGATCTGAAATTCCTCCCGTTCCGATGCAATCAGCTGCGTGATCAGACAAATGGCCGCGATGCCGGTGAACAGTTTCATGCGGTGTCCCTTTTTCATGCATACTCCGCAGAACCGTATACCGTATGGTTCGCCATGCCTGACTCCGTATCCACAAGAATGGCACACAGACAGTCTTCCGCCTGTCCCGGATTGAAGCAGGCGGTTTTTCCGAGCCTGTCCCAGAACTGCCCGGATATTCTGGGCGATTCATGAATGTGCCCGTGCATTGAAAATGCGTACCGGCGGTGTCCGATATGTTCCCGCAATGCGCGGCTGCCGGCGTGCCCGCCCGAGCTCAAGCGGTCGAGCATGGTTCCCCAGGGTGGTGTATGGCTGACCAGAATCTCCCGAGAAGAATCGCCGGAATGCAGCATCGCGAGATCCTCTTCGATCGTGTTCCGTGCCCTGAACAGCGTTTCGGCAGGTACGGCCGCGATGGATCCCCGATCCGATACAACCGCGGTTCCGTTCAGGGGCCAGGGATCCTCAGGCCGGTCCCTTTTTTCAAAATCTTTGAAAGAGAACGGAGTCGGGGGCACATAGCTGTATCCCAAAACGGTCCAGTTCCGTATTTTCAGCGGGCCTTCTGTGAGTATATGTAGAGCAGAACCTTTCTGCAATTGTCTCAGCACAGGCAGGCAGGCAGCCCAGTCATTGTTGCCGGGGATGAACCCGGTTGTCACGGGGGCTGTTTCAATCAGAAACCGGGAAAAACGCGTTTCGATAAAACGCTTCTGTCCGGCAATGCTTGCATCGGTTTGGCCCTGCCTGGGAAAACAATCCCCGCCCAGAAGAATCAGGTCCGGTGCATGTTTCTGGCAGAGATCCTGTAATTCCCGGTACCGGTGATCGTGATCATGGAGGTCCGATGTGAAGAGGATACGCATGTATTGTTCCGGTGTCAGTCCATGTGATCCAGTTGAATCTCGAGAATCCGGGCGATGTCGGGTCTGTATCCCTTGTGCCGGAAGTGAATGCGTGCCTGCGTATCCATTACGAGGAGCACCGGCACGCCCTTTAAAGCATAATCCTTCTCTGCCTGCTGATTCACGAGCAGGACCTGGAACCGGATCTGATTGTCCCTGACATATTTTGAAACTTCGGAAGCGGATCTGTTTACAGCCACGGCCAGCACCTGGCAGTCATCCCGGCTGAAAGCCGCCTCTTCAAGGGCCTCCAGCATCTGCCATGATGCGTCGCTCCAGGTGGCCCAGAACAGCAGCAGGGTTTTGGTGCCTTTCAAATCGTCTTTTTTCATGCTGCCGCCATTGAGCCGTTTCATGGTAAAATCCGGGGCGGGAGTCACATTCCGTTTCTTCAGAATCTTATCCCTAAAGGCGTCCTGCAGTTCGTTTTCTTCGGATGTCAGGATGGCCTCGAGCTCATCCGGATCACGTCCGCTCCTCAGCCAGATCGATTCCAGCCGGTCAATGGCCAGGTCCGCCATATCTCCTCCGTAAGCGGCCACGCGGGCATAAGCGGCAATGGCTTCCTCGTCGTTGTTCAGTGCCAAACAGGTCTCACCCAGATGAAAAAGAATGCCGGGTTCCATGGTTCCGGAGGCGGCTGTCTGAAGCAGTGCCATGGCACGGCTGAATTCGTTCTGCTGGTACAATATCCATCCGGCGATTCCCCTGTACCGCGCTAAAGTATAATCGATGCGTTCCTGCCATTCTGTATCCGTTATTTCCGGCGGATGATCCGCAGGATCGATGTGACGCATGATTTCCAATGCCCGGCCGATATATGTGTTCGCACGGTCGAGCTGCCATTTTTTTTCGGAAAACACGCCAGCGAGCGCAGAAAGACCGCTGGCCCCGGCCATGGACACGGCCTTGTCCAGAAGCCGGTCTCCGATATCCGGCATGGCCGTGGAGTCGTCCAGTTCGATCAGTGTGGATACAAGCTGGGAAAGCGCGATTTCGGTCAGCCGGGTGTCCGGATATTCCTCCAGGAACAATTCGAGCTGTTGTGACAATTCGAGTGCATCGTCTATCCGCATAATTTCATTGAATTCACCAATGGCAGCCTGCTGGCCGTCCGGATCACGGGCAATCAGTTTTTCCAGTGTTTTTTCGGCAGCATCCTGGTCCTCGATCATTTCATAAGCTCTGGCGGCGAATCGCAGCGATTCTGTGGATTCATCCTGTTCGCGCAGTGTTTTTTTGATGTCCTCCCCGATTCCGAACCGGGCGTCGCCGGTCAGTCCTTCCTGACTGAGAATCAAGGTATATTTGAAAAGACGGGCCTGATAATGATCCGGATAGAGAAGCAGCTCCTGTTCGATCGCTTCCCGTGCCGCCTCCGGGTTCGGCTGCTGAAAATTTCCGTACCCGTTATAGATCATTGCACTGTGCAGATTGGCACTCCGTACAGGATGCCCCTCAGTCGTATGCATGAAGAGCGGATTCCGGCCCTTCGGATTCAGAGGCAGGTGTTTCCCTGTGCCGTCAATGCCCTCGAATGTATAGAAGACGACATCGACCGTACTGTCCGTGAATGTGATTTCTGCTGTCCATCGCGCTTCGGACAGGGTCATTTCCAGTGTGTCCGGGTCATCTGAAATATTGGTGAAAACAATCAGATTGATCTGTTTGTATTCGTGTCTCAGGCTTCTTGCCGGGATCCCGAACGATATATTCTGACCGGTGCGGGGTTTTAAGGGGTTGATTTCGAGCGTTTGAGCAGAAATCAGTGATGGACCGAAGGCCAGAATCCATGCAGCCAGACATCCTATGCAGGTTTTTATGGTCATTGGTTTTTTCATGTCATTGCTCCGTATTCATTCTGTAAAACGTGCATCCTGTATTCATCAATGATAAAGTATTGAATTTACACATTCAAATCAAGGCGAAATCAAATCCGGCCGCTTAATTTTACCGAATTCCTGCAATGCAATGCCGTGCCGGAGGCCTGCATCGCTGACACCGACTTTTTTACGGGGGGAGATCTGTATTAAAGTTTCGAGTATTAAAAGACCGGCAATGATGATATCCGCCCGTCCGGGATCGAACTGGATCAGTTCGCAGCGTTCTCTCAAAGCGCACGAACAGAATTTTTCAAGCCAGGTTTGTATATCTTCGTATGAAAGCTCCAGGTCGTTCACTTTCTCCGCGTCATAACAACTCAGGCCGAGATGCAGGGCCGCAAGCGTCGTGACGGTTCCCCCGACGCATACGACCGATTCCGCTGAGCCAAGGCGTGATTTCCAGTTTTCGGGCACTTGCCGGAATACATGGGCCCGTATTTGGCTGCATGCTTCTTTATCCGGAGGATCGGTGTGTATCCACTGTTCTGTCAGGACCACGGCGCCGAACGGCAGGCTGATCCAGTCCGTCAGTTCCCGGCCCTTGCCGAGTGCAAGTTCCGTACTGCCGCCTCCGATATCGATGACCAGGCTGTTGTCAGGCCAGGAACCGGAAATGGCGCCCAGGAAGCTTGCTGCCGCTTCTTCATTTCCGGACAGTATCCTGACAGTCAAACCGGTTTCCTTATGGATATGCCCGCAAACGGCCCGACGGTTTTTTGCGAGGCGAAATACCTGCGTTCCCACGGTAACAAGATGCCGGACCGCGTGTTTTTGCGCAATGGTCCGGTATCTGAGAAGCGCCTCGACTGTTGCCGACAGGTTGTCCGGATGAATTTTTCCGGTCTGACGGATATTGCCGCCCAGGCGCGTGGTTTCGGCAAGCCGGGCCACGGGAATCAGATGTCCTTGCATATCCGTTTCTGCAATCAGCATGAGTACGGAATTGGTGCCGATATCGATCACGGCGATTCTGTCTATCGTGACGCCTTCCATTTATTTTTCCTCGTCCTGTTTCAGGTCCTCCTCGAACAGAAGATTGTCCGCAGCGATATAAAAAACAGGGCTTCTTCCCCGCATCACCCTGTCGCCAAATCCGCTGACGTTCACGACCAGATGAAAAAACCAGTCCCCGACTTTTTTCACCGGGGATTTGTTCATGCGGATTTTTTCCGGTTCGATCTCTCCGGCCTCACCGGAGAGCCAGTGCCTGAGTTCCTCGATGTTTTCAACGGACATGGGTTTGATCATGATCTGTACCAGCACGCGGTATGCTTCTCCCTCGATCAGGTCCTTTGACGGACGCATGGAGAATTTGGGCGGAGAATGACAGTAATGAATCAGTTCGGATTCGTCATAGAGGCGAAAATCGTTTTCCTTGGAATATACACGGAATTTTCGTTCCCAATTGTCATAATCGATTTTGATACGGCGTACCTGTTCATGAATCAGGGATTTGACCCAGCGGTTTTTTTCATGCCAGATCTGAACCCTGTATTCCACGGCTGCAGTCATGCCTTTACGCAGCCCTTTCATGGTCTGGTCGTCCAGCAGCTGCGTGATCTGCAGATTCCCGTCAATGGTGTTCGACCGGAGTGTCAGCGTATCGAAAAGCACCGCCGTTTGCTGCGACCATGCCGCGGCCGGGATGCCAAAAAGGTACAGGTACAGCAATGCTTTAAAAGGATTTGATGGCCGTGGTCGAAGCATAGGTCAATATACAAGATTATCGATGAAAAATCATCCGTTTTATTTGAATCTGAACAGCGGACACATACCCCGCTGATTACAGCGGAGCAAGCGAATCAATATAAAATAGTTTTACTTTACACAGATGAAATTGACAGCTTCACGCCTGACATTTCATGATACGCATCCCATCAACGGAGGTTGCAGGCAGAAAGAAAGGGCTCCTGTCCGCATTGAGCGGACTGATCGCCGTTTTTTGGCCATCATCGCTCCCGGGAATGGTATCAAGCATTTTACGCCTGAATACGAATTTCGGTTTCCTGCCCGGTGCGACAAACAGCCGGCAGCGGAGCATGCCAGGAAAAGTATGAACCGGATTCATTTTCCTTCCGGAATGATATTGCAGCGGATGACAGCGGGAAACCGAAAAAACCCGCCGTGTTCAGCATGTTCCGGCGGGTTTATAAATGGTTTACGTATAGAACTTTAGTATCCGGAATCGTCGTATTCAGTCTTCTTCCTCGATCTGGTCGAAGAATTTAACGATGTTGTTTCTGTCTTCAGATGAATTGAACTTGATCGCGGAACGGGGATGCTGATTCATCATGCCCGTAATCATGTAAGGGATATCATATCCCCAGCCAAGGTTTTTTTGCAGGGGCTGAACATGATTCTGAATGCATTGCAGAATGGGCCGGAGATTGTACTTGGGATTGTGCAGAAAAGCCATTATCAGTTCCGTGGGGCAGTTACCCGCACCGCGGCCCAGACCGGCGATGGACGTATCCACCATATTCGCGCCGGCGATGACAGCCTCGATGGTGTTGGCATAGGCCAGCATCTGATTGTTGTGTGCATGCATACCCACGCTTTTTCCCAGGGGTTCCGCATACTGCATGTACTTTTTCATCAGATAGTGAACCTGTTCGCTGTACAGGGCGCCAAAACTGTCGACCAGATAAACAACTTTCACTTCGGACTGCATCAGCATTTCAAGCGCACTGTCGATTTCACTTTCCTGGACCGTGGATACGGACATCAGGTTCAGCGTGGTTTCATACCCCTTGTCATGTGCATCTTTCACCATGTCCATGGCAGTTGCGACCTGATGGATGTAGCAGGCCACACGTATCATATCCGCGACACTTTCATTTTTAGGCAGAATATCCGTGTGATAATCCGTCCGGCCGGCATCGGCCATGACCGAGAGTTTCAGATCCGAGTCATTGTCGCCGACGATGCGCCGCATGTCCTCTTCGGTGCAGAATTTCCAGGTGCCGTATTCCGTGGGTGAGAACACTTTTTTCGATCCCTTGTATCCGAGTTCCATGTAATCGATACCGGCATCGCGGCAGGCTTCATAAACGGCTTTGACCACCTCGTCGTTGAAATGATGGTCGTTCATCAGACCGCCGTCCCGTATCGTGCAGTCCAGCACTTTCAGTTCCGCACGATACGACAGCCACCGGCGGGCAAAATTATTAGATCCGCTCATTGATTTCTTTTCTCCTGTTGATTCTTTTCTGTTCATTCCTTGTCCTCTGAAATCTTTATTTTGGAGGGTTTGAGTTTTAGATTGACTTTTTTCCCGTCCTTGCGCACGATATGCCCGGGCGCGCCGACCACGGTGCAGTTGTCCGGAATGTCATGCATGATGACGAATGTTTCGGCGCCGATTTTAACGTGATTTCCCACCCTGATCGGACCCAGCAGTGTGGCTGCCGTGCCGACTACGACATGATTGCCCAGTGTCGGATGACGTTTGCCAATATGTTTCCCAGTTCCGCCCAGGGTAACATGGTGAAACAATGTACAGTTTTCGCCGATTTCCGCAGTTTCTCCGATCACGATGCCCATGCCGTGATCGATGAACAAACCCTTGCCGATACAGGCTCCCGGATGAATCTCGATACCCGTGAAAAAACGGACGATTTGTGAGATCAACCGGGCCGGGAACCGCAGTTTGATCCTGTACAGCGGATGACTGAGATATCGGTGACTCAGAATGGCATGCAGCCCGGGATACAACAAGGCTTCCAGCCCGCGTGCGGCCGGATCATTTCTGTAAATGGCCCTGATATCGGACAACATGACATTTTATCTCCGGATGAATGAGGCGGTAATTTACAAAAGAATGATGAATAATGCAAATAATTAAAAACCAAACTCCAGCAGCCTGTAACCGGCGACGAATCCCGCTTTTTCGAGACATTTTCTGGAACCGATGTTGTCGATGGCGCAGCCGCACGTGGCACGCCAGCCGTTTTGCCTGCAGAACTGGACAAGCGTGCGTACGATCAGGGTGCCGAACCCTTTGCGCCGCTCATCCCGGTGCACGCACATGCCGATATCGAAATCGGGCCTTCCCTGGATCACCCGTGCGAAGATGCCGAATCCGGCGGTTCTGTGATCCTTTTCGAAAATCAGGACCTGTTTTTTATCAATATATTCGGCTGCTTCATGATCGTGGTCGAACACATCCTCGTTCATGTCAATAATCAGGGTTTCGTCCGCCATTCCGGCAGGACGGACCGACAACATTTCCGGAAGCGGCGCATTTGCATCCCCCATGAATTCCCTGAACATAATGCCGATCACGTTCATCTTTTTCTGAAATCCGGAACAGCAGGAGAGAAGCATGTGGTCGAAGGATTTGCATAAAGCGCTTCGAATCGAAAATTGCCTGATTATCAGTCCGAGGACGGTCTCCGCCGTATGGATGTGTTCAGGAGTGATATAGTACTCCAGCAGCACGGAATCGTTCCCGAGAATGAAGTACCCGACACAGCGGCCGCTGTCACGGACAATAAATACGGAGGATCGCCTGACCATCAGCTCGAGATAAAGTTCCTGGGATTCAGCCAGATAGTCCAGGTACCGGTTTCTCAGACCGACGATGTCGTTCAGGACAACGGCTTTATGAAAGGCAATTGCCGGTGATTGCGTTCCCATGTTTTTCCGTTATTTTATCCGGGATGTGTAATATAATCTGCGGTCGAATAAAAATCAAGACCCTGGTCCTGTAAACAAACAGAAGGTCTTGACTTTATCAAATAATATGTTTTTAATGAAAATATTATCGTCTGTTTGGCATGAATCTCTCACCGAATCCGGAGTGAGGCCCATGAAAGCGAAGACCAAAACCGCCCCGGCTGCGGAAAGCGGCAACAGCAGCCCGTTTCTGGACGCGGATTCCGCCTATAAAACACTCTTCGATACGGCCGTCGACGCCATTTTCTTCATGAAAGACGGCCGGTTTATCGAATGCAACAATCGAACACTGAAACTGTTCAGGTGCAGACGGGACCAGATCATCGGCAGAACACCGTACCACCTGTCCCCGAAGAAGCAGCCGGATGGAGTGGATTCCAGGGAAAAGGCCCTGTCACTCATCAAATCAGCAAGCGGGGGGGAACCGCAGTTCTTCGAATGGCGTCATACAAAGATCGACGGTACGCCATTTGACGCGGAAGTGAGCCTGAACGCATTGAGCGTAAACGGAGAACAGTACCTGCAGGCCATTGTCCGTGACATTACGGACCGGAAAAAAACCGAGTATGAACTGGAACAGCGCCTGAGGTTCGAAATACTGGTCACGCAGCTTTCCGCGAGTCTGATCAATCTGCCGTCTTCAGAAGTGGACCGGGAAATCGAGAAAGCACTCAAAAAAATCGTCGCATTCTTCGGTGTCGGACGCAGTTCCATCATCCAGCCCACACCGGATGGCAAGAATTTCGAATTTACACACACGTGCAACGCAGACGGAGTCAGTCCCGTTCCCGTGGCTGTCAACATGGCCGAACAGTTTCCGTATACGGCTTCACAGCTCCTTCAGGGTAAGGTCGTCCGGTTCACCACACTGGACGACCTCCCCGGGGAAGCTGCGGCCATCAAGGCTTATTACCGGCTTCAGGGAATTAAATCTTCGATTTCGGTCCCCATGAATGTGGCGGGCGAGACCATCGGTGCTTTGTCCATCTCGATTTTCGATAAGGAGAAAAAATGGTCTGAGGAGATTGTCAAACGTCTGCGCCTGACCGGGGATATTCTGGCCAGCGCCATTATGCGTAGAAAGGCCGAAGATGTATTGCAGAAAAGTGAAAAAAGACTCCGGGAAATAATCGATGCCTCACCGGATGCCATCACAGTGACCGATCTGGAAGGACGGATCACACTTTGCAATCAGGCGACCTGCGAACTCCATGGATTCGATTCGATGGATGAAATTATCGGAATCAATGTCATGGATTTAATATCCCCGGAGTACCGTAAGCAGGCCGTCAACAATGCTCAAAAAACACTGGCAAAAGGCGCTGTGATGGATGAGGAATATATGCTGGTCCGGAAGAACGGTTCCCTGTTTCCCGGGGAATTGTCCGCCCGCCTGCACAGGGATGAATCCGGCAATCCCCTTGAATTCATCGGTATCACCAAGGACATCACCGAGCGAAAAAAAACGGAACTGGCCCTTCAGCATGAGAAGCAGTTTCTGGACGGCATCATCGAAGGACTTCCCGGAGATTTTTTCATCATCGACGACAGGGGCACCATTGTCCGGTGGAACAAAAACCGGGAAAAAATTCTTGGTTACGCGGCAGAGGAACTGAGCAATTTGCCCGCGATTGCCAATATTGTCCCTGAAGACAGAGAACGTATTGCCGGGGAGCTGGCGAGAGTTTTTCAGGGAGAGTCCATTCATACCGAATACACGGTACAGACCAGATCCGGAGAACGCATACCGTTTTTCGCCAATGGCAATTGCATCACGGTTCTGGGCAAAAAGTATGTTGTCGGTCTCGCACTCGATATTACGGACAGGAAAAAAGCGGAAACGGCCCTTCAGGAAAGTGAAGTAAAAAACCGGCTGCTCATCGAAAATGTGCCATCCGTGATCTGGCTGACCGATCAGAACGGAAGCACCTCTTTTATCAGCCCGAACGTGCTTTCAGTCTATGGATATACACCGGAAGAAATTTATAAGGGCGGAGCGGATCTGTTTTTAAACCGGATTCATCCGGAGGACAGGGACCGGGTTGTCCGGGCATTCGCCGATTTGTTCAGTAAAAAGCGGGATTATGAAGTTGAATACCGTATTCAGAGAAAGGACGGCCGGTGGATCTGGCTGCAGGACAGAGCGTCGACTGTCCGGGAAAACAATGGGCAAAAACAGGCCTATGGCGTGTTCTCCGATATAACGGACCGGAAAGAAGCGGAACTCGCGCTCGTGGAGAGTGAAAAACGGTTCAGACTCCTCTATGAAACCATGCCGCTTGGAATCCTTTACAGAAGTGTGAGTGGTGAATTTCTGGGGTTGAATCAGGCGGGGCTGGATATTTTCGGGGCGGATTCCGGGGAATTATCGGGATTTCTGGATGCAATCAGCCAGACCAGTTTTTTTCGTGAGGACGGATCCGTTTTAGACGAGAAGGACATGCCTTTTCATCAGGCCGTCGAATCGGGACAACCTGTACAGGAAACCGTGATGGGTGTCAAAATTCCGGAAAGAAAGGATTTGGTCTGGATTTCCATACGTGCGGTCCCCCTCGTCAGGCCGGGTGAGAAAAAACCCTATCAGGTCTATACGATTTTTGAGGACATCACGAAACGCAAGAGCATGGAAGAAGCCCTGAAAACCACACTCTCGGAGCTGGAGCATTTGAAGACAAGGCTTCAGGAGGAGAATGTCTATCTGCAGGAAGAGATAAGGCATGAATACAATTTCGAAGAGATCATCGGACAGAGCCGGGCGATCAAGCAGACACTGCACGACGTGGGGCTGGCGGCCCAGGTCAATACCACGGCACTGATTTTTGGAGAAACGGGTACGGGCAAGGAACTCGTCGCCAGGGCCATTCACAATCTGAGCAGCCGTGCGGACAGGCCGCTGATCAAGGTCAATTGCGCGGCCCTGCCGGCCAATCTGATCGAGAGCGAGTTGTTCGGACATGAAAAAGGGGCATTTACCGGTGCATCGGTCCTTCAGAAGGGACGGTTCGAGCTGGCGGACGGCGGTACGATATTCCTGGATGAAATCGGGGAACTTCCGCTCGAGGTGCAGGCAAAACTGCTGCGTGTGCTTCAGGAAAGCGAGTTTGAGCGAATCGGCGGCCAGGAAACCCGTCAAATCGATGTCCGGATCATTGCGGCCACGAACCGGGATCTGAAAAAGCTGACGCTCGAAGGCAGGTTCCGGCGCGATCTCTATTTCAGACTGAACGTCCTGATCATCAATGTGCCGCCGTTGCGTGAGCGGCGGGATGATGTACCGCTTTTAACCGAGTATTTCGTCAATAAGTTCGGGACGAAACTGGGCAAGAGTTTTGAACAGATTTCCAAAAAAACCATGACGCTGCTGCAATCGCTGGACTGGCCGGGTAATATCCGGGAACTCGAGAACATGATCGAGCGTGCAGTCATTTTCAGCAATCCGCCCGCTTTGCAGATCGATGCCTCCACTTACGATTTTCTGAAAGCGGACGAACCGGTCTTCAGACTGATCAGCATGGAGGAAATGGAACGGGATCATATTGTCTACGTTCTTGAAAACACGGGATGGACCATCGAGGGAAACCGCGGTGCAGCACAGATTCTTAAAATCAATCCCAGCACGCTGCGCTCACGGATGAAGAAGCTGGGGATCGTGAAGCCGAGGTGAGGCTGCATTGGATCCGTGACCATAAATGGTTGACCGTGAATGGTTCGGAGAGACGGAGAAAATGAGAAGCGGAGAATTTAAAATGTTTACCTTCTCCGACACTCCGCATCACTCTCCGGCCCGACGACTCCATGACCCAGTGACCCAATAGACCCTATGGACCGCAGACAGCCGACCGCGGACCGCGAAAAGCAGTAGAAGGGTATATGGGTATATGAGTATATGAGTATATGGGTCCCCGCTGCCCGGCCCCTGTAAATGACCGCGGACTGCAGGCCGCTGACCGAAAACGCATCGGAGAAATGGAGAACCGGTGAAACGGAGAATTAAAAAAGGTCCTAGGGTTGTTGGGTCATTGGGTCGTAGAGTCGGACAACCCGGTCCGTAAGAAAAATCACAAATCTCAAATCCCAAAAAACAAGTAAATACCAAATTCAAAATTCGAAAATCCAAACGAAAGAATCAGACTACGGATCGCAAAAAATTGTGGAAGTGTAGAAGCGTCGAAGTGTATATGGGTCCCATCTAACCGTCTCCAAAGACCAGCAACGTCTACGTTGCCATGTTTTTCCCCTTCTACGCTTCTACCCTTTTACTCTTTTACATTGATTTTTCTCTGCGACTGCGGTTTTCAATATCTTTTTTCTCCGTTTCTCATCCTCTCCGGCTCCCCGTTTCACGTCCCGGTCCAACAACTGAACGCACCTCATACATTTTTAACTGCCACGATATTTCACGGAAGCCGCGATATTTCGTGGGTGAAAAGGTTCCGGATATAATTCAATTTACTTTGTATATATATTATAAATTAAATAAAAATAACATGATATAAAAAGAGCATCTATCCTGTTTCTTTTTTGGCATATTAATTGTCTGTCTTACCGGTATGCGTACCCGATCCATGAAAGGTGATGCCCGGTCATGAACAGACACATCGAGAAAATACATCAGGGCAAAGAACTGACATCCGATTGTTACCGCAATATTGTCGAGCAGGCATCCGAGGCCATCGTGATCGTTCAGGACGATCGAATCGTATTTCACAACCGGAAAGCTGTCGATATTTCAGGATTTTCATCTGAAGAACTGAGGGCTCTGCCTTTCCATCATTTTATTTATCCGGAGGACAGGCCAATGATTCTCGAAAGGTACCAGCGTGAGAAATGCGGTCAGTTCGAGGAGGATGTCTGTATTTTCAGGATTCAGAAAAAGGACGGGGAAATCTGCTGGCTTGAAAAAAAAGCAACACAAATTCAATGTCAGGGCGGGCGGGCCATACTCAACCTGCTCGATGATATCACAGAAAAAAGAAAACTGGAATTTGAAATACAGAAAGCCCTGCTTGACAGAACACGTGCGCTTCAGCGTATTCATGAATCGGTTCAGAACAATCTTTACACGCTGTCCAAAGCAGTCAATCTGCAAAAGGATACCGGACAGAGCGGGGCCATTCAGCAGTTCCTGAGACATACGCAAAACCGGATACTTTCACTGGCAAAAATACATGGATATCTGTCCCGCTCGGAACATTTTCTATCCGTCAGGCTGGGCGATTATCTGTATGATCTGACTCAGGATATTCTGCGATCTTCTTTGAAAGGCGTTCATGACATCCGGATGGATATCCAGGATACGGATGCCGTTCTCAATATCGATCAGGCCATTTCCTGCGGCATCGTGGTCAATGAACTGGTTTCGAATGCCGTTCAGCACGCCTTCCCGGCCAGATGGAACCGGCAAAAAAGTATCGGGCTCAAAATCGAAAAAAAGGGAACGGATGACGTTATTCTGCAGGTCAGTGATAACGGCATCGGTCTGCCGTTCGAGGATATCCGCAGAGTCGAGTCTTTCGGACTTCAGCTTGTCGTTCTGATTGTCGAGGATGAGCTGAAAGGCGAGATTCAGTATTCACCGGAATCAGGTTCCAGATTCATGATTCAATTTAAAGGGGCCTCGGTATGATTGTACCCAGAATTCTGGTCGTGGACGATGAGGCGATTATCGCCAGCGCCATTCAGCAGGATTTAAGGTTCAATGGTTTTCCGGATGTGGATGTCGCCTGGAACGGAAAACAGGCGGTCGAAAAGACGGATATTTTTCATCCGGACATCATCCTGATGGATATCAATCTGAACAGCAGCATAGATGGTATAGAAACTGCAAAAATCATACAGGGGCGAAACCAAGTTCCGGTGATTTTTATCTCGGGAAACAGCGATTCGGCCACAATGATGAGAATGAAAGGCATGCAGAAGATCGGGTATTTGCATAAACCTCTCGATATGAAAAAACTGATCGAGATGATCAGTCAATCGGTTCCCGGGAAAGGCAGACGATCCCGGTAACAATAATTAATAACAAAACAGGGATTCTCATGACGCTGGAACACATCGGCATGTTCGTAGAGCCGGGATTGAAAATAAATTTTTAACAGTACCGCAAACCTTAATTTAAAAAGGACCGATTATGTTGTGTTCGGGAAAAAAAGGAGGAAAAAACATGTCAAGTAAACAAATCATTCACAGTGTCGTTGCGGCCGGATTTATTCTGTCCCTTCCCCTGGTGGCTCAGGGACTTCTGGACAACCTGCATATACACGGCTTTGTAAGCCAGGGTTACCTGAAGTCGACTGGGAACAACTATCTGACCAGCGACTCGAAAGACGGCAGTATGGATTACAGCGAAGCCACCATCAATTTCCTGACATCCCCGGCTGCAAATTTCAATATAGGCACTCAGCTCTATGCACGGGACATGGATCTTGATGGAAACCTCGTGGTCACCATCGATTGGGCCTACGGCGACTATCACTGGAAAGACTTCATGGGTGTACGGGTCGGCCGTTTTAAAAATCCGCTGGGTCTCTATTCCAAAGTCCGCGATGTGGACATGGCACGAGTTCCAATTTTCCTGCCCCAGGGCATTTACGGAGAAGCCGAGCGGGACATGAATCTCGCGATCAATGGCGTGGGACTGTACGGCAATATTCCCGCCTCTGCGGCCGGTGATTTTGATTATGAGGTCGTCTATGGCGGATATAACCTGCTGGATCAGAAAAGCACATTTTTTACGAATCAGTATTTGCTGACCGGTGAAGGTGTGGCAAGCGGCATGGTCCTGGATCCGAGCGTCCAGTCTGCGGCCCTCGCGGGGACTTCGGATGAAGAATCAAAAATTTCCAATGTGGTTGGGGAATGAAATTGACCTGGAATACGCCTGTGCCGGGTCTGCTGGTGGGTATCAGCGGAAATCAGCTGGATTTCAACTGGGATCTGAAAGCCAATGTGGATATGGTGGTCCTGACAGGGGATCCAGCCAATCCCTATTTCCCCATGTCACAGACCGTTCCGATTACCGGCGACTATGTCATTACCACCCGAAACGCGTTCGGCGAGTTTCAATGGGATAAACTGACATTGGCCGGTGAATACCGTCAATTTGATATTGATGGTGATGTTGAGCTGGGACTCATTCAGAGTCATACAAAGGAGCCCCGTGAAATGTATTATGGAATGGGTTCCTATCAATTTAATAACAGACTGGCATTGAGTGCCTATTATTCTGTGTTCTATCAAAACGCGGATGACAAAGAAGGCGATATTAAAGTTGCGGCAGGTCAACCCGCCCACACAGGCTGGCAGAAAGACCTCTGCTTTACGGGACGGCTGGATGTGACCGATAACTGGGTGGTCAAGATGGAATACCATAAAATCAACGGAACCGGTCAGGTTTACGGAATGCACAATCCGGACGGGCTCAAAGAAGACTGGTCCATGATCGTTGTCAAAAACACATTCCACTATTAAAAAGGAGAAAGACGTCATGAAAAAGGCAATTTTGTTTTCGATCGCCATCTTTCTGCTTGCGGCACAACTGTTTGCCGCCGAGGGGAATGTGGTCGTCATCGCGAATCAGGGCGTGCCCGGCAGTTCCATCAGCAGCGGAACCCTGAAACTGATCTACCTCGGAAAGAAAATCACCTGGCCGGATGGCTCGGTCGTTGTGCCTGTGGATTTGACATCAGGCAGTGCCCAGGAATCCTTTCTCAACAATTATGTCGATAAGTCACCGTCCCAGTATTCTTCATTCTGGAAACAGGCCATTTTCACGGGCGAAGGCCCCCCTCCGCGGTCCTTTTCCAGCACATCGGAACTTGTCGCGTATGTCGCTGCCACGCCCGGTGCCGTCGGATATGTCGCGGCCGGCAGTTCCACGGGCGGAGCGAAAGTGCTGAAAGTCGAGTAATGCAATTCCGGCTGTGCCCGTTCATGACCGGCGGGCACAGCCGGAACCTTGCCGGCGTCATTTTTCTGGGAGTAACTGCAACATGAAAATTATATACAAAATCAACCTGGCCCCGTTCGGAGCGGCCGTATTGTTCTTCATCATCTTCATCATGGCATGGATTCTGGGTAAGCGGACGGAAAACCGGCTGACCCGTATCGAGACCGGTTATTTCCCTGCATTGGAAATGAGCCGTGACCTGGAAGAAAACCTGGCTGTAATACAACGCAGCATGCTGGATGCCAGCACCTCGGGTGATCAGGACAAACTGCTCAAGGCGGATGCCATGCGTGACGCGCTGCTGGAGAGGGTTCGGCGGGAAAAAGAGAATGTCACCCTCGATATCGTCGAAATGACGGCCCTCGAAAAACTGTTCCAGGATTATTATTCACTGGCCCGGGAGACAACGGTCCAGATGATTTCGGAGGAGAATGATGTGGGCCTCTTTGCCAATTTAAAGAAAATGCAGGAGGACTACAATGCAATCAAAAAAACGATTCAGGACCTGAATGAACAAAAAAGGGCCGACATGGCCCAGGCGTTTGTGGATTCACGCAACAGTCATGCGACACTGATGCGCGTGATCATGATCTTCACGTTGTTTGTCATGGGCGCACTGGTTGCCGGTATCTGGCTGGGGCGGAGTATCGGCAGATCGATTCAGGCCGTGGTATCGATCATGAAAGATATTGCGCAGGGCGAGGGCGATCTGACCAAACGGATCAAAACCGAGGCGGATGATGAGCTCGGCGAACTGGCCCGGTGGTTCAATACTTTTGTGAACAAACTGCACGACATTATCAGCCGGGTCATGAAAAATACGGAGAAAGTTGCATCGGCCGTGGCCACCATCACGGCTACCGCATCCCAGATGGCCGCAGGTGCTGAGGAACACAATGCGCAGGCCGGCGAAGTGTCCGCAAGCGTGGAAGAAATGAGCGCCTCGATTATGCAGAATTCCCAGAATGCCGGCAGCACGGCCAGAATTGCAGAGGGCGCCGGTACCAAAGCGAGACAGGGCGCCCAGGCCATGCAGACCACCAAAAAAGGCATGGAGGAAATCGTTTTATCCACACAGACGATGGATAAAATCATTAAATCGCTCACGGACCGGGCCCTTCAGATTGGCAAGATCACAGAGGTCATCGACAAGATCGCGGACCAGACCAATCTGCTGGCACTGAACGCCGCCGTCGAAGCCGCCCGTGCAGGTGATCAGGGAAGCGGATTTGCCGTAGTGGCAGACGAGGTGCGCAAACTGGCCGAACGGACGGCGACGGCCACGAGGGAAATCTCGGAAACCATCCAGGCCATTCAGAAAGACACCATGGATGCATCGGAATCCATGAATGAAACCGTGACGGTCGTGGATTCAGGCAGGGCGGCCCTGGAGAGTACGGAAAGGATCCTTGCAGAGATATTCGAATCCGTGACCCAGTCTGTGGATATGATTCAGCAGATCGCAGCGGCTTCCGAGGAGCAGAGCGCCGGCGCGGAGGAGATTTCGAGCAGCGTGGATGAGATGAACAATGTCTCCAGACAAACTTCCGAAGGCGCGGAGCATATGTCCGCTACGGCCCAGGAACTGAGCACCCAGACGGAAGCGCTCTGGGAAGTGGTGAATATGTTCAAACTGCAGAACGGAAAACTGAACTAAATACATTTTTACAGAGAATATCATGGATTTGACCTGTAGAAAATGATATATTATGAATATCAATGATAAAACGGACATGAAACCTATGAATACACCTGAAGTATCTTCTCAGAATCAAAAAGATGAGCTGGAATGCGTTCATGACCTGTTTCAAAAGTCATTTTCCGACGCCACCCGATCCATTATGGAAATCGTCGGTCATAAAATGACTGTCTCACAATTCACCATCCGGTTTCTTGACGGCGAGGAATTTGTCAACCAGATCGAGGATGAACGCGAAAATACCTATTTTGCCTCCATGATGAAAATATCCACACCCATCCATGCCCAAACGGTTTTCCTGATAACGGAAAAAGACGGACGGCAATTGTACAGTTCTGTCACGAATAACGGCGAAAAAAGCCGGGTGCTGATTTCAGATGAAATGATCAGGGGTATCGGTGAGATCAACAATATGGTGGGATCCGCTTTCATCAACTGTCTGGCCGATCTGTTGAGAAGGACCATTCATAACACGGTGCCGATGAACACATTCGATATGCTGGGGCCCATACTTCAAAGCGTCGTCATGCAGGAAGGCATTCCGCCTAAGGAAATCCTGGTTGCAGATGCCCTGATTCATGAAGAGGACGAACAATCTTTTCACATCAGGCTGTTCGTACTGACGGAACGCCATGCGCTGCAGAATGCCATCAGTCAGGCGGAAGAATCATAATCAGTATTTACACCATCGCAAATGAACAAGATTAATGATCATACGGACCGGAGGTAAATCCCCCATGAAGAAGATATTGATTACCGATGATGCCCGGCTGATGCGGAACATCATTCGTGACTCGATTGCCGCGGCATTTGCCGATTATGAGATTCTGGAAGCGGGAAACGGCGAAGAGGCGGTTCAAACATATATGGAACATCATCCCGACCTCGTGACAATGGATGTGACCATGGATATCATGAACGGCATCGATGCAGCCAAGACGATCCTCTCCCGGGATCCATGCGCTAAAATCATCATGGTCACGGCCATGGGGCAGGAGAAAATGCTCGAGGAATGTATTTCAGCAGGCGTGCTCGATTATATCGTGAAACCGTTTACAGGCGCACGTATTGCTGCAGCGGTTTATAAAGCGCTGCAGCATGAAATCGGCGCACCCGTAAACGCCTGAGGACGGCCTGCCAGGAGAAGCGTATCCGCCTTCATATTCTTCTCATCCGTCTCTGTTTTTACTGCTCTGTTACCTCCCATGGAGGTAACAGAGCAGAATTGTTCATCCCCAGGATTTCATTCGCATCCCAGTTCCCGCACAGCATTCGCCGCAAATATATAAGCAGCACAGATATCGATCACATATTCATTCTCGGCCCACAGGAACGGCCAGTCGCTTTTATTTTCAGGAAAGTCGGGTTTCAGAACCAGGATGCCCGGAACCACACCTCCGGCAATAAATGAAAAGTCTGCTCGGTTGTTGCCGTAAGCAATTTTTTTCGAGCGAAGCCCGATCCCTGATACAAAAGAGATGTTGGAGTAGGGATGGCAACCGAAAATATAACCGAGTCCCCGATACGTGTATTCCGGGCCGATAATCTCCGGAAAGGCTTTGTGAAGCAGATAATTCGTAATGGCCCAGTCGATAATGCCATGATTTCCCGCCCATCCCCTTGAACTGATCGGAACACCGAACGGATTTTGTGCGGTCAGCGAGTCGTTCTGCATCTTGTATTTTTGAACGAATGCAGAGAGTGTATCTTTATAGGCTTCTCCCATATACGGAACCGCCTGAACAGCGAGCTTCATGGTCCGCTGCGTATTCATTTTCATCGCGGGCCAGATCAGTTCCCTGAACTTTGCCGCGTAGGCTTCATCTTTCGTGGATATAAAAAGCTGAAGCGCCGCCTCCGATTCCCCGCTGCTTCCGAACCGTAAGCCCCGGCGGGTTTCCGGGACGGGCTGCCGGTGTTCATCATCCCAGGCTTTTTTCGCCGTATCAATACATTCCCGCGCCAGGTCGTCCCGTGTACCCTGCAGTGCCCGGCCCGCGGCCGCCAGTACAGCGATGGAACTGTAATTGTAAACAGAGAACCGGTTGGTAAACACCCAGCGGTCGTCCGGCGTGCCGCTTGAGAGGCCGTCCGACTCATACGAAGCCAGTGCCGGATTGTACGGCAGATTGTCCGTCATGGTCGAGCCGTCACCCAGGTGATGATACTGATGCAGATTCGGCACGATGATGCCGGCAACGGCCCGGCCGAATGCACGGTGCTGGGCGATGAGTGCGAGCGTTCCGTGTTCGATCTGCTGCAGAATATCCGGTGTGCCGTCCGGATGATGGATATCGACAAACCGCTGGTTCTGATCCACAAGTGTTTCGTCCCGGAGGATACCGAAACGCTCCCAGGCATCGACCAGGGTGAGCACCGTGTTGCAGTGCGATCCCGTACGAATATCGTAATCACCCGCATCGAACCAGCCCCCGATGTTCAGTCCCGGAATGCGTTCTCCCGGCTGATACCGGGTTTCCGTACTGTCGCCCATGCGATACCCGTCGAAATGCTGATGTCGTAAGGGCGCCTGCAGCGCATCGTCGAGATGGGCCGCACCGTGCCATACACGGTAGGCCTCGTTTACCAGCATATGGTCCATCTGCACGGGGAACCAGACATCCAGGGTCGGCTGCCAGATCCGGTCAAACACATGTTTTCCGATTGGAAACGGATCCGTTTTCACATCGCCGAACTGAATAATATACAGATCCTCGTCCCGGATTTGGCTGAAATCGAAGGTAACATAGTGATACCGCAAGTAGTTGCCCCAATCCCTGACCGGGGCCTCGTAAACCCTTATCCATTCACCCCTGTCGTTCAGTTTCAGCAAAGAAGCCGATACAGGCGGCCTGTCATGCTTGTCGAGTTCGACGACGGCCGTTTTCTGTTGATCAGGATGATATCCGACCTGTGAGTATCCGATAACGGGCGGACGGATCCAGTCCTTCATGATGCCGGGGGTCAGGAGCCATTCAACCACTTTCCCGGTCCGTCCGGCCGGTATTTCGGTGCGCACCACGAACCAGCCGTTCTGAGCGACATTGCGTCCGTCGTACAGCATCAGCTCACCGTCTGCGGATTCGATCCGGATCCGTGTTCCGGGATCTTCCGGGGACAGGATCAGGGTTTTCCCGGTGGCGATCGGTTTCGGCTCCACGTATTCGGAACGGCCGTGATCGTCGAATGTGGAATGATCCTCATACTGACGCAACTGCGTCGATGCGGGTTTGACCTCCATGCACCCGGACGGATACAGCGGAAAAATGTCCGGCTTGCCGTCCATGGTATACGTTTTCTCGAAATAGGCGGATGGCAGAAATTCGAGATTGAATCCGGTCCGGCCTTCCAGTTTCTCAGGCAGGGGTTTGTCCAGGATCACACGGAACTGGATCCCGTCTTTTTTCGGTTTGACCTGTACACGGGCATCGAAATCAAAATCCTTGTAGCGCAGAAGCACGTCGATGCCCGGATCATCCCGGTTCACTTTCCGTTCGGCAACAACGGGTATCTGGTCCCACTGTTCCGGCGTGGGTTTGAGACGCACCGCCCCGCCGGTGGCTGTCCGTATGCCATGATGGATCAGCATGATGCCCGCGGTTTTTTCATCGAAAAACATGCCGTTATACTGATTTTCAAAAACAAGGACATTGAAACCCTGCATTTCGAAATATTCGCTGTCATTCAGCATCAGATGCGGCTCGCCGCAAATGGCGGCCGGTCCCGGCCCGATACAGACAGCGGCAATGACGGTCAGGACCGCAGCCGCAAATGAGCGGTTCCGTAAGGTTTCAGTATGATTCATCTTTCCCTCCTGGTTGACCCATCGGATTGCATTGTGTCCGGTTCATCAGGTCCGGCCGGATAAAACGGACAGCGGCCGGTATCATCTTCGCAG
This sequence comes from bacterium, assembly GCA_016930535.1. Lineage (GTDB taxonomy): Bacteria > Zhuqueibacterota > QNDG01 > QNDG01 > JAFGCO01 > JAFGGN01. The sequence continues at coordinate 23,963 of JAFGGN010000020.1, forward strand.
ACGGTCATCGGCCGTATCGGGTGAATGAACCGGATGTACAATGTAAATGAAAGATTGTCATATTATCAAATGAAAATGTGTAAAAATTTGTCATATTTGTTTGCCGGCCGTTAAAAAAAAGGTCCCGTGCATGGAAATGCGGGACCTTTTTTCTACCACTTCTTTATGGGGAGGAGGGCAACTATTTCAGAAGTACCATCCGCTGTATTGCGTGCCAGTGTTCCGTCCGGATGCATGTGAAATAAATTCCCGAAGGCAGATGGCCGGCTTCCCAGCGCACTTCGTACATGCCCGGAGGACATTTTCTGTCGACAAGACATTCAATTTCCTGTCCCATGACATTGTATACGTTCAGGACCACTTCGCTTGTTCTCGGCAGACCGAAGCGGATCGTGGTTGCCGGATTGAAGGGATTCGGATAATTGGGGCAAAGCACGAATTCCCGCGGTGCGCTGCCGGTTTGTTCTGCAATACCCGTGGACAGAATGCCGATCCGGAGTGTGTCGCTCGCTGAAGCCTGATGCGGATCCGTGACCGTAAAGGCGATACGGAAGTCCGTGAACATCTCCGTGGCCTCAATGCTGGCCTGATGCGATACCGGATCGATCCATACAACCACGCGCTGTGAATCGATCAGCATATAGGTCCAGGTCAGCTCGCTGTCCGCATTGTCCGGATCCGTGACATAGTCATCCAGGGAGATGACCCATCGTACCGTATCCGGATCCTGGAAACGCGGTTCGGGAAAGGACAGATCGAATTTCGGGGGATCATTGACATGCATGATCCGAACGGCCACATCCAGCGTATCGTTGAGCGGATTGGCGGGATGATTATCCGAAACGATGATGCGGAAACCGGTATCCTGGCTGTTGGCGGGCACCGTGCCCCGGATAACGCGTCCCATGGGGGACATCCAGTCCGGATAATTCAGAAAACGGACGGAGAGGTAGGGACCGTCCACATCCGTGGTCGTCACCGTGTACGAGAACAGCTGGTTTTCCGTGGTTTCCGCAGTATCAGGAGAAGTGATCACGGGCGGATCGTTTATCCGCACGATTTTTACCACGATATCGCGTGAAACGGGTGTGTTGTTCGATGTGGCCGTAATGGTGAACAGGGTGTCCTGTTGTCCGTTTACGGCCGTGCCGGTCAGTGTCAATGCGTCGACCTGAATCCAGGACGGCACATTCGACAGCGTAACGGTCAACGGGTCGTTTTCTTCATCCGCGGCTTCGGCTGTATAGCTGAACGGCTGATCCTCGGTGGCGAATAGGGTGTCGGCAGATGTGATGACGGGCGGATCATTCACCGCCTGAACCGTTACATTCACTGTCTGCTGGTCCGATTTTCCGTTCGCCGTTGCGGTTACGGTAAAAGAAAAAGCCGTCACATTGTTGAGCGGGATCCCCTGTATACTCGCAGCCGAGACCGTCATCCAGTCCGGATACGCGGAATAGGCGAAGGTAATCGGATCGTTCTCCGTATCCGTGGCCGTGGCCACATAGGTGTATGCCTGATCCTCGACGGCCTGATCCGAATCGGCGGAAGTGAGAACAGGTGCATCATCGACGGCCTGAACCGTAACCGTGACGTTCTGCTGGTCGGTTTTTCCGTTTGCCGTCGCCGTAATGGTGAAGACGGCCGATGTCACACCTTCGGTCGGTGTCCCCTGAATCACGGTGCCCGAGACGGTCAGCCAGGCCGGTACCTGCGAAAATGTGATGGTGATGGGATCGTTTTCAGCGTCCGTGGCTGTGGCCGTATAGGTAAATGGAACGTCTTCGGTGGCGTCTGCAGTGGCAGGCGAGGTAATTTCCGGAGCGTCATCCACCTGCTGCACGGTGATGTTTACCGATTTTTGAACGGATTTGCCGTTGGCCGCGGCCGTAACCGTGAATGAGAACGAGGTGACGCCTTCCGGCGGTGCACCCTGAATCACGGCTCCGGATACGCTCGTCCAGGCCGGCTGTCCTGAGAAAGTAAACACAATGGGATCGTTTTCCGGGTCCGTTGCAGTGGCCGTATAGGTAAAATTAATGTCCTCTGTCGCATTGCCCGTTCCGGACGAGGTGATAACCGGCGGGTCGTCCACGCCGGCCACGGAAATGGAGACAGTCAGATTCGTGGTTTTCCCGTTTGCTGTCGCCGAAGCCGTAAAATTCACGGAAGTGACGCCTTCGGGCGGTGATCCCTGTATGGTCGTGCCTGAAACGGTCATCCAGACCGGATATCCGGAAAATGCGTAAGTGATCGGATCGTTTTCCGGATCCGTAGCCGTGATCGTATAGGTGAAGGGCTGGTCTTCGACTGCTTCAGCCGAAGCCGGTGACGTGATTTGCGGGGCATCGTCCACCGGGGTCACCGTGACGTTCACGAGTTGTGACACCTCGAATATGCCGTCACTGACTTTGACGGTGAAGGATGTGCTCGGGACGCCTTCGGTGGGCGTGCCGCTGATCGTGGCTCCGTTGACATTCAGCCATGCGGGCTTGTTTTCGTAGGCATAGGTCAGCAGGTCATTTTCTGCATCCGTGGCCGTTGTTGTATAGGAGAAAAAGATATCCTCGGTGGCTGCGGCCGTGTTCGGCGAAGTGATGACCGGTGCCGTTACCTGTGTTGAAAATGTCTGCGGGCCCGCGGTGAAGCTGTTCCCGGCCTTGTCAAAAGCCATGACCTTCCATGTATGTGTACCGTTGTTCAGTGCGTTGACAAGCGTAAACTGTGTCTGCTGGGCCGTCAGGCTGGCGGCCACTTTCACATCGTCCACGAACAATTCAAAATGATCGAATCCCGAAGTGGCATCGGTCGTGGTCTGCCAGGACAGTGTCGGTTTGTTGTGATATACGGTCTGAGAGGCCGAGGGTGAAATCAATGTGAATGCGGCAGGCGCCTGAGTATCCACGGTGAAATGCCACAGCGAGCTCCACGTGATGTTTCCCACATTGTCAATAGCCTTGACCTGCCATGAATGCTCTCCCTCGGTGAGCGGGGAGACGGGAGTGCTTGAAGTGACATTCAGCGCATCACGGTTCAGTGTCAGATCGATGCACAGTTCATATTCCGCAAGACCGGATGTGGGATCCGTCGAAGCCTGCCAGGAAAGCATGGGAGACGGACTGTTTACGTATCCGCTGTTTCCCGGTGTCAGCAGGTTGAAAGCCGTCGGAGGTGTCGGATCGATATGTATGGTATATGTGGCGCTGGAAGCCCGGCTGTTGCCGAGGACATCCTTTGCGACCACGTACCATGTATGAGTCCCCTCGGGCAGGGCCTTTTCGGCGGACAGTGTGATCTGAGTGACATCCGATGCAATATTGTCCACATGGGGTGTTCCGCTGCCGTCGATGTAGAGTTCATATTCCGCGAGGCCCGATCCGTCATCCTGAGAGGCCTGCCAGGCAAAGGTCGGTGTGGCCGTCTGATGCCATGAATTGTCGGCCGGACCTGTCAGGTCGAATGCATGGGGAAGAACATTGTCGATTTTTACAGTCCAGATTTGCGTCGATTGTCTTTCGTTGGCCGCGGAATCCACGGCGATAATATACCAGGTATGGCTTCCCACAGCCAGCGATACCGTGTTGATGGATGTGGATGCCGGCGGAATATTGTCCGCGACCGGATTCGCGCTGCCGTCCACAAAAAGTTTATAATGGTGAATGCCCGTGATATCGTCCGTGGCTGTTTCCCAGGTGAAATTCGGATTGGTGGCCTGGCTCCAGCTGTTGTTTGCCGGAGAAACCAGGTTGAAGGGATTCGGAGGCGTGTTGTCTTCGGCCGCCGTGAAGCTCCAGGTGGCGGACTGTCTGATCTGACCGGCGCCGTCCACGGCCTTTACGTACCAGTCAACCGTTCCCCCGGCAAGTTTTTCCTGGCTCGTGAGTGTATAACTGGTGCTATGCAAATCGTTCTGAATGGTCTGTCCGCCCACAACCAGCTCATAATGATCAAGTCCGGACAGGTTGTCCGTGCTGGCCTGCCACTGAAACGCGGGCTGGAGATCAACCACGGCGCCATTGGACGGACTCAGCAGATTGAAAACACTGGGAGGTGCGGAATCGACAGTAAAGGTCCCTGATTCAAAATCCGCGAGTTTGACGCTCTGGTCATTGTAAACGGAAAATCTGAGCTGTACGGTGGAAGAATTCACCGAACCTGCGGTCCAGCCCTGGGTCAGAGCCGTGGGAGAAACGTTCTGGGCAACGGAGATCGGAAATCCGTCTCCTGCCGTGACTGAGGCATTGATGTTGAAATGATGAAATGTCAGCAATGTTGAGCGCAGCGACCAGGTGATATTCTGGGCCTGGGATCCCGCCCACAGTATACCCGGCTGAGGAGCGGTGATTGTGACATTGTCATTGACCAGCTGGGCATATATGTCCGCTGCGCCGGAACGGGCATCCTGCCACATGGCAATGGCTCCTCCCGAACCGTCCGTGATCATTTTGGGATAGAGCTGAAAACCCGTGGCTGTGCACAGCGCCAGTCCGTTCGTGTCCCAGAGCTTGCCGCCGCTGTGATTGAAATGCTGGGCATAAACATCATAGTTGCCGCTGCGGTTGTCCATCCAGGTGATGATGGCGCCTCCGGCGCCGTCTGACACAATTTTTTGTGCGCCGGAATAATAGGAAAGATTGATCACGGGGATGCCGTTGGCTGTCCACTGCGGGCTGCCTACCACATTCATGCGCTGCGCGTATACATCCGTTCCCGTACGGCCGTCCGCCCAGGTGATGATCACATAGTCATTGATATCCCCGCATATTTCGGGATTGGTCTGGCTTCCCGATGCGCCGCAGACCAGCGTGCCGTTGGCCGTGGACCACGTGTTACTGCTGCTCATCTCCATCATATGCGCATAGATGTCGGCACTGCTTCCCCGGTTGTCCTGCCATGCGATGCAGAATTTACTGCCGGTTTTGACGATGACTGGATTGAGCTGATCCTCGGCAGCCGTACAAACCGGAAGGCCGTTGTAATTGCCGCTCACATGCCATGAACGCGTGCCCGATGGTGTGAGATGCTGTACATACACGTCGATTTTATTCGCCCCGGTAAAGTTACGATAATCCTGCCAGGTCACCAGAATGCCGCCGCTGCCGTCCGAGATGACGGATTGCTGCGACTGGTCGTCCGGGGCTTCGGAAACCACTTTTCCCGTCGTTCCCCACATCATGTTTCCACGGTTGTCCAGCCGCTGGGCCCAGAGATCGGTTCCTGTTGTCATTGCATTGCGGTCATCCTTCCATACGAGGATCACGCCGCCCGTGGCATCGGATACAACCCGGACAAAGGACTGGGTCGCCGTGGTATTGGTCACGTAAAAACCGTATCCGGCCCATTGCGGGGCACCTGTGGCGTCCAGCCGCTGCACCCTGATCCTGTCCACGCTTTCATCAACCCAGGCGATATAGACGCCGCCGCTGCCGTCCGGTGCGACCACGGGATTTTTCTGATTGAGCGATTCATTGGTAACGGTGATTCCGGTTGCACCCCAGCGCAGGTTTCCTCCGCCGTCGATCCATTGGGCCTTGATATTTGTGTCAGAAAAGGACCCGATTTCATAAGCCATGAAAAAACCGCCGTGCCCGTCCGGGACTGCACTTACATTGACGGCGGATGCATCGCTTATAGCCGCCTGGATGCCGTTATTGGTCCATTTGCTCTGCGCGAGCCCGGGTGCGTTGATTATAAGCATTAAAACCGCAGAAAATGCCGTAATTTTATAAACCGACGATTTCATGGGAATTATCCTGTATTTTAAGTCATGGATTTTATATTGATCCTCATTGAGTTATCAATGTATTAAGCAAATTTTATACCATGCTTAAAATGTGACAATTTTGACATACATTTTGCATGGATTTCATCCAATTCCATGCATTCTGCAAACGCCCGCACACACTCGCCGCCCGGATACCGTTTTTCCAGCCTGAGGATGATAAAAGTGCCGGAACAGGAGAAAATTTCCTTGTCCCTGTACAGAGAACCGGGCCGTCCGGCGAAAAGGCCGTTTTTTAAAGGACAGTGCACGGATTTGAATCAGTCGAATCTGAACAGCGAATGCATCATTGAGATTTTTTTTCAGGTCAGGATTCCCCGTGGCCTGCCGTGTGAAGTTTCAATTACCCGGTCCGGTATCATGGATGAGTGATTTGAAAAGCGGTTGCTTCTCCCTGAAAAAATGATTAATTTATTGTCTATGCAAATGAGCAAGGGTAAAATATTATGGGTCGATGATGAAATCGATCATCTGAAATCCCATATCATTTTTCTGGAGGACCGCGGTTATGCAGTCACGCCAGTCCTCAATGCGGAAGATGCCATCCGGCTGATCGAAGCGCAGCCTTTTGATCTTGTGCTTCTGGATGAAATGATGCCTGGTATGGACGGTCTGGAGGCCCTGTCGAGGATCAAGGATGAAAATCCGGCTTTGCCGGTCATTATGATCACGAAGAGTGAAGAAGAAAATCTGATGGAAGAGGCGATCGGCGGGAAAATTGAAGAGTATCTGACCAAACCCGTCAATCCGAGCCAGATCCTGTCCACCTGCAAGCGTGTTCTGGAACAGCAGCGCATTTCCGAGGAAAAGCTTGCCCGTGAATATACTACGGAATTCGGGGAGATTGCATCACAGCTGTACGGAGAGATGACGCCTGGGAAGTGGATCGATATTCATCTGACGCTTTCGGAAAGGGAAATCGATCTGGATGCCCATGCCGAACTGGGGCTGCGTCAGACACTGACGGATCAGCGCAGGGAATGCAATCAGGCTTTCGGGCGGTATATTCGCGACCAGTATCCCGAGTGGATGAAGGGAGGGGAAAGGCCGGCCCTGTCCGTGGACGTGATCCCGCAATTTGTTCTTCCCCTGCTGGAAAAAGGGGAACGGGTGCTGTTTATCATTGTTGACAACCTGCGTCTGGATCAATGGCTGACACTTGAACCGATGCTGTATGAATTTTTTTCCATCAAACGAAATTATTATTTTTCCATTCTGCCTACGGCCACGCCTTACAGCCGGAACGCCATTTTCTCGGGCCTGCTGCCGTGCGAGGTGGAATCCAATTATCCGGATCTGTGGAAAAAAGGCGAAGATGATGAAACAAGCCGGAACCGTTTTGAGCATCCCCTGCTGCTCGATCAGCTCAAACGGCTGAACTGTGTCCTGAAACCGGAACCCAAATACGTCAAACTGATGGACGCCGAGGAGGCCAGGTCTGTACTCAAAAACGTGGATGCCTACCTGTCTCTGCCGTTTTCCGCCATGGTATTCAATTTTGTGGATATCCTTGCACACAGGCGCAGCGATTCACAGCTGTTGAAGGAGATCGTACCTGATGAACCCGCCTACCGGTCGCTCACGCGCACCTGGTTTGAGCATTCTGCACTGTATCAGATTCTTAAGGCGGCAGGGCATGCAGGTGTCAAGGTGGTGCTGACATCCGATCACGGATCCATCCGCTGCATGCGCGGATCGACGGTGCATGCGGATCGTGAAACATCAACCAATGTCCGCTACAAATACGGGCGTGCGATACGGGGCGAGCAGAAACACTGTATTGAAGTGAAGCATCCTGTGGATTACAAACTTCCGGTACGCGGCATCAGCACCAATTATCTCATTGCTTTGGAAGATTATTATTTTGTATATCCGACCAATTATCACCGGTATCTTGCCCTGTACCGCGACAGCTTTCAGCATGGAGGTGTTTCGCTTGAAGAAATGGTTCTGGCCGTGGCGACGCTCGATCCGAAAAAATGACGATGCATATCAGGGAAATTAAAACAGCAAATTGGGAGGAGACATTCAGGGTGGGGAAGAATCTGGCCGCTTTTCTGAAAGCCGGTGATATTGTGGCGTTGTACGGAGATCTCGGAAGCGGAAAGACCATTTTGACCAAAGGGCTGTGCAGCGGACTGAATGTCAGGGAAATGGTCACGAGCCCGACTTTTACACTGATACAGGAATATACGGGCACGCTGCCTGTGTATCATTTTGATTTTTACCGGCTTTCCTCTTCCGACGAAGTGGAAATGCTGGATCTTGATGCCTACTTCGGTGCAGGCGGTGTTTCGGTTATCGAATGGGCGGATCGTGCGGAATCCCTGCTTCCGGCCTCCCTGTTCAGGATTTATCTGGACCGGAGCACAGCAGCGGACAGCATGCCCGGACCTGATACGGACATGCGTTCATTGAAAATCGTCGGGCCTGAAGGATGCCCCCTGGACCGGCTGAACCTATGATCGTGCTGGGCATTGAAACAGCCACACCCGTATGCGGGGTCAGTCTGGCAGGGGAACATGGGCTGATGGCCGAGTACCGGATGGTGCGTGACAGAAATCATGCTGAGTTTCTGGCAACACTCGTGGAGTCGGTCTGTCAGGTCAGCGGGACCGGTCTGGAATGCCTTCAGGCCGTTGCAGTATCCATTGGTCCGGGCTCATTTACGGGTCTGAGAATCGGTCTGGGATATGCCAAGGGGCTGGCATTCGGACTGGATGTTCCTCTTGTGGCCGTTCCCACGCTTGAAGCCATGCTCTGGAACATACCACCGGTTTGCCCGTGGGCCTGTGTGCTTCTTTGGGCGCGTCAGGGCGAGGCATACCGTGGTCTTTTTCAGTGGATTGACAATCAGTGGGTGACGGTCCGGAAAACCGATCTGGTTACTGAAAATGATATCGGGAAGGATCTGCCGGACAGGGAGATGCTCTTTATTGGCGATGCAGCGGAGCATTTTCAGCCGGTCCTCAGAGAAAGCGGTTATTCGGTATTCATGGATTCTCTGAGAAGGGAACCCGGTGCATTTTCCGTGGCAAGCCTCGGCAGACGCAAAGCAATGAATGGTGAAATTGCCGAACCGGACAGCCTGGTTCCGCAATATATCAAACGCTTCAGGGGTGTTGAATAGTGGAAGCGGACAAATGGCATATACGGCCCATGCGCGTGACGGATCTGGATGCCGTGATGGCTATAGAAACGGAGGCTTTCTTCACGCCGTGGAGCAGAGACAGTTTTTTGAACGATATCGGCCGTGTCGATGCGGTAACCCTCGTCGGTTGCACCGATGGTGTGCCTGCGGGGTACATCGTGGCATGGCTGGTTACGGATGAAATTCATGTCGGGAATCTGGCCGTTCATTCCGATTACCGCCGTCAGGGACTGGCACAAGCCCTGATTCAAACCATGCTCCGAATGGTTCGGGGAACGACGCGTGTATGGCTGGAAGTCCGGCAGTCCAATCATCCGGCCATTCAGCTGTATCATAAAGTCGGTTTTAAGGATGTGAGTATCAGAAGGAAGTACTATCAGGCAGAAAACGAAGATGCCATCGTGATGAGCAGGGAATTCAAGGTGGATCAAGCCGAAATCGATTCACCGTAATGCGAGGCGCAGTCATTGTTGTGCCGTGATTGATTAAACCAATCTTGAGGATAATATGGCATGGTTTAAACGTAAATCGCCCGGCCTTCTGGCCCAGCAGAAAAAAGAGATGCCTGACGGACTTTGGGTAAAATGCGACGGATGCGGCGAAATTATTTACCGCAAACAGCTTGCGGAAAATGCGCATGTCTGCAATCATTGCGACTTTCATTTCAGGATTCAGAGCAAGGAATATATTGAGCTGTTATGCGATTTCGGCACATTTCGTGAAATTGACGCCAAACTGGAGCCGGTCGATTTTCTGAACTTCAAGGACAGCAGACGCTATGAGGAGCGGCTGAAAGGGGCACAGAAAAAAACGGGACTCATCGATGCCATAAGGACAGGCACGGCAAAAATCAAGAATATCCCGGTGGTTTTCGGTGTGATGGATTTCGCTTTTGTCGGCGGAAGCATGGGATCTGTCGTGGGTGAGAAAGTGGCACGTGCCATCGACCAGGCCATGGGACTGAAAGTACCGCTGATTATGGTATGCGCATCAGGCGGTGCACGAATGCAGGAATCCATCGTGTCGCTGATGCAGATGGCCAAGACATCTGCCAAACTGGCTCAATTCTCCGATTCGGGCGGATTGTACATTGTGATATTAACGAACCCGACCACGGCGGGTGTGGTCGCCAGTTATGCGATGCTGGGGGATGTGCATCTGGCTGAACCCGGCGCATTGATCGGATTTGCGGGCGCCCGCGTAATCAAACAGACTATCGGGCAGGATCTGCCTGAAGGGTTTCAGCGGTCCCAGTTTCAACTGGAGCATGGATTTGTGGATGCGATCGTACACAGGAAGGAAATGAAAAACACGCTTGTCAAGCTGATCACTTTCTTTTTATAATGGAAAAGTTAATGAGATCAAAACCCCTGCTGATGCTTACAAACGATGACGGTATCGCATCTCCGGGACTGCATGCTCTGGTTCAGAGCTTCCAGAAGGATTTTGAAGTAGTGGTTGTGGCACCGGCCACTGAGATGAGTGCCGTGGGACATGCCATCACGCTTTCCGATCCCCTGCGTGTGTCCGAATATATGAAAAACGGAAAATTTTATGGTTATGCGGTGAAGGGAACGCCCGCAGACTGCGTGAAAATCGGTTACTGGGCCATATTGAAGCGCAAGCCGGACGTGGTGGTCTCGGGTATCAATATCGGTCCCAACACGGGTATCAACACCATATATTCAGGAACCGTCTCGGCTGCCACGGAGGGGGCCATTCTCGGCGTGTCTTCGTTTGCTGTTTCGCTCGGGACATTCACAAATCCAGATTTTGCATATGCCGCCAAATTCGCCAGAAAACTGGCGCTCCGGCTTCTGGAGCACAAATTGCCGGAGGGTGTATTTCTGAACGTGAATGTACCTGCATGCCCCGAGAAGGAGATACGGGGTGTCGCAATGACCCGGCAGGGACAGGCTCTGTATCATGAAGAGTTCGACAAACGGATCGATCCGCATGGAAGGACGTACTACTGGCTGACGGGCCAGAAAATCAACAAAGAAGAATCCGTGGACGTTGACGACGGGGCCATGGACAGGAATATGGTGTCGATCACGCCGGTGCATTACGATCTCACCTGCTATTCATTTCTGGATGAATTGAAAACCTGGAAAATATGATTGAAGGAAGTACATGACTCAGACATATGAAGAAATGATTCTGGTTCTCGATTTCGGATCCCAATACACACAGTTGATCGCCCGCCGCATCCGTGAAAAAAATGTCTATTGTGAAATCATTCCCTACAACCGGCCGGTGGAATCCATTCGCGCCCGTGCACCGCGGGGCATTGTTCTGTCAGGCGGTCCGTCCAGCGTATATACCGAGAATGCCCCGAAGCCGGATGCGCGGCTTTTCGATTTGGGCGTTCCGGTGCTGGGTATCTGTTACGGACTTCAGCTCATCGGCGACCTTCTGGGCGGAGAAGTGGACAGGGCCGCACACAGGGAATACGGGCATGCAGAGCTCATGATCGATGATGCCATGGATCTGTTCCATGGCCTGCCTTCAAACCTCAATGTCTGGATGAGTCACGGGGATCATCTGACACAGATCCCATCCGGTTTTCAGAAAATGGGCCATACGGAAAACGCGGAAATTGCCGCGATCGCCGACCGGGAAAGACGAATTTACGGCATTCAGTTCCATCCGGAGGTGGTTCATACGGAGCACGGTGACCGTATTCTCGAGAATTTTGTGACACGTATTTGCGGCTGTACGCGGCAATGGACAGCAGAACATTTCGTCGAGTCGGCTATCCGGAAAATCCGCGACCAGGTCGGCAAGGGCAAGGTGATCTGCGGATTATCCGGCGGTGTAGACTCCGCAGTGGCTGCTGCGCTGATTCATCGTGCAGTCGGAGATCAGCTGACCTCGGTGTTTGTAAACAACGGACTGCTTCGTAAAAATGAGGCCGACGAGGTCCGCCGTGCTTTTTCGGATCTGAACCTGGTTTATGCCGATGCTTCCACAGACTTTTTAAAGGATTTGCAGGGCATCGTGGACCCCGAACAGAAGCGGAAGGCCATCGGGAAACGGTTTATCGATGTATTCGAGAAAGAGGCCCGGAGAATAGGACAAGTCGATTATCTGGCTCAGGGAACGCTGTATCCGGATGTGATCGAAAGCGTATCCACGTGGGGTCCGTCGGTTACCATAAAATCTCATCATAATGTGGGGGGGCTTCCGGACCGGATGAAACTGAAGCTTGTCGAACCGCTTCGGGAACTGTTTAAAGACGAGGTCAGGGCCGCAGGAAAGGTGCTGGGCCTGCCTGAAGTCATTCTGCAGCGCCATCCTTTTCCGGGGCCGGGGCTCGCCGTACGTATTCTCGGCGATATTACCGAAGTGCGTCTCGATCTGCTCCGGGAGGCGGATGCGATTTTTATCGAGGAGCTGAAAACATCCGGGTATTATGGCGAGGTCTGGCAGGCGTTCGTCGTACTGCTGCCCGTACAGACAGTGGGCGTGATGGGAGACGAACGTACCTATGAGCATGCCGTGGTGCTTCGGGCCGTAACCAGTCAGGACGGTATGACAGCGGATTGGGCAAAACTGCCCTATGAATTACTGAACAGGATTTCAAATCGCATCATCAATGAGGTCCGGGGTGTGAATCGTGTGGCTTACGACGTGAGCTCCAAACCTCCGGCCACGATAGAATGGGAGTAAAACACGCCTGAAGGCCTGACCAAGTGAAAGCGTTACGAGAGGAGTATCCATGTGCGGTATAGTCGGATATATTGGTGATAAACCGGTACTTCCCCTGCTGATCAATGGATTGAAACGTCTTGAATACCGGGGTTATGATTCGGCCGGTGTTGCCATGATCGATCAGGACAAGATCTGGTATAAAAAACGAAAGGGTAAAATTGCCGAACTCGAAGTGGAAATCAACGGATTCGATCTGACTTCATCCGTCGGCCTCGGTCATACGCGCTGGGCAACACATGGTGAACCTTCGGAAAAAAATGCACATCCGCACTTCGATACGGAACATAAGATTGCCCTGGTTCATAACGGCATTATCGAGAATTATGCGCAGCTCAAGGAAACCCTTAAGGCGGAGGGGCATGTATTTGCCAGCGATACGGATTCCGAAGTGCTGGTACACCTGATTGCCATGTGTTATGACGGCGACATGGCTTTTTCAATACGCAAGGCGCTCCAGCTGGTTCGCGGCACCTTCGGGATACTCGTCCTTTCCACGCACGAACCGGACAAACTGTTTGCCGCCAGGCGGGGAAGCCCGCTCGTGATCGGTATCGGGGAAAATGAGACCCTGGTGGCTTCCGACGGATCGGCCCTGGTGGAACATACAAGGGATGTCATTTATCTCGAAGACAATGAAATGGCCGTCGTGAATAAGCATGGCGCCAAAGTCAGAACACTTCAGGATACAAAAGTTGAAAAGGCGGTCGAAAAGCTGCCCTATGATCTGGTCCATCTGCAAAAAGGCGGATATCCGCATTTTATGCTCAAAGAGATATTCGAACAGCCGGAAACCGTATGGGATTCGATGCGCGGGCGCCTGCTCGTGGAGGAAGGCAATGCCAAACTGGGCGGGCTTCAGTCCTGTATAGACCGGATGATTCACAGTTCCAGGTTGATCCTCACGGCATGCGGCACGTCATGGCATGCGGCTCTGATCGGCGAATATCTGATCGAGAAATTTGCAAAAATTCCCGTGGAAGTCGAATATGCGTCTGAATTCCGTTACAGGGATCCCATCATCTCACGGGTTGATACGGTACTTGCCATCACACAATCCGGGGAGACTGCCGATACACTGGCAGCCGTTCGTGAGGCCAAGCAGAAAGGTGCGCTGGCGCTTGGCATGTGCAATGTGGTCGGCAGCACCATAGCCAGGGAAACCCATGCGGGTGTCTATCTGCATGCGGGTCCGGAAATCGGTGTGGCTTCGACCAAGGCATTCACATCGCAGGTAGCCACACTCGCGCTGATCGCGCTGGCACTGGGACGCATGAACCAGCTGTCGGCAGAAGAAGGACGGGAGATCGCGCAGGCCCTGAAACAGCTTCCGGATCAGATCAGGCAGATACTCGAACAGGCAAGCCATATTGAAAAAATTGCCGCGAAATTCATGCATCACAATCATGCACTGTACCTTGGAAGGGGATTCAATTATCCGGTGGCCCTCGAAGGCGCACTGAAGATGAAGGAGATATCCTATATTCACGCCGAAGGTTATCCCGCGGCGGAGATGAAACATGGCCCGATTGCGCTGATAGACGATCAAATGCCGGTCATTTTCATTGCGGTGAAGGATTCCGTTTATGAAAAGGTGATCAGCAATATCGAAGAAGTCAAGGCGAGGGGCGGATGGGTCATTGCCGTGGTTTCAGAAGGGGACAAGGCCTGTGCCAAATTATGTGATGAGGTGATTGAAATACCCTACACCATTCAAAGCCTGATGCCGGTTCTGACCGTCATCCCGTTTCAGCTTCTGGCTTATTATACAGCCGTGATGAAGGGGTGCGATGTGGATCAGCCACGAAATCTGGCCAAAAGTGTGACCGTTGAATAGCGGGGGAGAAACGATAATGAAAAGAATTACAACAAGTACAGGTGTATTCATGCTGATCCTGTTCAGCCTGGGTTCAGCTCTCAAGGCGCAGGAAATACAATTGATTGACAGCCTTTTTTACCGGGGCGTCAAGGCATACAAGGCGAAGCATTTTAACGAGGCGCTGGAGCATCTGGAATTTCTGGACCGTGTTTATCCGGGTCATCGGCGCAGCACGGGTTCTTTACTGATGCGGGCCAAAACCCTGTACCGGCTCGGGGAATACCAGCGCAGTGTGGAGGCATTCAATCTGCTGCTGAGTCAGTATCCTGAAAGCAAATATGCGGATGATGCCCTGTATGGTAAAGCCATGGCTCTGTACCAGCTGAATGTATACGATGAGGCCGTGATCATATTGTTTCAGCTGCTTGATCGCGGCGGGGATACGCGGCTGCTTCATAAAGCGGCCATTCTTTCCACGGACATCATGGATTACCGGCTGGATGTGCATGGTCTGAGACGTCTTCTCGATCCGATTCAGGATGAAAGAGGCCAGGCGGCCATCACCCTGCGCATCGTTCAGCGTCTGATGAAAACGGGTCAGCATCAGCAGTGCAAGGATCTGCTGGAATCTTTTATACAAAAATTCCCCAGAAGCGTGTATATGATCGAAATTCAGCAGAAACTCAGGCAGGTAAACGAGTTGGCCAAGGGAAGCCTCAAACTGGGTGTGATTCTGCCGGTTTCGGGAGAAATGGCCGAGCAGGGCAAGGCCGTTCTGTCGGGAATCAAATATGCCGCAGACAAACACAATGCACAGGGTCTGACGAAGGTTGAACTTGTGGTCAGAGACAGTCAGGGTAAAATGATCACGGCCATACAGGCGGCACAGGAACTGTGTTCGGACCCGGAATTGCGGGCCATTATCGGTGAACTGGAAAGTGATCAGACCGCTGCAGTCGCAGCCGTGGCTCAGGAGCGCGGCGTCCCGGTTCTTGCACCCACCGCCTCAGCAGAAGGTATAGCGGCCATTGGCAGCAATGTTTTTCAGCTCAGCACACCGCTCAATGTGCGCGCCAGGGCCATCGTCGACTATGCCGTAAAGGGGCTTGATCTGAAAAAGTTTGCGGTTCTTGCCGAAGCCGGACAATACGGCAGCACGATGGTCAATGCATTCAAGAATGCCCTGGAGGGGACCGGCGGGCAGATCCTGATCGAAAAATGGTACTATTCAGGCGATAACAATCTGAGTGCCCAGTTCAAATCCATCCGTGAATTCGGTGTTCAGAAAATGCTGAACGATACGGTGCTGATCCGTGTTCCGAAAGGCAAGGTTGATCAGTATACGCCGCGGCTGGGGAAGATTTTTGTCGATAAGGGTCTGGATGCCCTTGTCGACTCGACCGCGCTGGCCGTGACCGCTTTTGACGCGTTTTTTATGCCGGTTCTCCATGAGGACCTGCAGTATGTCATTCCGCAATATGCCAAATACAATTTTACGACCAAGGTTTTTGGCGGTGTGCCCTGGAACGATCCGGATATTCTCGAAGAACACCGGCGTTTTATCGACAGCCGGTACCTGGATAATCTGATTTTTTTAAGCGATTATTATGTGGATGCCTCGGATCTGAGATACAATCAGTTTCTCAACGACTACCGGTCCGTCATGCGTAAAAATCCTGAAAAACTCGATGTGTTCGGATTCGATGCGGCTTCGGTTCTGCTGAGTCTGATCGGGGACAGGAGACCCGAGAGAAATGTCGTAACCCAGGAGCTGTCCGGTTTAAAGGATTTTCAGGGCATCGAGGGTCCCATTTCATTTAACGAAAACCGGGTCAATACCGGTATCCGGATTCTTCAGTACAGAAACGGACGCATCCTGCTCTTAAAATGATTTTCAGACGGCACCTGAATTGCTGGACCGGTTTGTCCGGGCCGCTGCTTGCTGAAAAACAGCTGATTCACGGATTCAGTACACGCAGGGGCGGTGCGAGTGACGCGCCCTTCGATTCGCTGAATCTGGGAAATCATACAGCCGATAAACCGGAATGCGTCCGGGAAAACCGTCATCTTTTTCTCCAGTCATTACAGCTTCATCCGGACCGGCTGGTTATGCCCGTTCAGGTGCATGGGGATCGTGTGGGGATCGCGAAAGCGCCAGGCGAAATTCCGGATACGGATGCGGTAATCACGAACCAGCCGGATCTGATTCTGTCCATACAGGTGGCGGACTGCGTTCCGGTTTTTCTGTTCGATCCGGTGTCCCGGGTTATCGGTCTCGTTCATGCCGGGTGGAAGGGATCCGCCGGACAGATCACCGAGAAAACCGTGCGGGCGATGCAGTATCATTTCAACAGTAACCCAGACCGGTTGCGCGCATTTGTCGGTCCGTCCATCGGTCCATGCTGTTATTCTGTGCAAGGGGATACGGCTTCACATTTTACATCCCGTTATTTCCGGAACGGCAGCCTTGATCTCTGGCAGGTCAACAGGGATCAGCTGACCGGGGCAGGTGTTCCGGAACACCGGATCGAATTAAGCGGCATCTGCACGAAGTGCAACAGCCGTTTCTTTTTTTCATACAGGGCAAGCGGGGGCAGCACCGGCCGCATGATGGCCGTGATGATGCTTACTGAGACAGAGTAAATGAGTGTATGAGTATATGGGGCCCCGTCCCACGACCCCTTTGTAAGACTGCGGACGGCTTAAAAGCAGTAGAAGGGTATATGCGTATATGGGTATATGAGTCCCCGCGTCCCGTCCCCCTAAAAGAAGACCGCGGACGCCTTAAAAGCAGTAGAAGGGTATATGCGTATATGGGTATATGAGTCCCCGCGTCCCGTCCCCCTAAAAGAAGACCGCGGACG
>JAFGGN010000021.1 GCA_016930535.1 bacterium
CCCGCTTCATGGCAGTCCCGTTCCTATAACTCATAATCCTATTCCTGCTGCTGCATTTCAAGTAAGCGACGCAACTGCCTGGCGGCCTCATCCGCATACCGGTCATCCGGTCCCTGCCTGAGACGGACTCGCGACTGGAATGCCTCGATGGCCTCTCCGGTCCGGCCCTGTTTCATTCTGATGGCTCCCATGTATAAATAGGCATCCGCATACCCGTAATTGACGGCTGCTTTTTCAAAAAACGGAACTGCTTTATCAAACTCATCGGTCCGGTAATACGCGATACCCAGATTATAGAGGATTTCCGGATGATTGGGTCTGAGCGTGTAAATTTTCGAATAAACCTCGATCATTCGAACCGGCTGATTGCGCAGCAAATAAAATTTCCCCAAACCGAACAGGCCTTCGATATGATCGGGATTGAGTGACAGCAGACGTTTGTATACGGCTTCCGCCTCGGACCATTCATGCGGCCGCTGACAGACTGCGGCCAGTGCCAGGGTTGCGGTGACGTCTGCCGGATTCAGATCGAGCGCCCGCTCGATCAGTTCTTTCTCATTCCTGAAACCGAATGCCCGGTACCTGGAGGGATGAAGACGGGACAGGAGCATATAGAGCTCATACTGATCCGCATCCAGTCTCTGCACCTCATGCAGCATCTGTTCCGCCCTGTTCCAGGACGCCTGATGAATACAGAGCCGTGCACGCAGGAGTGCCTTTTCAACTTTCAGTATGGAATCCGGAATGGCATCGAGCATTTCTTCGGCATGGTAAAAAGCGGCCTGAACGGACTGCCCTGACGCCTGCTCCTTCACGGCCAGTTCCGTCACAATCTGGGCATTTTTGTACAGACTGTACGGATGGGACACGCCGGAACCGGTCGCTTTTTCATAAAATCCGAGAGCCGTTTCCATGGAACCTAGCAGTTCGGCTTGCCGCCCCTTCCAGAACGCCGTATTTTGTGCGGATGGATATTTGCATTCGATTTTACCGGTTTTCTCCCATGCCGTGTCATTGCCCCGGATCAGGGATTCAATATTCATGACGTTTAACCGGATCAATGAATCCGAGCCGGTGACCGGAAAACGATGTTGATAAATCCGTTTCGGAGCCGGTTTTAAACCATAGCATGCAATCCCGGCAGAATCCGGTGTATTGCCGGGTTGAAAAGTCAGGATCAGATAATCGACACACAGCCTGCCTGCCAGGGATATCCAGTAATTCGGATCGGTTATGGAATCCATTGCACATAAACGGAACATGGAATCGGTCGGAATTCGCAGGTCCCGATCCCCGGCCTGATCCAGTCCGTCACCCAGACGGTCCGCAAGGATGGCGGGAACATATGATGAATCGGAAAAGACGGGAACACACACGATGCGATGCATCCCGGATGGCTTTTCGCAGAAACTGAGCAAAGCGGCGAAAATAAGAAAAGATAAAGCAGTCGGTCTGTTCAAGATACGACGGTCCCCCAAAGACTTTGTATGCAACAGAATCCCGTTCCGGCTAAATGGTTAAATCGGTTTGTTTTTTCTTCCGGGTTCTGGGTTTCGGTTTCGGCTTTTTTTCATCCGCGGCCGCCGTGTTGTTCTTTTTCTTGGGCGGAAGTGTTTTTCCCTGCATGATCAGTTGGATTTCTTCAGCGTCAAGAATTTCCCTTTCAAGCAGCGCTTCGGCAAGTGCATGCAGCAGCGGCAGATGTTCGCGAATGATTTTATGCGCTTTCTTGGCGGCATCTTCCACAATACGTTTGACTTCTTTATCGATAAGAATCGCGGTCTGCTCGCTGTAATCCCTGTGCTGTGCGATTTCCCTGCCCAAAAATATTTCCTCGGATTTTTTTCCCATACTGATGGGCCCGATAAGATCGCTCATGCCCCATTCACAGACCATTTTCCGTGCGAGCTCGCTGGCCCGCTCGATGTCGTTCCCTGCTCCGGTTGTCAGCTGATTCAGAACGATAAATTCCGCGGCACGTCCGCCCAGCAGATGCGTCATAATGGATTCACAGTAAGCCTTTGTATAATTGTGTTTCTCATCGATCGGCAGGAACGCGGTGACACCCAGTGCACGGCCCCGGGGAATGATGGTGACCTTGTGAACCGGATCGGAACCGGGCACAAACCGGGATACCAGAACATGCCCGGATTCATGGTAGGCAGTGTTCCGTTTTTCTTCTTCCGTGATGATCATGCTTTTCCGTTCAACGCCCATCATGATCTTGTCTTTGGCCTCTTCCAGATCGGTCATTTCGACGCGTTTCTTGTTCCTTCGGGCGGCCAGCAATGCGGCTTCGTTCACCATATTGGCAAGATCCGCGCCTGAAAATCCGGGTGTTCCTTTGGCCAGGACTTCAAGGATGACATCTTCGGCTATGGGAGATTTTCGTGTATGTACTTTGAGAATTCCTTCACGTCCGCGTACATCGGGCCTGTCGACCACGACCTGCCTGTCGAACCTGCCCGGACGCAGCAGCGCCCGGTCCAGCACATCGGGACGGTTGGTCGCCGCAAGCAGAATCACACCTTCATTGGTCTCGAAGCCATCCATTTCAACCAGGAGCTGGTTCAGCGTCTGCTCCCTTTCATCGTGTCCGCCGCCCAGTCCGGCTCCGCGGTGCCGGCCGACCGCATCGATTTCATCGATAAAAATAATGCAGGGGGCATTCCGCTTGCCCTGATCAAAAAGGTCCCTCACTCTCGATGCGCCCACGCCAACGAACATTTCCACAAAATCCGCTCCCGATATACTGAAAAAAGGAACACCGGCCTCACCCGCCACGGCGCGTGCCAGCAGGGTTTTACCGGTTCCGGGAGGGCCGAGCAGCAGGACACCTTTGGGAATACGGCCTCCCAGTACCTGGAATTTTTCGGGTGATTTTAAAAATTCAATAATCTCTTCCAGCTCCTGCTTGGCTTCGTCTGCTCCCGCGACATCGCGGAAAGTCACCTTGGACAGGTTTTCGGTCAGAAGCCGGGCCCTGCTTTTACCAAAATTAAAAACTCCCTTCGGTCCTGCCCCGCCCTGAAGCCTTCTGATGAGGATAAACGTAAGAAACACGAACAGAATCAGCATGGTCAGCGGATTTAAAACATAATTCCACCATTCAAGAGACTTTTTCTTGTAATCGAACGGGATTTCCTGGGCCTCGAGCTGTTCCGCCAGTTTCTCGTGTTTCTCCGGCAGGATGGTCTTGATTTTTTTATATTTGACTTCGCGGCCGTCCTCCTGCCGCGTTTCCTCGAATTTCAATGTGCCGTGAAATTCGTCCTCGATGATCACCACATCTTCGAGCATGTGATTCTGAATATATCGCTTGAGTTCCGAATACTTGATATCGACTTCCTTGGATTGATTCGACCGAAAAATCTGCGGTACGGAAATCACGATGAAAATCAGGAGTATCCAGAAAATCAGAGTTTTCTTCCATTGAAATCCGGGCGTATTCTGAGAAGCGGGATCTGGTTTATTTTCACTCATCTAATGAACTTTCCTTTAAGCCATAACTGGTGATTGGTTGATTATTCCGGTTGCCATAACAGTTGAACGACATTTACTGAATATGGTTTCACGCGGAACGGATGTGCAATACGATAGCCGACAACCCATACAATCTCATTTTCATATTCCAGAATAGGAATCCGGCTGCGCTCAGAAACCGGCACTTTTTCATCGATAAAAAAATGATTCAGTTTTTTGGGCACCGGCATGCCCAGCGGATGAAACCGGTCACCCTGTTTCCGGGTTCTCAGATTGAATGCATGCTTGATGTGCTCACCGTCAATGATTTCGGACCATTCCGACGGTTTCCTGAATTTTATGGGTCCGGACGCATGCAGCCGGCAAATCCGGATCCGGCCTTTCAGCTCCGGTATGACGACCCATTTGTCGAAAGGGATCTCAGTCGGGACCGGAGTTTCAACCTTTCCTGACCTGAATACAGCACGTGAGCCCGAAACGGTTACAGAAAAGCTTTTGGCATCAAAGCGTCTTGAACCGCTTTTCCTGCTCAGAATCAGTTCCATCAGGCGTTCAATCTCGGACCGTCTGACAAAAGTATTCCCCGGCCGCAACTGCCTGATGATATACATGAGCAAACCGGTCTGACGGTATGTAAAATACTTTAAAAATTCGCGAATATCAAGGATAAATTCATGATTCTTATGAAAAAGGACGCCGTCGGAAACCGCTTCCTCAATCTGTGAAGCGAGGTTCTCCTCCGCTTCCACGGCAGCGTTTCCGGCGTTGCATATTCTCGTAACGACCTTGTCCTCATAGATCCTCTTGATTTCAGGCATGAGATTCAAACGGATACGGTTACGGAGATAAACGGGCTCATGGTTGGACTTGTCGTCTCGATAGTTCAAACCGGTTATTTCCGTCCAATCCATGATCTCGCGCCGGGTGGCAAACAGCATGGGATGAATCACGTTGCCGCGTCTTGGCACAATACCCGCGAGGCCCCTTAATCCGGATCCCCTGAATAAATGCATTAAAATGGTCTCTGCCCGGTCATCCGCATGATGGGCCAAAGCCACACAATCGAATTGTGTCCGGCTCAGGACGGTCTGAAAAAAACCGAAGCGCACGGTCCGTCCCGCCTCTTCAATGGAACATTTGTGATTTCGTGCGATTTTTCCGACCTGCGTACGAAATGTGAATACGGCAAGACCGGATCGTCGTGCGAGTTCCAGCACAAAGGTTTCGTCCTCATCCGCGTCCCTTCCCCTCAGGTCGTGATGCACATGTGCGACGGCCAGCTGAAGACCGTATCGCTCCCGGATTCTGCAGAACAGTTCGAGCATGACCACGGAATCCGCACCTCCGGAAACGGCCATCAGCACACGCTCTCCAGACCCCACGAGTTTCAGCGACCGGATATAATCGACAAAGCGATTTTCTAAATCATATTTTGTGAATTGCGGTTTCATAAAAAAAATGACCTTTCAGCGGAAAGGTCAGTCGATGAATGCATCATGTAGCGGCGCAGGGACTCGAACCCCGGACTAACGGATTATGATTCCGCTGCTCTACCAGCTGAGCTACGCCGCCATGTTTTCGGACATCAATTATAAATATTTTTTTATAAAAAGTCAAGCCCGGAATCTCATATTATATTTGGTCAAACGATTCATCGGACCCGTTTCCTTTTTCGAGATAGGGTACGGCCTGTCTTTGATTGACTTTTTTATGAAAATCCAGAAGGATGGACCGGATCTCATCACCGGCGCAGGATTCAAGGACCTTCGCAGCCAGCGCCTCACATTCATCGATGTGAACGGCGCGGATCCGTTCTTTCACTTCGGGTATTTTGAGCGGACTCATGCTGAATTTTCTCAGCCCGAAACCGAGGAACATGGATGTATATACGGGGTTTCCAGCCATTTCCCCGCACATGGACACTTCCTTGCCTGCATTCCGGGCAGCCTGAACGGTGTTGTGAATCAGCCTGATGATCGCTGGATTGAGCGGCTTGTAAAACCGGGATACTTTTTCATTATTACGGTCCACGGCCAGCGTATACTGTATCAGGTCATTGGTACCGATACTGAAAAAATCGCATTCATCGATCAGCTGGTCCGCACAAATCGCGGCTGAAGGCACCTCGACCATGATGCCCAGGCGAATATTTTCATCGAACGGCTGCCCTTCGGCCTTGAGTTCCTGTTTGCACTCCTCCACGAGTTCCCGTAATTCGTCGATCTCTTCCCTGCTGGAAATCATGGGAAACAGCAGCTCGACGTTCCCGGAATGGCTGGCGCGTAAAATGGCCCGCAGCTGATTTTTGAACAGGTCCTTTTCCTGGAGAAAGATGCGGATGGACCGCCATCCCAGAAACGGATTCTTCTCGCTTTCAACATCCTGAAACGGGAGAAACTTGTCACCGCCGAGGTCCAGGGTCCGGATTGTTACGGTTTTTGATTGAAACGCTTCCGCCACGGCCCTGTATATCTGAAACTGCTCATCCTCGTTGAGCAGTTTTCCGCTGATTAAAAATGGCAGTTCCGTACGAAACAGACCGATGCCTTCCGCTCCGTACTGCGCGGCCATGCTCACATCCGGCGTCATGGATACATTGGCATACAGATTGACGCGTACACCGCATGCGGTCCTGGAAGTGGCCAGGGTTTCACCCGCCAGCTTCTCGAGATACAATTTAAACTGGCGCCTGCGCTTTTCATACCCTTTCAGCACTTTTTGAGGGGGATTCAGATGCAAAATCCCGGTGTTCCCGTCCACGATCACGGTCTGTCCGCTTTTCACCTCGCGCATCAGGTGCTCGATGCCCACAACTGCCGGCAGGCCCATGGAACGGGCCAGAATGGAGGCATGCGATGTCTGACCGCCCAGCTCCGTCGCGAAACCGACCACGCTGGCCGTATCGATTTTCGCCGTATCCGAAGGCGTCAGATGATGTGCGAGCACGACGGTCGGCTCTTCGAACTCCATTTTGAAATCCTCGGACTGCTGCAGTACACGGAGAACACGCGTGGCCACATCGTGTATATCGTCGATACGGAGCTTGAAATACTCGTTTTCCATTTTGGAAAAAAAATGATGAAGCCGGTCCAGTTCTTTTTTCAGGACAACCTCGACGTTTTTCTTCATATCCGAAATGGATTTGGGGATCTCTGACTGGAAAAAAGGATCGTCGATCATGGAAAGATGCACTTCAAAAATTTTCGCTTCTTCCTTGCCGATTTCCCTGAACACACGGTCACGGCATTCGATCAGCTGGCGGTTCACTTCTTTCAGGGCACGTGTATATCGGTGGATTTCCGGTTCAATTTTATCGGATGTCAGATCATGCGACGGTATCTCGTCCCAGGGACTCTGAACGATCCATGCACGGCCGATACCAATGCCTTCCGACACAGGCAGGCCTTTCAACAATCCCTTGAACCAGTTCTGATCGGCGGACAATCTCCCCTCCTTCATACTGTTGTCGAAATCAGTTCAGGCGAGTCTGGATTTTTCCAGTTGTTTCAGCTTAGGGCGAAGCAGTTGCTTATGAACGGCAGATACGTGATCGATGATCAGTTTACCGTTTAAATGATCAATTTCATGCTGGAATATACGGGCCAGCAGGCCATCCGCATCGATGGTGACCGGCTGACCGGAAGCGTCCTGTGCGGTCACCCGGACCTGAGTGGGCCGCGAAACCGGCACCCGGATGTCCGGGAGGCTGAGGCAGCCCTCTTCCACAGTTTCCGTTTCTTCATTACACGAAATCACTTCAGGATTCAGAAAAGCCATCGGACCGCTTCCGTCGTCCAGAACGATGATACGCTTGGAAAGACCGATCTGTGGTGCTGCAAGCCCGACACCGTCATCCGCATACATGATCTCCTGCATTTCATCCAGCAGATCGTGAAGTGCTTCATCGAATATCTCTACCGGATCGGCTGTCAGCCGCAGTACAGGATCCGGATAAGTGACAATTTTTCGCATGTGAACAATCCCATCGTTTTGCATGTTATTTTAACTTTATACGATAATATCCGCGAAAATATCCCGATTATTTTTTCAATATCTCATTGACCAGCTGAATGGCACAGTACTCGCCGCACATGGTGCATACCTGTTCTGAACCAGGCGCATTTTCCTCCCGGATTCTGCGTGCATAATCGGGATCGACGGCCAGGCGGAACTGGGTGTCCCAGTCCAGTGCTTTTCTGGCTTTTGCCATTGAAATGTCCCATTCCATGGCTCCGGGAAGTCCCTTGGCAATATCACCTGCATGGGCCGCAATCCGTGATGCGATCACGCCCTGGTGCACTTCATGAAGATCCGGCAGTTTCAGATGCTCGCCCGGCGTCACGTAACACAAAAAATCGGCACCGGCCGAAGCGGCGATGGCTCCGCCGATGGCGGATGTGATATGATCATAACCCGGAGCCACATCCGTGACCAGCGGTCCCAGCACATAAAACGGTGCCTGATGACAGATCCGCTTCTGAAGGGTGATATTCATCTCGATCTGGTTCAGGGGCACGTGCCCCGGTCCCTCGATCATGACCTGTACGCCGCGCTTCCAGGCCTCTTCTGTCAGTTCTCCCAGAATGATCAGCTCGTCGATCTGGGCGCGATCTGTGGCATCGGCCAGCGAACCCGGCCTGAGTCCGTCCCCGAGACTCAGCGTGATATCATACGCAGCCGCAATATCGAGCAGCCGGTCATACTGTTCGTACAGCGGATTTTCCCGGTCGTTCGCGATCATCCATGTAGTCAGAAACGATCCGCCGCGGCTGACAATATCCGTCAGCCGGCCCTCCTTTTTCAGCCTTTCAATGCTGTGCAGGGTGACACCGCAGTGTACCGTAAAAAAATCGACGCCTTCCTCTGCCTGTTCCTCGAGCACCCCGAACAGATCGTCATCGGTCATATGGATCAGACCGCCCTTGTTTTTTGCCGCATGAATCGCCGCCTGGTAAACGGGTACGGTTCCGATCACGGCCGGAACTTCCTGCATGATGGTGCGCCGGATTTCAGCGAGATTTCCGCCCGTGGAAAGATCCATGATGGCATCCGCACCGGCCCGAACCGCAATCCTGGCCTTTTCAACCTCGATCGATATATCCGATGCATCGGTGCTGGTGCCGATATTCGCATTGATTTTTGTACGCAGGCCACGGCCGATGGCCACGGGATTTTCCAGCGCATGGTTTTTATTCCTGGGTACAATCACTTCTCCGGCAGCGATCTGTTCGCACAGCCGATTCACGGAAACCCTTTCTGTTTGTGCCGCTTTTTCCATCCAGTCCGTGATCTGACCCTTCTGTGCGTTTTCTTTTAATGTCATTCCCGTTCCTTTTTCTCGAATTCTTGCCGGATTTATCTCGCCCGCTGCCGAGAAGCAGCCTGTTTCTCATGATCCGCAGCATTTTAATATACAAAATTTGATCAAGAAAATCCCGCGAAAAAAGACAACGTCTCATCGGCGCTGGTCAGGAAATCATTCCGGTCATGTCCCGCGCTGGATGATGTCCCGGCCGTATTTGTTTTTCAGTGCATCCATGGCATCCGTGATCCGGCCGGACTTATCATCTCCTGAACCGTCGAACAGATCTCCCTGCATGGCCCGGGCCGAAATCAGATGGGACACGCCGACGCCCAGAAGGCGCAGGGAACGGTCCGCAATGTCGATGGTTTCGAACAGGTGAAACACTTCATGATAGATCGTTTCACTTAAAAATACGGGCTGGGGCAGCGTGCTGCTGCGTATCAGGGTGCTGAAATCCGAAAACCGGACCTTGATGGTGACGGTCCGGGCCATGAGATGCCGGGAGCGGAGACGAAAGCCCACTTTGTCGCACAACTGAAGCAGCGTCTGTCTGAACATCTCCCTGTCGTGTTCATCCGTGTGAAAGGTCACCTCATTGCTGATGGATTTGGCATCGCGGTAAGGCACCACCGTACTCTCGTCGATGCCGCATGCATAATTGTAAAGGCAGCGGCCCCATTTGCCGAACTGCTTTATCAGGAAATCCGGATCCAGGCGCGCCAGATCGCCGATCGTGGAGACGCCGAGCGTGCGGAGTTTTTTCTCCGTTTTGGCACCGATGCCCCACAGCCTGCGAATGGGCAGCGGTGTTAAAAAGGTCCGTGCTTCCTGATGCGGGACAATGGTCAACCCATCCGGTTTTTGATAATCGGAGGCGATTTTCGCGATCAGCTTGTTGGGACCGATGCCGACCGAGGCCGTGAGCTGTGTTTCCCCAACGATCTGCTCCTTCAGCCGCCGGCCGATGGTATCCGGGGAGCCCATCAGCCTCACGGTACCCGTGATATCCAGAAAAGCTTCATCGAGGCTGATTTTTTCGATCAGGGGCGAATATCCGGACGCAATGTTCATGATCTGCCGGCTCACATCCACGTAACGCGACATGCGGACGGGCAGGAAAATGGCATTGGGACACTTTCTCCAGGCTTCGGAAATGGGCTGGGCAGAATGAATGCCGAATTTCCGCGCTTCATAGGAAGCGGTTGAAACCACGCCCCTTCCCCTTCCATGACGCGGCGCGGCACCGACCACCACGGGTTTTCCGCGAAAATCCGCATGATCCCGCTGTTCCACGGCCGCATAAAATGCATCCATGTCCACATGAAGGATCCATCGGGGATGGTTCATCTGCACCTCGGTCTATTTATGATATTTTTCCCCCTTGAGCAGAGTCATTGCCCGGTAAAGCTGTTCCAGGAATATCAGGCGCACCAGGTCGTGCGGAAATGTCATGGGTGACAGGGACAGCCGGAAATCCGCATTATGCACGAAATCCGGATCCAGGCCGTGCGGTCCTCCGATACAGAAACAGAGCCTGGACCAACCCCGGTTCTGCCATGCGCCGATCTGTTTTGACAGATCTTCGGAGCTCATCATCTCGCCCTGAATATCAAGGACAATGGTCCTGAATCCTTCGGGAATTACTTTCGATATGCGCGCGGCTTCGGTTTTCAGAATCCGGGCCGCCGGGACAGACACACTCAATTTATCTGCACGTACGGATATCATCGACATCTTCGCATAATGCGACAGCCGCTCCGTATACATCGATTCGCCTTTTTTAAAAAAGGGAAACTTGTTCTCGCCTACTGTAATAATCAGGATTTGCATGAAAAACAGGTTGCTTATTAAACTCCGGCAATGTATATTTAACTTCAATTAAGTATTTAATAAATTCTGACTTAACATAAAATACAATGAAAAAAGTATCATTTCAAGGGGAAAAAGGCGCGTACAGCGAAGCGGCCGCCGTGCATTACTGGCATGAAAAGGTTCTGCCCGTGCCCCAAAAGACATTCAAGGACGTTTTCATCAGCGTACACGAGGCATCCTGCGACTTCGGTATCATTCCCATTGAAAATTCACTCACCGGAAGCATTCATCAGAATATCGACCTGCTCCTGGAATTCGAGCTGTCCGTGGTGGGTGAAATCATTTTGAGGATTCATCATCATCTGATGGCGCTCAAAGGGGTCAGGCTTTCACAGATCAGGCGTGTATTCTCGCATCCACAGGCCCTGCAGCAGTGCTCGAATTTTCTCGAGAACTGGTCCGGCGTGGAAGCCGTGCCCATGTATGACACGGCCGGATCCGCAGCCTATGTGCTCGAACATGGTTTGAAAGACTGTGCGGCCATAGCCAGTCTTCAGGCCAGCCAGGATTTCGGGCTGAATGTGCTGAAA
Source organism: bacterium (assembly GCA_016930535.1). GTDB lineage: Bacteria > Zhuqueibacterota > QNDG01 > QNDG01 > JAFGCO01 > JAFGGN01. Next base: position 11,191 of record JAFGGN010000021.1, read on the forward strand.
AAAGGCGTCGAAAACAACCAGCAGAATTACACACGTTTTCTGATCATATCCAAAACACCGGACATGCCGGAAAAATCGGGAAAAACATCGATCGTGTTCAGCACCAAGGACATTCCGGGCGCCCTGTTCAAGGCCATCAGCGTGTTCGCCCTGCGTGACATCAACCTGCTGAAAATCGAATCGAGACCGCTCCGATCCGGCCCCTGGAAATACTGGTTCTATCTGGATTTTGAAGGCAGAATGAACCAGGAGCCCTGCCTCAACGCCATTCAGCATCTGGGTGAAATCACATCCTTTTTAAAGGTGCTGGGATCCTATCCTGCCGGAAAAATCATCGATTGATATCATGAACCGGATCCTGGTCCGGATCACACTTTCTGTTTTACCCAGTCCCCCTTCAGGAACACCGCAAAAAGAACCACCCCTTTTAAAAATGTCGTGAACGAGATAAAGAACCAGACTGTCTCGATTCCCAGTCCGAATACGATACCCAGGAGCCATGAACCGGGAATACGCAGGAAGGTCAGCGGAATGGCCACCCAGATCATGGGTTTGGTGTATCCGGCCCCGGAAAACGCGCCTTCAAGTATGATCTCCGATGCGAGAAATGTCTCGAACACGGCAATCCACTGCAAATACCGGATGCCGTGCGCAATCACGTTCGGGTCTGAAATGAAAAATCTGTACAGCATTTCAGGGAAAAAATAAAATATCAGGGACGTGACAAACAGAATGCCCGAAGCGATTTTGACGGATAAAATAACGGCATCCCTGGCCCGTTCCGGTTTTCGGGCGCCCAGGTTCTGGCCCACCATGGAGGATACGGCCACTGAAAATCCCCAGGCGATAAAAAACGGGAAGGTCTCGATGCGGTGACCGATACCGAGCGCGGCCAGGGGTTCGCTGCCGAAACGGGAAATGATACCTGACAGAACCAGATATATAGCAGCGAATGCCACACCGTTGAAAGCAATGGGCGCACCGATACGTATCATCGGGATAAACGTGCGCCGGATAAAGTGCTTCGAGTGATGCAGCCTGCATTTACGGAACGCGGGCAGAAAATGCGGAATTTTCGTAAAGAGCCAGACCGACGAAATCACATGGGCCGTGACCGTGGCCAGGGCCGCGCCCTCGAGCCCCATGTCCATAACGAAAATAAACACCGGATCGAGAATGACATTGATCATGAGGGACAGGCCGATAACGATCATGGGTGTGCGTGTGTTTCCCAGACCGCGTATCACGTGCTCGAGGCTGATTGAAAAATACATGGCCGCCATGCCCAGGATCATGATTCGTACATAATCGCCTGCCATTTGCGCTACGGACGGCGCGAGTCCGAGCCATAAAAAAATCCGGTGAGACAGCGGCAGGCACAGCATCATGATGCACACGGTAAACACGCCCGTACCGGCCAATCCGTCCAGAACAGTCTGAACGGCCCTGTTTTGATCCCCCTCACCCGCGCGCCTGGATACCATGGCCAAAATGCCCGTGGCCACGGTCTGGGCGAGCGCACGAAGCATCCATACGAAAAAACTGGCCGAACCGAGCGCGGCCACGGCCTCCGCGCCCAGCCTGCCGATCCAGAACATGTCCGCGACCTCGAAAACCACGATGAACATGCCTGAACCGATGGACGGCAGGGTCAGGGATATCAGCGCCTTTAATAACGGTCGTTCCGTGAGACTGGAATTGATCATGAGATGACAGATTCCTCATGGTATGATTTCAATACTGGCCCATAAGGTAATCATTATTTTATTCTGAAACCAGAAGAAACATGAATCCGGCAGCATGGTTCGATGCTGCCGGATCAATCGGATTCAGGCGGCGGATTGTGAAGTTCCCGTTATTTCAACTTCCTTCAGAATCCGCGTATCCAGGTCAAATACACGGATCAGGTGATTGTTTGTATCCGCAATATAAAGTTTGTTCATGTAATAAACCACATCATTGGGCTCGAACAGGGGCAGCACGTCGCAGTTCACATCGTCGATACGGCAGAAATTGCCTTCATGACGCTCGACCAGGGTTTCGATACGGTTCTTTTTCAGGTCCATTTTCCGGACAGCGTGGTTGTACGTGTCCGCCACATAAAGGGCCCGGTCATGATAATCCACGCCGAGCGCATGCTGCAGCAGGGCGTTTTTGAACGAACCGTCCTTGTGGCCGAATTCAAACAGACCGTGACCGATCAAGGTATGCACCTTGTTCTTTTCCAGATCCACTTCCCGGACCGCGGATACTTCGCTGTCCGCGAAATAGAGTTTGTCCTGCCCGGATGCCAGTCCGCTGGGCTGTGCCAGGGCTGCGGTCTGAAGCCCCCCGTCCGTGATATTTTCACGGCCGCTTCCTGCAAAATTCTCGATCCGGTTCTGCTCCAAATCGATGCGCCAGATCTGATGGGATCCGGCCATGGCGATATACAGATACGGCCACACGATCTCCAGGTCCCACGGGGAATTCAGGGACACGTTCTGCGGTTTGTCCGCGACCTGCCTCAGATACCCCTGATCGCCGTTGCCGGACAGGGTACTCACCTTTTTGCTGTCCAGATCGGCCACGCGTATCGCATGATTCTCCGTATCCGCGATATAGAGCCGGTTTTTGACCAGGGCCATGCCCTGGGGCTGCTTGAACCGGGCGGTTGAAAAATCTCCGTCCTCAAATCCGGATTTCCCGGATCCGATGACCTGCAGCAGTTCGGCCTTGTCATCGTCTGTAAATTTCGTGATCCAGATCCGGTTCCTGTTGGAATTGCTGATAAACAGGCGCCCGGATTCCGCATCGATCAGAATTTTGCCCGGAAACTGAAGCAGGTTCGCGGGCTCCGCTGCCAGCGGAATCTGAATCCGTTTTGCAGCCAGCGTTTTCTTTTCCCTGGCTTCTTTCAGCAGTTTTGCAATGGATTGATCCAGCACGTCCCGGTTCCCCTCGCCCGAGGCCGTGCCGAACACCTTGCCCTCTGCGTCGATCAGGATGAACGAGGGCCAGGCATGAATGCCGTACCCCTGCCACAACAGGTGATCGTTGTCCATGGCCACCGGATGACGGATCTTGTATCTGTCCACGGCTGCTTTCACATTGTCCCCGATTTTCTCGTTCTCGAATTTGGGGGAATGGATCCCGATCACGACGAACGGATCGTCCCCGTATTTCTCCTCCAGGAACCTGAGGTCCGGCAGCACGTGTATGCAGTTGATACAGCAGTAGGTCCAGAAATCCAGCAGCACCACGTGCCCCCTGAGCTGTTCCAGGGTCAGCGGTTCCGAATTCACCCATTTCAGGGATCCGGGAAACGGAATGGCATTGACGCTCATTGTATTTTCTCCCTTCAAACCGGCCGCGATTTGAAGCGCGATCAACAGCACCGGAAACTGTTTCATGGGGCCCTCCTATGTTAACATGGTTAAACATCACTGAGGGAAAATGGTTTCATTTTTCTGATTCGTTTTTAGGGATTATCCGGGATCTATGCAGTGACCCATGGGTCCTTTTTGGACACCGGGGCCAATTATTGCCGCATTGGATTCAGTGTGCCATATATGATTTGAGGACAGGTCGCGGATAAAACATTTTACCTTCAGGATAAGTCTTAAAAGTATAACCAAACGGAGGGATAAATCATGAAGACAAAATCTGTCTATATGCCGCTGATTGTTGTCATGCTTGCTTTCATCACGGCCGCTCTGTTCACGCAGAACACAACCCTGCGGCCCGAACCGCTGACACTCGAGGAACGCGTTGCAAAACTGGAAGCGCGGATCAACCGGCTGGAAATCAGCATGGCTACAAAACATGTCGTCATGCCGCCACTGCCGGAAATACCGGGAAGTACGCCGATGCCGGACAACGTGGAACAGCGGCTGCAGCGGCTCGAGACCCAGGTGTTTAATCCGCCGGTCAAAATTGTACCGTGCGAACAACCGTAGGAGCACGGCGCGCCGTGCCCGGCCGCCCGATAATTATACCATGGACGGCCAGGATGGCCGTCCTACGTGTAGGTTGGGGCTTGCTCCGACAAATTATTATAGCATCATTTTTATTTAACATTCTGTTTTTCAAATTGTTTTAAAATATTTTCTGCATCGTTTTCAGGCAGCATCTCTAAACAAGATCTGATTTTCCACCTGTCTTTTGGATCCAATTGATTTAATGCAAATATTGATATGGATGTATTTTCCTGCAATGTTCTGATGATATAATCAGAAAGTAACTCTGCAATAACACCATCCGAATGACAATATACATTGAATAATTTTCTTATTGAATCATTCTTGTTTTCTACAGCATATCTGCCAAGCGATTCAAACGAAAATAAAAAATAGGGTGTAAGACCTTCCTGTAACTCTATATTATAAATGATATTCAAGTTCTTTTTATCTTCAGGGAAATATTTTACAAATTCATCAATATATATTGAAGAATCTACGGTCATCAGTCTGAAGTAATAAATAAATTTCTTCATTTCATCAGACAGGTCCTTCATCTCGTTAATTTTTCTTTCCAATTTTACCTTATCTTTAACAGGATATTTGAAAATCATCGCATAGTTATCCCCCTTAAATTTGCCTGTGCAACCCAGAAGAATGAAAGTAAATGTGCAAAGTATGAACGTTTTCATATTGTTAGTCCTGTATAGTTATTTGTGAAGGTGGATCACTTCTAAGCGCAGTCAATGCCGCTTCATTAGTTCTTATACAGCCATGGGTTCGATAATTTACACCCTCAGCCGTATTTGCTCGACCTGCATGTAAACCAACTCCTGTTCTTTGTTCTCCACAAGGATTTTGAGGAAGATATATCGGTATAAATCCTGTCCCAAAAGAAGAATTTACATTACTCCCTTTTTCTCTAAATGGTCCCATAGGAAAAGTTCCATTCGTCGGGTGGCCAGGCTCGCTGACAATCATTCCCAATATCGTGTGGCACGTGTCTTTAGACCGTGCCAAGGGTGCATGGTGTAATTCGTTCAACCAATTTTTGCATATTCTTTATCATAATCATATGTGTAAAGTGTTCGCTGCTCTGAACCATGTCATACGATATTTGGGATATGCAATTCCAGTTCATTCAGTGATTTCTTATTGACCTGTCGCAATGTGCCACCTGGGCTAAAGGCCCAGGCCATACGATGCTTTTTTAAATATTATTCAGCCGGGCCACCCGTCGGAATGGGTGGCAGGTTTGGACCGGAATCTACAGCTGAGCACTCTTAAAGTTATGGATTTGACACGAAAAATACAATAACTATTTCTATTAATAACAATTATTTATGTCTTTTTCAGGAGACCCTACTTTAGATCATAAAAATCCTATCTTGTACAAGAGTGATATATTATATAAAATTAATCATTGAAGTAACTATTTCCAATAGCTGTCTGTCCTTTGAAGATGAAAAATTTCTTTACCGTCATAATTAGACTGGCCAAATAAAAATTTACCTGTAATGCCATTTTTATCAAATTGTCCTTTAAAAATACCGTAATATCCAGTTTTTCCTGGAATATTAAATTCAATATTATTGTTTTCAATCTTCGTTTTTATAACTAATGGAACATTCGGACTTCCTTCAAAAGTGTCAAAGGGCACTTGAAAATGTACCGGCTGGGGGCACTTGAAAGTGTACCACCCATGATAAGAAAGTTAAGGTTCTGAATCAACC
>JAFGGN010000022.1 GCA_016930535.1 bacterium
AGCGGCGAAGCGGACTGGACCGGCATCGGCGGGGACCTGTGGATCACATCGCCTCCGCAGCCGGACGGCGACGAAATGCTCGTCAACGGATCGTTTACGGACAATGCGGACGGATGGACGCTGTGGTCCGAGAGCGGTGCTGAAGCTGACGGAAGCCGGGATACAAGCGAATGGCAAAGCGGTCCGGCCGGGTACCGGATCGCATGTTCGGCGTCCGGAACGGCCCAGAACCACATCCAGTTCTCGCACTCGGCCCCGCTTGCGCTTTCTTATGATCAGGGCTACGTGCTTTCCTACGACATGAAATGCACGGCCGGATTCGATATTCCCGTGATTCTGCTCCTGAAAAACGGTCCGCCATGGTCCTTCTACATCCAGGAAATACCCGGACCGGTCACCGTGACCGGATCGTGGACGCACCATACGGTTTATATGAGATCGGCCGTGAATGCGGACGATGCGAGACTGACGTTTTTTCTGGGCGGCGCCATGCCTGCGGGGAGCGTCCTCCATCTGGACAACATCAGTCTCAAAACCTCCGGGGATAACCCGCTCACCCTGGACGTGGGAAATCTCATCTTCGATGAAGGCGCTGCATTCGGCGTAAAAAAATGGTCACAGGAAGCGCTGGCCTCACCGGGTGATTTCTGGTATGACGAAACCAGTGACCGTATCGTACTGTTTTCAACGGACAATCCGGCCCGCGTTTACAACAGCATCGAATGCGCCCTTACCCGGCACATCATCGATGAAACGAACCGGAGCCATGTCCATTATGAAAATCTTCACCTGCGATGCGGCGGCGCACACGGTATCGGCGGAGGCAACACGCATCATATCCTGATCAGGCGGTGCGATATCTCCTATATCGGCGGCGGCCAGCTCAAGGGCCCCTGGGGCGACACAATCCGGTACGGCAACGGCATCGAGTTCTGGAGCAACGCATCGGACAACCGTGTGGAGGAATGCCGCCTGTGGGAGATTTACGACGCGGCCCTGACCAATCAGAATACGGATGATAATGTCAGACAGTCCAATATCACATATACCCGCAACTTGATCTGGAACGCGGAATATTCATTCGAGTACTGGAACCGGCCCGCGTCCTCGGTTACGGACAGCATTTTTTTTATCAACAACACCTGCGTGAATGCCGGTCACGGATGGGGACATGCGCAGCGTCCCGACCCGGCGGGGCGGCATCTCTGTTTTTTCGACAACCCGGCGGCCACGGATCATTTTATCATCGAAAACAACATCTTTTACGAGGCGGCCAACAATGCGTTCTGGATCGCGCATCTGTGGACGGGACTGGAGAATCTGTATCTGGGTTACAACTGCTGGTATCAGGAAGCGGGAGACATGATCTGGTTCCAGGGCGGAACCTATGCGCGGGACCGCTTCGCTGATTATCAGGCATCGGGCGGCAAGGATGCTCATTCGCTGTGCACCGATCCGCTATTGGCCGATCCGGACCTGAATGATTTCCGGCTGACGGCCATGTCGCCCTGCATCGATGCGGGCGATCCCGCTTCGCCGCAGGATACGGACGGAACCCTGATCGACATGGGCGCCCTGGCTTTTGAACAGAATGCGTCGGCTGTCCGGATTTCGGATTCGAATTTGCCATCCGCCTTCCGGCTGTTTCCGAATGCACCGAATCCGTTCAATCCATGCACCAAGATCCGGTATGACCTGTTCCGCAAAAACCATGTGCGGATCACGATCTTCAATCTGCAGGGAGAATGCATATCCGTTCCCGTGGACGAAATCCTGCCACCGGGTGCCCATCATTTTTTAATGGATGCTTCCGATCTGGAAACCGGTGTGTATATCTGTGAAATCAGTGCAGGGGCGGAAAGGCAGACAATGAAAATGCTGCTTTTAAAATAAAGTATATGGGTATATGGGTTTATGGGGCCCCTCACCCCCGGCCCCTGCAGATGACTGCAGACGGCAGGACCGCGGACCGCAGTGAAGCAGTTTATGGGTTTATGAATATATGCGTATATGGGACCGCCCGGCACGCCCAGTATAAACATCAGACCGAAATAAATCCCAAATCTCAAATCCCAAAATTCAAATAAATCACAAACAACAAATTCTAAATTCCAAACCAGATGGCAGACCACTGGCCGCTGAAAACTGTAGAAGGGTAGAAGGGTAGATGTGTATATGGGTATATGGGTCCGCCCGGCACGCCCCCTGACAACATCTGACCGCGGCAAATCTCAAATCACAAATCCCAAAAAACAAATTACAAACGACACCGAGACCTTCCAATATTGCGTCTCTACTTAATAACCGAGAACGGCTTGTCGTAGACCGTGACTGTTTCGGAGAAACGGGAACTGCAAACTGATCTAGTCTTTTTCTCCGTCTCTCCGATTCTCACCTCACCGTATCACGCCCCGACTCAACGACCCAATGACTCAACGACTCTAAGACCCAATGACCTCTTTAATCTTGCCCGTTACTTTCTCCGCCACCCCCCTGTCATCCTTCCCCTCGAACCGCACGGAATTACATCCGTTGAACCGGGCGAAACGCTTTAACGCATCCGCAAACGCCACGATAAACGCATCCCCGGGCTTGAAATCCGCTTCAAAATACAAGGCCTTCACCGTGAGCGTATCCGAGGCCCGGTCCGCTGCGGGATCCAGGCGGCCGACGAAGCGGTTGTTCCACAGGATCGGCATCACAAAATAGCCGAACTTCCGTTTTGCCGGCAGCGTGTAGCACTCGATGGCATAGTCGAAACCGAACAGGTCCCGGACGCGGTCACGCAGAATGAATGCATTGTCGAACGGCGACAGGATCAGGACATGCACGTGACCGCCTGGGCCGGAATCCGGATTCTCAAGGACATTTCGCAAACCGTAATATTTTTTCCCAGGCAGTTCATCAATGGCCACATGGACCACTTCTTCCGTTTCAACGAGACGGTTCAGGGCCGTTCGGATGACGGGCTTTTCTCCTGAATCGATATAATCCAGAATGGATTTTTCATCCGCGATACCGTGCGCATTCAGCGCGCGCCGGACAAAGAATGCACCACACGCTTCATCGTCCGGCTCCGTGACATCCACCCAGTCCGGAAGGACGCGCTCGGTCAGGTCGTAAATTTTCTGAAAATTCTGCCTTTCCTTCACCATGAGCCTGCCCTGATAGAACAGCATCTCCAGGGCCGCCTTGACCGGTTTGGGATGCCAGCCTTCCCGGCGTTCCTCCGTATTTTCAAAATCCCTGGATCCAAGCGGTCCCTCGTCCCGGATCCGTTTCAGTACCTCCGGCATCAGATGGCCGTATTTCTGCATGCGGTCCTTCTCCCACTTGGACACCGGGTCTGAGAACGCCCGCATGCGTCTCATGTAGAACCGGTAATCCTCGAGCGGAAGGTAAGACGCCGCATGACCCCAGTATTCGAAAATCCGGCGGTCCCTGGAAAGCAGTGCATCCAGATCGCCGGGCCGGTAACCGGGCACGCGGTTCCACAGGGTATGGTGATGCGCACGTTCCACCACGGAAATGGTGTCGATCTGCACATAACCCAGATGCGCCACGGTCCGGAACACACCGTCCTTTTCTCCTGTCATGCCGTGAGAAAATGCAAACCGCTGCCGGCCGACAGCCAGCTGCCTGGCTTCAGTCAATGTCATTGTGTAAACGGATTTCATATTGGGGCATTTTACAAAATTAATTCCGAAAAGAAAAGGGATAAATACGGCTTGCTTTTCCGGATCAAAATGGATACAATAAAAAATTATTCTGAAAAACGTGAATCCCGAAAAAGGAAGGACCATGCGATCCAAATTTTCAATGACCCGCATCCAGTCGATTTTACCCTTTTTATTGACGATATGGTTATCCGGTCCGCAGAACGGTCACGGAGCCAGAACCATCAACGGTGTGGCCGTTCCCGCCGATTTCCCTGAAATCATCACCCAGGTGCACGGCCCTACGGCCCCCGGGCGTATTTTTTTCAGCTCCACGTTTTTCGACACCAACAGCCGGAGCAATTACCTCGTGATCTGTGAAAACGACGGCACTCCCTATTTTTACAGAAAATATACCCGGTATTATCTGGGGACGGGCGAATTCAAGGTGCAGCCCAACGGTGTACTGTCTTTTTATAAGTATTTAAACGACAATGAGGACGGTCTCTTTATACTGATGGACCGGAATTTTGCGGAAACCGACACGTTTCGCTGCGCGGGCTATAACAGAACAGACAACCATGAACTGGTGCTGCTTCCGGACGGTCATGCCCTGCTCGTGGCCGAAGAGGACAGAACGGTCGATATGAGCGGAATCGTATCGGGCGGAAGCACCCATGCACGCGTTATCGGCAATCATATTCAGGAAGTGGACAGGAACGGCAACCTGTACTGGGAATGGAACTGCTGGCAACACCTGAACATCGGGGATTCCAGGGAGAATCTGCGGAGTTCCTCGATCGACTACATTCACCTGAATTCCATCGCAATCGATTATGACGGGCATTATATCATCTCGTTCCGGAACTTCAGCGAGGTGGCCAAAATCGACAAAAATACGGGCCAGTTCATCTGGCGGCTGGGCGGCGTAAACAACGAATTTACATTTACCAATGAAAACACCATGATATCCTATCAGCATCACGCCCGGCCTGTACCGGACCATCCGGATCATTACACGATTTTTGACAACGGCAACGGGCGTTCGCCCGCATACACGAGGGCTGTCGAATATCACATCGATCCCGCAACCCGGACCGCCGAGAAAGTCTGGGAATACCGGTATGACGAGGTCTATTTTACCAGCATGATGGGATCCGTTCAGCGTCTCGGCAACGGCCACACCTACATCGACTGGTCCGCATGGCCGCCGCTCCGGTCATGTGAGGTGGATGCGGACAACCATCCCGTGTTTGAAATGGAAGTACAGGGCATCTCGAGTTACCGTTCGTTCCGTTTCGATTGGGACGGCATGATGCTGAAACCTGATGTGCTGGCTGAAAGCCTGCCCGACGGCGTGCATCTGATTTTCAACAAATTCGGGGACACGGATGTGGCCGAGTATCAGGTATACGGAGGAAAAACTCCGGACGCCCCTGACCTTATGGCCACCACGGCGGAAACCTGGGCGGACTTCACCGGCCTGGACAATCATACCCTCTATTATTTCAAGGTCCGCGCCGTGAACGGAAACGGTCAGCCCGGTGTGTTCTCGGATTTGGTGAGCATGTCGGTGCATTATGCGGACCCGGGCGCAAACATGATCACGAACGGGGACTTTTCTTCAGGACAGACAGGCTGGGATTTTCTGGCCCGCGAAGGCGCACAGGCATCCGGTCTTGTCTCGGACGGCCAGTACCATGTAGGGATCACGAACGGCGGCACGGAGTACTGGCACGTGCAGCTCATCCAGGAGAGCTTCCCGCTCGTTCAGGGACGCACCTATACTTTCGAATTCGACGCCCGGGCCGACGCCAGCCGCATCATCGAACCCCGTGTGGCGGAGAACGGCGGCGATTATACCGTGTATTCCAAGACCACGCCGGAGGGCATCACCACGCGGATGAAGCACTATGCCTACGAATTCACCATGACCGATCCGTCCGATTCACGGGCGCGTGTGGTCCTGAACTGCGGAACTTCGGATGCGGACTGTTATTTCGACAATATCTCGGTTTCCGAAAAATCCGGAACGGGAATTTCATCCAACGCAACCGAAATACCGGACAGGTTTATATTGTCCCAGAATTATCCAAACCCCTTCAATACGGAAACCCGTATCCGCTTCACTTTGCCCGAACCGGGTCGTGTCACCCTGACCATCACGGACCTTTCAGGGAGAGAAGTGACTACGCTGGTCGACGGGATCCGTAATGCCGGAGATTATACTGTGCAATGGGACGGCGCCTGTCAGGCATCGGGTATTTACCTGTATCGTCTGAAAACGGAGAAAGGTGGGAAGACCCGGAAACTGATCCTGCTTAAATAGAATGCTAACCTGGATAGGCCGGCCGCATTCCTTTTTCGAATTTCTGAATTTGAAGTTGGTTTTTTATTTGTATTTTGGGATTTGAGATTTGAGATTTGCCGTGGTCAGATCTTGACAGGGGGCGTGGCGGGCGGACCCATTTACTCATATACCCATAAACCCTTCTACTGCTTTTCGCATTTGGTCATCCACGGTGACTCAGTACAACCACCTGTCACCAATCCACGGCCCATTCTTAGAAAATAAGAATGGGCTTTGCATTTGCTTTTTGTATGCTCATGGCGACCTGCAATCGCAGCAGTATGCCTGAATATCAGAGAAGCCCGCCCGAGATTGCCTGGGCCTGTCTTTGCGCACAAACGCAAGCCCCGGGCCCCCCAAAAAAAAGATTAAAGAACAAAGATCTAAGATTAAAGATAAAGAAGCCCCGCAGGGGCGGAACTAAACATCAGACTGAAATCCCGCCTATTGAATCAGCAGGCATTTCGTGACCTGATCGGCATTCCCGGACCCGAGCCGGATCAGGTACAATCCGGACGGCAGCCCCTCCGCGTTCCAGAGGATTTCATGTTCCCCGGGATCTTCCGGCCCATTCACCAGAACTTGGATTTGCCGGCCTGATGCATCCCACACGGTCATCCTGGTCCGCGTCTTTACAGGAACGGAATACCGGATCCGGGTCGAATGATTGAACGGATTTGGAAAAACGGGATACAAACGAAATCCTGCCGGAACGGCCGATGCATTTGTCCGTGATCCGGCCGGGGTCAGCAGCCCCCGCTCCCGCATGATCTGCCGGACATTCCTGTTGTTCTTGCCTGCAATAAATTTCATCCACTTTCTGAGATAGGACTGATTGAAATCGAAATTGAAAACATGGTTATTGAATCCGAAAATATCCCCGGCACCTGCGGTCTGATACATGATCATCAATGAATCCACGCGGTCTTCCCTGTACGATACGCAGTACGTAATCGCATAACAATCCTGGCCGTTGTTTTTTTCGTATTCGGGCCGGCTGATGGCGTGCGCCACGGTATTGCCCCACGTTCTGACCGGCACTCCCTGGGGCCAGTCGTCCGTATCACCGAATCCGCCGTTTAAAATGAGTGAATCACCGGCCAACTGGTTCAGAATATCCATAAAGTCGGCCATCGTTCCCATGTACCTGTCCGCATGGGGCCATAATTCGGGAGGATGATCCGTATACCCGTCCCAGCCGTTTCCTGCTTCGATGCCGTGATGATGCGCCCCGATTTCATGGCCGCTCCGCTGCCACTGGCGCACTTTGTCCAGTTTGACCGGATCGGCCAGTATTTCCTGACCCCATTGGGGCGTGAACTGAATATTCAGGGGAATACCGAACGAATCCGCAAGCGCCACCATTTCAATCAGTCTCGGGAACAGGTGGGCATTGTGCGGTTCGCAATGTACGTTCAGAAACGAGTCCGGATACTGCGCCTGCGCCGCGGAATAAAAATACAGGCAGCCGAAAATCATCCCTGTAATCCTGGATTTATTCATCTTCTTGTTATGATTTCGTTTGTTTCAATTCCCTGATCTCCTCCTGCAGCTCGTGAATGGAGTGCAGGATTTCCATCATCACCGGATTGGACCGGGTCAGATTTCTCAGTTCCTCCTCCCGGAATCCCAGTCTGTTGTCCAGGTATCCCAGCACCAGTGACAGGAAGATAAAAAGAAGGAGTACGATGGGAACCGAGATGAATGCATACTTGAAAATGAATTCACCGGCCGGATGCTGATCGAAGGATTTCAGAAACACGATGCCGATGAGAAAAAACTGGATGTACCCGATATACATCCTGGACCGGTCGAAGTACACCTTCCACCGGACCAGGGATCTTCTGTTGACTCTGGTTTTGTGAATTTTCATGGCTGTCTCAATCAGGGTTTCATGATTAAATATAACAGCATTTTCTTTCAATGTCTTTTTTTTTCAGTTGGGCCGGAGCGTGAACCGGAGAAATGAGAAACGGAGATTGGATATGGTATGTCTCAGTCACTCCTCTGCTCCGTTTCACGGTTTCATTGTTTTTGCGGTCCGCGGTCAGTCATTGGCATCTCCGCTCTTCTCTTCCCCGACCGCCCGTTTCGCAACCACCTCTTCCGCTGCAAAATCGCCGACGTTCCGGTTCAGCTTCATCTCGTTTTCGGATATCGTGCCCTCGTACGTGATGACCAGGTCCATGCCCTGAAAATTCAGGGTTTCCGTGAACGACACCCTGTTGCTGTCCACCTTCACATCCGTGAGCACGGATTCGTTCATCTCGCCGTTGATATCGGCTTCGGCCTTTCCCGTGATTCCGTCGTCCGTTTTTTCAAATGTGTACACGTACTTCTGCAGCCCGATCTGCGTGTCGAACGCCGCATTCCAGGATCCCACAATGTCCCCGGCGCGGACCATCAGCGGCATACAAAGAATGACCGGCAAAACCAGCATCATGATCTTTTTCATGGTCAAACCCTCCCTTTTTATAGACCACCTGCGATCAGGAACCAATAAAAATAAATCGATTCATTCATACTACGTAGCATACTACGTAGTATGATAAAATGACCCAATATAATTATCTGTTTATTTGAGAATTAACAATACTGACATCAGGGAAACAACAGGGGCATATTACTGGTCCGGTCATCACTTTCATAAGCACTTCAGCCACACCAGATCCGCCCATCTCCGTCTCACCTTTTCTCTCTGTCCCCGTTTCACTCCCCGACCCAATGACCCAATGACCCAACGACCCAACGACCTTTGTGCATTACCTTGCCAGCCATCCCCCGTCCACGGCCACCGTGTACCCGTTCATGTAATCCGACGCTGAGGAGGCCAGGAACACGCAGATGCCCTGCAGATCCTCGGGTTCACCCCAGCGGCCTGCGGGTATGCGGCCCAGAATGGCCTTGTTCCGCGCCTCGTCCTCCCGGAGCGGACGCGTGTTTTCCGTGGCCATGTATCCGGGCGCGATCGCATTGGCCTGAATGCCCTTGGGCGCAAGCTCGTTGGCCATGAGCCGTGTGAGCCCCATGACCGCGCTTTTGCTCGCCGTGTATGATGGCACGAGAATCCCGCCCTGAAAGGACAGCATGGAGGCGGTATTGATGATTTTGCCGCCTTCACCCTGCTTGATCATCTGCCTGGCCGCGGCCTGGGTCAGAAAGAACAACGCTTTCTGATTGATATTGATCACGTCGTCCCAGTCCTTTTCCGTGAAATCCGTGATGGGCGCCCTTCGGATAATACCGGCATTGTTGACCAGAATATCGATACGGCCCATTGCATCGAGTGTGGACCTGATGATCGGTTCCACACAGTCGATCGAACCGAGATCGGCCTTGATGCCCGCAGCCTTCCGGCCCAGTTTCTGAATGGCGGCCACGGTGTCGGATGTGTCCAGTATGTCCACAGCCGCCACATCCGCACCGGCCTGTGCAAGCCCTTCGGCCATGGCACGTCCCAGTCCCCGCGCCGCTCCTGTCACGATCGCCGCCTTGCCGTCCAGTTTAAATTTGTCAAGAATCATAATCCAATTCCCCTCTTCTATCTTTGTTCTTTGCTCTTTGCTCTTTGTTCTTGCCGTTAATTAAAGCTTTTGCCCAGAATGATCACCGAATAAACAATCCACCCGATGGCCAGCGGCGCGACGAAACGCAGCAGAAAGATCCACAATCCATGCAGCCTGAACGGACCGTGCCCTTCCTCCACTTCTTTTCTGGAGAAGGCTTTGGGCAGAATCCAGCCCACGAACAGGGCGATCAGAATCCCGCCGACCGGCAGGAACCAGTTGGAGGCCAGGTAATCCATGGTATCGAAAATTCCCTGGGATTTGCCGCCGAGCGGCCGTATCACGGACAGTCCCTGCACCGCTCCCAGTGAAAGGGCCGACAGAATCCCGAATGCAAAAATCGTCAGGCCCATCAGCAGTGTGGCGCGGATTCTGGACCAGTTAAGCTGATCGATAAAGAAGGCGACCACCACTTCCAGAAGCGAAATAGTGGATGTCAATGCGGCGAAACCGACCAGTATGTAGAACAGCGGAGAAAGAATAAATCCGCCATGCATGCTGTAAAACAGTTTGGGCAGGGTGGTGAACATCACGCCGATGCTGGCCGAAAACTGGGTCCGGTCCGCTTCGGGCAGGCTGAAAATCAGCGAAAACATGACCACGCAGGCCATGAGTGCAATCAGCGTATCCATCACACAGACCAGTGCGGCCGAACGCGGAACGGATTCATCCTTCTTCATATAACTGCCGTATGTAATAATGGCGCCCATGCCCAGGCTCAGTGTGAAGAAGGCGTGGCCCACGGCTTCGAGAAGACTGTCCGGTGAAATCTGGCAAGGTTTGAACAGGAATCGAATGGCTTCCGGAAAACCGCTGGACCAGGCACTTGTAATGACAAGGATAAGCAGAATGCCGAAGAGAACGGGCATCAGAATCGTGGTGAGCCTTTCAATACCGCTTTTCACACCGAATATCACGACCGTCATGGAAAAGATCATAAACAGGGCATGATATCCGATCTGGGCGAAGGGCCGGGACAGAAATAGGCCGAACTGGTCCCCCAAAGTGGCCGCGGTTTCCGGGCCGAATCCGCGTATCGACCAGCCCACACTCTTGATGAAATAATGCACGGTCCAGCCTGCCACCACACTGTAATAGGAAAGAATCACGAAGCCGGTCATGATACCGAGCCAGCCGATAATGCTCCATCCCGGTTTTTTCAGGGCCAGAAACGCAGCCACCGGGCTTTTCTGCGTGGAACGCCCGATGACGATTTCAGCGATCATGATGGGCAGTCCGACGACGGCGACGGCCAGAAGATACACGAGGACAAAGGATCCGCCGTTGTTCTCGAAAGTCATGTACGGAAATTTCCATATATTGCCCAGACCGATGGCGGACCCGGCTGCGGCAAGAATAAATCCCAGACGGCTGAAGCTGCCTCGTTCCTTGGTCATCGGATGCGTCACCTCCTTTTTCGGTTCGGGTCATCAGAAATTCGGTCAGGGTTTTTGGCGGCAATACCGCATCTGAGACAGGGTAAAAATCCCGTTACGGCTTTTCCTGTCACACGATATCGTTCTGAGTACGGCTTGTATTCGGGGACCGCGGCTTCCGTCCGTTCTTCAATGTCAGGCTGAACACTTCCCCGAGCCATTCCACAAAATAAAAGGTCATTTTTTTTCGGAGATGTTCCGGTATTTCTTCCAGATCCTTTTCGTTCAGTTTCGGCAGTATCACCTTTTGTATACCGGACCGTTTCGCGGCGAGCACTTTCTCCTTGATTCCGCCTACCGGCAGCACCTTGCCCCTGAGCGTGATTTCGCCGGTCATGGCAATATCGTGCCGGACCGGACGCTGCGTCAGCAGGGAAGCCAGGGCCGTGGACAGGGTGACGCCGGCCGAGGGGCCGTCCTTGGGCGTGGCCCCCTCCGGAATATGAATATGCAGATCATGCTTCTGAAAATAATCCGCTTCTATGTTGAAATCACCGGCCCGGCTGCGGATGTACGAGAGCGCAGCCTGCGCGGATTCCTTCATGACATCGCCCAGCTGACCGGTCAGCACGAGTCCCTTGTTACCGGACATTGTCGTCGCTTCGACAAAAAGAATCACACCGCCCACGGATGTCCATGCAAGGCCCGTGGCCACGCCGATTTCGTCCCGGCGTTCCGCCATTTCGGAAAAATATTTGCGTGCACCCAGGAGTTCCGTGACCTTTTCGGGATCGACCGATATTTTCTGAATCTGATTCTCGGCGATCAGGCGCGCCGCCTTCCTGCAGCAGGATCCGATCTCCCTTTCCAGGTTCCGGACGCCGGCCTCACGTGTATAATCGGAAATAAGCCGCCGTATGGCCTTGTCCGTAAACCGGATCTGGGATTTTTTCAGCCCGTTTTCCTCACGCTGACGCGGCACGAGATACTGACGCGCGATCTGCAGCTTTTCATCCTCGATGTAGCCCGCAAGCCGGAGAACCTCCATCCGGTCCAGAAGCGGCCGGGGAATCGTATCGAGCACATTGGCTGTCGTGATAAACATGACCCTGGACAGATCGTAGGGCACTTCGAGATAATGATCCGAAAAGGCCGTATTCTGTTCCGGATCCAGCACCTCGAGCAATGCCGAAGCCGGATCGCCCCTGAAATCCATGCCGACTTTATCGATTTCATCCAGCATGAAAACCGGATTGCTGGATTTGGCCTTCTTGATTCCCTGAATGATGCGTCCGGGAAGCGAACCGATATAGGTCCTGCGATGCCCGCGGATTTCGGCTTCATCCCGCATGCCGCCGAGTGAATAGCGCACGAATTCACGACCCATGGCCCTGGCAATACTGCGGCCGAGGGACGTTTTACCCACGCCCGGAGGGCCGACAAAACAGAGTATGGGGCCCTTGCTGCTTTCCTTCAGTTTCCGAACGGCCAGAAATTCGAGGATGCGGTCCTTCACATCCTCAAGGCCGTAATGATCCGCATCCAGAATTTCCTTGGCCTGCGGAATATCGATGCGGTCCTCCGTACCTTTCTGCCACGGCAGGCTGATCAGCCAGTCCAGATAGGTCCGGGAAACCGTATACTCGGCTGCCTGCGGCGGCATCTTCGACAGGCGGTCCAGTTCTTTTTCGGCCGCTTCCAATGCTTCGGCAGACATGCCGGCTTTTTTAATCTTTTCTTTCAGCTCGTCGATTTCGGCCGTTCGCTCATCCTTGTCCCCGAGTTCCTTCTGAATGGCCTTCATCTGCTCGCGGAGAAAATACTCCCTCTGGCTGTCCTCGATCTTGGTTTTGACTTCAGTCTGTATTTTATTACCCAGTTTCAGCAGTTCCAGTTCACGCGACAGGTATTCCAGCAGTTTTGTCAGCCTGGTTTCCACATCCAGGGCCTCGAGTATATTCTGCCGTTCCGTAATCGCGATCTTGAGGTTCGATATAATCAAATCGGCGAGCCGGCCCGGATTCTCCACATTGTCGATGGCCTGACCGAGCTCTTCCGGCAGCAGAGGCGACAGCGAGACAATTTCCTGAAAGATTTCGAGAACCTCGCGGCGCAGCGCCTCGACCTTGACAGAAACACTGGTATCTTCAGGGATCAGCGCCACTTTTCCCTTGGGAAACGGCTTATGCTGGGTGATTTTTTCAAGACGGATCCTGGTCAGTCCCTGAACCATGAGCCCCATGCTCCCGTCGGGAATGCGGAACATTTTCAGGATAAAGACAGCCGTGCCGACCGGATACAGATTATCCCGCCGGCCGTCTTCTTCCGTGGAACGGATGCCGAAAAGTCCGACAATTTTCCGGTCGCTCAACGCTTCGTTAATCACGCTCATCCGCTCTTCATCCGTGATGATGATGGGTGCGACGACATACGGAAAAACGAGTATATTGGCCATGGGAAGAAGCGGCAATTCATCGGGAATAACCGGCATTTCATTGAAATCACTGAGATGATGTAAAAGATTCGCATTCATGAAGATTTATTCCACATTGATATCGATTGAATCGTTGAGAGAGAGCTGTATTTTGGGGAGCCTGACTTCCAGAAAACCGTCCCTGTAATGGGCCGCAAGATGGTCCAGATTCACATCACCCGGCATGGGAATCCGCTGTTCGAACGGACCATAATGAATTTCCATTTTATGGTATCTTCTGCGTTCGGAAGGCGGCACCGCCTTTCTCACACCGCGTATGTGCAGAATGCCCTGCTGATATGTGATCGATACATCTTTCACGTCCACCTGAGGCAGTTCCAGAATCACGACGAATTCCTCTTCGGTTTCAAAAAAATCCGTGGGAGGCTTCCAGTGAAGTCCCTTCCGGTAAAGCGAGGGATAGGCGGAACCGAAAAAATTGGAGAAAATGAGATCGAATTCATCCTCTACCAGACTCATCAGATCCCATTGATCCAGCCTCGTCGTTTTGGGTGAAGCCATGTGTCTTTCTCCTTCTGTCACCGGATATGACTCTCTTTCCGGCTGTTTGTCCGGTCATGAATACGGACAGTACCTGCATGTTCGGGAAAGGTTTTTTCCCGGGAAAAGATGTCAGACAATATAGGATTTTTCATCGAATAAATCAACCATACTCTCGGTTTCCAAAGAGAAATCCGGGACCGGGAGATGGCCGCTGAATCTCAACAGAGAGCGCATTCCCCGCTGCCTGCGGCAGGGAGCTGCAATCCTGAAGCACGGGACTAACAGATAAACTTTTTCATCCATATCCCGTGTATGTTGCAGTCCGAGACCGCGATGCAATGCGCACCGGCGGGGATTTTCAGATAGAATACGGTTGCGGGCCGGGAAAGCACGGGATGCAGACCGGACCGGACGATCTCGATCCGGTTTTCATCGTAGATCCTGAATTCAGAAATATGATGTTCCGCGGTTTGCGGATGGCTGACCTCTACATGGATAACAGCCATATCGTCTTCCCTGCTGACCTGCACTTCAGGAATATGCTTTTCGTAGGACAGCTCTTTATACTGCCATCCCCCTTCGAGTTTGACGGCTTCCCCGTCGCCGGATGCCTGCTGTGTGAATGCATCCGCTGCCAGGGCCGCCGAGACGGCGGCAGTCATGCCTAAGGCTTTTCTGCGGTTCATCATCGGGCCTCCAATATCTGTTTGAAAATTTGGACTATTGAGGAATTAAATATAACGTAGTTTCATGTCGCTCATGACGGTGTGAAAGCATCGGATCACTTCAGTTTCTGATGAACTCAATATCATCGTCACCCAATTCAGGAGGAATGTCTTCAGATTCGGATTGTTCCGGTTCGGCAGATTCGATCTGATCCTTCAGCTCATCATCGATATGCCGTTTCAGTAATTTGTAAATCATCTGCAGCAGTTTTTCAGGAGAATCCTTGCCTTTGACGCTGTAATAGTTGGCACCCAGGTTGATCGCCCTTTGAACATCATAAATGTCCTTTAAACTCGTCAATACAAGGACCGGAATATGTTTTGTCATCTCGTCACTGCGTATTTTCTTGAGAATGCTCAGACCGTGACAATCCGGAAGCATCATGTCCAGAATTACCACGTCCGGAATATGCTGATGCGCCAGTTTCCACCCATCCTGTCCGGTGCCGGCTTCAAGAACCTGAAATCCCTTCATTTCAAAGGTTCTCTTGTACAATGTTCTTACCGTGAGCGAATCCTCGATAAGCAGAATCAGGATTTTGCGCACCGGCATAGGGTCTCTCCTTTCATGTACTGCAAATTGGAATCCCTGCAGGATCATGACCAATTGATCACAATAAAACCAATTTTTTAATAAATGGCAAGCATTTTATTGTTTTTCTTAGTGCTTAAAGCCATTTTTCATCGGCCATTTATTATTCCGCCCCGAATGTGTGCATATAATGTGCCAAAAAAACAGCGATTTACACATATATTCTCTGTTCACCGGCACTGGTGACGAAA
The DNA here is from genome assembly GCA_016930535.1 of bacterium. Taxonomy (GTDB): domain Bacteria; phylum Zhuqueibacterota; class QNDG01; order QNDG01; family JAFGCO01; genus JAFGGN01. The sequence goes on from JAFGGN010000022.1 coordinate 15,434, forward strand.
ATTCCCTTTTCACCGGATACCGGACACACGACCGTACATATACCGCAGCCCACACACAGGGATTCATCCACGTATGGGAGCAGTACCGTGTTTTCCCGGCCGTCTATGGCGATCACGGTCGTTTCACGGAAACGGATGGCCTTTGTCTCCACCGGGCAATGCTCCTCGCAGACCAGGCAGGTTTCCCCGTAATACCAGGGAATACAGCGCGTTTTGTCGAACTGTGCGGTTCCCATTTTGGTCCGGTGCTTTTGCTCCAGTGTCAGTTTGCTTATGGCACCCGTGGGACAGACCTGACCGCACATGTTGCAATTGTACTCGCAATAACCCGAAGGTGTGAGCAGCCGGGGCGTGGCCAGTCCTCCGGGTCCGCTTTCAAATCCCGTAAAATGCAGTCCCTTTCCCGCGGTCGAGCACACCCGGATACATTCACCGCACCGGATGCACCGGTCGAGGAACGCATCTTCATTCAGGGATCCCGGAGGCCTGACCACCTTGCTCTTTTTAACGGAAGAAATGAATGCGGTATTGACCAGTCCCAGAGTGACGAGTCCGCTCAGGCCGGCTCCGAGCAGACGCCTGCGCGAAAGATCCACCGGCTGCGGGGACGGCCGTCCCTTCCACCCGAACCGGACGGCTCCGGTGGGGCATATCGCCTGACAGTCCATGCAGTTGATACATTCCGTGTGATCCGTAATCAGGGGATCCGGATGAATGGCGCCCATGCGGCAGTCGCTCTGACATTTGCCGCATTGGGTACAGGCATCCGTCACGATTCGTCTGTATCCCCTGAAAATGGAAAAAAGACCCAGGAGGGCACCCAGGGGGCACAGATTTCTGCACCAGAAACGTTTTGCGGCAAATGACAGGAACAGGATGATAAAAAACATCAGGCCGATCACGAAAAGCCCGCGGAAGGCCGGCAGGGTTACGGGCAGCAGGTATCCGGTGAGCGCATCCTGGACCAGATAAGAAAAATCCTCAAGAAACGGGATCGCCGAAATGAGCCGCAGGAGACCGAACATGAAATAAACGAAAAGCGGGTGTATCAATGCGGTCACGGTCCGTGTATACAGTGATACCGGAGACAGCCATCCGGCCAGATTCACCGAAAACAATGCGGCGGTCAGCAGGAGCACCAGCAGGAAATACTTGATCCAGCGGAACGGATGGTCTCCCGTTTTTTTATTGCCTGCCCTGCGGTTTGCGGATGCGTCAAAAGCATCCAGTGTGCTGCCGAGCGGGCAGATCCAGCCGCAGAACATGCGCCCCAGGAAGAGGGTGACGGCCAGAACGGCTAGGGCCGGGATAAACCGCAGCCAGACGAAGCGCCCGGCCATCGAAGCGGCGAGAACCGCAAGCGCATCCATGCGTAAAAACAGATCCACAGGCATCCATGATTTCAGAGGGTACGAAGCAAACAGGAAAAAGCAGAAAAACAAAACGATGCCCGCGATTTGCGTGATTCGCCGTGCCGTTCTCATATGGATCTCCTTCTTGACAACGCAGCCTTCCGCCGGCCATGCTGTATACCGGCACTTATGTTTGATTCAGGTTGTTGAAACGGAGCTTCGGAGAAACGGTGAAGAAAATGACGGACCATGCCGCTGAAATTACCGCTCTTTTTTCTCCGTTTCTCCGTCTCCCACCTCTCTCCGCGTCGCTGCAGGCCTTGCAGTTTCATTCCTTTGTTCTTTGTTCTTTATTCTTTGTTCTTGCTTTCAAATTTCCCTGATTACCAATTTTTTCAGATCCTGCTCGCCCAATCCCCTTTCTCCGGCTTCCCTGATAAACGCGACTGTTTTTGGATCGATACCGAACAGGGTCATGCCGTATGCATCCACGGCCACCGGATCCGTACCCGCGACCAGGGTCTTTTTCAGGGACACATCCGCCAGGTTGCCCCCGCTCGGTCCGTTCCGGAGCAGCATACGGTACGCATCGAGCAGAATCAGGTCCGCCCTGATTCTGGTGTTGATATCGACGATTTTCATCGCATAATCCCGGTGCAGCGCACCCCGGTTGCCTCCCAGAAATCCCATGTAGTTTTTCATGCCCAGGGACGCTCCGCCCACGGAATGGTGCTTGGCAATGGGAATGTTGATCAATTTGTCCGCCTCGAGCACATCCTCGTAGATTTCCCATTGACGGACCATCTGTCCGTCCGGTATATCGACCATTTTGAATTTGCGTTCATACACATGCTGCACATCGGCTCCCGCTTCTTCAGCCGCCTTCTGTATGCCGCTGCGCTTGTAGCATCTGCGCGGCTCGTTCAGCGTTCTGTCGAACAGTCTGACCTTGCCCGCGCCGGCTTCGAAACAGAGTCTGACCACTTCCGCCACAACTTCCGGATTCGTATTCGCCGCCTGCTCGGGCGCACGGTCCCAGGACATATTGGCCTTGATCACCACCACATCGCCTTTTGCGACAACCCTGGACATGCCGCCGAGAGCGTTCACGGCCTGACGGACCAGATCCCCGGGCTCCCTGTCGCGGACCACGGCCAGGTCCGGATGCTCGGCGGACATGAGGCCGCCGGCGGGCATTAAAAGCGCAGCAGCCGAGGCACCGGCCGTTGTCTTTAAAAAATCACGTCTGATCATGATACACCCCCGTCAATTGATCTCGCGATTAGTATAAGCAATTAAAAACAGAAAATCAAGAGATGGAGATTCCTGCCCCCCTTTTCAGGGAAGACAGGATGATGGGAAGGAGAGATTAAAAACTGAAATTCAGGAAAGATACCGGTCGATACCTTCGGCGGCCAAGCGGCCCTGATCGATGGCCCGCACCACGAGGGATGCGCCCATGACACTGTCGCCTGCTGCAAAAAAACCCTCATGACTTGTCATGAATTGGTCATTGACGACGATATTGCCCCTGTTGTCGAGTTTTAAGTTGAAATCCTTGACGATCGGGCCATGCTCGACATGCACAAAGCCGGCGGCCAGCAGTACAAGTTCCGCATTGATCTGAAATTCCGAATTTTTCACTTCCTTGAATGTCCGTCTGCCTTCACGGTCCGGTTCGGACCATTTCAATTTCGAACACACGAGTTTTTCGACCCAGCGTTCTCCAAGAAACTTTTGGGTATTGATGCTCCATAACCGCTCGCACCCCTCCTCGTGGGACGACGACGTGCGCAGGATCACGGGCCAGGTCGGCCAGGGATTGTCAGGGGAACGTTCCGCCGGAGGTTTGGGCAGGAGCTCGATCTGAGTGACCGATGTGGCCCCCTGACGGTTCGCGGTTCCGACACAGTCTGCGCCCGTATCCCCGCCGCCGATAACCACCACATCCTTGCCCTGGGCGTCGATACGCTCATCTGCAGGAATTTTATCGTTCGCGACCAGCTGATTTTGCTGGGTCAGGTACGTCATGGCAAAATGAATGCCGTTCAGTTCACGGCCCGGTATTTTGAGGTCCCTTGGAACCGTAGCGCCGGCCGTCATGAGTATGGCATCGAAAGAACGCTGCATAAAACGCGGTGAAAGGTCCCTTCCCGCGTCCACCTCGGTTTCGAACTTGACTCCTTCGATTTGCATCTGTTCAATACGTCGGTCCAGAATCCGTTTTTCAAGTTTAAAATCGGGAATACCGTATCTCAGCAGACCGCCGATCCGGTTCGATTTCTCGAACACGACCGCCTCATACCCTTTCCTGGCCAATTGCTGGGCCGCTGCCAGGCCAGCCGGACCGGAGCCTATGACGGCAACACGTTTCGACTTTTTGAGAGAAGCCGGCTCGGGATGAACCCAGCCGTTTTCAAATCCTTTCTCGATGATCTGCAGCTCGATATGCCGTATGGTCACGGCCGGCTGATTGATGGACAATGTGCATGACGCTTCGCACGGCGCCGGACAGATGCGGCCCGTAATCTCGGGAAAATTGTTCGTACTGTGAAGCAGATCCAGTGCTTTTTGCCATTGCCCGCGGTAGACCATGTCGTTCCAGTCCGGAATTCTGTTTTTAACGGGGCATCCGTATGAATGGCATGAGGGAACACCGCAATCCATACAGCGGTTTGCCTGGATCTGAAGGTCTCTCAGTGACAGGCCCTGCTCGACTTCACGAAAATCACGCAGCCGCTCCTTCACCGGCCGTTTCGGGGGATCCTTTCGCGTAAATTCAAGAAATCCGGTATGCTTTGCCATGAATCACTCTCAGTTGTATACTTCTTCGGTCGCTGAAACCGTATCCTTGTCCGGATCCTCTTTCAGACGCATGCGTTCCAGCACCTGTTTATAATCGATGGGCATGACCTTGACGAACAGGGGCAGATGCGCATCCCAGTTGTCCAGAATCTGTCTGGCCCGGCTGCTCTGAGTGTACTGATAATGTTTTTCAATCAGCATCCTCAGCCGGCTGATATCCTCCTTGATCCAGACCGTTTCAAGATCGACCATGTCCAGATTACACTTGGTATCGAACAGCTCGGTCGGATCGTACACATAGGCGATTCCGCCGCTCATTCCCGCGGCAAAATTTTTACCGGTCTGGCCCAGAATCACCACCACACCGCCTGTCATGTATTCACACCCATGATCACCCACACCCTCCACCACGGCCGTTCCGCCGCTGTTGCGCACGGCAAAACGCTCGCCCGCCACACCGTTCACGTACAGCTCGCCGCCCGTGGCACCGTACATGACCACATTACCGACAATGATATTCTCATACGAGGCGAATCCGGCATCGCGGGGAGGAACCAGTATCACTTTTCCGCCGGACATTCCCTTGCATGTATAATCGTTGCAGTCCCCTTCGACCTTGAACGTGATGCCTGGTGCGAGGAACGCGCCGAAACTCTGACCTGCCGATCCCGTAAAATTCACGTTGATGGTATCTTCGGGCAGTCCGCCGGAACCGTGCAGTTCGACCAGCTCGCCGCTCAAACGGGCGCCCACGGTCCGGTTGATGTTTCGAATGGGCAATTCGAGATGCACCTTTTTCTTTTTGGCCAGGGCGTCCTTCACCCCTTCCTGAAGCGCGATATCGAGTTCCGTCTTTTCGGGCTGATCCGGTCTGCGTTTACAGTAAAGTTCTGTCTTCTTTAAATCGTAATCTGCGCACAGGAGCCGCGACAGATCCAGTTTTTGGGCTTTCCAGTGGTCCAGGGCCGGTTTGAAGTCGATGACATCCACGTGTCCGACCATTTCATCGACCGTTCTGAAACCCAGCTCCGCCATGACTTCACGAAATTCCTGTGCGATGAATCTCAGAAACCGTTCGACATATTCGGGCTTGCCGGTAAATCTCGAGCGCAGGGTTGCATCCTGAGTGGCCACGCCCACCGGGCATGTATTCATATGGCATTTGCGCATCATGACGCATCCGAGCGTGATCAGGATGGAAGTGCCGAATCCGTATTCTTCGGCGCCCATCAATGCAGCTATGGCCAGATCACGGCCGGTTTTCAATTGTCCGTCCACCTGAATCGTGATGCGGTCACGCAAATGGTTGCCGATCAGAGACTGCTGTGTTTCCGCCAGTCCCAGCTCCCACGGCAGGCCGCAGTGTTTGATCGCGGTCAGCGGCGATGCGCCGGTTCCGCCGTCATGGCCCGAAATCAGTACATTGTCCGCCTTGGCCTTGGCCACACCGGCGGCAATGGTCCCGACACCCACTTCGGATACCAGTTTGACGGAGATGCGTTTTCCGTCACTGACTGTTTTCAGATCGAAAATCAGCTGCGCCAGATCCTCGATTGAATAAATATCATGATGCGGCGGAGGAGAAATCAGCGTGACGCCGGGCGTTGTATGTCTGACCCGGGCGATTTCCTCGCTGACCTTATGACCGGGCAGCTGTCCGCCCTCTCCAGGCTTCGCACCCTGCGCCATCTTGATCTGCAGTTCATCGGCATTGATCAGGTATTCCGTGGTCACGCCGAAGCGGCCGGACGCCACCTGTTTGATGCTCGACCGTTTGCTGTCACCGTTGGGCAGTTTGATGAATCTCGCCGGATCCTCGCCCCCTTCGCCGGAATTGCTGCGGGCCCCGATGCGGTTCATGCCGATCGCGATGGCCTCATGGGCCTCCCTGCTGATGGATCCGAATGACATGGCCGCGGATACAAACCGCTTCACGATATTTTCAACGGGCTCCGCTTCGTCCACGGGGATGGATTTTCGTTTTTTGAATTCAAACAGTCCGCGCAGTGTCGCATACCGTTTCGACTTGTCGTTCATCATCTGTGTATAGGTCTTGAACATGGCATAGTCATTGGCGCGCACGGCCTGCTGAAGCGTAAAAATGGCCTTTGTATCCCACTGATGATTCTCACCGCCCACACGGATATGATAATTGCCTCCCGCATCGAGCATTTTCGGCATGGATCCGGTTTTCGGAAATCCTATGGCATGACGCGCCAGGCTTTCACGGGCAATATCATCGATTCCGATGCCGCCGATTCTCGATGCAGTGCCGCAGAAATAACGGTCCACGACCTCCTGATGAATACCCACACATTCAAAAATCTGGGCGCCGAAAAAACTGTGCACCGTGGAAATGCCCATACGGCTGAATGTTTTCAACAGGCCCTTTTTGATGGCCGTGATGTACCTGTCCATGGCGTCCTCATGGGTCAGGTTGCTTTCCAGCATGCCGCTTTCTGTCAGGTGCCGCACGGTGCGGAACGCCACGTGCGGGCAGATCGCATCCGCTCCATAACCGATCAGAAGGGCAAAGTGCATGACTTCCCTGGCTTCACCGGTTTCGATGATGATGCCGGCTGAATTCCGTATGCCCTTTTGTATCATATAATGATGCAGACCGGCCGCGGCCAGCAGGGACGGTATCGGCGCCATGTTTTCATTCATGTTTCGGTCGGTCAGTATCACGAGATTGGCCCCGTCGCGAATACACTTTTCTGCCTTTTCGAAAAGCGTCTGCAATGCCTTTTCCAGCTGATGGGCGCCGTCGTTCACGGGAAAAAGCATGTCCAGATCGACCGGCTGAAGATCGGGATGACCGGCTTCGCGCAGCCGCATCATGTCACGGATGGTCAGTATGGGATGGGCCAGTTTGAGACCGCGATACTGTTCCGATGTTTCGGACAGGAAATTCTCTTCGCCGCCCAGAAAACTTTCGAGTGACATCACGAGTTCTTCGCGGAGCGGATCGATGGGCGGATTGGTCACCTGTGCGAAGAGTTGCTTAAAATAGTTGAACACGAGCTGTGACCTTTTCGAGAAAACCGCCAGGCTCGCATCGTTGCCCATGGAACCGATCGGTTCCTGCCCGCGCGACGCCATGGGTGTGATGATCATTTTCAACTCTTCATCCGAATAACCAAATACATGCTGTTTGCGGAGCAGATTTTCCGGATCCACCTTGGGAATACGGGAAGGCATGAACAGCCCCCTCAGCTCGATTCGTTTTTCCTTGGTCCACCGTCTGTAAGGTTTCTGTCTGGATATTTTCGATTTGATTTCATTGTCCGGCACGATGCGGTTCTGTTCGAGATCGACGAGAAACATCTTCCCGGGCTGAAGGCGTCCGCGGCTGCGGATCTGATTGCCCGGAATGTCGAGAACACCGGTTTCCGAGGCCATGACGATCAGGCCGTCCTTGGTCACCGTGTACCGGGCCGGACGCAGTCCGTTCCGGTCCAGTGTGGCGCCGATATAGCGTCCGTCCGTAAATGCGAGTGCCGCCGGACCGTCCCAGGGTTCCATAATACTGGAGTGAAATTCATAAAAGGCCCGCTTGTCCTCGCTCATGGCGATGTTCGGGGAAAAGGCCTCGGGCACCATCATCATAATCGCATGCGGCAGGCTGCGGCCGGCCATGGTCACGAGCTCGAGTGCATTGTCCAGTATGGCCGAATCACTTCCGGTTTCGACCAGAACCGGTTTGATTTTATGAATATCACTGCCGAAAAGCGGGCTGGCCATGGTGGCCTCCCTGGCCCGCATCCGGTTGATATTGCCGCGCAAAGTATTGATTTCACCGTTGTGACCGAGCATGCGGAAAGGCTGGGCCAGCGCCCATGTGGGCAGCGTATTCGTGCTGTATCGCTGATGTACCAGGGCAAAGGCACTGATGAACCGGTTGTCTTTCAGATCAGGGAAATAGAGCGGAAGCTGTGTGCCGGTCAGAAGCCCTTTATACACGATGGACCGTGAAGACATGCTGCATATGTAAAACTGGCTGTAGTCTGCATCCTGCCAGGACATGACCTCGTTTTCGATCAGGCGCCTGACAATATAGAGTTTGCGTTCGAACTGAATAATCGGAACATGACCCGAACTGACGAAGACCTGCTCGACGCCGGGTTCATTTTCAAGGGCCAGCTTACCCAGATGACCGTTGCTCGCCGGTACCTTCCGCCACCCGATCACTTCACACCCTTCATCCCGTATCCTGGACTCGGTGCTTTTGCGGCATTTTGCCGCCATATCAGGATCCGACGGCAGAAACATCATGCCCACACCATACGCACCCAGGGTGGGCAGTTTGAATTTCAGTTCCCTGCGAAAGAAAACATCGGGAATCTGAAGCAGCAATCCGGCTCCGTCTCCCGTGGATTTATCGCCGCCGACCGCACCGCGATGTTCCAGATTGATAAGAATCTGTATGCCCTTGTCGACAATGATGTGCGAGGGCCGCGCATCGGTCTGCACCACAAATCCCACGCCGCAGCTGTCATGTTCGTTACGCGGATCGTACAGTCCCCTGGCAGCGGGCGATCCCGCCGCGTTTCTTTGAAAAAATTCATTCATGACATAACCCGGCCAATCTATTTACATAATAAACAGCATCTCGGAATATTTCGGCAGCGGCCACAGATCATCGTCGATCAGTGTTTCCAGATTGTCCGCAGGCTGCCGGATCGTTTCCAGCAGATCCACGACCTCGTCTGAAAAATATTTTGCGGCTTTGGGAAGATTGTGTTCCATGGCCATGCCGGCGGCTACTTTCTTTTTCAGTGTACTGCACCCGGTCTGCAGCGCCTCTATGTTTTCAGTCACCTTTTTGAGCAGTTCGATCTGAGTGGCAGGTACGGACACTTTACAGGATTCCGGCAGGCGGTTCAATACATCGATACCCGCGGCAAGAGAGGTCTGGTAAGCGAAAGCCGCGGGCAGTATTTTCGTGTTGATCAATTCACAGAATGTATCGGCTTCAATTTCGAGAGTTTTGATATATTGTTCCAGTTTGGTTATATAACGGGACTCCAGTTCTTCTTCCATATAGGCCCCCGTCTCGATCAGCATCTTCCGGTTCTTGGGAGCGACCAGTGCATCCAGCGCATATCCCGTTCGTTTGACATTGGGCAGTTTGCGTTTTTCCGCTTCTTTTGCCCAGTCTTCACTGTAATTGTTGCCTTCGAACCGGATGGGTTCCGTTTCGGTCACATATTTCTGCAGTATGGAGAGAACGGCCACGTTCAGGGATTCGCCGCCCTTCACTTTTTCATTGATGTCCCTGAGAATCAGCTCGATGCTTTCCGCAACCGCAGAACTCAGCACCGTGTTGGACTGGCTGACAGAGGCAGAGCTGCCGATGGCGCGGAACTCGAATTTAGCGCCCGTGAATGCAAACGGCGAGGTGCGGTTCCGGTCTGTATTGTCGCGCATGATTTTCGGCAAGGCGCTGACTCGCAGGTCGATCACGAAATCTTCGACCGCTTTGGAGCTGCGGCCTGCCTTGATATCGTCCAGAATTGTATTCAGCTGTTTGCCCAGGAAAACCGACATGATGGCCGGCGGGGCCTCGTTGGCACCGAGACGATGATCATTGGCTGCAGAAGCCACAGTGGCTCGCAGCAGGTCCCCGTATTGATGGACTGCACGCAGCACGGAAACGAGGAACACCAGAAACTGCAGGTTCTGCTCGGGCGTTTTTCCCGGATCGAGCAGGTTATTACCCTCTGAATCCTCCATGGACCAGTTGTTGTGCTTTCCGCTGCCGTTGACGCCCGCGAACGGTTTTTCATGAAGCAGCAGGGCAAGACCGTGACGGTTGGCTGTCTTGCTCAGTACTTCCATGATCATCTGATTCCGGTCCGATCCCACGTTCGCTTCCGCGTATATCGGTGCGATCTCATACTGATGGGGCGCGACTTCATTGTGCCTGGTTTTGGCAGGCACACCGAGTTTATAGAGCTCATACTCGGAATCCTGCATAAATGCCAGGACTCTTTCCTTGATTGAACCGAAGTAATGGTCCTCCATCTGCTGACCTTTAGGAGGCTTTGCTCCGACCAGGGTTCTGCCCGTGATCTGCAGGTCCGGCCGCAGCGTATAGAACAATTTATCGATTAAAAAATACTCCTGTTCCGTGCCGATCGTGGTGATGACGCGCGTCGCTTTATCGTTCCCGAACAGCCTGAGTACCTTCAAAGCGGATTTATTGATGGCTTCCATGGATCTTAAAAGCGGTGTTTTCTTGTCCAGCGCCTCGCCATGATAGCTGATGAATACGGACGGGATACAAAGAATGCCCCCCTTCGGGCCCTCTACAATAAAGGCGGGACTGGACGGATCCCACATCGTGTAACCGCGTGCCTCGAATGTGGTTCTTCTGCCTCCGCTTGGAAATGATGAAGCATCGGGCTCACCCTGAACAAGCTGATTCCCCCTGAACCGCTCCAGGACAACGCCGTCACTGTCCATTTCCAGAAATGCATCGTGTTTCTCGGCCGTGAGCCCTGTCTGCGGCTGGAACCAGTGCGTAAAATGGGTCACGCCTTTGCTCAGCGCCCATTCCTTCATGGCATGCGCCACTTCAGTGGCCACGCTCATATCCAGTTTGGCCCCGGCTTTGATGGTATCGACCAGCTTTAAATAAACATCCTTGGGCAGCCGTTCCCGCATCACCTGGTCATTGAACGTATTGCATCCGAAAACGGAGGATGATGTCCCGTTCCATTCCAGTTTTTTATCATTACTTCTGTCCGTGATGCGCAGCAGTGCTTCTTTTCTGGTATTCTGACTGTTCTTGTCCATGTTTCCTCTCCTGCCATCCTTATTTAAAAAAAAAGCTGGGGCGGTAGGACTCGAACCTACAATCCTCCGGTTAACAGCCGGATGCATTGCCATTATGCTACGCCCCAGTTTTCGTAACAGAAAATGTTGTGTTTTAGGCAGGCAAATGACGTGCCAGAACAGGAACAACCGTAACAAAGGACATTTCACAAAGTTATATATAGCTGATATTATTAAGTTAACATGGCATTGCCAATGATTTCTTCAGCCGACATGCACGACAATATTGAGTGAATACATGCGACATTTTTGTATTTTTATATGTTTTTTACAACATTTTTGTATTATCCATGTTTTTCCCAATTCTTTCAATATGAATATTTTTGTATAAAATATTCAGTATTTTCATCATGAACAGGAATATATATTACGAACAGCCGAAATTTCATTCATCAAAGAGGATCACATTTCATTCAATTTTGTCGCAGCTCCGTATCCAGGATGACCAGAAAACCCTTCAGTTTCCATTACAATATTGTCTTATTTTTTGTATTTTATTACATTTTTGTAGTTCTTTGATTATATTCAAACAATTCCGCTATGATAAACCTGATGGTTTATTATTGCCAAAATTCTGAATTTAAAAATCATTATTGACATTTGAAATTTTTTTTAGTATACTGTGAGCCGTTAATGAGGGTGTAGCTCAGCTGGTAGAGCAACGGCCTTTTAAGCCGTGGGTCCTGGGTTCGAGTCCCAGCACCCTCACGACACTGATTATCAAAAAAAAATTCCGGCAAAACAGGTCCTTTTTAAATGCCGGACAGGTTGCAGGTTTTTCGTTCTTTTTATTGTCGCGCCTATAGCTCAACTGGCAGAGCAACTGACTCTTAATCAGTAGGTTCGGGGTTCGATTCCCTGTGGGCGCACCAATCATCCCGGGGTTTGCATGATTCCATGCAAACCCTTTTTTATTTCGTAGGGTGGGGCCTGTCCCAATATGAATTTTTCAACAGTTGGTATTATATCTGCAATCAGACGAATAGCTGTTTGAACATGGTTCGAATGATTTTTAAAGTTAAACTTCTTGATTATGCCTGCCTTATTCCTTACCTTAGGTAAGGAAAACTAAAGGGAGGTCTCATGATCTCGACAATCACAAGTAAAGGGCAGCTTACGATCCCCAAAAAAGTCAGGCAGAAACTGAAACTGCACTCCGGTGATAAAATAGAATTTATTCTAGAGGATTCCGGTCATTGTCAGATCGTACCTGTAAAATCACCGCTTTCAAAATTAAAGGGTATTGTTCCAAAGCCAGACAAACCAATCAGCCTGAAAGCGATCCAGGATGCGATTGAAGGGATTGAACCGTGATCGGTATCGATACCAGCATCATGATCCGGTATATCGTACAGGATGACCCGGACCAATCCCGATTGGCCACAAAATTTTTGGAATCCAGACTGAGCCGGACTTCCCCGGGTTTTCTGAGTATTATCGTTATGTGTGAAATTTGCTGGGTTCTCAAACGGGCCTATAAATATAAAAAATCCATTATCGCCCGCGTGATCAGGCAAATGCTTAATTCAGAGGACCTGATCGTCGAAAATTCAGAATATATATGGGAGGCTCTTAAGGCCTATGAAAACGGAAACGCAGATTTCTCGGATTATCTGATCGGTTATGGTAATCATCATCAGGGTTGTTCATTAACCGTGACTTTTGATAAGAACGCGGCTGATGAAGCCCATTTTCGTTTGATTACAGAAAAAAATGTAATTTGAAATAAGCATTATAAAGTGCCTCAACAAAGATTCAACGTTACGACTATCCGCATCCTATATATTTCAAGAGCATTGTAGACATTATATTTGGGGATTTCGATATGAAATCAGTTAATAGCATCAATCAGGCAATTTTTGAAATCATTGAACCAGGAGATTTGAAGTTGTAAATTTTAATGAAAAAGATTTTTTTATATGTTTTGCCAAGACTTTAAAACTTAATGAGATTACAGGGATTTTAGAGATTTACAATGTCGAGCATTCTCTGACGACGGACAGTTAACAGATTGTCAATTGAATGCAAAGCTGATCATTCTTTACTGGGGCAAGCCCCAACCTGCCCTGAAAAATCAAAACGATTCCTTCACGATAAACGACTCGAGATCCTTTTTCTCGGGTGTTTCCGGCCATTCGACCGGGATGCCGATGGGCGTGATGCACACACGCTCGTACTGGTCAGGAATGTTCAGCACCTTTTTTGTCACCGCGTCCGGCACGGAATCCGTATAGAACACGGTGCCGTATCCCAGTGCGCGGGCCGCGATCATGAGATTGCCGGCGGCCATGGGACCGTCCCAGTGATTGTAACTGGGCCATCTGGACTTATTGTCCGTCAGAATTGTTACAAATATCGGTGCACTGAAACAGCGGTCGTAGTATTCCGTCACCTTGGCCGTGTTTTCCTTGAGTTTTTCCTCTGAAGGATTTTCCCGTTTTTTCATCGATTCGATACTTGCGGCAATGCACGCCTCTTTCAGTTTCAATATCACGGCCGGATCACGCGTAACGATGAATTTCCAGGGCTGCTGATTGCCTGCGGTGGCCGCCATACGGGCTGCATCCAGAATCATGCGCAAATCCGCTTCGGGTACGGGATCCGGTTTGAAATGCCGGACCGATCTGCGTTTCATGATCGCATCCATGATGGTCAAATCCGATTCGGCTTCCTGTTTGGACGGCGCACAGGAAAGAACAGCTCCGGCACCCAGCCCCGCAGTCAGCAGACTGCTTTTCAAAAACTCACGGCGTTTGAATTCGGACATAACGGCTCGCTCCTTATTTAAATGAGAAGGAAAATTGATATTCATGAATGCAGCGGGTATTTTTCCGATTGACATCATCTTACAGTTTTACTACTTTTGATTACGCAAATTTTACGTAAAAGTTCAACGAAAAATCGATGGAACAGGAACAGAAAGACATCTGGCTGCGTATTCAGTGTCCGAAATGCGAAAGCAGATACCGGATCGAGCGCAATAAAATTCCGGCCGAGGGCGCCACGGTCCAGTGCAAAAAATGCGGGGCCAGGCTCGTACTGCGGCTGACACCGGCGAAACGGCCCCAGGGTCCGTCCGGTGCGGAGCCTGCGGCGAAGAACGTCCCCGGTCAAAGGCCGGCTGCCGCACAGCCGGCGGGTCCTGCGGACAACAAATGCCCGAAATGCGGATTTTTTCAGCCCAGGGGGGAATTCTGCTACAAATGCGGCACGCGGATGCGGATCATACCGAAAAAACCGAAGCCTCAGGATCCGGACAAATCCGGCGACTGGCTGCCCGTGGGTCTCATCCATATCGATATGGGATACAAATCCTCGCTGTTCTTTATGAGCCTGGTAAAACCGGTCATCGAAATAGACAGCGAACAGTACGTACGGTCCTGGGGCAGAGAGCAGTTTCAGGTGCCGTCAGGCAGGTACCGCATCACCGTATACGGCCTTCTTGCCGGGAAACGTATTGGTGAGAGCACGCAGATCGTCGAGGTTCAAAAAGACGATTATATTCAGCTTCAGTATATGATGGACTCCGCCAATCATGCGGATTTTCTCCTGTTGAAAAAAGAATCCGATGCCCCCTGGCGGTCCCTGATACAGCGGTCCGAAATAAAGGAACGCGATCCCATCTATCTCAAACCTTACCCTGTTCTGTTTGCACTGATGATTTTCTATCCTATCGGCGCGTATTTCCTTTACAAAACCAGACATTTTACATCCATGAACAAATGGATCATCGGTGCTGTCGCCCTGGCAGCATACCTGTACATCATCGCAAAAACAAATTTCTTTGCTTTTTAAAACAATACGTCCGGAGGAGCTATGACGCGTATACGAATCCTGTTTCTGTGTGTTTTACTGGGCGCCGCCCTTGCCGCGGCCCGCGGTCCGGGACCCGAAAAGACATTTCCTCTGGACATGAATATCAGTGCAGGAATCGGTTATCCGCAGATACCGCTCAGCCAGTTCCGTCCGCCCATCGGTGTGACGGGCAATGTCGGCGTACAGTGGCGCATTGCCGGCAGATGGGCTGTTCATACCTCAGTGAATGCAATGAAAACATTCAGCCTCGGCACGGTAACGGGCAACAAAGCCACATTGCGGTACAACCTGCAATGGGCGGGCGGTCATATACTCTACGCCGTAGGCAATGAATATATCAAGACAAATTATGTGGCGGTCGGCGCCGGCTACTACGCTCTGGACCGTCAGCTGGACCGAAATATCGACAATGTGGACACACCGGGTATCAATCTGGGATTCATCAGTCACACCGGCGGCCTCAAGGCAAGGACCCAGTTCGAGCTGCGCTGGCATCTCCTGTTCGAACCCGGCGACAATCCCCAGGTACTGACCATGACATTCGGAATCCTGATATGACACAAAAACGCCGTCACCGCCCTCTCAAAAAATGGAGACGACGGATCACCTACTCGGATCCCTTTCTGGAATTCATCACTTCATTTGCGGTATTCTTTATCAAATGCTATATCAGACTATTAAACATCAGGGTGCACATTCACGATACAACCAGGGCCATTGACACGAACAAACTTCTGGTTGCTTTCTGGCATGGCCGCCTGCTGCTGCCTATTCCTGTATTCGGTCACTGGCACATGGTCATTCTGACGGATAAAAGCTGGGCAGGAGAAGTGCTGGCCCGTATATTGCGTAAATTCGGTCATCTCGTGGTCAGGGGATCCAGCAAGCGCGGCGGTTTTCGCGGCGTACTGGACATGAAGGCCCTGATGCAGAAGGGACACGGCGGTGCGCTGGCCGTGGACGGACCGCACGGACCGGTTTTCCGCACAAAACCCGGGATCATCTATCTTTCGCAAAAACTGGGTTATCCTCTGGTTCCGCTGACTTTCGGCACGGACCGGGCATGGATTCTGAAAAGCACATGGGACCGGTTCGTGCTTCCGAAACCCTTTGCCAGATGCCTGGTGCATATGGGACCGCCCATTCCGGAATCGACAGTCAAAGGCGGTCTTCAACCCGAACAGCTGGACCGGATTCTCATGGATTTTACGGCTGCAGCGGATGAAAAAGCAAGGACAAAGAACAAAGATCAAAGATCAAAGAACAAAAATTAACGTGCAGAGACTGACCAAAAAAGAGAAAGACCGGCGGCAGGGACTCGAAACCAATCTGCATGTCCGGTCATTCGATTCCGCCCTGTCTCCCGAGGCATTTTCTAAACTGCCGAAGCTTCCGCTGACCGTGGTGCTGGACAATCTGCGCAGCGCATTCAACGTGGGATCAATTATCCGCACTGCGGACTGCGTTCGTGCGCAGAAGCTGGTCTTCTGCGGATATACGGCACACCCGCCGCATCAGAAGCTTGAAAAAACCTCACTGGGCGCACTCCCGTATATCCCGTGGAAGCATGAACCCGATATCGTACAGGCGGTGACGGCATTGAAAGCCGCGGGCATCCCCGTGATTGCGCTCGAAACGACCAACCGAAGCCGTCTGCTATGGGAGGCTGCATTTCCGCTGCCTGCCGCGCTGGTACTGGGCAACGAGGCCCTGGGCATATCACCCGCAGTACTCAGACTGGCCGATGATATCGTCGAGATCCCCATGATGGGTTTTAAAAATTCGATCAATGTGGCTGCGGCCTTCGCCATCGCTGCGTTCGAAATTCAGAGGCAGCACTGGAATGACCTGCAGCATGACTGGCATGAGCATAACAAACACGGAGCACATAATGAAACGGATTTGGATTCTCCTCCTTCCGGTTCTGTTCATAACGGGATTGGCCGTGACGGCTCAGAATGAACAGCCCGCGGAACCTCGGTTCCATGATGCGTGCATGCGCATGGTCGACACGCAGATCCGGGCCCGTGGCGTCACGGACAGCCTGGTACTCGCGGCTATGGAGCGTGTTCCCAGGCATCGTTTCGTACCCAAAAAGTTTATTTCAAGCGCCTATACGGATCAGCCCCTTCCGATCGGTCATGACCAGACCATTTCCCAGCCCTATATTGTCGCCTATATGACCGAGGCGCTTCATCTCAAAGGAAACGAAAAAGTGCTTGAAATCGGTACGGGTTCCGGATACCAGGCCGCGGTACTCGCCGAAATCGTGGATACGGTATATACGATCGAAATCGTGGAATCCCTGTCTTTACAGGCGCAAGAGACACTGCATGCACTGGGATATGATCATGTGATTGGCCGCACGGGTGACGGATACGCCGGCTGGCCCGAACAGGCCCCGTTTGACGCGATTATCGTCACGGCCGCTCCCGCGGCAATTCCGGAACCCCTCGTCGATCAGCTGGGTGAAAACGGACGCATGATCGTTCCGGTGGGCACATGGAGCCAGGATCTGATACTCATCACTAAAAAGAATGGAAAACTCGAGCAAAAGCGGCTGCTTCCCGTGCGGTTCGTTCCAATGACGGGAAAAGCACAGGAATAAAATTAAAGAAACAAGATTAAAGATTTAAGAAATCTTTGGGTTGGAACATGAAACGGAGCTTCGGAGAGGATGAGAAACGGAGAGACGGAGAAAAAGATTTAAGACTAAAGAATAAAGACCAAAGATTGAAAAGCCCCGCAGGGGCGGTATATTTATAGCATTGAAGATTCAACACATAATCTTCGTCCCGTAGGGACGTAATATTTTTAGAAGCCTTAGGGACGAAATATTTGTAGAGACCGTTTTTCGCCGTCTGCGGTCCCGGTTTTATTTGGAATTTGGTGTTTGTGATTTATTTGTTTTTTGGGATTTATTATTTGGGATTTCCGGCAGTCCAATGTTTACGGGGGCCAGGTTGGGCGGTCCCATATACCCTTATACTCATAAACCCATATACTGCTTCAATGCGGTCCGCGGTCTCGCCGTCTGCGGTCCGATTGGGTCTGTTGGGCCATTGGGTCGTAGAGTCGCCGGGTCTGGGAGTGAAACGGTGAGGTGAGAAACGGAGAGACGGAGAAAAAGGCAATGTCGGTTTTCAGTCTCCGTTTCACCGCGTCTCCGGTTCTCCGACGC
>JAFGGN010000023.1 GCA_016930535.1 bacterium
AAAGAACCTGGTTTTAAAAAATGGGAAAAATCCCATGTAAATTATTGTTTTTCAGTTTAACTTTTTTCTATCTTGGACAGCAGTGATTTTTTGTATTCTATTACATTAATTCGTCAAAACCCACTCATACACCGGATTAAGGGTGACGACAGATGAAGACAATGATCCGCCCCCGGATTTTACAATTGCTGGTTTTCATTATGTTCGTTATCCCTGTCAGTGGCCGGCCGGATTCCGTGCATGGAAAAAGCTCTCTGGAAAAGGTCCGTCGTTTATTCTATCAAAGCGTGGAAGCGCCGGACTCCATAAACCGTGCAATGATACTGCTGTCTGAAATCGCCTGGGATGAAGTGCGGGAAGGACTGGCCCTGACCTATCAGGGAGCCCTCACAACGCTGAAGGGCAAGTTTGCGAAAATGCCGCTCCGCAAGTATCGTCTGGTGATGGACGGACTCTCATTGATGGATCAGGGCATCGAGAAAAGCGCCGGTAACATCGAAGCCCGGTTTGTCCGGGGCATGACATGTTTCTATTTGCCCTTTTTCTTTGACCGGAAGCAGACGGCCCGGGAAGATTTCAGGGTGATCGTGCAACTGATGGATAGATATTATCCGGATTATCCGGAGGATCTTATCAGAAATGTCATCGATTTTCTTTTGGAAAATGCCGGATTAACCGAGGAAGAAACGGAACGCATTCTCAGGATTCGTTCCGCACTGAAGCCGGATGAACAGTGAATACATGATTCTGAACGGTCTGATTGTATCAGGGCCGCTGATTTTGAGCTTTGACCAAACGGTTCGGTACGTGCGCTACTGGAAACATGCGATGATGAGTATCGTGATAATCATGCTTCCTTTTCTTGTCTGGGACATGGCCGTGACCGGCCGGCACTGGCATTTCAATCCCC
This sequence comes from bacterium, assembly GCA_016930535.1. Lineage (GTDB taxonomy): Bacteria > Zhuqueibacterota > QNDG01 > QNDG01 > JAFGCO01 > JAFGGN01. The sequence continues at coordinate 911 of JAFGGN010000023.1, forward strand.
GGTTTGTATTGCCGGTCCGTATACTGGGACTGCCGGTGGAAGAAGTGGCGTTTTTCATGACGGTCCCCTTCGCCTGTCTGTTCATCTGGCAGATCATCGTTACGCATCGGTCTTCTGAAACCGTCCGGAACGGGCGTCTTCTTGCATGCTTCTGCCTCGCGGCCATCCTGTCCGCAGTTTTTTTTCTCATTGCCGGAAAAACATACACGGGACTGGTCTGTGCGGCGCTGGGTTTGACCGTCATTCTGGACAGGCTGCTGAACACACGCATACTGAATCAGCGCAGGACCGGTCGGTATCTCCTGATTCTGACGGGCCTGATTCTCGTTTTTAATGGTTACCTGACGGCCCGTCCGGTCGTGCTCTACGAACCGGGCGCCGTGACCGGAATCAGGATCGGGACCATTCCGCTGGAGGATTTCGGTTACGGCTTTGTGCTGATTCTATGCAATACCACCATATTTGAACGATTGAAACAGGGAACCAGGCATGCCCGGTAGAATCATCGTCATCGGCGGAGGAATCGGCGGACTCGCCGGTGCGGCCCGTCTGGCCCGCCTTGGACACGATGTGATGCTGTTTGAAAAAAACCGCGTTCTGGGCGGGAAAGCCGGACGCCTCGTCATGGACGGATGCACGTTCGATACGGGACCGACACTGATGACAATGCGGTTTGTTCTGGACGAACTGATGCAGGCGGCGGATGTGCCGGAATCAGAAAGACCGGAGTTGATTCCGGTAGAACCGGTCTGCCGTTATTTTTTCAATGACCGGGATCCCTTCGATGCAAGTGCGAATCCGGAAATCATGCATCAGAATCTCGCTGCCTCATTTCCGCGGGAAGTCAATGCCTATGACCGCTTTATGCGCTATGCCGGCCGGATCTACCGGAATACAGCCCCCGTCTTTGTTTTCTCCCCTATTCATGAGCCCCGCAGCCTCCTGCAGTGGCGGCATCTGCCGTCTCTGCTGAAATTGCATCAGATCGATCCTTTCCGGAGCGTACACCGGTCTGTCCGTCGTTTTTTCAGGGACCCGGCGCTGATTCAGCTGTTCGACCGGTACCCGACGTACAACGGATCCGATCCTTACAGGGCCCCTGCCACGCTGAACGTCATTCCTTATGTTGAACTGGGCCTGGGGGGTTATGCCGTACGCGGCGGTCTTTACGAACTGGTTGCCGCCCTCGAAAAAACGGCGGAAACCCGGGGTGTCCGAATACACAGAGGGATTCGCGTCGACCGGATTCTCCACCGCAACGGCCGGGTGACCGGCGTTGTGGCCCAAGACAGGAAATTCGATGCGGATATCGTCCTGTGTAACAGCGATGTGGTGTACGCATATAATACACTGCTCCGCGAATTTTCTCAAACGGCACGGAAGCTGAACCGTCTGGAACCGTCTCTCTCGGGGCTGGTGTTTTTCTGGCGGGTGAAAGGCGTCTTTCCGCAGCTGAAACAGCACAATATCATATTCTCCGATAATTATCAGCAGGAATTCAAACAAATTTTTCATGACAAAATTCCCCCGGCGGATCCGACCGTGTATATTTCCATTTCAAGCCGGATGGACCCGCATCATGCTCCGCCCGGACATGAAAACTGGTTCGTTCTGATCAACATGCCGTATCTGCATGCGGATCAGGCCTGGACACATGAACAGACATTCCAGGTGCGGCGAAAGGTTATTGAAAAACTAAAAAAGCACGGGCTCCATGTAGAGCCGGCCATCGAAAGCGAACGGGTCCTGACCCCTTCGGACATTGCTGTTCAGACACTGAGCAACCGGGGCAGCATTTACGGAATCTCATCGAACAGCATGAATTCGGCGTTTATGCGACCCCCGAACCGGAGCCGTGAGCTCCGGGGTCTTTATTTCGCCGGCGGATCGACGCATCCCGGCGGCGGCGTGCCCATGTGCATGCTTTCAGGCAAAATCGCCGCGGAACTCATTCATGCCCGCGGGCACAGATAATCGATCATAAAAAAAGGATTTCCCACATGAAAAAAGCTGTGATTATTGGATCCGGATTCGGCGGGCTCGCCCTGGCGATCCGGCTTCAATCCAGGGGATTTCAGGTCACGGTTTTCGAGAAGAATGCAAAAATCGGAGGCCATGCCACCCAGCTGAAACGAAACGGGTATACCTTCGATATGGGCCCCTCGCTCATTACAGCGACTGAAATCATCAACCGCCTGTTTCAGCGTGCGGGCCGCAGCCTCTCTGATGAACTGGACATGATCCGGCTGGATCCTTTTTACCGGCTCTATTTTCACGACGGATCTTTTTTCGACTATTCTGGTGACACCGGATCCATGATACGGCAGATCACCGAGTTCAACAAGGCGGACGGCCGCAATTACGAAAAATTCATGCGCGCATCGAAACGGATACACGATGTCGTGATCCGCGACGGAGAAGGAAGCCGTCCCTTTATCACGCCCTGGAGCATGCTCAAATTCGCACCAAGGGCTCTGACCATGAACGCCGTGCTGTCGACCTATCAGTTTGCCAGCCTGTATTTCAGGGATCCGCGAAACCGTTTCATATTCAGTTTTCACCCCCTTTTCATCGGCGGCAATCCCTTTCGTGCACCCGCCATTTACGAGATGATTCCCTATCTCGAAAAAACCGGCGGTGTCTGGTACGCAAAGGGCGGCATGACCGCACTGACCGATGCCATGGGCCGTCTGTTCACTGATCTGGGCGGCACAATACGCACAAAAACCGAAGTGTGCGAAATCCTGGTTCAAAACGGACTGGCTTACGGGATCCGTTCCGCCCTGGGAGATCATAAAGCGGATGTCGTGGTCTCGAATGCCGATTTTATTCACACCTATCGCGACCTGATCAAACCGGAGCACCGCAAAAAATGGACGGACAGAAAACTGGCTCGCGTAAAATACTCCATGAGCGCATTTCTGCTCTATCTCGGTCTGAATAAACAGGTTCCCAAGCTTCGCCATCATACGCTGATTCTATCCGAACGGTACAAACCCCTGATCAGGGACATCTTCGACAGGCACCGTATTCCGGACGATTTTTCAATGTACCTGCATGCGCCCACGCGTACAGATCCGGAAATGGCGCCGCCCGGATGTGAAAGCCTCTATGTGCTGGTCCCGGTCGCGAATCTTCAGAGCGGCACCGACTGGGAGCGTTCCAAAGCAGCCTATGCGGAAAAAATTCTTCATTTTCTCGAGCATTCGTTCGGTCTCGACGGCCTAAAAAAATCCATCGAGGTGATGGAAATGTTTACACCCGACGATTTCCGAAAAAAACAGAACGCGGTGTACGGCAGCGCCTGGGGAGTTGAACCGAGGCTTTCCCAGACCGCCTATTTCAGGCCGCACAACCGGAGCGAAGACATACCCAATCTCTATCTGGTCGGAGCCAGCACGCATCCGGGCGCCGGACTGCCCGGATGCGTGCTGACAGCGGAAACCACGGAATCATTGATAATACAGGAATAATGCATGAGCCCGGAACGACTACTCTGTTACCGTTACAGCCGCGAGATATTAAAAGTCTATTCGAAAAGCTTTTACCTGTCCACCATGCTCCTGCCCCGGGAAAAACGGGATGCGGTTTATGCCCTGTACGGCTTCTGCCGGTTCGCTGACAATCTGGTCGATACTCCGCGTGACCGGTCTCCGGACGAATTACGCAATGAAATCGATGCTCTCGAAACCGAGCTTAAAATCGGTTACCGGACCGGTGAATCCGAACAACCGGCGCTTTGTGCTTTTTTGCATGCGGCCCTGGAACACGGTATTCCGATCGGGCATCCGGTCGAACTGTTGGAGGGCGTGAAAATGGATATCGAACATCACCATTACCAGAGCTTCGATGAACTGCATCTCTTCTGTCACCGCGTGGCCGGTGTGGTCGGGCTGATGATGACCCGTGTGCTGGGGTATCTGTCCGAAGAGGCCTTTATTTATGCGGCAAGGCTGGGTATTGCCATGCAGCTGACCAATATCCTGCGTGATATCCAGGAAGACCGCTGGAACGGCCGCATCTATCTGCCGCTCGATGAGATGACCGCTTACGGAGTCGATCCGAAGGATCTGGAAGCGGAGCGATGTACACCGGCCTTGAGGAACCTGGTTCGTTTTTCAGCTGAACGTGCCCATCGCTATTATAACGAGGCGGCACCCGGCATACATCTCCTGACACCCCGCACGCGGTTTGCCATTCAATCGGCCAGTGATATTTACCGGAATATTTTGTTCAAAATTGAAAAGAACGATTTCAATCCTTTCTTGGGACGTGTCTATGTGCCGCACAACGCTAAAATTCGTATTATTCTACTGAATTATTTGCGTGGTCTGAGCGGAAAATTCAAAAAAGATCCGGCCCTGCATACAATCCATACCGGTGATCAAGAGATTCCATCATGATTACTGCACATCATGTGCCCTTAGCGGAATTTTGTTTTCATCACTATTTAAACGCCCTTTTCCGCCGTCACTTCCATGCCCTGTATCTGGATGGGCATGTACCCGAACCGGATCCGGACACCCCTTTGCTGATCCTGCCCAATCACAGCTCCTGGTGGGATGGATTTTTCATCTTTTTTCTCAACCGCCGGCTTTTCAAACGGAAAATCTACCTGATGATGCTCGAGGAACAGTTAAGACAGAACCGGTTTTTCCGCCTGCTCGGCGCCTATTCGATCGATCCCGGCAGAACGGGTGCCGTGCGGCAGTCCCTTTTATACACCCGCTTTCTTCTGAACCGGTCCGGCGATCCGCCGGCAGTCTGTGTGTTTCCTCAGGGGGTTCTCTTGCCCTGGCAGACACGCCCCGTGACGTTTCAACCTGGTGTGGACTTCATCCTGAGGCATCTTGAAAAGAAGATACAGATCAGCCTTCTGGGTATCCGTATCGAAATGCTCAACCAGCAGCGCCCCGATGTGTTTTTTCGTTTTTCTCCGCTGCAAACAATCCGGCCCGGGGATCCGTTCTCTGTCCGAGAGACGTCCCTGATACTCGGGCAGATGCTCGACGCCATGGCAGCCGGTATCGTACGGGGTAAGCGAGGAATGTGTCTGTTTCAGGGACTGGCTTCAGCCAATGACCGGTTCAGGATTCGAAAACAGCCGGAGGGTGGCCCTTGATCATTCTCCTGTATTTTATTATCGCCTCCCTCCTGATCGTATTCAGCGTGACCCTGTTCAACGCGTTGAGCGCTCCCATGCTCATCCGCGGACCGATTCCAGAAAAACCGCCGTTCGTCTCGCTGTGCGTCCCGGCTCGCAATGAAGCGGAAAATATCGAAGGATGCCTCGCATCGCTGCTGCGGCAGGATTACAGGGATTACGAGATACTGGTACTGGACGATGAATCCAGGGACAGTACATTACAGATAATCCGGGCCATGGCCCGCCGGCATCCGCGGATCCGGCCTTTCGAAGGCAGACCCCTGCCTCCCGGCTGGACCGGTAAGAACTGGGCCTGCCATCAGCTGAGTTGCAAGGCCCGAGGCGATCTTCTGATTTTCACGGACGCAGACAACCGGCATGCACCTCTTGCGGTTGCGAAAACAGCAGGATGGATGGAGAAGTATAATCTGGATCTTTTTTCGGCTTTTCCACAGCAGAAGATGGAACCGCTGAGCGAGAAACTTGTGGTGCCGACCGTTTATATGACCGTGTACAGTTATCTGCCCCTCTGGCTGACCTATCTGCTGCCATTTCCCTCTCTGGCCGCTGCGAACGGCCAGTGGCTCGCATTCAGACGGACCGCCTACGAACAACTGCACGCCCATAAAGCGGCCGCGAAGGAACCCGTCGAAGACACATGGCTGGCCCGGCATGCCAAAAGAAACGGCCTGAAGATTCTCACGGCCGCCGGAACAGGCGCTGTGACCGGACGGATGTACCGGAGCTGGCGGGAAGTGCGCGAAGGATTTTCAAAAAATCTGTTCGGGCTGATGGGATACCGTTCGGTGCCCTTTCTCATGCTCCTGGCATTCATGTGTCTGGCCTACACCGGTCCTTATATTCTGGTCTGGATCCATCCGTTTCAGGTTATCTCCCTCCTGGCCATTCTGGTCAACAGCCTGATACGATTGACACTCATTTTAAAATACAAGGATCCGCCCGTGACTCTGGTTCTTCATCCTGTTGCGGTGCTCCTGACCGTATGGATCGGCATCAGGTCCATGACTCAGACCCGCTCCGGCCGCCTTACCTGGAAGGACCGCACCCTTGGAGAGGAAGGCAAAGGATGAAACGGCCGTATTCCGGAATCCCCGTTATTTTGATCTATGTATTGTTCGTGTTCGGCGGGCTCTGGCATTATCTGGGCCTGTTCCAACCGCTGATGCGGCTTCTCGCCTCACCGATTCTCATCACCGTGTCGGTATGGCTGGGAGCGGATGTACTCAGGAACGGCGCAGAACCGGCGGATAAAAAACGGTTCCTGTTCTGGGCCCTGTTTGTCGTGGCTGCCGGCTGGTCGGTTGAATATATGGGTGTCCGCACAGGGTACCCCTTCGGATCATACCAGTATGGCCCTGTTCTTAATCCACGCATGGCCGGCATTCCCGTTGCCATCGGATTCTCGTGGTTTACCGTTTGCCTGTCATCGCTCATCATGGCCAGGTGGATCGCTTTACATTTCTTTGTACCATCATTGAAGACACGGGCCCTTTATCAGGCCCTGATCACGTCCGTGCTGATGGTGCTGTTCGACATGGTCATGGAACAGGCCGCCCCGGAACTGGAATACTGGACCTGGAAAAACAACCGGGTTCCGGTGGCCAATTATCTGGCATGGTTCGGAATCGCCTTCATTTTTGCAAAATTCTGGTCCATACTGCACATCCGATTGAATCGTCTTCCCCCTTTCGCTTTTCATGCGTATGTCGCCCAGCTGGTCTATTTTTTCTGGGTTATTTTAATCTAATCCCGTTTCTCTTCCAGGATACACCTCTGCCATGCCGGAGGATTCATTGATCCGCCGGGCCGGCTGTCCGCAATTGAATGAATACGGATGCAGACACGTCTGATCCCAAGAAAATGAAGCGATGCGTGCTGATAACAAAATCCATCGTATATCCGGATAAATCTCATATGAGACACTATCATCTACATGAGAATACGACGAAAATGAATAAAAGGACATGGCTGTCAATATCCTGATTCCGCTTTTCTGGACGTACGCCGGATATCCATGATCCCATGCAATTACCAATCATTTATCCGGAGATTGACATTTTTTATATGTTGCAATTGTCATTAAAACACTATATATAGAATTATATGGGTTGTCGGTATTTGGGATTGCATCATTGATTCTGCGAATAAACAAATCCAAATCAAAAATAAAAGGGGGCAGACATGAAAAAAGAAAGCAGATGCCCGGTAACGGGCAAATCCGCGTCATCCATGGGGGGACAGGGCACGTCGAACCGGGACTGGTGGCCGAATCAGCTCAATCTTCATATTCTTCACCAGCATTCCTCCAGGTCCAATCCGATGGGCAAAGATTTCAACTATGCTGAGGAGTTCAAAAAACTCGATCTGGCTGCCGTGAAAAAAGACCTGGTTGCGCTGATGACCGACTCGCAGGACTGGTGGCCGGCCGATTACGGTCACTACGGCGGGCTCTTCATCCGCATGGCATGGCACAGCGCGGGCACATACCGAATGGGAGACGGCCGCGGCGGTGCCGGATCCGGCAATCAGCGTTTGGCACCCCTGAACAGCTGGCCTGACAATGCCAATCTCGACAAGGCGCGACGTCTGCTCTGGCCGGTCAAGCAGAAATACGGCCGCAGGATATCCTGGGCCGACCTCATGATCCTGGCCGGCAACTGTGCACTCGAATCGATGGGATTCAAAACCTTCGGATTCGGCGGCGGACGCGAGGACATCTGGGAGCCTGAAGAGGACATATACTGGGGCAGTGAAGATACCTGGCTCGGCGACAATCGCTACAGCGGTGACAGGGATCTCGATAATCCCCTTGCCGCCGTGCAGATGGGCCTGATCTATGTAAACCCGGAAGGGCCGAACGGCAATCCGGATCCGGTCGCCTCGGGAATCGATGTACGCGAGACGTTCGCGCGCATGGCCATGAACGATGAGGAGACCGTTGCGCTTGTCGCAGGCGGACATACGTTCGGCAAATGTCACGGCGCCGGTCCTGCATCGCACGTGGGTCCGGAGCCCGAGGGCGCACCCATCGAGGAACAGGGGCTCGGCTGGAAAAGCAGCTTCGGAAGCGGCAAGGCCGGCGATACCATCACGAGCGGTATCGAGGGTGCCTGGAAACCCAACCCGACCCGGTGGGACATGGGATACCTGACCGTGCTGTTCAAATACGAATGGGAGCTGGTCAAGAGCCC
>JAFGGN010000024.1 GCA_016930535.1 bacterium
AGATTTGTCGAAACTATTGTTGCACCCATATATATAGGGCGATATAGTTCGTTTTCCTTCGGTAGCTTTTATTGTAATAATACATTCCTGTGCATTTATGTTTGTAATAAATAAGCAACAAGGCAGTAATATGAATAAACTGATTTTCATAAGATTATCCTTTTCATCATTGAGAAACCTTTGAATAAATCCATTTTTTGTTTGTCGTTTTTATTTGAGGTTTTTCTCATTAGATAGCGATTATGTTTATCAATAACGTTCAAAAAATGTTAGTCCCAATAATATGAAATAGATAATTCTCTTCATGGTCCTGTCCTTTTTTTCTGCAATAGTTCTGATTTAAGGAATTATATCATTTACTGCTTTTTCAGTGTGAACAGGTATACATCGTTCTCACGCATTTCCAGCTCTTTGATCAGTGCAGCGCCCTTCTTCACCGTGGTCTTTTCACAGGATATTGCGGAGCCGTCATTCAGCGCCTTGATTTTCCGGACCTGCTCTTTTGTGAGCTGAGCGGGTCTGCCCATATCGAAATAGGTCGTATAGGGATCGTTTACGCGGTAACCGGTTTTGTAGATTTCAACAGCATATTTACCTGCAGGGATATTCGAGATTTCCATCTTGACAGTCCCTTTTGACCTGGACGGCAGATCACGGATATAATAATCCTGATTGTTGATCGAATCGGGAAGTGTCGGAGTAAAATCCCAGAACAGGACCTGAACGTTCCCGTCCCCATCTTTACAGGCCCAGGAAGCCGGATCATCGTTCTTCAACTCCGTGTTCCCCAGCTGATTCAGGAATTTGTAGGCGTAGAAAACCGGCTTGTTGATGGCCTGGTAATTGAGCATGCCGAAACCGCCGTGAAACGGCGTGAAGCGGGGCCCGGGTTCTTCGAAAATATCCGTGAACACCCAGTACGACATGGACTGCGCCGCATCCCCGGTCCGTTTCATCTTGTCGAGAACGTAGGCGGCCTCATGATAACTGTCGTGTATCGGATCGGCTGGCGTGTAGGAGGCGCTCCATTCTGTATAATGGAGTTCCAGATCCGGCATGGAGGAGCCGGCGATTTCCTTGCGGGAATTCAGGACATCCCGGCTCAGGCTCATCGGATCCGTATCGAGAATCGTTCCGGACTGCCCGTACTCGTCGAGATATCCCTGCTTGACACCGTACGCATGCGTGCTGATGAAATCCAGGGGCACATCATTCTGATCGCAGAAGTCGATCAGTTCCTTTTCCCATGCGGCGCCCGCCGTGGCCGGTCCGCCGACCCGGTAGGCTTTATGGACGCTCTTGATGCCGCTGGCGGCATACCGGTACAGCTTGAAATATTCCTCCTGCGTTCCTGTCCAGAAATATGGTGTCAGGTTGGGTTCGTTCCAGACCTCAAAATACCATGTTTTCACTTCATCCGACCCGTAGCGCTCCGTAAAATGCAGTGTCAGATTGCGGATCAGGGCCTCCCATTTATCGTAATCCTTCGGCGGCGTGACATTGCCCCGCCACCAGAAAATGGTTTCCCTGCCGCTGGCCAGGGCCTCGGGCATGAAACCCAGTTCCACAAAAGGTTTCATGCCGATGCCGAGAATATAATCGGTCAGTACGTCGATATATTGAAAATTGTATTCCGGATTCCCGTCCCGGTCCTCCCGGTATACGCCCATATCGTCGGTCAGCAGTCCGTGCATGCGGATATACCTGAATCCGCATTCCTGATGGACGTAAGCCAATTGCTGCTGCCAGTCGGCCCGCAGTCCCTCATTGGCCCGGCCCGCGCCCACACACTCCCTGAACATCGTGTTCAGGGGGCCCTGAACCTGATTGAAATCGAGACTGATGACCCGCTGCGGCAGGTCTGTTTGTGCAAATGTGCCTGAAACACATATACAGAGAAAAACGGAGAACAATACGATCAATTCGGTTTTTGATGATTTTTTAATCATGACTTTAATCCTCCATGCTCAATCTGAACCCGGCTAATTTTGGTCGCCATGACTCAATCCGGATCCGAAAGTGATTTAAAAAACATGCTTTAAAATCCCATATCAATATAAAGAAAAAAAATCTTCACTGTAAAGTGATATTGATTTCAGCCGCAGTCAGTCCCTCCGCTTGTGCCCGGAGAGTCATGCTTCCTGCTTCTATACTCTTCAGCGGCCGGAGTATGACCAGGGCCCGCCCGCGATAAGGGCTGCATACGGGACTGTTGAAACTGGTCATATCATAAGGGCAGGCATTTCCCGATCCTGCGATTTCCCCGGCACCCGTTACTGTGAATGTGACGGGATTGTCTGCATCGGGAACAAGATCGCCCCGCGCATCGGTTATTTCAACGCGGACATGGGATAAATCGTTACGGTCTGCCTTTATTCGGGATCTGTCCGCAACGAGTCTGACTTTGGCCGGAGCACCCGTGGTCCGGAGTTCCTTCGAGGCCGTTTCAATGCCCTTTTCCAATGCAGCGGCCCTCAGCACTCCCGGTTCATAGGGCACTTTGAAGTTTGCAATGAATTTGGATGCCCCGTCGATCGTCTGTTCCGCGATGACGCGGCCGTTCAATTCGAGCCGGATAACCGGATAACGCGAAAAGACCCTCACGTCCATCATGCGGCCTTCATGACCGTTCCAGTTCCAGCTGGGCCATTCATCGGGCCATCCCCAGGCACTCACGATTTCTTCTTTGCCTTCAGAAACCGGTGTGTGAACGGCTATCTCCAGGTCGCTGTTGTTCCACAGCACATCCCGGTAAAGCATCTGCGGTTTTTTAAAACCGCACAGATCGATATCCCCGCAAAACGCGTTGAACCAGGGCCATGTTCTTAAAAAACCCCGGTCCGGATCATCATTCAGACGCGCATTGCCGATTCCAGTCTCCCCCAGATAATCCATGGATGTCCACACGAAATCGCCGATGACCCACGGATAATCGAGTACGGCCTGCCAGTTCTCGAACGCTTCCCCTGGATAGGATTCGGTGCCGGCCATGATCCGCCCCGGATACTTTTCATGATCCGGGACATACTGGCGCCACAGGTAGTTATAGCCGCCGACATCGAGGAAGTCAAACATAGTCTGCACGTCCGACCAGGGACGGCCGTCCCAGAGCGAACAAACGGCTTCGGTGACCGGACGCGTGGGGTCCAGACGGCGGACCTCGTTCCTTAACTGTTCAGCAATCACGAAACCGCGTTCGTCGCCCCGCTGGGGGATTTCATTCCCGATGCTCCACATGATGATGCACGGGTGATTGCGGTCGCGCAGGACCATGGATTCCAGGTCCCGCTGCCACCAGTCATTAAAATACTTGCCGTAGTCATCGGGATTTTTGCCCTCTTCCCAGCAGTCGAAGGCCTCGTCCATCACGAGAATGCCGATGCGGTCGCACGCATCGAGAAAAGCGGGCGACGGCGGATTGTGACTGTTTCGTATGGCATTGAAGCCGTTGGCCTTCATCAGCTCAACACGGCGCTCTTCCGCCCGGTCGATCGCAGCCGCGCCGAGCAGGCCGTTGTCGTGGTGCATGCAGCCTCCCTTGAGTTTCACGGCCTTGCCGTTGAGTTCAAAGCCTTTCCCGGCCGTGAACCGCAGGGTGCGTATGCCGAAGGCCGTTTCGGAACGATCCAGCACGCCCCGTTCTCCAGCCAGTTCAATTTCCGCGCGATAGAGCGCAGGATTGTCCAGGGACCAGAGCACAGGATTGTTCACGGAAAAGGTCTGTGTGAATTCCTGCCTTTCCCCGGCCGCAAGCCGTACTTCCGAGTCCCTGGTTTCGACAGCCTTTCCGCCGGGATCCGTCAGGCGGGTGCACAGCCGGATCGCAGCGTCCGCACCGGAGTCGTTCACGATGGTGGTTGCAACACGCACCGTGGCGTTTGTTTTTGATATATCGGGTGTGGTGACATACACGCCCCAGAACGGGATATGCACGGGATCAGCCACCGCAAGCCGGACATGGCGATAGATGCCGGAGCCGCTGTACCAGCGGCTGTTACTGCCCGTGTTCTTCACCTGGACAGCGATCACGTTGTCCCGGCCGTCGGGCCGGAGTTAAGGCGTCAGATCGAGGACGAACGACGTATAGCCGTACGGATGATTTCCCAGGTGGCGGCCGTTGAGCCAGACGTCTGCGTTCATGTAAACGCCGTCGAAGCAGATGGACACCTTCTGGGGGTAAGAGGAATACGGCAGGGTAAAATGTTTGCGATACCAGCCCGTGCCGCCGACGGCATAACCGGTCGCAGTGCCGCCTGCACTCAAACCGGAATCGAAGGGGCCGAGGCGCATGGATTTTGTCCCGGCCGCAAAAATACCTCCGTCACCGGCGCCGTCGAAGACGCGCACGGCCAGCACATCGGAACCGTCGCCTCGAACCAGCGAAGCGGGAATCCGATAGCGGCGCTGCGTATTGTAAGCCGTGCGGTAAGCGGGCGGAAACGATCCCGTACCGCCGACGCGCTCGCCGTTGAAAAAGGCCTCGTCCACATCGTCGATGCACCCGAGCAACAGGTCGAAATCCCGGTTCCGGCACGCGGCGGGTATGTCGATATGACGGCGGTACCAGCCGTACACATTGTTGCCGGTATAATCCGAATGACGTTCCCAGGTATCCGGCAGCGTGACGCCCTGCCAGCCGCTGTCGTCGAAACCGGCCGCTTTCCATGCAGCGTCGTCGCCCTTTTGAAAACGCCACGGCCCGGTCACGGCCGGCAATTCCGGAACCGGCTGTACTTCCTGCAGCGGCAGGTTTTCGATGCTCCAATCGTGAGGCAAATCGATATCCCTCCACGCTGCGTCATCGAATCCGGGTTGCTCGGCCTCCCTGATGTCTCCCAGGCTGAATTTCCAGCCCTCGTCGAAAAGCGATTCGCTCGGTATTATCTGGGCGAATCCATGATTCATGATTCCGGCAAAAATAAGCAGAAAAACGGTAACTTGACGGTTCATGGCCGTGTCCTCTTTCTATCGATCATGATGGATTATCGATTTTCATCCTCAGTTCTCAATAACCTGACCATATAAACAGGTCCTGCTGTATTTCCGGGAAGCGGCTGGAACTTGACCCGTATATGACTTTTGCCTTTTACCATGGAATCCGGCACGGAATAAATCACATCCTTGAACCTAGCCAGGTTCCAGACGCCGGTATTGTCCTCGGTGACGAGTATCTCATCGTCGATAAAAATGTCGAATTTACGGCCGCCCCATTCGGCTCCCCAATATCGTATAAACAGACTCAGGCCGGTTTCAGAATTTGTGGTCATCTCATAACTGAAATAGCCGCCATCGCGGGCATCGCGCCAGAATTCATTCATATGATTGCCCGTACCCGATTTTTCATTCCGCATGCCATGGTCTGCTTCGGGCTGCTGTTCACCTGTGGCAACCCGGTCAATGGTTCGTTTTTCAAGGGCAAGCCTTTCCTTTTCAACAACTGACAGTGAATCCAGGTAGGTCTTTGTGCCGTCATGGGTCAGGGCCAGCCAGTACATCATGTATCGGGCGTCATGAATTTGATAAAAAGGCTGCAGTGTCAGGTCGATCGGGTTGATCATTTTCACATTGAGCCTGAAATGCAATGGCTGATCCCCTGCCGGTTCCAGTTTGCCTGCAATGCGCTGAATATCATCTTCAATCAAAATCGGGGCCTTGTCGACAGGCAGATACGTCCCGCTCGAATACTGAGACCAGCGGCCGTCATCCGCGATCAGGCCCCTCAGGTCTTCGGCGCCGGTTTTTGCGGCCAGCAGTACGGGACCGTGCATGAAAGCGATATATTCCGGAACATGGGGCAGATGTTCGATGGTATTTTGCATGGGCAGCATGATTTCAACCGCATCTCCCTTTTTCCATTTCCGGTCAATCCCGACAAAAGAGGAAGGAAGGCCCGAAAAGGAAACATCTTTCCCGTTCACCGTGATTTTCAATCCCCCCGCCCGCACCCAGCCCGGATAACGGACCAGCAGAGTGAACCGGGAAGCGCCCTCAATGACCGACAGTCTGGTTCTCTCTTCCTCGGGAAAGCGGGTTTCCTGCCGGATCCGGATCCCTTTGGCTTTCCAGTCGAGCTCGGAAGCGACAAACAGGTTCAGGTACAGGGAATCATTGGAATGGGTATAGATAAACTGGTTATATTTGCCGTGATTTTCCATACCGGTCCCCACACAGCACCACATGGCTTCATTGGGGGCCGAGTAAACACGGTAATGGCGCGGCCGTGCCGGGGTAAAATAGACATACCCGCCATGTTCCGGATGCTGGGTCGAAAGGATGTGATTGTACAGGGTGCGTTCGTAATAATCGATATATTTTGCTGAAGGATTGGCTCTGAACAAATCTTCGGTCAGTTTGAGCATATTATAAGAATTACACGATTCCGGCCCGTCATTGACATTCACAAAATCGATGCAGGATGTTTTGCTTGGGAAATGCTCCCGCCTGCTGTTTCCGCCGAAAGCAAGAGACCGGTTTTCAGTAACCGTTTCCCAGAAAAATTCTGCGGACTTTTGATACTTTTTATCATGGCTGAGCTCCGCAATCCGGTCAAACCCCGTAAATTTGGGTATTTGCGTATTGGCATGTTTGTTGTCCAGGTTATCGATGTTTTCAGACAATGGATCTAGAAACGCCCGATGTGAATACCGTTTGGCAGCAATCAGATATTTTTCATCCCCGGTCATCTGATACGCATCAGCGAACATTTCATTGATGCCGCCGTGTTCCATATTCAGCATCTTTTGCATTTGCTCATCGGACAAAGCAGCCGTCAGATCAATACCCCAGTCGCAAAATTTTAAAAACATGGTTTTGCCATCTTCGTTATCACAATAAAGCCAGGCATCCCGCAAACCGGCAAACATTTTATGCAAATTGTAAAATGGCGCCCAGGAAGAAAAGTAAACACTGAAATCTCCCTTTTTGAAAGCCGGCCACATCTTCGCACTGTTGGGAAAACCGCCCGCATAACCAACGCCCCAGTCCGGATTGTTCACAGCATTGGCTTCCTGACACGCTTTGAGTTCAGCAAGCATGTATTCCATGCGTCTCCTGCACTCTTCATTACCTGTCGCCGCATAATTCATGGCCATGGCCGACAGATAATGACCCGCAATATGCCCATCCAATCCTTCCCAGTTCGGATAGCTTTCGGCCTTTTGAGACAATCCGGCTTCTTTGCGGTAAGGCGCCAGCAGCCGGTCGACATCGTATTTTAACAGGACTTCGATATTCAGATCACGGGCATGTTTGAAAGGGCCGTCCAGCAATTTCACCTCTCCAAGAAGAAATTCATTCGGATACAATTTGTTTTGTGCATGAAGATGGAGGCTTCCAAAAACCATGCAGCCCATTGCACAGACAATGAATTTAAATCTTTTCATATATTCCTCTCAAACTGCTAATTGATTCGGCGAATGCTGACTGCAAAATGTCATCACTACAATCGAAACCATCACGGGTATTAAAGGTTCAATCCCATTATTACCTGGAGATTCTCATCCTGTCGAAGTCAATGACCCGGGTTCATTTTGGCCACGTCTCCCATGTCGCCCATATTCCCGATATACGGTCGGACAGAGAAGCCAAACGTTGCTTTTTCCGGTTTCAACAGGTATTTTTTCATAGGACCGGGACCGCAGCTTCCGCCGCCCAGCCCGCAATGCTGCATATCGACAGTCAGGATCGTTTCCTTCCGGCGTGTTAATTCGAAAGGATGATTGGCTTTCTCCAAATCAAGCGGCGTATAGTGCAGCGCGCTGAAATCCATCAGACTGTCGGCGACGACCATCATGCCGACACCGTTATGATTGCTGACGGTAAACCATCGTACATTCGACCGGTTGCCGCAATCCTGTGTTCTCAAATAGGGCACGAACATTTCATCGACTGTCAGTTGATAACGGCCAATTGCAGCCGAGTGGAGACGGTCGCGGTAATTTTCATGAGGCCCTGCTCCGTAAAAAGTGACGGCTTCGAAGCCTTCGGGCATCTGCAGCAGGAATCCCAGTTTTGCCAATGGAAAATCCCCTTTGTCGGGATCAAAATCTGTGGTCACATCAATAAATCCGTTCCCATAGATTTTCCAGGTCGTATGCTGGCGAACGGTGTATCCTTTGGGAGATTTTGAATTGATATTTGCATCAATCACAACGATATCACCCTGTTTATGGACTGAGATTTTTTCCACTTCCGGTTTCATATCATATAAAGCCGCTTTGCGCCACTTGGGACCATAGCCGCCTCCGAACATGTAATCGTTATCGACCGGTGCACGGAAAATATTCAGCATTGGACCGGCAACGCGGGCATCGGTCGACCGATTCCAGTAAATCATTTCTGTTTCAGGATGAACACCGTAAATCGCTTCAGGA
>JAFGGN010000025.1 GCA_016930535.1 bacterium
AGTGTATCAAAAATAATATTAGAGGTAAATTTTAAGAATATAGTAGTCCTTTTTTACATAGCTATCGAGCTCAATAGATTCATGGAATGACAACAACCGGTATTTTGGTTTTTTCCATATGTAGTGGAGTAAGCAACCGAAAAAATTGTTGAAATCGTTTTAACCCTTTATATAATAATGAATATTTTATACCTTTGGACAGAGATGGATTATTGCTGTGGGGTTTCACAGCATATACTGATGCTTGCTTCGAATTTTGTGAAAATGAAAAATAAAGTAATTATTGGAGCATATTCAGGAACTATGCGACATGATATCCAAGCCAAAGGTATCGGTTTTGAATATATACCTTTCAATATTAATAATATCAATTTGTTCTCTATTTTACAAACGTATTTGAAGATTATACAAATTATCAGAACATATAATATTCAAATTATACATTCTCATCATAGATGGCTTGAATTAATTGTATTTTTGACCCAACCATTCCATTCCAGTCGTATTTTTATGACATGTCATAACTTACTTTTTGGCAAGAAATTTTTTAGTTATAGGTCCCCTAAAATTATAGCTGTAAGCAATTCAGTAATAGAACATTTGTATAAATATTTCAATGTTGATAAAGGGAAAATGGCTCTAATCCGGAATGCTCCTCGTTTATTTCCTAAAGTAAGTCGTGAAGAAATACTTCAATGCAAGAAGAACATCCTTAATTTTGATAGCAGACTTGTTATCGGTGGATTTGGACGATTACATAAAGAGAAAGGTTTTGATGTATTATT
Source organism: bacterium (assembly GCA_016930535.1). Taxonomy (GTDB): domain Bacteria; phylum Zhuqueibacterota; class QNDG01; order QNDG01; family JAFGCO01; genus JAFGGN01. Next base: position 786 of record JAFGGN010000025.1, read on the forward strand.
AGAGGCCTTAGTTATGGCTGCTCAAAATGGCTGCCAATTCAATTGTTTGATTGCCGGTGATGGGCCGGAACGAAATAATTTAGAAAGTCAAGCTATTGAAAATGAGCTTATGATTAAATTTTTAGGTGAAGTACGAGACTTGGGTTTATATTATTCGATTTGCGACATAATTGTTATTCCCTCTCGGAAAGAATCATCGTCATTGATCGCTCTTGAAGCAGCATCATTTAAAAAACCGATTATTGTATCCAATATTGGGGGATTGAGAGAAATCGTTATTGACCGAGTTAACGGACTTACATTTGAATACGAGCAGTCTCAAGAATTATATGAAGCGATTATAAGCTATATGCTGAATGATGATTTAAGGAATCGATGTGGCGAAAATCTGTATAATTTGTTAATCGAATTATATTCCGTTGAGAAAATGATAAAAAAAACGGAATTGGTATACAATGCTGTACATGCAGACAATTGACTTTAATAAATCTAATGGCAGGCATTATTTCATACTGCAATATTTTTGGATTATTGTTATTAAATTATTTAATGTTTATGGATCATTTTAGTTATGAGTAAAAACAACACACTATTTAAAATCAAATTAAGTGTTATTAATGTACAGAGACTGGTCGAGGCTATTGTATCTTCAATATCTAAAAGCAACAAATTATTAATAGTCAATTATTTAAATGTTCATGGTGTTATACTTGCAAGGAAAAATTCTCAATTTCGAGGGGCACTGAATCAATCTGATATTGTTTTTTGTGATGGTTTTGGTGTAAAATTGGCAGCGAAAATACTGGGTACTGATGTCGGCGATAGAATGACTCCTCCGGATTGGATCGATGATTTATTTAAAGTCGCAGAACATAATAGTTTTCGATTATATTTCGTTGGTGACGAAGATGCGGTCATTATTAAATTTATTGATATTCTAAAAGAAAAATTCCCGAATATAGTAATTGCCGGATTTCATCATGGCTTCTTCCACGATGATATTAATGTCTGTGATTGGGTTGTTCAAGATATCGCTTCAAAAAAAATAGATATTTTAATTGTAGGGATGGGCATGCCAGTTCAGGAAATATGGATTGATAAATATAAACTTAAGTTAAATGCTAAAGTGATACTTACTGTTGGTGCGTTATATCGTTGGTATTCTCAGACAGAAATACGTGGTGCAAAATTATTGACGGATAACGGATTTGAATGGTTGACAAGATTGATAATGTATCCTCAAAAGGTGTGGAAACGATATATGTTTGAATTGCCGCAATTCATAATTCTTGTGATCAATGAGAAAATTCGACGAATATATAAAAACTTGAAATAATGTATATTTTTATTCGTTATACCTATTAGTGAAGATATTGCTAATAATAAAAGTAAAGTAACAATGGCTGAGTGGAAAACATAAAATGAAATACCCAGAGTATGCGTAACATCTTCCAATACATCCTTGATTACATCCACTGGCTTTTTATCCTCATCGCCGATGTAAGCATGATCATGTTCACCTTCTGGTGCGGCTATCAGTTCTGGCTGATATCCCCCAACCGGATTCATCCGAATCCGCCTGCATTCCAGACAATGGATGTGATCGGTTTTACAATCATTATCGTTATCGCACTCATCCTGGGCGGCACGTATAAACCACAGAGCAGCGTTTTCCATGTGGTCAGGCTGAAAAATCTTGTAAAGTACACGGGTATCGGTTTTATCGTGGCGCTCATGATCAGCTTTTTCTCGAAGTCGCTGCTCATCAGCCGGCTGCAGTCTTTTTATACCATGGTGCTCATCTTCCCGATGATCATTCTGGAAAGAAGCATCATCGACGGGCTGTGGAACAAGTTTGTCACGCAAAAATTCCAGCTGAAACGGGTGGTGATTTTCGGGGCCGGGGATACGGGAAAGCGGCTGGTCAAGGCTATCGAGAAACATCCCAAGCTGGGTTATAAAGTCGTGGCGTTTTTTGATGACATGAAATCCAACGACACGGTGATCATGGCCAAACCGGTTCCCGTGCTGGGCGGCAGGGAGAAATTCAGGAAATATCTGGGCCGCGTGAAACGGATCATCGACGGCGTCATGATCGCCATGCCGGCGGCCACAAGCGAGCAGACGCGGCAGATCATGAAAATCTGCGAGGAGAAGGAGGTCAGTTACAGGTTCGTGCCCAGTCTGAACGAACTGACGCTTCACCGCGTGCGCCAGGAACAGCTGGACGGTGTGCCGCTGTTCGGACTGAAAGAACTGGAGCTGTCTCTGGCAAGCCGGTTCTTCAAGCGTGTGTTTGATATTGTGGCCACGGTTATCATCCTGGTCCTGACGTCTCCGGTTTTCGGGATCATCGCACTTTGCATCAAACTGGATTCAAAGGGAAAGGTGATTTTCAGCCAGAAGCGGATTGGCCTTCGTGGCAGTGAATTCACTCTATATAAATTCAGAACCATGTACACGGAAACGCCGGAGTATGCGGTGCATCCGCAGGACAGGAACGATCCCCGGATCACGCGCGTGGGCCGGTACCTGCGGCGCACGAGTTTCGACGAGCTGCCCCAGTTCTGGAACGTGCTGAAAGGGGACATGAGCATCGTCGGACCCCGTCCGGAGATGCCGTTTATCGTGGAGCAGTACAACGACATACACTGCGAGCGGCTGAACGTGAAACCGGGCATCACCGGGCTCTGGCAGGTGTCTGCGGACCGCTCCCTGCCTATTCATGAAAATATCGATCATGATCTGTATTATATCGAGAACCAGTCCCTGCTTCTGGATATCATCATCATCCTGCAGACCGTGTGGTTTGCGCTGATACGGGGGGTGGGTGCCAAATAGATGCAACGGGTTCAGCTCGCTTTTGTCAAAATTAAAGTTGCCTTTTCGGGCAGCTTTTTTTATTTTATTTCGAACCCCGGATTGAAATCAGGAATGCCCATGAAGAGAGTGGTCCACATATCCAATTCTTTCGAGGAAGCTGAAGTGGGATATCGAACAGGCCCTGCGCATGACACCGGAGGAACGGCAGGAAATTGCATTCCAGCTTAAAAAGAAGGCCTATGGAGAGCACTGTCCGGATGTACGCGAGGTGTACAGAAAATGAAGAAGAAACAAGGATCTGGACGATTTGAGATACATGAGGGGCCGGTCGTAAAACGGTTTCCTTTCGTTCATTCAAACACAGGGAATATCATGAAAAAAATCGCCGTTCTTTTACTTTTAATCTGCAGCCTTCGTGCTTCCGCCTCCCTGAACGAAACCCTCCCGCCATGGCACTGGGCCTGCCCCCTGATCGCGGACATGCAGACGGCCGGATTGCTGCAGGATTTGAATCAGCTCAATCAGCCCTATACCCGTGGGGATGTGGCCGTTGCCCTGATCGATATCGGCAGCCTGATCAAGAACAGCAAGGTTTTGTTGTCTAAAGGTCAGCTCGAGCGGTACGCGAAACTCGTGCGTGAGTTCGCCCCGGAGATACAGGCCCTGAAGACGGAGGATGACGCGGAACGCCTGGAGCTGGGCGGGCATCTGATCGGGGACATGCAGAAGGATTCGGATAAAGACATGAAGTTCCGGGGCATTTACCGGACACGGATCCATGTGCCGGCCGGCCGGTCGGTCACGATGTTCAATGCCATGAATTTCGACCAGAACCTGGTTCATGACGACCTGTACATGGGGAAAAAATGGCGCGGCATCGTGGGATATACGGAGCAGGCCTACGTGAGCGCCCGTTTCGGACGGTTCGGGATGAAATTCGGCCGGGATTTTCTGAAATGGGGCGCCGGACGTTCCGGCACGCTGATCTTTTCCGATGCGGCCAGACCCATGGATCATTTTTTGGGCAGTGTCACAGCAGGTCCCTTTACTTTCAGCTATTTACTGTCCAGGCTGGATGACTGGCCCCTGACGCCGCGACTGGCGGATTCACTGGGCGGAACCAGGGCCAGGCGTTACGTGTCCGCGCACCGGCTGGACGCCCGGTTTTTCGACGGAAGACTGCAGTGCGCAGTAACGGAAGCCGTTATATACGGCGGCGTCAACCGGTCCCCGGAATTCAGCTATCTGAATCCCTTCATTTTCTATCACGGATCGCAGATGAATGAAGCCAATACGGCCAACACATTCGGAAGCATCGATGTGCTGTGGGCGCCTGCAAACAGGGTGCAGCTGTACGCATCCCTCATGATCGATGATATTCAGATCGAAGAAACCGGGCCGGGCGATCTGGAACCCGATGAAATCGGATATATCATCGGAGGACGCTGGACGCCGAACGGCAGCACCCTGATCTCCGCGGAATACGCCCGCGTGACCAACCGCACCTATAAAACCATCAATCCGTGGGAGACATTCATGCATCGCAATGGGCCGCTGGGCCATCCCCTGGGCAATGATTTCGACTTGTGGCAGGTCGAAGCCGGCCAGTGGTTCGGTCCTTCGGTCCGTGCGTCGCTGAGTTTTACGCAGATACGCAAGGGAGAAGGCGACCTGTTTTCCCCCTTCGATATGCCCTGGATGGATTACACGGTCGAGGAAGGATATTCGGAGCCCTTTCCGACAGGCATCGTGGAGAAACGTCAGATAATCGGGCTTCAATTGCGGTATGACGCGTCGGCCCATTGGGGACTGCACGGGCTCTTTCAGTCGACCGTGTTTGATCAATATCAGCATGTGGAGAACCGGGACGAGACGCAAACATTCTGGAAACTGGGATTGTGGCTGGACGGGGATGTGATTTTCCGGCTGCAATGAAACCCAACGGCGATTTTTCAGCAGATTCTGAAATGCTTTACATATAAAAACCGCTTGACTCTTTCATAATAAATCGGTTTTTTTAAATACCTTCGATGTATTCCCAGCCGTCGAATTTCTCCTTTTTGTCATGTTCTTTTCCCCTCTTGAAAACAGTGTCATTTTCAACAAGAGGAGGAAGTCATGAACCGTACGTTTTTAATTTTAGCAGCCAGCCTGATTTGCTTCACATCCCATCATCTGTTGTCCCAGACCAACCTGCTTGACAATCCCGGTTTTGAAACCTGGTCCGCCGGTGCTCCTGAACACTGGGAGCGTGAAAGCGGATGTGCCGCCGCTCAGGAAACAGCGATTGTATACAATGGCGGCTCAAGTGTGCGGCTTGAGAAGACGGGGACTTCGAACCGGGGCCTGTATCAGGACGTACCGGTCGGGCCAGGCATACCGGTTTCTTTTCATGCCCGGATTCTGAACAGCAGTGCAAATGCAACCGTGCGGCTCACATTGGCCTGGTACAGCGGCGGTACGTATCTGTACCAGTACAGTCAGTCGGCCGCCAGTGCCGGTCAGGATGTCTGGCAGCGGCTTGAAATCAATGAAGTGACGGTGCCGGAGACAGCGGACATGGCGAGATGCCGTATTCGTGTGTACGGGGAAGTCGATCTGCCCTGTTATGCGGATGATGCCCATGTATTTTCCGAATCCTCGCTGGCTGTTGAACTGAGCGATTTCAACGCTGTCGTCGCAGACGGAGGAATCAGGATACGATGGCGCACGGAAAGCGAAACGGGCACGGCCGGTTTTCACATCTTCATGTCCGGACACAGGAACGGTCCCTTTGAACAGGCCAATACGGCCCTGATACCCGGTCAGGGCAACCGGTCCTTCGGAACCGTGTATGAATACTTCGTTCCGCATTGCGGTTCGGACACGGTCCGGATACAGCTCCGGGAAGTCACGATAATGGGTGAATGGCGGATACTCGAAACCGTTTCCGTTTTTCCTGAACCGGATATAACGGTTCCCGGCCGGACGGGTCTTGTCCTGAATTTTCCGAATCCTTTCAATCCGGAGACCGTGATTCTGTATGCCGTGTGCGAAGCGGATGCTGGAATCATCGATATCGATGTGCTGAACAGCCTCGGGCAGCGGGTTGTTTCCCTGATGCACCGGCATAGGAATCCGGGTTCATACCGGGTCACCTGGAACGGGAAAGATCATGATCGGCGGTCCGTTCCCGCAGGAATCTATTATTGCCGGATCCGTTCAGCGGAAGGCGTGATGGATGTCAGGCGGATGGTGAAAGTTCAGTAGCGGATTCCTGCTTCGTCGCCAGCTGACCGCAGGCGGCCTGAATGTCGTCGCCTTTGCTCAGCCGGAGTGTCACGGGTGCGGAAAGCGGTGCAATGGCTTCCGCGAAGGCATGGATCCGTTTGTCATCGGAACGTGTGAAGTCCGGGTTGGTTGCATTGTACCCGATCAAATTGACCTTGCAGGGGATGCCCCTGAGCATCCGCATCAGACGGCGGGCATCCTCCGGAGTGTCATTGAGGTTCCGGATCATGACATATTCGAACGTGATCCTTTTATGTGATTGACGGGTATAGGCCTCCGCGGCCCTCAGCAGGGTGTTCAGGGGATATTTGCGGTTCACGGGCATCAGGGACGACCGCGTCTCATCCGTGGTGGCATTCAGCGAGATGGCCAGTTTGTAGGGATGGTTTTCGCGTGTATAGCGTTCGATCGCAGGCACGATGCCGCAGGTGGATATGGTGATTCTGCGATGTCCGATGGCCGTTCCCTCTGCATTGTTGAGAATGGTCAGCGCCCTGATGACATTGTCATAATTTAAAAAAGGTTCTCCCATGCCCATAAGTACCAGGTTGGTGGGCTTGATGCCGAGATGCCGCTGCATGGAAAGCACCTGTTCCGTCATTTCATGCACATGCAGGTTTCTTTGAAATCCCATGGCCGCCGTCGCACAGAAACCGCATCCCATGGCGCATCCGGCCTGTGTCGATATGCAGAAAGTCCTTCGATGGCCGTCCGGAATGAACACGGATTCGATATGCAGTCCGTCTTCGAGCTGCCACAGTATTTTCTGCGTGCGGGTTGCGGAAGATCCGGTGGTTTTTACGGGGCTCAGCGAATAAATGAACGCATGGTCATGGAGGTGTGTCTGAAATGAACGTGCAATATTGGTCATTCCGGAGAATTCGACGATGTTTTTCTGATACAGCCACGACCAGATCTGGGAGGCACGGAACGGCTTCTCTCCGGTCGAATGAATCCACTCCTGAAGCTCGTTGAATGTCAATGATTTCAGATTGGTTTTGGACATCATGCCAGCTTCATCACCATGTGCAGCGTGGTTCCCCGGGGCGAAAATTCAAAACGGACTTCGTCCATCAGCTGATTGAGTATAAATACTCCGCGTCCGCTTTCTCTCATCAGATTCTCGGGAAGCAGGGGATCCTCGAGCGTTTCGGGATCGAAGCCTTTTCCTTCGTCCCTGATGCACACCTCTATTTTATCCGGGTCCCAGGCAAATTCGATGTGGACTTTCTTATGGGGATCCTGCCTGTTTCCGTGCATGATGGCGTTGCCCACGGCTTCGGTGACGGCGATGGCCAGATTGTTCCGCCGGTCATTGTCCAGGCTGAGTTTACGGGACAGTTTTTCCGTCATGGCGTCTGCACAATGCAGTTCATCCAGGCAGCTGGAGATCACGCAGGATAATGTGTGCCGTGTCTTTTTCATCGTTGTTTCAAAAACACCAATGCAGCCTGAAATCGAGCCGCGTATAAATCTGACGTTTGACGTCCAGGGTTTGTGTACGGATGGTCTGGGCTGAAAAAACCATGCGCAGACGCTGTCCCTGATAATGGCCCTGCAGGCACGGACCGTGACTTTGGAAGTTCAGATAGGATTTCTTTTCCCGGGTTCCGTCCGGCTGCGTCTGATACCGGATGCCGTCTCTGGTGAAAAATGAATACCCGGGTCTCAGATATACGTCCTCATATATACGAAAATCGAGATGAATGGATCCCGTCTGGCTTGTTCTGTCGATCAATTTCTGCTCAAGCCATTCATCCCAGATGATCTTTCCGTTTTCATCCAGTTCAAGCTTGTAATTTGCCAGAACCCGTGTTTTCGGTGTGACCGGAATTTCAAGCGAGTCCTCGATCTGGAACTTGCGGAACAGAAAACTGCGTATGCCGGCGAGTTCCGTATCGAAATCATAATCCACATAGTTGGCCAGTACAGTCGTGGTCTGTTTCCATCTCCAGCCGGGAGCGGGCTGCCATATCCAGCAGGGTTCCAGCTGAAATATGCGCTTCCAGTTGTTGTCCGCACTTTTTTCCCCGTGAATATAAACCATGTGAAGCAGATGTGCACTGATTGCAGTGCTGATCATGAGAGATGGCGAAAACCGGTGAGAATATCCCAGATCGATATGCCATCGGATCTCGTCCCGGTCATCCGTGTTGCCTTCGTCCGGTGTGTCATACTGAAATTTTCTGAAATTGGTTTTTAGGAAAAGTGTATCGGCGAATCCGACAGGGAATGTGGTTTCAAGCAGATAGGATGTGGCACTGCTTATATTGTCCGGTGTCTGGAGAAGGCTGCTTCCGGAATAGGGTGAAGAAAATTGGGATTCCGAAATCTGATAGTGTTCTTCCTGTATTTGATGGCTGATACGGAAAATCCCTCCGGTTCGTCTGCGTTGCCATGCGAGCTGTGCCAGACCGAATATGTCCACATCCCGGCGTGTCCGTTTCATCTCCTTCTCAGATCCGTCAAGCAGATGAATCTGGAGTTGATGCCTTGTGAGACGGCCCGTCATATTCATCTTTGTATGCGGGCCGATATGATATGTCAGATAATTGTCGATGCTCTGGGTGTTGTCCTCCCGGCTTTCTATTTGTCCCTCCGGCGTAATATAATAATCCCGTCTTAAACCGTGTATCCTGATATTCAGCGTATCCACGGTGTTCTGATAAAAATACCGGTACACACGGTAATCCATGATCTGTTCGCTGTTTCTGCGTGGTCCCAGTATATCCCCGTCGATACGGCCGTTTAACTGGTGTACATACTCATCCAGGGGAACCTCGGGAGCGATCAGATTGAGACGGTAGGATAATCCCGTATCCGACTGCCTGAAACGCTGATCCTGTTTCAAACCCAGCAGTACAGGAAGATCAAATGCGTTATGTCTGTACATGATCTCTGTCGCCATAATCCGGGTTTCTATGTCGTTTTCGAAACCGGTGAGCTTGTCCACAAAGATTTGATGGATTCCCTGCACATTCCATATCCAGTGATCCCTCAATGTGTCCGAATAGAGCGCGGTCAGTAAATGCCGATCCTTCCATTTGTCCTGACTGCCGGTCACCTTTAAACGGGAGGTCTCCGCATTCTCCAGCACCAGGCCGGATGATCCTGGGGTGAAACCGGTTCTGAAATACAGCATGGCGCTCCAGGCATCCGTATTCAATCCATGATTGTATACGGTCCGCAGGGAATCGTCGGAGGCCGCCTGACAGGCAGAAGACATCAGGTCAATCATCATCCAGGCAATCACAAGGATTTTTAATTTCATTTCATATTGGCGTTGATGATGTTTTCTTTTTCACGTGTTTTCTTCTTTTAGGAATCAATCCGCCGTGATGTCTCAAACGAACCGATCCGCCGGATATCACAAGTTTCATGGCGTCCTCCACGGACATGTCCAGTTCGGTGACCTGGTCCTTTGGGACAAAGAGCAGGTATCCGGAAGTCGGATTCGGCGTGGTGGGCACAAATACACTGACAACATCCTGCGGTATGGTCTCCTGTATCGGGCCGCGCGTATCCTGTGTGAAGAAGGCCAGGGTATACAGTCCTTTTCTCGGGTATTCGATGAGCACGGCCTTTTTAAACACCTCCCGTTTTTCCGACAGGACGGCTTCGCTGATTTCCCGGATGGCAATATATATCCGGTTGATCAGGGGAATTTTGGTAACGAAAAACTCACCCAGGTCCAGCAGTTTCCTGCCGAAATAATTCCGTCCGATAAAACCGGTCAGCAGGATAAGAAACAGCAGGACAAGAAGGCCGAGGCCCGGATAAGTCGTGATGGTCTGACTGATACCCAGGGTCTGATGCAGAAATATTGAAACGACATTTTTTAAAAGACCGTCCAGGAAACGGAAAAGAATATAAAAAATATAGAGCGTCAAAGCCATGGGTGCAAGAATCAGCAGCCCGGCAATAAATATTTTTTTCAATTCATTCAGCATGTGGTTCTTTTTCATCGACAACTGTATAGGCTTTTTCATCTTCTTTGGCCATCCCGTATTTTTCACGGGCTATTTTTTCAATGGTTTCCGGTTGGTTCAGCTCTTCTTTTTTCTCTTCAAGCTGCGCCTTTTTTTCTTCCAGGATTTTGATTTCGTTCTGAAGCTGTATCTGCTGCCTGCGGACCCGGATTTGGTTTAAAATACCGCGTTTTCCGGGCAGCAGCAATGAGACAAAGACCGCAAAAATGATCAGGATCAGAATAATCCGGATATTTGTCCGGCTCCTTGGCATAATTCGATCCCCGTTTTGTCATCGATCCGGAGCCGGATCGATGACTTGTTCATGAGGTAAAAAAAAAGAGGAAAGCACAAAAAACATCCTGCGGTTCAATGCTTCATGCTGTCTTAATGCATTCGTGAATCGGCGCTCTGTTTTTTGTGCTTTCCAGTGTCACAGATCTGAATCGTGTTCAGGTGACGCCGGATTCATCAGTTGAATTTTTTGCCCGGATAAACAGCCACATCGCCCAGATCTTCCTCGATACGCAGCAACTGATTGTACTTGCAGATCCGGTCCGTTCTGCTCAGGGATCCGGTCTTGATCTGGCCTGCATTGACGGCTACGGCAATATCTGCGATTGTCGTATCCTCGGTTTCACCCGATCTGTGCGAGATAACCGCGTTCCAATTGGCCTTATGGGCCATTTCTATGGCGTTCAGGGTTTCGGTCAGTGTTCCGATCTGGTTCACCTTGATCAGAATGGCATTGCCGGCTTTTTCCCTGATGCCCCTCTCCAGGTATTTGACGTTGGTGACAAGCAGATCGTCGCCGACCAGCTGGCACCGGTCGCCGATCTTTTCGGTCAGTATTTTCCAGCCTTCCCAGTCAGTCTCGCTCATGCCGTCCTCGATGGAATCGATGGGATATTTTGCCATCAGTTCGGCAAGGTAACCGGCCTGTTCGGCGGGCGTCCTTTTAGCGCCTTTTTCTCCCTCGAAAATCGTATAGTCATAAACGCCGTTCTTGAAGAATTCCGAAGCGGCACAGTCGAAGGCCAGCATCACATCTTCGCCCGGTTTGTAGCCCGCTTTTTCGATGGCCTTCAGTACGGATTCCACGGCATCTTCCGTCCCTTTAAACGCAGGGGCGAAACCGCCTTCGTCGCCGACAGCAGTGCTGAGGCCGCGGTCATGGATGACTTTCTTCAAGCTGTGAAACACCTCTGCGCCCATTCTCAGACCTTCACGGAAGCAATCCGCACCGATGGGCCGGATCATGAATTCCTGAAAGGCAATCGGCGCATCCGAATGAGAACCGCCGTTGATGATGTTCATCATCGGAACGGGCAGCACCTTGCCGTTGACACCGCCGATGTATCGGTAAAGCGGAAGGCCGACATGCTCTGCAGCGGCCCTGGCTACGGCCAGGGAAACGCCCAGAATGGCATTGGCGCCAAGCTTGGATTTTGTGGGAGTTCCGTCCAGCTCGATCAGCAGCTGGTCGATCTCCGCCTGATAGAGCGCATCTTCACCTATAATTTCCTCGGCAATCGTTTCATTGACATTATCGACGGCTTTGGTCACACCTTTACCGAGATATCTGGACTTGTCTCCGTCACGCAGTTCGACCGCTTCATTCTCACCGGTAGAAGCACCGGAGGGAACGGCTGCGGATCCCAGTGCACCGCTTTCCAGCGCGACATCGACTTCCAGTGTCGGATTCCCTCTGGAATCGAGAATTTCGCGTGCGTAAACATCAGTGATAATGGACATACATGATCCTCCTTTATATAAGCAGTTTTGAAAATTTTACATCGTATAATTTAATATATTTATTTAACAAATGCCACAGATGCAACCAAAAATTACAAAAAAAACGCCGAAAAGCGCACAGAACAGATTGACACAATCGTTATTGATCCAGTTTTTTCCTGAAATCTGGACCGCGGGCTGCCCGCAATGCTCCCGTTTTTCAGTATGGTGCCTGCATAACCGGCACTCGAACTGGCCCTGCAGGGTGGCGCCCAGCAGGCTGTCAAGAAGGGCCGCGCAGAATCCCGCCGCGACGACCCAGATAAATACGGGCCGATGGAGAGAGAACTGAACCCCTTCCGGACTGATGACGAGTCCGCTGAGGCCGATAATGACCGAACCGAAAAGGGCTCCGGCAATGCCGGAAGGTGTGACGCCTCCCGAAGTGCCGTGTGCCACGATTTTCCAGCTGGTGATGAGACGCGGCTTTACCCTGGAGAGCACACCGATTTCGGTGCCCCATGTATCTGCATTGACGGATGCCAGGGCGCCGAGATAGGCAAAATACCAGACAGGAGAAGGATTGAAGTGGAACAGGATGACCAGGACGCCGGGAAGGCCGCCATTGGCCAGAACCTGACCGATATCCCTTCGATCTGTTTTTTCGAATACGGTTTCCAGGTGTTTTTTATGCGTTTTCCCCGTTTTCGACAGCACACTGGACAGAATGAAAAAAGTGAGTATGGGGATGGTCCACGCCCAGCCGCCGGTGCCGAATACGATGATTGCCAGAATGAAGGTGCCGACACTGCCGCTGAGATTGAGAAATCCGATTTTCAGGGAGATGAGCCCTATAATCAGGGCCAGACCGAAGCCAAGCGCCAGTTGGAGGTTTTCCGGTCCCGATCCATTCAGCATGCTGCATATAAGAAAAGCGGTGCCCAGAGGTACGGTCAGATTGTCCGAGCCGCGTGTGGATACGGATTCGAGGGCCGTGGCGAAGCCCGCAGTGGCGAAGGCGATCCACAGCTTGAAGCCGGCTGATAAAATGTCATGAGGTCCGTGTAATAAAGTCAGGATCAGCATGACACAGCCGAACGTGCTGAAAAACATGGTGATGGATCCTTCCAGGGATTTTTGGTCGGAACCCAGACGGTAGACATGCGGATTTTTCAGGTTTTCACCCACGATGGCCGCCAGGGCATCCGGAACGGTCATGGTGAGCACCGCAATCATGAAGATATGTTTGCCGGTTTCCCAGCACAAAATGAGCAGAATCAGAACACTCAGCGGAAAAAAGACGGTGCCGTAACTGATGCGTCCGACACCGTGCATGCTTTTCAGCCGCCCGGAGCGGATCGCCAGGTAGTTCAGTATGATGAAGATAAGCGCGATCCAGATGATCGGCCCGCTTGTCTGAAAAAAACAGGGTGTCATTACGACGAAAAGTCCCACGCCGATATGCAGGATTTTCCGTGTGACTTCCTGGGACCAGTGCGTTCTGGCCCGGATCGTTTCAAGCAGAACGATCAAGAGCAGGATGCCCGTAAAAAAAGCGGCAAACCGGATCCAGTCGGATAGGGGGGCGTGGAAAAGTGATTGGAACGTAGTCATATATTTCCCGTTTATTGCATGATTAGTCTGTTGAAAGAACAAAGATCAAAGAACAAAGACCAAAGGAAACAGAGAATAAGATATAGAAAAATGATACGAACTACGTTCTCCGTTTCTCCGCTTCTCCTTTCTCCGTTTCTCTTTCCCGGCTCCTCGGCATTCTTTGGTCTTTGTTCTTTGGTCTTTGTTCTTGATTTTTATTCAGCTCCTTCCGCAGAAACTCCCCCGTATACGAGCTTTCACAGCGTGCCAGATCTTCCGGCGTGCCCGAAGCGATGATGCGTCCGCCGTCATCGCCGCCTTCGGGGCCCAGGTCGATGATCCAGTCTGCGGTCTTGATGACATCCGGATTGTGCTCGATCACGAGTACCGTGTTGCCTTTTTCCACGAGACGGTTCAGCACGCTGAGCAGCATCTGAATGTCCTCGAAGTGGAGGCCGGTTGTGGGTTCATCGAGTATGTAAAGGGTTTTTCCGGTCGATACCTTGCTCAGTTCCGTGGCCAGTTTCACGCGCTGGGCTTCCCCGCCGGAGAGCGTGGTGGCCTGCTGCCCCAGGTGAATGTATCCCAGCCCGACATCGTTCAATGTCTGCAGTTTGCGCCGGATGGTGGGAATGCGCTGGAAGAATGACAGGGCTTCTTCGACGGTCATATCCAGCACATCCGATATGGATTTGCCGCGGTACCGGACTTCCAGGGTTTCCCTGTTGTAGCGTTTGCCCTTGCAGACCTCGCATGGAACGTACACATCGGGCAGAAAATGCATTTCGATTTTGATGATTCCGTCCCCTTCGCAGGCTTCGCAGCGCCCGCCCTTGACATTGAAGCTGAATCGTCCGGGTCTGTATCCCCGGATTTTCGATTCGGGCAGCTGCGTGAAAAGATCCCGGATATGCGTAAACACGCCGGTATAAGTCGCCGGATTGGAACGGGGCGTTCTGCCGATCGGGGACTGATCGATATCGATGACTTTGTCGATCCGCTCCAGACCCTCGATGGATTCATAGGCAAGCGGAGATGCCTTGCTCCTGTAAAAGTGCCGGGTCAGAATCGGGTACAGTGTTTCATTGACCAGGGTGGATTTGCCTGAACCGGACACGCCGGTTATGCACACGAACAGGCCGATGGGTACTTCGACCGTCACGGATTTCAGGTTGTTGCCTGCTGCACCCAGCAGCCGGATCGTGCCCTGTTCCCCGGTCCGCCTTTTTTCCGGCACACGGATAAATTTCTGACCCGAGAGGTACTGACCCGTGATCGATTGTGCATTTCTGCATATATCTTCCGGCGTACCGACCGCGACCACATGTCCTCCGTGTGTCCCCGCACCGGGACCGAGATCCACGACAAAGTCCGCGGCCTCGATGGTTTCACGGTCATGTTCGACCACCAGCACCGTGTTGCCCAGATCGCGCAGCGTGGTCAGCGTTTTGATCAGACGGTCGTTGTCCCGCTGATGCAGCCCGATGGAGGGCTCGTCGAGAATATAGAGCACACCGACAAGCTGGGATCCGATCTGGGTGGCCAGGCGGATGCGCTGGGCCTCCCCTCCGGACAGGGTGCCGGCCGTGCGGTCCAGTGTCAGATAGGCGAGCCCCACATTTTCGAGAAACCGGAGCCGGCATTTGATTTCGTTCAGGACCTGACGGGCGATTTCCTTCTCCCGCCGGCCCAGCCTGATCTGTTCGAAAAATGCCAGGGACTGCTTGATGGACAGCCGGCTGACTTCATGAATATTTTTGTCCGCAATTTTGACGGACAGCGCTTCCTGTTTCAGACGGGCCCCGTCGCATTCATAACAGTGTGCATTGTTCATGAAGCCCTCGATCCACGTCCGTACACCCTGCGATGTGGTCTGATGATAGCGCCGTTCCAGATTGGGGATAATGCCCTCATACCGGTTGACAAAAACCCCTTCCGCTTTTCTGGACGCCGACCTGTATTCGAACCGGATTTCCTTGCCGCCGGATCCGTAGAGGATCACATCCTGCTGTTCTTTTGTCAGTTCCTCAAACGGCGTGTCTGTGCTGAAATGATAGGCCCTGGCCACGGTGCGAAGCATGCTGAAGTACCAGCCGTCGCGCTCTTCGCCCCACGGTCGAATGGCGCCTTCGCGTATGCTTTTGGATCTGTCGGGTACGACCAGATCCGGATCGATTTTCATCAATGTACCGAGGCCGTTGCATGTGGGGCAGGCCCCGAACGGCGAGTTGAACGAAAACAGCCTCGGAGCCGGTTCTTCATAACTGATGCCGCAGTGCACGCACGCGTAATTTTCCGAAAACAGCCGTTCCTCTTTGCCGTCCACGTCGATCAGAACGATGCCCGAGGCCAGGTTCAGGGCGGTTTCCAGGGAATCCGTCAGCCTTTCGCGGATCTGCGGTCCGGCCACGAGCCGGTCGACAACCACTTCGATATTGTGCTTTTTGTTTTTATCCGGTTTGATGTCCTGATCGAGCTGATAGATCTGTCCGTCCACACGGACCCGTAAAAATCCGTCCTTCTGTATCTGTGCGAAAACCTCGCGATATTCTCCCTTTCTTCCGCGGATCACGGGTGCAAGCACCTGGAAACGCGTTCCTTCCTGAAGCAGCAGCACGGAATCGACAATCTGCTGTACGGTCTGTTTTTCAATCCGGCGTCCGCAGCTGTAGCAGAACGGTGTGCCCACCCGTGCGAAGAGCAGGCGCAGGTAGTCGTATATTTCGGTGACCGTGCCCACAGTGGATCTGGGATTCTTTGCAGTCGTCTTCTGTTCGATGGATATGGCAGGCGACAGGCCTTCGATGGCATCCACGTCGGGCTTCTCCATGAGGCCCAGAAACTGCCTCGCATAGGCGGACAGGGATTCCACATAACGGCGCTGCCCTTCCGCATAAATCGTGTCAAAGGCCAGAGACGATTTTCCCGATCCGGACAAACCGGTAATCACCACGAGTTTGTCCCTGGGGATTTCAAGGTCGATATTTTTCAGATTATGTTCGCGGGCACCGCGGATAATGAGATTCTGTTCGGCCATGCGTTAAAAAATCCTTGTCATTTGACAAAAAATTCAGTAAAGTAAGTTTAATCTAATTTCGTGACAAAATCAAGGAGGGACTTTGGTATGAACCGGTTTCGAACCATTTTTTTCGTGTGTGTCCTGGTCGCCGGCTGCCTGGCCGTTTATGCCGGGGACGGAACCGTTCAGCAGTGCATGGCTGTGGGAGATTCGCTGGATAAAGCGGGTGATCATGACGGAGCCCTGAAGGTCTATCTGAAAATACTGGAAACGGACTCACTCGATTACGACGCACTTTGGAACGCCGGCGATCAGTATACGGAAGTGGCCAAGGCATTGCCCGACGATGCGAAAGATGCCAAGGAGGAAAAGTTCGATCTCGCGCGTCAGTACTGCGAGAAGGCCATTGCGGTCAATCCCGAAGGGTGGGAAGGTCATACTTACCTGGCCATTGCCCTGGGCAGGCTCGCATTGTTCCGGGGAGGCAAGGAAAAAATCAATCTGTCAAAACGGGTCAAGGCAGAAGCCGACAGGGGGATCGAGCTGAATCCGGACAATGATCTCGCCTATCATGTGGTCGGATTGTGGCACCGGAATCTCGCGAATCTGAGCTGGGTGCTGAAATCCTTTGCCAAAATACTGTACGGCGGCGTACCGCCGGGATCGAATGACGAAGCCGTGGCATGCCTGAAAAAAGCCATTGAAATCAAGCCCACGTATATCAATCATCACCTTGAGCTGGCCAAGACGTACAAGGAAATCGGCAAGAAGGAACTCATGAGGGAGCCGCTCGAAAAAGTGATTGCACTTCCCGCGACAGAGGCCGAGGATGATGAGTACAAGGCGGAAGCCGAGGAGCTGCTGAAAGAGTTGAAATGAGAGATGTCTGTTAAGCGGTCGGATTCGGCAAAGAATAATCAGTAGAAGGGTAGAAGTGTAAAAGCGTAGAAGCGAGGAAGACCCGAAGAGTAATGGTTTTTGAACTGGGGCAGGGAGCGGGGCCTCTCTTACGCTTCTACGCGTCTACCCTTCTACTCTTTTACTTCAGTATCATGTCCGTCCCGGAGTAATTATACCCGTCTTTATTGTACTTTGATATCCGAAAAACGATGAATCCCGGAAACTTTCAAATTATTCACTTTGACAATGAGCGGCACCGTGATGCGGTGATCAAGCTGTGGAAAACCGTGTTCAGGTATGAGGCGGCTCATAATGCGCCCGCGCTGGCCATAGACAAGAAAATGCAGGTGAATGACGGGCTTTTCTTCGTTGCGGCGAACGGGGACACGATTGCCGGAACCGTGATGGCCGGATATGACGGCCACCGGGGATGGATCTATTCTCTGGCCGTGCATCCGCGTTTTCGTAAAAAGGGGATCGGGTCATTACTGCTCAGGGTTGCGGAAGACAGGTTGACAGAATCGGGCTGTATGAAAATCAACCTGCAGATCGTCGAGGGCAATGAACAGGTCGTTGATTTTTACCGGGTGCGCGGATATGCTGTCGAGAAACGGATCAGTATGGGGAAAAAGCTGCCCGGAAATATCGGATCAAACCATCATGGAGCGGCCCGTGGAAAAAATCACATCGATTGAGGATTGCGTCACCCTGAACAACGGGGTGCGGATGCCCTGGTTCGGGCTCGGCGTTTTTCTGGCCGAAGAAGGCCCGCAGGTCGAAGAGGCCGTCAGTCAGGCCCTGGAAGCCGGATACCGCAGCATCGATACGGCAGCGGTTTACGGCAATGAAAAGGGGGTCGGAAGGGCCGTGCGGAACAGCGGGATTCCCCGTGAACAGATATTTATCACGACCAAGGTCTGGAACACGGATATGCGTCAGGGGAAAACGCGTGAAGCGTTCGAGGAAAGCCTTTCCCGGCTCGATATGGACTATGTGGACCTGTATCTGATTCACTGGCCTGTGCGGGAAGGATTCATCGAACCCTGGCAGGTTCTGGAGTCGATATATGAAAGCGGACGTATCCGGGCCATCGGCGTCAGCAATTTCCTTGTTCATCACCTGGAGGCGCTTTTCGAGCACGGCCATGTTGTTCCTGCCGTGAATCAGGTGGAATTTCATCCCTACCTGCGTCAGCCCCGGCTCATGGCGTTTTGCCGGAACAATCAGATTCAGCTGGAAGCCTGGAGCCCGCTGATGCAGGGCAGGATCGTGGATGTGCCGGAAATCCGTCCGCTCGCGGAAAAATACGGCAAATCACCGGTTCAGATTGTGCTTCGATGGGACCTGCAGCACGGGGTCGTCACCATTCCGAAAACCGTCCGCCGGGACCGGATCCTGTCCAATGCGGACATCTTTGATTTCGAACTGTCCGGATCCGACATGCGGCTCATCGATGCGCTCGACCGTGAACAGCGTTTCGGCGCGCATCCGGATAAGTTCCCGTTCTGATACAGCCGGCAGGATCAAGTCTGATCCCGTTCAGACCTGATCCCGTTCAGACCTGAAGCGGTTCAGGCCTGATTAGGATTATGCAGGAACCAACCGGCAGGATCAGGCCGTCAGCCGCACCGCAATCTCATCCGCAAGCAGAAGCCCCCTGGCTGTGAGTATCAGCCGGCCGCCGTCTATATCAGCCATTCCGTTTTCAATCAGATCATCTGCACAGGACTTGTTCCGGATCAGGGCCGTCATGATACCGCGATTCGTCCGTAGTCCCAGTGCGATCCGCTCCATACGGACCGCCTCGTCCGTCAGGTTTTCCAGCCCCTCCACGGGAACCCGGTTCTCACCCAGCATCGCGTTATAAGCGGGAAGATCCCGGACGTTCCACCATCGTTTTTTGCCGGAGAACGAGTGAGCCGACGGTCCCAGTCCCAGATAGGGTGTGCCGTCCCAGTATTGCATATTGTGCATGCACTCGCGCCCGGGCAGGGCGTAATTGCTCACCTCATAATGACTGTACCCTGCTTTGACCAGGAATTCATGAGTTTTCAGAAACAGTCCGGCCGTATGGTCCTCTTCGGGTTCGGGCAGACCGCCGTCCAGGATGTGTTTTCCCAGATCAGTTTCCCCGCTCCACGTCAATATATAGGCGGATATGTGTTCCGGTTCCAGACCGACGGCCCGTTCCAAGGAAATGCGCCAGTCCGCCCAGACCTGGCCCGGAAGGCCGTAAATCAGATCCAGGCCGAGATTCCTGAATCCGGTTTCACGGGCGAGTTTCACGGTGTGTACCGTGTCTTCCGCACTGTGAATCCGGTTCAGCATCACGAGTTCTCCTGGTCGGAACGATTGCGCGCCGATGCTCAGCCTGTTGATTCCCAGGTCCAGACAGGTCTCCAGCCAGGACCGGGTCACCGTGCCGGGATTGACCTCGATGGACCGTTCCGGAGCGGGAATCCATTCATAACAGGTATCGGCTGCCCGTAATACGGCGGTCAGTTGATCGCGGTCGAGAACCGACGGTGTGCCGCCGCCCAGATAAAGCGTGCCGAAGCGGGTTTCCGGATAATGATCGGCATACAGCTGCATTTCGGTCGTGAGCGCCCTGATGAAAGGGGCCATGAGAGATGGATCAACGGTTGAGTAAAAATCGCAGTATCCGCATCGCTGTACGCAAAAGGGGATGTGAATATATATGCCCGGTCTGTCCATACCTTGGAAGGGAGTGGACCCGGATTATTTGATCTGCAGAACCGCCAGAAAGGCGTCCTGGGGGATTTCGACTTTTCCGACCTGTTTCATGCGGCGCTTGCCCTCTTTCTGCTTTTCGAGGAGTTTGCGCTTGCGTGTGATATCGCCGCCGTAGCATTTGGCCGTCACATTTTTGCGCAGGGCCTTGACCGTGGTTCGTGCAATGACTTTCGAACCCAGCGCCGCCTGAATGGCCACTTCGAACATCTGCCTGGGAATCAGTTCCTTCAGTTTACTGGTCAGCTTCTGTCCCCATTCGAAGGCCTTGTCGCGATGCACGATCATGGATAGCGCATCCACGGGATCCCCGTTGATCAGAACATCCAGTTTCACGAGGTCGGATTTCCGCATGCCGATCAGTTCATAGTCGAAAGAGGCATATCCCCTGGAAAGGGATTTGAGCTTGTCATAAAAATCGAAAATTATTTCAGAGAGAGGAAACTCATAATGCAGATCCACCCGGTTCTTATCGATATACGATGTGTTTTTGTAAATCCCGCGTCTCTCCTGGGACAGCTTCATGAGATTGCCCACATATTCCGTGGGGAGAATGATCTGGGCCTTGATGAACGGCTCTTCGATCGCCTCGATTTTCATGGGTTCCGGCAGCTGCGCGGGATTGTCGATAATGATGGAGGAACCGTCTTTTTTTGTGACGCGGATTTCGACATTCGGGATGGTCGTGATCAGGCTTTGATTATACTCCCGCTCCAGCCGTTCCTGAACGATTTCCATGTGAAGAAGGCCGAGAAATCCCACTCTGAATCCGAAGCCCAGGGCTGACGAGCTCTCGGGCTCGTATATCAGGGCCGAATCGTTGAGCTGCAGCCGTTCGAGTGCATTCCGCAGTTCCGGCAGCTCGTCCGCATCCGTGGGGAACATGCCCGAGAAAACCATGGGTTTGGGATCGCGAAATCCGGGCAGGGGTGATTTGGCCGCATGATGAGCCAGGGTGATGGTGTCCCCGACCTTGGAATCCTTCAGGTTTTTCACGCTGGCGATGACGTAACCGACCTCTCCGGTACGCAGTTTTTCGACAGGCTGGCGTTTGAGACGGAGGATGCCGATTTCATCCGCCTCGAAGGATTTGCCGTTCGACATGAATTTGATGAGTTCACCCTTGTGAAGCTCGCCGTCCACGACACGGCAGTAGGCGATGGCGCCGCGGTAATAATCAAAAACCGAGTCGAAAATCAGCGCGCGAAACGGGGCATTGATGTCTCCTCCGGGCGGGGGGATGCGCTGGATAATGGCGTCGAAAATTGCCTCGATACCGATACCCTCCTTGGCGCTGATCAGGAGGATCTCCTCTTCTTCCACGCCCAGGAATTCCATGACCTGATGCTTCACTTCATCGACGCGTGCGCTCGGCAGATCGATTTTATTGATCACGGGGATCAGGACCAGGTCGTTTTCCATGGCCAGGTAGATATTGCTCACGGTCTGTGCCTCGATACCCTGGGCCGCATCGATGATCAGGATGGCCCCTTCGCAGGCAGCCAGGCTTCTTGAAACCTCGTACGAAAAATCGACGTGCCCCGGGGTGTCGATCAGATTCAGATGATAGATGTTGCCGTCCGAATGGCGGTAATTCATGGTGACCGCATGGGCCTTGATCGTGATCCCGCGTTCCCGTTCCAGTTCCATGTCGTCCAGCACCTGATCCACCATGGCCTGCGGCGTGACCGTGTGGGTCATTTCGAGCAGTCTGTCAGCGAGCGTCGATTTGCCGTGATCGATATGCGCGATAATGCAGAAATTTCGTATGCTCTGTTTCAACATAGGCACCTAATATATTGAATTTCAGGCTTGAAGTCAATGGGCAAAGATGGCGATACGGTTAAAATGCCGGATGAATCCGGAGCTTGATTTTCGGACGGGAGAGCCCTGTAATCCGTGCAGAATTTTTACATGGTACGGGATGACGCACCGGCAATCCGGTTTTTTTGAGGCGGGGATGGACCCGGACCGTGAACTGTCCTAGTATTTCCTCGCATGCAGATGCAATCGTGTGCTCAGCCATTTGTCGATACACATGATCACGACAAGAATGCCGGTTCCCGTAAGCAGCCAGTTGAGCATCCCCTGATTGGCAATGGCAAAATCGCTGAGATAAGGCATCATGCTGCCGGGGATTCTCTCCAGGGCGGATGTCCAGCCGAATCCGTTGCGAAGGATCGCTTCCCAGGCTGTATACTGTTTGATGACAATACCGGCGGCAAGCGCGGAGGCGAACCATCCGGCTCTGAACAAAAACGGCCGGATTCTTTCCGGACCCGTTTCGGGAAGGTGCAGCATGACACGGTCCGCAAAATGTGCGGGAACGGAAACGGGATCGTCCGTTTTCAGGAGCATGTAAAGACGTCGATATGTCTCGAAATTTTCACGGCAGTCGGCGCAGACCCGCAAATGATCCCGCATGCGGGTACGGTCGGCAGACTCGATGGATCCGTCCAGCCAGTATTGAATGTTCTCATCGTGTAAATGGGTCATAGCAGCCATTCCTCTTTTTCATATTTTCGGAGCATCCGCTTTTTAAGCAGTTGCCTTGCGCGGAACAGATGACTTTTTACGGTGCCTTCGGGCAGGTTCATGACGGATGCGATTTCATCGTACCGCAGTCCCTGAAGATGAAACAAAGTGATAGCGGTTTTCAGCTGAACGGGCAGGGCCGCGATCTCGCGATTCAGCCGGGCATGAAGATCCGCGGTTTCGGTTTCCATGTAGGGTGTGGGATCGTCCGCATGAAACCTGTCCAGCGGATCGGACGGTCCCTCGTTTCCGTTCAGCAGGATTTCCCGTTTCTTCCTCAGTGCATTGATGCAGGTGTTGACCGTGATTTTTGCCACCCATGTGGACACTGCACTGTCGCCGCGGAACCGGTTGAGGTTCGTGTAAATTTTAATGAACACATCCTGACACACGTCTTCAAGCTGATCCTGCCTGGATATCATTTTCGATGCAAGGGAGAACACCAGACGTTCGTAGAGGCGGATAAAGTCCCGGTATGCCTCACGGTCCCCGTTCAGTACCTTTTCGATGCAGCTCAGGCCGTCTTGTTCGGTATGGTCATCCATTCTATTTTATTAGACCGGTATATAGGGAAAATGTTGCAGAAAAAAAGGGTCTTTGGGTCCCTAAGGTCCCTGGGTCGTTGGGTCTATCGGGTCGTTGGGTCGGATCGTGAAACGGAGAGGCGGAGAAAATGAGAAACGGAGAAAAAGATGGAGAAAACCGCACGCAGAGTTTTTAAGCAGGACAGCCAGTTTGGCCGTCCCTCGTGAGCGGTCGGCGGTCCCGATTTCTTTTGGAATTTATTTGTTTTTGGAATTTGGGATTTTTGGCAGTCCGCCGTCTGTGGCCCCTAAGTGCAACAACTGAATCCAATCCACGGCCCATTCTAAGAAAATAAGAATGGGCTTTGCATATGCTTTTTGTATGCTCATAGCGACCTGTATTCAGTGCAGTATGCCTGAAGATTTGAGAAGCCCTATCGAGATTGCCTGGGCCGGCCTTTGCGCACAAACGCAAGCCCATCCACCCCAAAGACAAGATTAAAGAACAAAGATTAAAGAACAAAGAAAAATTGAGCACTCGTTG
>JAFGGN010000004.1 GCA_016930535.1 bacterium
GGCTTCTACAAATATTACGTCCCTACGGGACTAAGACTATGTGTTGAATCTGCAATGCTATAAATATGACGCCCCTACGGGGCTTTTTTATCTTTGATTTTTGTTCTTTGTTCTTTGGTCTTCGTTCTTTAATCTTTTATCTTGTCTCTTTAATCTTTTTCTCCGTCTCTCCGTTTCTCACCTCACCGCTTCACGCTCCGACCCAACGACCCAAAGACCCAACGACCCAAAGACCCGATAGACCCAAAGACCCAACGACCCAAAGACCCGATAGATCCAACTGTAATTAATGTTTGCCCCTGCCTCCATGAAATCGTATATTCATTACAGAATCGATAGGAGCCCGTCATGAAACGTCTTCTTCTCACCGGGGCAAGCGGATTCGTAGGCAGTGAAATCATCCGCCTCGGATCCGTGAACTGGGAAATACACGGAACCTGGAATCACCATCCCGTTACCATGAAGGGATGCCGGGCCCATGAAATGGCGCTGGATGATGAGCCGGACATCGTCCGTGTGTTCGATCAGGTAAAACCGCATGCGGTCATTCATGCGGCGGCCTGGACCGATGTGGACGGATGTGAAAAGGAACCGGACAGGGCACACCGGATCAATGCAGGGGCCAGTGCGGTCATTGCATCTAAAGCGGCTGAGACCGGGGCCAGGTTGATCTACGTATCTTCGGATATGGTGTTCGACGGAACGCGCGGAAATTACAGCGAGTCGGATGCGGCCATTCCTGTGAATGTGTACGGAAAAACGAAACTGGCAGGTGAGCATGCGGTCATGGACCTCGTTCCGGATGCCCTGATCGCCAGGTCCGCCCTGATTTACGGTCATTCGCCGGGTCATGGCAATTCATTCACGTTGAGAATGCTGGAAAATTTCCGGTCGGGAAAACCAATGTCTCTTTTTACGGACCAGATCCGTTCTCCTGTATGGGTGACCGATCTGGCCGGGGCATTGCTCGAACTGGCGGATAACAAGCTTGCCGGCATTCTCCATCTCGGCAGCCCGCTACACATGGACCGATACACTTTCGGATGTCTTCTGGCTGAGGCCGCCGGATTTTCGACGGATTTGTGTCGCCCCGTCCGCATGTCGGATATCCGGCTGACGGCACCGAGACCGCGTAATGTTTCATTCTGCACCGAAAAAGTGAAAAAGTATCTGAAAACCGGTTTTATGGATTGCCGGAGCGGAATTGAAGCCATGTTCAGAAATGACTGAAAATATGCCTGAAAAACGCAATTGTCTTAAAAAAAGACTTGAAATGCGGATTTTTTTTGATTAAATTCATTGATCAATTCAGGATGCGTTTTAAAACTTTTTCAGCCCTTTTGTCGAGCAAGGCAGATCTTAACTTTGAAAAACCAACTTTACGATATCGGAACTCATTTTTCCCTTACAGCCGTTAGGAAGTCAAAACAATTTATGGCCTGATTGTGACAGGCCGAATCGTTACTGATGAATAGTCCGGGGTTGTCTTCGAAGTTTGCAGCGCCTTTTTATTATCATGCAGGACGAACCGGCTGTGTTTTAATCCATGGTTTTACGGGCACTCCGTTTTCGCTTTTTGAATTGGGCCGGTTCTTATATGCCAGGGGCATGACAGTACAGGGTGTGCTGCTGCCGGGCCATGGAACCCGATGCCGTGATATGATCGGGATTCCGTTTCAGACATGGATCGATGCCTGCAGTGAAGCGGTCATCGGAATGGAAAAGAGTTGTGACCGGATTTTCATTATCGGATTGTCCATGGGCGGCACCATCGGCCTGCATCTGGCCGGTGAAATGTCCGTAAACGGATGTATCAGCATATCGGCTCCTATCGACGGAGCATGTTTTAAACCGCCAGGATTCTCGATGTTGAATCGATGGATCCGTTACTGGCCAAAATGGCGTTCTTTGATAAAACCGTATCATCCCGAACTCGGATACCGCTGTTATCCGCTGCCGGCGGTCCGCGAGTTTCTCGACCTGCTGTCCGTGACCCGGTCCCGGCTGTCCCGCGTTCAGTGTCCGGTGCTGCTCATGCATTCCAGGTATGACGAGCGGGTCCCGGAATCGCACATGGCCATTATTTATCAGGAGATCGGATCACGAATAAAACAACAGGTTCTCATGGACAGCAGGAAACATGCACTGACACTGGGTAATGATAAAATGACCGTGTTTCAATCTGTTGCGGAATTTATCGGGAAACAGGCGTAAAGAAGAAGATTAACGGAAGCTGGCTTTCAGGCTGCCCCAGGTCCTTCTGATCCCCGAGCTGCCGGATACGGAGGCAATCACGGAAAATGCGGTTTTCTGTCCGTTCTTGTCCACGATCTGAAGGCGGTAATCGAGTGAAGAGGTATTGCCCTTAAAAACGGAATTATCGGTATACTGATAATACTGACGGGAGTCGGAGGTGCCGGCTTTGGATGGCACGGCGTCGATGGTCTGCCAGTTCGCCTTGTCCATGCTTCGCTCGATTTCAAAGCGGGCGACACCGGTTTCGGATTCGGTGTTCCATTCGAGAACCACCGTATTGTTTTCGGCACGCGCATGAAAATTACTGATATGCGCCCCGGAATAAATAAGGAGCGGCCAGATTATCAGAGCAAGAGCAAGAGAGATTGTCAGTATTTTACGTGGCATGATAGATAAATTTATCAAATGAATTATAAAAGTCAAGTGTTTTTTGGAACATGACGCATGAAATATGTGTAAAATTGAGTAGATTAACACCTAAGACAAGGAGTCGGTGAACCGTTTTATGACGAGAAGAAACAAAAATCGTGCAAATCAGTCTTTGGATCGTTATCTTCAGGAAATTGGTGAAGTTCCTCTTCTGACACCTGATGAAGAGATTGAGCTGGCGAGAAGAATAAAAAAAGACGATCAGCAGGCCCTTGAAAAACTGACCAAGGCCAATCTGCGATTCGTCGTCAGCGTCGCCAA
This sequence comes from bacterium, assembly GCA_016930535.1. Taxonomy (GTDB): domain Bacteria; phylum Zhuqueibacterota; class QNDG01; order QNDG01; family JAFGCO01; genus JAFGGN01. Next base: position 2,947 of record JAFGGN010000004.1, read on the forward strand.
GCAATATCAAAATCAGGGTTTGTCGCTGGGAGACCTCATCAACGAGGGCAATCTCGGGCTCATCAAGGCGGCGAAGCGTTTTGATGAAACCCGCGGATTTAAATTTATCAGTTATGCAGTCTGGTGGATCAGACAGTCCATTCTTCAGGCCCTGGCGGAACAGTCCCGGGTCGTGCGGCTGCCGCTGAACAGGGTAGGGGCTCTGAATAAAATCGGCAAGGCATTCAGCAACCTCGAACAGGAATTTGAACGCGAACCCAGCGCCAGTGAAATTGCGGAAGAACTGGAAATGACGCCTTATGAGGTGTCCGATACGATAAAAATTTCCGGCAAGCATCTGTCGCTGGACGCGCCATTCAATCAGGGGGATGACAACCGTCTTCTGGACGTGATTCAGGATGATCAGCAGCCGCCCCCGGATGATTATCTGCTGGACGAATCATTGAAAATTGAAGTGCAGCGTGCATTGAAGACCCTTTCGGACCGGGAGGCTGAAGTCATACGCCTGTATTTCGGTCTGGGGCGCGAGCATCCGCTGACACTGGAGGAAATCGGTGAACGCTTCAGCCTGACGCGTGAACGGGTCAGGCAGATCAAAGAAAAGGCCATACGGCGTCTGCGGCACACTTCCAGAAGCCGGATGCTTCGCAGTTATCTGGGTTAGAAATTTCATACCGGTATCCCGGAAATGCGGTGCTTGCGGACAACCGAGCCTGTCCGGAAGCACTGATGTTCCGGTTCCATTCAATTTTCACTTTTAATATTGAATTTTAGCGGTTTTGATGATCATGTAATAAAGATTCATTCCTTATGAACCGGTCATGGGGAATGAATCAGTTAAAATTGATGGTTTTCTGCGTAACTATGATATTTTACTTGACTCTTGAAAATTAATTTTTTATTTTAATCTAAATCTTACCATACATTATGAGGAAAATTTGCATCACAAGGCATAATATGGGGAGAGAGGATGCTTAAGAAACGGTTTCGGTTCATCTGTCTGTCAAGAAACGGCATTGATATTAAGCAAATTGACTTTACTGTTCGCCAGATTTACATCGCTTCTTCTGCTGCATTCGTTTTCCTTATGATGGTGGCCGCACTGATTCTCGGATTGTCCACAAAATTATACCACAACTACCGTATCACCGCACTCGAAAAAGACCGGGAAAAACTGCAGCATGAGCTGCTTACCATGAAGGAACGTGTTTCACAGCTCAATTCACAGCTGACACACATTGAATCGAGCAGCGATGAACTGCGGACAGTCGCCAATTTGCCCGAGATCAACAACGATATCCGGCTCGTGGGTGTCGGCGGTCCTTCGGATTATGCGGGACTCGACTTCCTGAATTATCCGGATGAGATCACGGAAACGGCCATGGAAATCCGGCTGGACCTGGACAAACTCGAGCGCTCCGTGCAGCTGGAAAAAAGCAGCCTGACTGAAATCGCGACGAGGCTTCAGGAACGCCAGGATTATTACGACCATCTTCCTTCCATCATGCCGATTATCAACGGCACAATCACGGAAGATTTCGGGTTCCGTATCCATCCGATAACCAACCGGCCGCAGAATCACAAGGGTGTGGATATTCCCAGCCGGGTCGGCACCAAGGTTCTTGCCGCTGCAGGCGGTACGGTGATCGAGGCGAAGAGCAAGTACAAACCCAATCACAGCTACGGCAAGGAAATACTCATCGATCACGGCAATGGATTCTGTACACGCTATGCCCATCTGAACCGCATTCTGGTTCGCGCGGGGGACAAAGTGAAAAGATGGGACACGATCGGCGAAGTCGGAGAAACCGGCGCGACCACGGGGCCGCATCTTCACTATGAAGTGATGCTGAACACCGAACTGCAGAATCCGAAATACTATATTTTCAACTGACCGGCCGTCCATATGAATTTTCAGAGCCATCCTTAAGGGATGGCTTTTTTTTTTGAGTGCGACAGGATCGCCGGGAATGATGGAAAAACGGGGAGACAGAGAATCGGGGAAACGGAGAAAAAGATGAAAGAGGTCGTTGGGTCTATTGGGTCGTGGTGTCGGAGGGTGAAACGGTGCGGTGAGAAACGGAGAGACGGAGAAAAAGATTAAAGAAACAAGATTAAAGAACGAAGATCAAAGACCAAAAATCAAAGATAAAAAAGCCCCGTAGGGGCGGCATATCTATAGCATTGCAGATGTAAAATATCATCTTTGTCCCGTAGGGACGTAATATTAATAGATGTCCCGTTTCACCGCGTCCCCGGTTCTCCGAAACATTCACAGCCTGCGGTCCGATTCTGTCGTTTGTCATTTAGAATATGTTGACTGGAATTTATTTGGGATTTGATATCTGGATATTTTTCGCGGTCCGCGGTCTTGCCGTCCGCGGTCATGAATGGTATCTCCGTTTCACACCATCGCCGTTTCTCCGAAGCATTCTCGGTATGCGAACCTGGTTTCGTTTGGAATTTGTTGTTTGTAATTTATTTGTTTTTTGGGATTTGAGATTTGTGATTTCCCCGCGGTCATCCACGGGGGAGGGGAAACGGGGGCCCATATACCCATTTACTCATATACCCATCCACTGCTTTATCCGGACATCAGTTTTTCAAAAAATTCGAACAGACGGCCGATCGTGATTTCCCGGGTCTGTTCGGGATCGGTTCCGTATAGCAGGTTGTAATAGTGCTCGGCCGCGGGCTTTTTAAATCCGAAACTGATCACAGGCTGAAGCGTCCGTGACAACAGCATGGAAAGAAGAATCGGCGAAGGATCGGTATCGATGAACAGATCCGTGCGAGTGCCGCTGAGTTTTTGATAAACGGAATTTTTGCTGATTTTCAAAAGGCCGGCATTTTCTATGGGCCGGACAATGATTTTGGAAGGTAGCTTGCCGTCCTGGAAGCTGGGAAGGCCGGGAACGATAAACATAATCTCCGGATTGGCGAACAGATCCGACAGGTGTTTGTGCATGTCCCCGATGCATGTTGTGTCCGGGCAGTACACGGCGATCCTGCGGACGCGAACCAGCGCTTCCTTGAAGGTGACCTGTTTTTTGATCGCCTTTGGATGAATAAAATAGCGTATCCATCGTTCCTGAAGTTCGAACATGAATTTCATAAGCTGAAAAAGGACTCCTTTTTTGGATTTAAAAATATAGACAATATTTTTTAATAAATCAAGAAAATGGAAAGGCAATGGTGAGATATTACGAAAACCGAAAGGTGAAGAGATTTTTGGGTCTTCGGGTCTTAGAGTCATTGGGTTGGAATGTGAAACGGTGAGATGAGAAACGGAGAGACGGAGAAAAAGATTAAAGAGACAAGGTTAAAGATTAAAGAACGAAGATCAAAGACCAAAAATCAAAGATAAAAAAGCCCCGTAGGGGCGTCATAGTTATAGCATTGCAGATGTAAAATATCATCTTAGTCCCGTAGGGACGTAATATTTTTAGAAGCCGTCAGGACGAAGTATTTATAGATGCTCCGTTTCACCGTGTCCCCGGTTCGCTATCATTCGCGGTCCGCCGTCCCCGGTCTTTTTCGTTTGTAATTTGCTGTTTGTGATTTATTTGAATTTTGGGATTTGCAATTAGCCGCGGTCTTTAAAGGGGCCAGGGTGCGGGGCCCCGTATACGCATATACTCATATACCCTGCTTCTAAGCGGTCAGCCGTCCGCGGTCCCTGGCCTAAAAGGAACTCCGGAAAATATCCCGATATAAAACTTACTCACAGACAACATCGTCTTACATAAAGGCAGGTTTTGAAATTATCCTTGACAATGAGTACGCGCTTTTATATATTGTAAGCCGTTTATCGGAGGAATTATGAATCGGGAAAAACAGAAGCGGTACGGTTATCAGCAGCATGGAAAACTGCTGCCTTTCGAGACCATGAATTATATTCTGTTTGCAATCAGCATGGCGGTGATTGCGCTGGGATACATGGCCCTGGGTCACGGATCGTATGACAGCTGGATTTCACTCAATGTGGCCCCTGTGCTGCTGGTGCTCGGCTACGTCGTGCTGATTCCGATGGCGATTCTGTACAAGAAGAAAAACGGCAGCAACGTCTGATTTTTTTTTCGGGCGATTAGCTCAGTTGGTTCAGAGCACCTGCCTTACAAGCAGGGGGTCACTGGTTCGAGTCCAGTATCGCCCACATATCATTTAAAAGATTAGCCCCCCGGGAACGGGGGGCTTTTTCATTTCGGGCAGCAGTGCACATACCAGTAACAATATATTTAAATCATTATATAATGGTTGCAATTAATACTTCTTTTTCGTATTATCTACCTCAACTTTTATTTTAATTGAATTGACATGTTCTGAAATTATCAATTCGGGTTTAATATTGGGCCAGAATTGATGGGTGTTTCTAAATTATTAATAATTAGGAGATTGGTATGCAACGGACATTCATTGGATTAATCATATTGATATTAGTTGTCGGTATCGTTTCTGCGCAAATGACTGTGAAGGACAGCGAGAGCAATGTGCTGATGCAAGTGAATGATGAAGGTACAGTGGGTTCCATCAGTTTGTCTTCAGGATCCGCTCCGTCTTCAACAGATGACAAGTTATACAATCAGGGTGGCACTCTATATTGGGATGGTTCCGCGCTCGGAACCGCAGGAAGTGCCGGAGGATGGACGGATGATGGGACGGTTGTGCGTTTAGGTACAGATACAGATAATGTTGGGATTGGCACAACGAGTCCAAGCGGTAAGCTGGAAGTTGCCGGATCCCGTGGATCAACAACCATATCTGAAGGAAATTCGCTAAGTATAACCAGTAACTATACACCAAATGGCGATGCTGCTATTAATCTTTTTTGTGTTGATAATACTGCCAGCGAATCATATGTATCATTTCGAAGGGGAGGAATCATGAAATGGTGCTTATGGAATCCTGGGAGTGACAGTGCAAATTTTCATATTGGTACTTCATATAATGTAGCTGCCACAAAATTGATAGTTAAATCAAACGGCAATGTCGGGATCGGCACTACGAGTCCGGCTCAAAAACTGGATATTGCTGGGACAGCCCAGATGACCGGTTTTAAATTGCCCACAGGTGCTTCCAGTAATTATGTGCTGACTTCCGATGCTGCTGGAGTTGGAACATGGCAAAGCCTTGCAGCCATTTCAACTGATGGCGACTGGACGATATCGGGGAGTGATCTGTATTCAACAGTCTCAGGCAATGTCGGGATCGGCACTACGAGCCCGAATTCCAAATTAGAAGTCACCGGAAGAATTAAAGGAGAAGGAGCAGCATTGATTGTGAATGATGTATGGGAAGGTATTTCTATACCAAATTCACCAAGTGGAGGAAGTGTTAACGGTGCCGGTGACTGGGGTGTAGGTCCCACAGAATGGCTTATTGGAAATTCATACGATGGATCATGGATGAGTCAGCCATCAACAGGTTTAAATTTCCTTCATCACATTCCTGGATCAACTGTTTCATCAGTGATGTATTTAGCAACAGACGGTAAAGTCGGTATAGGCACAACAAGTCCAGCAGGTACTTTAGATGTTTATGGCTCTATTTATCAGAGTGGAGGCGTTCTGCATGCCGATTATGTGTTTGAAGAAGATTATGAGTTGGAAAGTATTGAAGAGCACGCCAAATTTATGTGGGGAAATAAACACCTGAAATCCATTCCAAAATTAAAAACCAATGAAGATGGTCAGGAGATAGTAGAGATCGGTTCTCATCGTAAGGGGATCGTGGAGGAGCTTGAGAAGGCGCATATATATATTGAGCAGTTAAACAAAAAAATTGAGATACAGCAGAAGAGTATTCAAGAACAGCAGATTCAAATCAAAACACTCAGGGTAGCGATTGAGGCGATGAATAAATAAAAGCAGTAAAAAAATAATTAAAGGTGAATACTGACATGTAAGACAAATTTATTTGTATTCAATTGTATTCAAACCTTTATTAATATTGTCCCCCTGTGTACAAAATTTGTGCACAAAATTCTTATAAGTCTTTAAAAAACAGTCCCTATTGCCTGCCTTACAAGCAGGGGGTCACTGGTTCGAGTCCAGTATCGCCCACCATTGTTTTTTTAAGAAATTAGCCCCTTATGTGTCAAAGGGCACTTGAAAATGTACCGGCTGGGGGCACTTGAAAGTGTACCACCCATGATAAGAAAGTTAAGGTTCTGAATCAACC
>JAFGGN010000026.1 GCA_016930535.1 bacterium
AATTGACATAATGGGTCGTGGAAGGCTGTCTCGGATCGTCTTCGGTGTTTCCCACATCCCTGTCCGCATGCAGCGTAACGCCTCCGGTATACTTGGCCGCGGCCATGACCCCGTCATCCAGCTGATTCGGGCATCCCCAGTCGTCCGAAACGGCGCGTGCGGAATGCGGCCCGTACCAGGCCAGGTGCGCCCTCATTTCAAAACCCGGGGCATTGGGATCCGTACCGATCACATCGTTGATCGTGTTGCGGCCCCACGCCGAATTCGAGGCGCCCCAGTTATTGCCGCCCGCATACATGGATTCTCCGGCCAGCGAGTACCGGAACAGAAGCGCGAATGTCAGGCCGTTGATGGTCTGCTGATACTCGGTTCCGTCATTGTCCAGAATGCCGGTGTTTTTCAGCACATAATCATAAATGTAGTAGTTGTTATGTTCCGGATGCGTGAAAACCAGCACCTTCTTCGTAATCGTGACGCCCATGGCCGTATGGCAGCGGATCACGAGCATCCGGTCCGCGGGCAGGTTCTCGTCCACCCGGTCCAGCACATCGTAATAATCGTTGACCGAGGCGCTTTGTCCGTCCACCACCACGATCGGATGATCGAACCGTCCCACGAGTTCGAAGGTCACGGCATCGAATATGGGCCGTTTCGGATATTCATTGACCTTGAGCCCCGTGTTCACGACCATGTACGGAAAGGTCCGGTCCAGAACCGAACTGTAGTAATCCTTGCAGCCCATCCACATGCCCAGGGCCCGCATGGTCCACTGATGATATACGCTGTATTCTCCCGGCCATGAAAAAGTGTTGTTGTTCTGTTCGGTTCCGCCGGTTTCTCCCTCGGATCCCTGCTCGGAGAAATAACTGTGCAGGGAATTGATGCGCAGCCATTTCAGTTCGCCGGAGGCGCCGATGGCCTGGCCGTAAAGGGATATGCCGCTGCTCACGAGCACGATGAAGAGTACGAGCAGCCATATGCAGTTTTTATATAATTTCATAAAGCAGCCTCTTTTTGGTTTTAATTCAGATCAAAGGAAATGCGGAGCCCGTAATATATCTGCCTGGGATCCAGAAACGTGAACGAATCCTGGTTGGGCATATCGATATAGGCCTTGTCGTCCAGGACTTTGTTCATCCGGGCCTTATCCACATTCTGCCAGGCATTGTCCACGTATTCCATGTAGCGGCCGGTCGTCGATTCATAGTAAATCACGCCCGGATCGCCCTCATCCACTGCTTCGTCGATAATGCCCCTCGAGAACATGGGCTGGTACGGAACCCCGTGTTTTCGATAATCCCCGATCCGGTCGTCGCCCGGAATATTGTCATATGCGTCACTTTTCGGCAAATGCAGGCTGTCATAATAGTACTGCTGGTCACTGGCCCTTCCGCCGAAATTGTTCATGGACATGAACTTGTTGTTGAAGAGATTGTCGATATCCATGAATGCCATGATCCGGATCTTGCTGAGCTGAACTGTTTTGCTCAGGCGCAGCAGCGTATTATATCTGTCCACCCGCTGCACATTGTTGATCACACCGGTCTCATTCTTCGGATTCCAGGTCTGCCACTGCCCGGCCTGCCAGTCCGTCAGAATATTAAGCAGCAGGCTGCCTGCCGGATAAAAACCCGCGAATTTGAATCCGTAATCATCCGGTGTGAAAAAGGACACGTTCAGGCGCGCATAGGGCGTGGGAAGCGGGCGCTGCTGATACAGATTCGTTGTCTGTTCGTCATACCGTTTCTGCTGCGACGGATCCTGGTATATATACTGCCACCCGAAATAACCGGAAGTGGTCACCTGATAGGTGTAATTGGCGAAAAAAGTCCACCATCTTCCGCGTGTTTTACGGACCGTGGCTTCAAAACCGCGAATGTCCGCGTAGCTGTTGCTGGTGATTTTATTGTATTCGATGCCGCCGGTCGATGTGTACCGTGTGACGTTCTGCTGATCCTGAATGTCATGATAGAATGCCGCAGCCTGCACGAGAATGTCGCCGGGCAGCGAATGATCGTAGCCCAGCTCATAGGAAATGGTTTTGGCCAGAACCAGGTCCGGATCGCCCAGGGAAGACAGCCGGTGATCCGTGGCGCGGCTGATATTAAACAGGCTTTCATAGGTCGGCATCTGTTTGAAATGTCCGTAATTGAAAAAGAGTTTACTGTTTTCCGTGATCGGATGTGAAATGCCCAGGCGCGGGCTCAGCTGCCACTGGGCCTTGGATTCGACAGTGTTGAATTCAAGACTTTCATCGTATTTCGACGTGAAAAACAACCGGTCATAAGGATCCACATCCCACCATTCCGTATTGGAATCGCTGTAGTCCAGGCGAAGACCGGCGTTCATGATGAATCCCTTGGTCTCCAGCTTGTTCTGTACGTACATCGCTGCCCTGACGGGAAAAATATGGTAATTCACCCGCGTGTCGAAGCGCGAGTTGGAATACGGGGCAATGGTGCCGTAATCCAGGTCCAGATCGTTGTATACGAGCTCGACACCCGCCTTCATCAGATTATTGAAGTTGAGCTGGCTCGTGATATCGGCCTTCAGCGTGGTAGCTGCGACCACCGAGCTGTCCCGCTTCTTGCAGGTGAATCCGCCGAATATCATGCTGGTGATACCGACCTCGTCATCCCAGTCGTATCCGAACGGTGCCTCGTCCACGAAGTATCCGGGCGCAATCTCGTATTTTTTGGTTTTATCCCTGAAGGCCGGCGGGCCCGTCTTGTAATCCCTGACAAAATATTCCAGCGATACCTCATAAAATGTCTTGCTGTTCAGCATATGATGCAGTTTGGCGGAAAAGGCCTTGTGCCCGATGTCCGCCAGGCTGAATTCCCCTGTTCCGAACAGACGCGCATACCGGTCCTCCATGGAACCCGATATCTCGGTGGGTGTGCGCAGATTGTAAATATCCACCCAGTCCGGATTGTTGTTGTCCACATCCCAGTTTTTCGCCATTCTGAACTGTTTTCCGATTATGGACGATAATGTCAGTTTCATGGACCGGGATATGTCGGATGTGACTTTCAGGGTCCAGTCATAATCCACGTAATCGGGCCGTGTCAGGGGAACCAGAAGCATTTCCCTCAGTTTCCGGTACGATGTGAAAAACCGCAGATCGCCGAGGCGTTCGCCGATAAAGGGAACCGGACCGCCCAGACCGGCATCGATATTGTAATCCGGCTGCGAATAATCGGGTTCCTTCCGCGTTTCCCACATGAACTTGCGCTGGGCATTGATGGGCGTCAGATCATTGTCCGGATCCGAATCGCTCATCAGCTCTTCAGAGACCTTGTTCCAACCCTTGAAATACGGAAACTGATCCTGGGTATACTTGTCCCAGGCCCCGTTGTCCGTACCGGTCCAGCAGACTTCGTTGTCGTAATAGGGTTTCAGCCAGCCGGAATTCGGATCGAACGGTGATATGCCGAAATGTTTGGGAGCCGGCGGGCTGTATCTGAACTCCGCGTTCCCGTGATAGGTTGATTTGTCGCCTTCCCGGGTCACCACGTTCACGATACCCGAACGCACCTGTCCGTATTCCGCATTGAATCCGCCGCGTTCGATGCTGATTTCCTTGACCGCACTCAGGGCCACCGTGGAAATGGGCAGGTTGTTTCTCGGATCACGCAGCGTGACACCGTCCATGAGAACCAGGGCCTCCCCTGCCTGTCCGCCGCGGATTTCGAGACCATTCTGAACGCCGGCCTGCAATCCGGCCACGCTTGCGATATTGGTCACAGGAAGCGATTCGACTTCTTCCGCGGTCACGGCCACCACACTGCTGGCCACATCGTCCCTGATCAGGTTTTTTTCCGCGACAACGGTCACGGTTTCGCCTTCGATGGCTTCCATGTTCATTTCAACGTTCACACGCGCAGACTGGTCAATGCGCACGCGCACATCCGTCACGGCAACCGGTGTATACCCGATCACCGACACGTGGACATTGTACGTGCCCGGCGGAATGTAAAGAATTGTATAATTCCCGTCTACGTCCGCCGCCGCACCCAGTGTGGTCCCCTCGATCACCACATTGGCACCGGGCAGCGGCTCTCCTGTCGACTGGTCGACCACAGTGCCCGTAATCTTTCCTGTCGTGCCTGCCCAGGCCGGAAAGCAGCAAAACACTCCGATCAAGAGACCGAGAAGGACAATTCCTGTTGTTCGATAACGCATTTCCACACTCCTCCATGTTAAATGGGTTCAAACGGAACGAATACAACACATCGGCAATGTCGGATCAGGATTTAAAACAAGTAGTACAATATAGGCCGATGAAAACAAAAAAGCAATACAAAACAAACCCATCCCATCACATTGAGCCGGTTTTTCACTGCAGGATAACCGGTGCCCCGCCATTACGCCGGTTTGAACATTACCCTTTGTTTTCTTCCCCATTTTTTTATATTTTATACCCGAAAACAATCCGATCCACTCAATGGGCGCAGGCATCATCCTGAATAAAACCATGCATAAAATCATGATTCCCAAAAACCTCCGGCCCCTGCTGACAAGCCTGGGTAAATTCGGCGAGGATCTGAACATGCCGGTTTACGCGGTCGGCGGATTCGTACGCGACTGCATGCTTAAAAGGCCCGGCGGGGAAATCGATTTTGTGGTCGTCGGAGACGGCCCGGCCTTCGCGGAGCACGCGAAGGACCGGCTAGGCGGTCACAGCTATGTGGTGTATCAGCGCTTCGGCACTGCTTCGTTCCTGCACGACAATCTGAAACTCGAATTCGTATCCGCCCGAAAGGAATCCTACAGGGACAGTTCGCGTAATCCGGACGTGAGTAAAACCACGCTCGAAGAGGATTTGAAACGCCGCGACTTCACCATGAATGCCATGGCCATGGACCTGGGGCCCAAGAGTCCGGGAAAGGTCACCGATCCGTTTCACGGCGCGGAGGACATCCGCAAGAAACGGATACGTACGCCCCTGGAACCGGAAGCCACGTTTTCTGAGGATCCCCTGCGCATACTCCGGGCCGCACGTTTTGCCAGCCAGCTTCACTTTGAGATCGATCAGGACACGAAACGGGCCATGAGCGCAACGGGCGAACGGCTGAAAATCGTGTCCCAGGAACGGATAACGGACGAACTCCTGAAAATCCTGTCCCACGATCAGCCGTCTGTCGGATTTTTCATCCTGCTTGAAACCGGCGTGCTCGACATCATTCTGCCCGAACTCAGCCATCTGGTCGGCGTCGAACAGCGGGACGATCATCATCACAAGGATGTGTTCGAGCATACCATGAAGGTCCTGGACAACATCTCGGGCATGACAGACGACCTGCTCCTGCGGTTCACGGCCCTGATGCACGATATCGGCAAGCCGCGTGTCAAAAAGTACGTTGAAGGCACCGGATGGACGTTTCACGGGCACGAGATGGTCGGCGTCCGCATGCTCAAGAAAATCGTACCCAGGCTGAAGCTGCCCAACACGTACCTGAAATACAGCCAGAAACTTACGGGCCTGCACATGCGCCCCATTCAGCTCATCGGCGAAGAGGTCACGGACTCGGCTATCCGAAGGCTGATCGTTCATGCGGGACCGGATATCCAGGACCTGATGACGCTCTGCCGCGCCGATATCACATCCGGCAATCCCGCGCGCGTTCAGAAACATCTCTCCAATTTCGATTATGTGGTCGAGCGCATGAACGAAGTGGAAGAAAAGGACCGCCTGCGGATGTTTCAGTCCCCGGTACGCGGTGACGAGATCATGACCGTATGCGGCCTGGAACCCGGACCCGAAGTCGGACGTTTGAAAGGATTGATCGAAGAGGCCATACTGGAGGGTCATATTCCCAATGAACACGATGCGGCCCTGGACTACCTGATGAAAATAAATAACCGGTGATCCGATGCGGATTTCCACTAAAAAAGGCGATCACGGCATAACTTCACTGTGCGGAGGCAGCCAGGTGTCCAAGAACCATCCGCTGATGCATGTGTTAGGGGACCTGGACGAGCTGAGCGCCGTCCTGGGCATGCTGATCAATGTCCTGCCCGCCTCCATGAAGGATGCGGCGGATGATGTACGCGACATTCAAAGGAGCCTGAGTCACATGGGTGCGCGCCTGTCGGCCCTCAGGACCGGAGCGGCTTCGGGTGAATCACTCGAGCCCGCCATACACATCCTGGAATCCCTCATCACGGCCATGGAAGACCGGCTTCCGCCGTTAAAATCCTTCATCCTCCCCGGCGGTCACGAATCCGCATCCCGCGCCCACCTGGCCCGCACCGTATGCCGCCGCGCGGAGCGGCAGCTCACCGGGATGCTGGTCGATGAAGACCGGCTGAATGATTCCGGGGATATTTCGGCCTATATCAACAGGCTCTCGGATTATCTTTTTTTGCTGGCGAGGCGGTGTAATGCCGAGACGGGAATTACCGGGGAATGAGGACGGAACGGCCTGTCGGGTCTTTGGGTCGGAGCGTGAAACGGAGAGGCGGAGAAAAAGATAGTTCAAACCGCAAAGACGCAGAGGACGCAAAGAAAGAGTTGAAGCATAAAAGGGTAGAAGGGGAAAATCATCAAAGTTTGAACGTTTCTATTCTTTGGGGATGGGCAGCGGGGCCCCATATACTCATATACCCATTTACCCTTCTACTGCTTTTAAGTGGTCCGCCGTCCGCGTTCGTTATATAGGGGGTGCGAGGCCCCTTTCCACCTGTAAACGGACAGGCATACAGAAATTAACTGAAACGAAAAGCGCCTATGGAATGGACAATCAAAGTCGACAAAGAAAAACAAGTTGTTGAAATCGTGACCGGCGGCCTTGCGGACAAAAACGGATCACTCGGCATGGTAGGAGCGATTGTGTCCGTATCGATGGAAAATGACATTAAAAACATATTGATCGATCACAGGAACATTCAATCGGTTTCCGGAGACACATTTGAAGTCTATGACCGGCCGAAACAATTCCAGGAAACCGGCGGAACCTACGAGATCAGGATTGCCGAAGTCATCAAACCGGAACATAGTAAATTCTTTCAATTCCTGGAGACCGTATTTGTCAACCGCGGTTTCTCATTCAAACTGTTTTTCGATAAAAATTCCGCATTACAGTGGCTTTTAAGGAATGAATGCCCCTGAGCGTTCCGGCAGCACAAACACCCGGTCCGCAATCCATCGAAGAATAACCGCAGACGCGACGAGGATGCAAAAATTGAGCAGAAGGGTCAAAGAGTGATTGGAGTTATACACAGGGGCACGGCGTACCGCTCCCTTGTGCAGTCTACGATCCTGTTTTTTTGTTTTGAATTTGTTGTTTGTAATTTATTTGTTTTTAGAATTTGTAATTTGAGATTTGCCGCGGTCCGCCGTCCTGCTGTCCGCGGTCTTCTTTCAGGGGGACGGGACACGGAGACTCATATACCCATTAATCATATACCCATATAGTGTTTTTAAGTCATCCTTGGTCCATAAGTGCAAGGACTGAATCCGTCCCGAGAAATCAATCCCCCACTTCCCCCCGCTTCACCACTGTTCTCACCAAATTCGTCCCAAAATAATAGGGAATCTGCGCAGCATTTTGCACATCGAGCAAAATCAAATCCGCCTGTTTGCCCGGTTCGAGCGAGCCGAGCTGCTTTCCTCTGTCCACGGCCCACGCTGCGTTGAACGTGGAGGCGGTCACGGCTTCCTCCGCCGTCATCCCCAGTTTTCGGACAGCCAAAGCGATCATCATCTGCATCGAGAAGCAGGGGCATGATCCGGGATTGAAATCAGTCGCCAGTGCCACAGGAACGCCATGATCCGAGATCATTTTAAAATCGGCATGGGATTGCGAATTCAGAAAAAACGAAGCGCCCGGCAGCAAAATAGCGACTGTCCCATGGCTTCGCATGAGGTCGAGCTGTGCAGGGGAAATCCGGTCCAGGTGCTCTGCGGATACTGCGTCCAGAGACGCCGCCATACCCGCAGCCCCGAGATCGTGAAATTGTCCCGCATGAATCTTTAGTTTATAGCCGGCCGCGGCTGCCGTTTCGAGAATTTTGCGGGATTCTTCAAGTGTAAAGGCACCCTCCTCGCAAAACACGTCACAGAATTCCGCCTGATCCTTGAACCGTTCCAGCGCCTTGTGGATGATCCAGTCCACATATGCATTCCGATTCGTCGCAGACGGGACAGTGTGTGCGCCGAGAAATGTGGAAATCACATCAAGCGGCCCCTCCTGTTTGAGTGCGTTGATTACACGCAGGAGCCTCCCCTCGGTTTCCTCATCCAGGCCGTAACCGGTTTTAATCTCGACGGCCGTTGTACCGTGGTCGAACATCTGCCGGATTCTTCGGCGGGAAAGCGCCATCAATTCGTCGAATTCTGTCTTCCGCGTCGCCGCCACTGTCGCGTGGATGCCGCCGCCCCGGTTCAGGATATCGAGATAGGTCAATCCGGTTTGCCGCATCACCATCTCGTTCTCCCGCGATCCGGCGAAGACCAGATGCGTGTGCGGATCGATAAAACCGGGCATGACCAGTCGTCCTTCCGCATCGAGGATTTTCCGTCCGCAGTACTTGCGGGTGAGAACAGCCGTCTCGCCCGCTTCCACAACAACGCCGCCATCCGCCGCAAGCGCGCCGCCTGCGACAGCACCGTTGTCCCGCATTTCTGCGCCGCTCCTGGGACGATCCGGCCCCGCCAGGGTCAGGAGTTCGGACGCGTTCACAATAAGAAGATCGACCTCTTTCATGTTGCCAGACGCCTTTTTACGATGCGGATCACCGTGCGCTTGGCGCGCTGCACCCGCACGAGAATGTCATTGGATTGTTTCCTTAATTCTTCGGTGAACACCCTGTCCCGGATCGATTGCAAATTTATAATCACGTTCATCCAGGCGCCTTCGGCTGCGGCTTCAGCCTGTATCGCTGCAACCGCCGCATCCGATACGGCGGAGGCGTTTCCATGTTTCGCTGCGCTCGCCGCCAGTTCCAAAACCGAAGGAACCAGAGAAAGCGTCTCCATAGGAACCTCGGCGGAACGTTTCGCGGCAGCCTCTACCGCTTCGTCCCGTATTCGGATTTCCTCATCCGTTTTTTTCGGCATCCGAACCGCGGTCATATACGTGTTGAAGGCGTCCGTGTCCAGATCGACGAGTTCCGAAAAACGCGTCTTCAGGGATTGTGCCTTGACCGAGACATCGGCCATCCTTTTGTTATGATGTGTGTGGTTTTTTTTGCCGAAAGTCAGGTTCGCAACCATCGAACACAGCGCGGCGGATAACGCGCCGCTCAGCGCGGACACGCTGCCTCCGCCGGGCGCCGGAGATTCGGAAGACAGTTCGTCTATGAACTTCCGGACGGGAAAATCCACGAGACGATTCTTCTTTTCATCAAGACAATATTCGATGATCCGCTCTTCGGGTTTGAAAGCCGATGTCTCGTTCAATCCGAGGGTATGGATCGCGGTCTGGATGACAGCAGATTCCGGGATGCCAATATTTTTGCCCTGCCTGCGCAGGTAATGCACGCCCGCATCCAGGATCGCCCGCCTGGGCGCAAGGCCGACGAGTTCACTGCCCGTCACCCGCAGACCGAGCCTGGACGCTTCGGCGCACACCGCATCGAAGGCCGTATGCAGCCCCGTCACATCGATGGCATGAAGGTTCATTGTAACCTGTGCATACCCGAACGATTCCATATACCATCCGCCCGCCTGGCAGAATTGAAGCTTGCCGGGAATCTGAACCGGCTGGCCATCCGCGTCCCGGACTATCTTTCCGTCCCTGCCCCGCTTTGCCCGGCCCGTTTCGCGGATCGTCATGGCGATTTCTTTCGCAAGCTTCGCGTCCCGCGTGTTCAGGTTGACGTTGTACGCCAGCATGAAATCCCGTACACCTACCGCGGTTGCACCAGCCGAGGCGTTGAATTTGGAGGGTCCGTAATCCGGCTTGAAGTCCGGCCGTTTCATTTTCTCGGGAAGTGCCTCGTACTCTCCGGCACGGATATCGGGGAGTCTTTTCCGATCTTCCCGTGTCGCGGCTTCGCCATACAAATAAACAGGAATACCCAATTCCTCGCCGATTCGCCGCGCCATCCTATTGGCGTATTCCACGCAATCAGTGAGCGTCAGTCCGCTCACCGGGATGAGCGGACAGACATCCGTCGCGCCCATGCGCGGATGCGCACCGTGATGCACAGCCATGTTGATCAGCTTGCTTGCCATGCGAACGGCGCGGAAGGCCGCCTCGATCACGGCCTCGGGCTGCCCGGCCATCGTCACGACCGTCCGGTTCGTATCCTTGCCGGGATTGACGTCCAGCAGTTTAACGCCCTCTACCGAAACGATTTCGGAGGTAATCTGATCGATGATCATCCTGTCCCGGCCCTCGCTGAAATTGGGCACACATTCGATGATTGGGTTCATCAGGGTTCCCTTCAATACAAAGCGGTTTTTAAATTTTTCAGCATTTCACCATTTCAACAAGGAATCGGGACGGCTGTCCGCCGCCGTTTATCATTTTGATTGTCATTTTATTCTTACCTGATTCCGGATTCATATTCATGTTGGAATTGTTACGCCCTTCTTCCCGGCAAATTCGACCGCCTCGGGATACCCCGCATCCACGTGACGGAAGATGCCTGTCATGGGATCTGTGGTCAACACCCGTTCGATCCGGGAGGCCTTCGAATCGGTGCCGGTGGCCACGATGACCTGTCCCGCGTGGGTGGAATTGCCGATACCCACACCGCCGCCATTGTGGATGGAAACCCAGTCCGCACCGCATGCCGTGTTGGCGAGCGCGTTGAGAAGAGGCCAGTCCGCGATGGCGTCACTGCCATCACGCATCGCCTCGGTCTCCCGGTTCGGCGAAGCGACTGATCCGCAATCGAGATGGTCCCGGCCGATGACCACAGGCGCTTTGAGTTTTCCGGCCTTGACCAGCCTGTTCATCCGGAGTCCGAACTCGGCACGCTCGCCCAATCCGAGCCAGCACACCCGGTTCGGAAGCCCGATCTGCGGCACTTTTTTGCGTGCCAGGCTGATCCAGCGCCGCAGGATTTCATCGTCAGGAAACAGATCGAGCACGAGATCGTCAAGCTTATCGATGTCGGATCTCTCTCCGGAAAGCGCGGCCCACCGGAACGGTCCGCGCCCTTCACAGAACAGGGGACGGATATATGCCGGTACGAATCCCGGGTAGAGGAATGCGCCTCCTTCGTTTCGGACAACCAGGCCGCCCTTTTCCGCCTGACCGCGCAAGTTATTGCCGTAATCGAACGCGATGGCACCTGCTTTCTGCATGTCGAGTATGGCCCGGGTATGCCGCACAATGGCGTCCAACGACATCTTTTTATATGTTTCGGGATCGCTTTTCCGCAGGGCCCGCATTTCGGCAAGATCGCCTGCAGGAACGTAATCCAGTAAATCATGGGCGGAGGTCTGATCCGTGACGATATCGGGGATCACGCCGCGCTGCAACAACTCGGGCAGAACCTCGGCCGTGTTTCCGGCGAGTCCGATGGACAGCGGCTCCCCGGTCCTGACCGCGGATTCCATCCACCGGATCGCTTCATCGAGATCCGCGGTCATCCGGTCACAGAATCCTTCATTGACTTTGCGGCGGATCCGTTCGGGATCGACCTCCACATCGATCACCACACCGCCGTTTAATGTCACTGCCAGAGGCTGTGCACCGCCCATACCCCCCATACCGCCGGTGAGCACAAACCGGCCTTTGAGCGATCCGTCGAAATGCCGGTCCGCTGCAGCGGCCAGGGTCTGATAGGTTCCCTGCAATATCCCCTGCGTACCTATGTAAATCCAGCTCCCGGCAGTCATCTGGCCGTACATGGTCAGGCCAAGCTGATCGTATTGCTCGAAATTTTCTGCCGTGGACCAGGCAGGGACGATGTTGCTGTTCGCGATCAGCACGCGCGGGCTGTGTTCGAAGGTTCGGAGGACACCCACCGCCTTACCGGACTGGATGAGCAGCGTTTCATCCGGAGCCAGGGATGTGAGCGCCCGACCGATCTTGTGATATTCCCGCCAGTTGCGGCAGGCACGGCCCGCGCCGCCGTACACGATGAGCTGGTCGGGGATGAGAGCGATCTCCGGATCGAGATTGTTTTCAAGCATGCGCAGCGCCGCCTCGGCCTCCCAGCTCCGGGCGCGGAGCGTCGTCCCGCGCGCCGCCCGGACCGGTTCATCCGGTTTTTCTTCCATGTACATGGGTCTCATGGCAGTCCTCGGTCTGTCAATGATCCGCCTCAGGCGGATGGCCTGAAGATCAATCTATTTGGTACGGAATTCACGAAAAAAAACCTCTCCTGCATTCCATCCGGAAAAAACATCGTAAATCCTTCCCGGATCCCCGTGTCTTACGCTGTTCATGTTTTCCATTCACTCCAAAACACCGAGGACCTTTTCAACAGCCTCGACGATTTCGCCGCTGACCACGAACGCCCGGATGGTTTCAATATCCTTGTACAGCGCCCGGTCGTCATCGAGATGCGGCACATGGCTGCGGATCACGGCATGCGCCGCGCCCGTGCCTTTGCCCGGTTTCAGATCGTGGAAGTCGATGCCCTGGGCTGCGCAGAGCATTTCGATGGCCAGCACGTTCTCAACATTTTTAAGAATTTCCCATGCGTGCATCGCGGAAATGCTGCCCATGCTGACATGATCTTCCTGCCCGGCGGAAGTCGGAATCGAATCCACGCTGGCAGGATGCGCAAGCACCTTGTTCTCTGAAACCAAGGCTGCCGCTGTGTACTGCGACACCATGAAACCGGAGTTCAATCCATGTTTGCGCACGAGGAAGGGCGGCAGTCCCGAAACGTGCGGATTGACCAGGCGGTCAATGGTCCGTTCGGAGATGTTTGCGATCTCCGAAAGCGCGATGCCAAGAAAATCCATGACAAAAGCCAGTGGCTCGCCGTGAAAATTACCGCCGGAGATAACCTCTTCATCCGCGAAAACAAGCGGGTTGTCCGTCGCGGAATTGATTTCTATTTCAAGAACATTTTTTACATGGGCCATTGTGTCCATGACTGCACCGTAAACCTGGGGAATGCAGCGAAGGGTATAGGCGTCCTGAACCTTTTCGCAGTTCACGTGCGAGGCGATGATGGCGCTGTCCGCGACAATCCGTCGCATGTTGGCCGCACAGCGCACCTGGCCGGGATGCGGTCGAACGGCGTGGATTTTCGCGTCGAATGCTTTGGACGTTCCCCTGAGCGCCTCGAGGCTCATCGCGCCCGCGATCTGGGCATTCTTGACCAGCAGCATCGCCTCGTGCAGCACCAGGCAGCCGATGGCCGCCATCACCTGTGTGCCGTTGATCAGCGCGAGTCCTTCTTTGGCTTGCAGCACGAGCGGCTGAAGATTCCTGGAACGGAGCACCTCCCGCGTCGCCGTTCTTTTACCGTCCACGATGCACTCGCCTTCGCCTACCAGGCAGAGCGCAAGGTGGGAAAGCGGCGAAAGATCGCCGCTCGCGCCCACGGAACCCTGGGAAGGGATGTAAGGATAAATACGGTGATTGAGAAAATCGATGAGCCGCTGGATGACTTCGGGACGCACGCCAGAAAATCCTTTGGCCAGCGTATTCGCGCGAAGCAGCATGATCCCCCGGACAACATCTTCGGGGAAGGGATTTCCGACATTCGTCGCGTGGCTGCGCACGAGATTGAGCTGGAGTTTTCCCGTATCCTCCGCCGAAATCAGCTGGTTGGCCAGCTCGCCCACACCCGTCGTGATGCCGTAAACCACGCGGTTTTCCTGAAGGATCTTGTCTACAAACCGGCGCGACCTGAGGATGGTTTTCACGGCTTTTGGATCGATTTTGACGGGATCAATATGGCGGCAGACAGAAACGACATCGCGGATGGTCAGTGAATTTCCGTTTAATTGGATCATGGCATCGGCTTTCCGGGATTCTGTCAGGGTTTAAATCACTGACAGAGCTGGGTTTTTAACAGGATTCACCGGCCGAACCGGGTTCTTGTATGCAAAAACAGTCGTCCCCGGATTAGAACTCCCCGCGGCAAACCACGGGGAATGTGCTCCCTGTTCAGATTCACAATTCTTTTCACAAGCTAAAAAAATGTAGAAGAAAGCAGCGAAAATGTCAAGGGCATTTTGGAGAGGCATTTTGCAAAATCAGGAGGTATTCGAGATATTATACCCCCGCCTTTCCAAGTTCCTGACTCGAAGCCCGGGACAATCGGAATTGATTCCCGGTCCGATCCAAACGGCTTTAATGAATTCATAAATAATAAAATCATCATTTTAACCTATCCCATCCCTTTCCCCGGCGAACAGCAAGGGCCATTACCAAATGCCTGTTTTTCAGCTTGCCATTTCATTATTTTGCAGTTATATTTTTGAGGCATTTGCAATGGATGTGAATCCGCTTGTTTTGTTGAAATTTAATGCTAAAGTGGAAACTCCTGTTACATTTCAATTTCGTTTGGTTTCGCACCGCCGCACCTGCCGCTAGGCTAATAATTCGGAGAGTAACATATGACCAAATTGTTACATCTGTTTATAATATTTGTGTTATCATATAGTTTAATAGCACAAAATAATTTGGATATGACATACTGTATAACTGAAGATTTTTTTCCTCAACGTTGTCTTGGCTATGATGTCTCTTTTCTAAATGATGGCAGTGTCATAGTAAGCTGGGCCTACCAAAATCCTGAATCAAATAAATTTTGTATTTATATTCAGCCCTTTGATAATACATATCATAAGAAATGCGAACCAATTTTAATTAGTGATATAGCTGAAGATTATACTTTAACAAAAATAATTCCTCTTAATAATTCTGACTTTATATTATTTTGGGGTGCTCTTTATTTTGAAGATAATGACGCCAAATATAGAATATTTGCTCAAAAATTTTATAGTAATGGTGATAAAATCAGTGAATCCAAAATAATTAGTGATATTGACCATATGTTAAATACACAACAGTTTTACGTTTTTAAGTTTCCAAATGATGAAATAGGAATATGTTGGAATGCATTTTTTGATTTTAATGAAATGAATGAATTTGGGATCTATTTGCAAATTATTGATGAGAACTTACAAAAAGAATTTACCTCTGGCCATTTCATTTGCCCTAGGACGTGGAATAATGATCTAAATATATTTGCTGTTAATAATTCACAATTAGTCCTTATCGATTACCAAACTACAATTGAAGGGGAAACATCCTATGAAAAACTTTCGATAGAAATCGTCGATACAGAAGGAAATCAAATTAAAGAATTAACCGGATTTTCAGAAGATGCCAAGTTAAAACAATTCAATGGCATAGAATCAATAATTGATGACGAATCCTATGTGATTGTTTGGCAGGAACGGCCTATTGATGTATTGGATTATGACATTTGGGCACAAAAATATTCTATTCAGACACATGAAAAACACGGAGAGAAATTTCGTATAAACCGTTATACAGATGGACATCAAGCATATCCTTGTCTTAATAAAAATGCTGATGGCTTTATTATTTCATATCTTTCCAAATCTCTCAATGGCAATACATATACAATTAAAATACAAATGATGGATAATCATTTTGATTTTCAAAATGACGAATTAACTGCCTTCGATGTTTCCAGCTTATTACCTGGAGGTGTAACTCCATTTAAACTTATTAAGAATCGGAATAGTGAATATTCTTGTTGTTGGATGCAAAATAATTCCTATTCTATTTCTGGTGATATTTATGCGCGATTTTTCACACAACTTCATGCTGACATAGAAAATTTTCCTCCCCAGATAGTAACATTTTCACCTGCAGCAGATACAGTAATCACCGAAGGAGATTCTTTAGAGTTTTTTATTACAGTGCTTGACGAAGACAATGACACACTTTTTTGCACCTGGTACTATGATGAAAAAATCATCGCGATTGATACCACGGCCAATGACACATCTACTATTTGGGTTCATTTCCCCTATGGTACCGCTGGCACACATTCCGTAAAAACTTTAGTTACCGACGGCGAACTAATTACAGATACGACCTGGAAATTTACTGTGACAGAAATCGCTACAGGAGTCCCAAATGATGACAATGCTCCAAGAGAATATTTACTCAATCAGAATTACCCAAATCCATTCAATCCAGTTACTTATATTCGTTTTGGATTGCCAACAGCTGGGGAAGTGCAAATCAACCTGTTTAATATTCAAGGTAAAAAGGTTAAAACATTGTTGAATACATACAAATCTGCTGGATATTATGTCCTTCATTTCGATGGGAGGGAACTGACAGGCGGTATTTATTTTTATAAAATTCAATCGGGTAAGTTTTCAGAAATCAAGAAAATGATTTTATTGAAATGACTCCACGACTCATAGAAAAATAAGACCTAGCACCATGATGCAGCCGGATTTCAAACAGCAACTTCTTTGGTGATTTGTTTGTTTTCATGAATCACTTACATTCATAAAATCTTTGTTTATTCAAAACCGCTCATGATCTCGTTATTTGGCAAAGAAAAACTTGACAAGAGGCATAATAATATGCATATTAATATGCATCAATAATACATCGAGGATATGATGAGAACAACACTGAATATCGAAGATACTCTGATCGACAGGGCCTCAAAATTAACAGGGATAAAGGAGAAAACGTCTCTTGTACATTTAGGTCTTGAGACATTAATTGCACATGAAAGTGCTAAAAGATTGGCAAAACTCGGCGGAACCGAAAAGAACCTGATCGATATCCCCAGAAGAAGAAAATAATATAGTATGGTTTTAGCCGATACTTCTGTTTGGATTGATCATCTTAGAAATATGAACGATCAGCTCGTTGATTTGTTAAATGATGGGGAAGTATTTTGCCATCCATTCATTATAGGAGAATTGGCTTGTGGTAACCTTAAAAACAGAAAAGAAATTTTAACAGATCTTCAGGCCTTGCCAAAAACATCTATTATTGACCATGAAGAGATCATGTTCTTCATAGAAAATAATAAAATCATGGGAAAAGGGCTGGGTTATATTGATATAGCGATTCTTACATCGTCATTGGTAACAGGCATTCCTCTTTGGACATTTGATCAAAAATTAAATGCCGAAGCAATAAAATTTAATCTAAGCTATTGCAAATAATGTATGGACCAGACGCGCCCGTCCCCTTGCATTGCACTCTTAACAGGAGGCGGCGGACATTATGAGTCATTACGACGGTAGGATTAGAACCGCACTTAAGGGATAACCGGAACGGGCCGTATGAGCACTCAGCTCATATCAATGTAATGACCTGATACATTTGCGGCTGACCAGATGAAAAATTACTTCACATTCGTTTTAATGTTCATGTATTTATACTGTAATACCTATGGACAAATCAGCTTTGTTTCCTGATTCAAAAGGTGAACAGGATATGTATTTCCTGAAACTGAAATTAGATATAAAATAATTACACCTGCACAATGATTTATAAAAGATTTTAACATGCACAGGGTTTAATGCCGGTAATTATACTTGAGGAGATTAGAATGCGATATAAGACATTCTTCATATCCTGTTTAATTTTTATTGCATCATTTAACATTATGGCACAAAAAGGTCCATTTTTGAGATTCAGCCTTGGTCCGGGTATTATGAAAGAATTTAGTACAATCAATGAATCCGGCTTGACCATTGTCACAAAAAACCATGCAATCGGTTGGTGCTTTGAGGATAAATTGACTGTGTATTACAGTGAATTCGGTGCTTTTATCAGTAAAGATACGGATCAAAAATATCACTTTATAAATCTTGATGCATATGGTTTGGGGATTGCATACCGTACCCGAAGCAGGATCAATTACCATTTATCAGGCGCCTATGGAACCGTGCATTTTTCTGACAGCTGGAATAAACAAGGTGATTATATAGAGGATGGCTATGCGATTGCTTTCGGAATAGAAAAAAATTGGTTGCTATTAAAAAGAATCGAATTGGGATTAGGACCTCATTCTTTTATTCTCATAACAGATAACTATTCATTTACCAATTTCAGCTTAAATTTTTGGTTTAACTTTTATCTGTTCCCACAACGGAAATTGAATTAAAACAAATAATAACCAATATTAGGTACGATATTCATCAGAAACATTAACATATCGGTGGAACGAATTCATCATCGTAATTTAATTAAAATGAGGTCCGTCATGCGTGCATTTCGCTTCAAAGGAGTTAACTGCTGTTTTGTTCTCGCACTGTTCGTTTCATCAATGGTCCTGGCCCAGGACATGTCCACGGCAAAACCGGAAGCGGCAGGTGTTTCGTCTGAGCGTCTGCATCGTCTCGATACCGTATTTCAGAAGTATGTGGATGACGGACAACTGCCAGGATCCGTGATACTCATTGCAAGACGCGGCAAGGTCATATATCAGGGTGCATTTGGCCATAGGGATCCTGAGTCCGGTTCTCCGATGAAACCAGTCGTTGGCTGATTTATCTTAATTAAAAGGAGCAAGCCATTAAAAAAATATTATTCACCGTTTTGGCATGTTTTCATTGTCTTCATCTCTCTCTGTATTCACAGGACAATGTCGATGTATCGAAAGTGCTGAAAAACATTTCAAACACGACGAACGAAAAAAGAAATATCGGTGTCGGATTCATGATCGGGGAACCCATTGGATTCAATGTAAAATGGTGGAGGAACAAATCCATCGATTTGGAATCCGCGATAGAACATTATGAATTCTATCTCCGGTCCTGGCTGTTGTCCAATACATCATGGCTGCCGATTAAAGACGCATGGGTTGCCTCTGTCGCTTATCCGGTTTTTCATGACGGCTTCCTTCATATCCATCTGGATCACATTTGGCACAAATATATTGAATCCGTCGATGAAGTCGGTATCATTTCGGTTTATTACGGCTGCGGAGGCAGAATCCGCTTTGCCGATGACAATGTTTTCGGAATCAGAGGGGTATTGGGGACCGGTATTTACAGTGAATCGTTCCCGGTCGATGTTTTTTGTGAAATTGCACCGATTTTCGATATGATTCCCGGATCCGGTCTGGATCTGAATGTCGATGCGGGGATACGGTTTTATTTCAGATAGCATGAAAAATCCGGTCGGGACGCCGGATTGAGTATTCATGAAAAGTGAAATGCTTAGTTAAAATCCGGAGGATTTTATGAGCGCTTTTTCGTATATATTACTGATAACGATGCTCATGGCATTAATTACACTCAGCAAAACAGCCAAAATCATTGCTGAGAATGAAAGAGGAGCCGTTTTCAGATTGGGAAAATTTATGCGTATACTTGAACCGGGTTTTCATATACTCATTGAGAGCCTTTCAACAAGATCGTTGAATATTATCGGAATACGACAAAAATAAAATTGATAAAAATTTCAGCTGCTTTGGATCGCTGTTTTAACCGGGTACTGCTAAGAGATAAAAGTGAACATACATCCGTTTCTGATGAGCAGGTAAAAGAATACAATATTCTCGCAGCGAATGGTCAACACAACTGGGATTTGGTTATCGACAATAACGGACCGGCAAAACTGGATGAAATATTACACTCCATAATGAAAATTATAAAAACCTCTGAAAACAGCATGAACAGGGGATGAAAACACTTGAATCGTTTGAACATGGGACACCCGACGGTTATCAGTCTTTCCGGGAACTCGGGCCATTGAAGAATGCGGACAGCCGTTACTTTCACGATGAAATCGTATTCTGGAGCGACATCAGGGAGCATCCGGACTACGATACATTCTGGCAGTCCCGGACCATTCTGCCTCACCTTAGGCATATCGGCGCCGCAGCCATGGTGGTGGGAGGATGATATGATGCGGAGGATCTGTATGGCCCGCTTCATGCCTATCGGTCGATCGAAGAAAAAAATCCGGGCAATTTCAATATACTCTTCATTGGTCCCTGGTTTCACGGAGGCTGGATCTGGAGCGACGAAGATTCTCTGGGCAGTACCGATTTTGGTTTCAAGAAGTCCGAGCACCCGAGTCATCTGGAGATTGGTATCATGAGGTGAGTCACTGAATCCGTCATAATCGTTGTACAAACCGGCGGATGAATTGTCCATATAGGGCTGCTGGTCTATATCACGATTTTGAATGCCTTTTTTTCTGCGCTCGAGATTCTGGCCGTGATCACTAAATATCAATATTCCGTCACCGTGGGAGTCAATGACACCGGTGTCCCGCTCATCACGCTCAGATGATTGCGGTGACGGATCACGATGTAATACGTGCCGGCCGGCACATCCAGCACAATCGATGCGGTTTGTCCGTCATCCGATACACACATGCCGTCCTGTCTCAGGAAGACGCTCTTTGAAACAAGGGGCGGCCCGTCGACTGCATCCTGCAGCTGAATCAGGACCCAGTCCGTCATTCCGTAGGGGATTTGACTGACGGATCTTGGATCTTCGGAATAAGGCGCGGTCAGCGGCAGGCAGGCCGCATCATTCAGGGCCGCATGCAATAGTCCCTCCCCGTAGGCGCCCTCCAGCCAGACTTTGACGGAAACTGTCACATACGGCGATGCAAATTCATAGCATCCCATGTCCCATCCGGATCCGATCGGACGCGGGAGCGTATCCAGATCATGAACAAAACAGGCGGAAAAATCCATCCCGGCATTGATACAGGGGGATATTGCCTGCAGATGAAAATCGTCAGACCCGGATGACACAAACAGGGGATCCGCTGCAATGCTGTTTGCGCCTGGACCGGCCGGGGATCCCGACCGGTTGTCATAGCAATTCCAGTCGATCACGGCACCGGTTCCGGATGTACCGTCTATGGCAATGACATCCACGGTTCCGCTGACACTGAAGATATTGTTCCGGATATCCGCATTCACGGCGCCGTCCACAAGCTGAATCGCATGAAAGCCATGATCCATGATCAGTGTATTGTTGTAGAATTTCAAATCGGTGGTTCCCTTGAAATAAAAACCCCGGCGAATGCCCGTCAGGAGATTGTTATAATAGAAATGATCCCGGGTCGGCCCTTCGCTGCCGCTGCTGCCTTTGATGTTGCTTTCGTAGAAACCCCAGCCGATGTTTTCCACGATATTGTCATGCCAGGTATTCCGGGCATGGGCCTCCCCGTTCGCACTCCAGTAATAGCTGTAAAATCCTTCATCGATGATATCATGGATCCGGTTGCAGCAGACTTCCGAATCTTCGTTGGAGCTTAAGGCGATGCCGGTTTCACAGTCGTAAATCAGATTATCGGATATCAGGTTCCTGTCCCCGCTGCCGATGTCGATGCCGATTTTGCTGTCGTAAATGGTATTGCCGACAACGACCAGATCATCGGCCACCTCGCTTCCGATACCCGCGCCGGGATATCCGTTGTCAAAAAGCGTGGCCGTACAGCTCTCGACAGTCACATGATGCGGCCTGCCGTCGTCCCAGCGGTAAATATCGATGCCCGAGTAGGGCCCCAGGCCGTTATGAACGAGGCAGTCCGTAATACGGATGTGATGTGCATCTCCCCGAACCTGAATACATTCACCTGCGGTATGGTGCACGTCGAGCTGACTCAAATCGATATGGGAGGCATCTTCTGTGCCGCTGTGTTCGATCAGTACGCCCCAGCCTGTGGTGTTGTTGCATATTTCAAGATTGTGCACCTCGATCCAGTCTTTGGCGTAAATACTGAGAATCCCCCACCATCCGGCCAGGCCGGTGCCATCCAGTACAGGGGCATGGGCGGGATAACCGCTGAATACGATGGGATTCTGTTCAGTCCCCGAATGCTGTACGGTCACCCGCTCATTGTACAGGCCGTTTTTAATCCAGACCGTATCTCCGGCAACGGCAGTATCGCATGCTTTCTGAATGGTCTTCCAGGGGGCCGTTTCCTGGCCGCTGTTCGTGTCCGCGGCACCCGGATAAGCCTGATCTACATAGTATACCGAGGCTCCGATCGGGATGCTGACCAGCAGGAACAGTGTCAAAAACAGGGTTGTTCCGGGGATGCACCGAACCATACCGGCAGGCTCCTTTCCGTAACGCAGAAATTAATTTTTAAGTTTAATATAATCAATATTGCAAACGTTCCCGGTCATGCTGAAAAAAATGTCCGGATTTTCATTACTTGTGAATTTCAGGTCGTTTCATGTTCCCGGATTTCCGTATCCGAAATTATTGTAACACGGGATGCTTGCTCCGATACCGGGGAAGAACCATGCTTCCCCATATGACACACAACTTTGATAATTTAGCAATTAAAATACCAGAATCCAAAATTATCCGAACCAGTTAATAGCATTGAGCCTGGATATTAAGGATTTTTAATATCATTCAATACCGGCATCAGAAAATGCTTGCCATTTGTTCCCTGCACCCCGGATTCGATGATCAGAATCCGGCCGGTTTTCAGGGCAGCCGTTCACAGGACAACGATCGATGTTTATAAACATCCGGCAAAAATTACCGGGCGCGAAGAACGGACAGACGTGAAACGATCCGGATCATGGATCTGAATTGTCTTGTTTTTCTTTAAAAAATTTTATAGTATTGGATATCACCTTGATTTTTACGCTTAATTAATATTTATACACCATTCCCCGGTGAATACGGCCATCCCTTTCTTTCCAGGTGTAAACGACTTCCCGCGGAGGCGGTGGCCTCAAAAAACCCGTCTAAACCCGGAGGCTTCAAGCGGCATGGTTGTGCCGTTCGGTAAAAATCGGGAACCGATGGAAAAGCAAGCTGTTCTGACGATCAATCATTGATGTATCGAGCGGCAGGCAGATGGCCAGTCTGATTCGTATGAAATCAGTATCATGCAGTCGTTGTCCAGAAACCGCAGAAGGTTTATTTCTGACTATCGCAAATCCGGGGATCCGTGAAACGGCAGCCGGGAGATCCTGATTAAAACAATTTGGAAGTGGAGGGCAAAACAATGAAAATAAAAAACATAATCAGACTCCTTTTATTCTTTCTCATAGGTGTTTCCCTCATGTATGCGCAAGACCAATTCGGCGGTCAGAATATTATCGATTGGGGCAATACAGTACTTGCATCATCCGTTTACAGTGCCGACCTGGACAGGGACGGCGACATGGATGTACTTTCCGCCTCATACAATGATGATAAAATCGCCTGGTATGAGAATATCGGCACAGGTGTCTTTGGTTCACAGCAGATCATCACGACATCAGCGGACGGGGCATATTGTGTTTATGCAGCTGACCTGGATTACGACGGCGATATGGATGTGCTCTCTGCTTCAGCAGAAGATGACAAGATAGCCTGGTATGAAAACAACGGCACAGGCGGCTTCGGCACCCAGCAGATCATCACCACATCGGCAAACGGGGCCTATTCCGTTTATGCGGCCGATCTGGACGGCGACGGCGACCTGGATGTGCTTTCCGCTTCAGGCTACGATAACAAAATCGCCTGGTACAGGAACAACGGTGCAGGCAGTTTCGGCATACAATTGATCATCACAACCTCTGCGAACGGGGCCTACTCAGTGTATGCAGCAGACCTGGACAAAGACGGAGATATGGATGTGCTCTCCGCTTCGATCAACGATGATAAAATCGCCTGGTATGAGAACAACGGGACAGGCAGCTTCGGCGCACAGCAGATCATCACTACATCGGCAGACGGGGCCCTGTCTGTATATGCGGCAGACCTGGACAAAGACGGAGATCTGGATGTGCTCTCTGCTTCGATCAATGACGATAAAATCGCCTGGTATGAAAACGACGGCACAGGAGGCTTCGGTGCGCAGCAGGTCATCACTACATCGGCGGACGGGGCATTTTCTGTGTATGCAGCTGACCCGGATAATGATGGGGATACCGATGTGCTCTCCGCTTCATTCTATGACAACAAAATCGCCTGGTATGAAAACAATGGTTCAGGCGGCTTCGGCACCCAGCAGATCATCACGACATCGGCAAACGGGGCGCATTCCGTTTTTGCGGCCGACCTGTACAGCGACGGGGCCACGGATGTGCTCTCTGCCTCATGGAATGACAGCAAAATTGCCTGGTACAAAAACAACGCCCCGGGCGACTTCGGAGCACAGCAGATCATCAGCACATCCGCAGACGAACCCTATTCCGTGTATGCGGCCGACCTGGACAAAGACGGGGATATGGATGTGCTCTCTGCTTCTTCGGAAGACGATAAAATCGCCTGGTATGAAAACGACGGCACTGGCAGCTTCGGTGCACAGCAGGTCATTACCACATCGGCATACGGAGCGCATTCCGTGTATGCAGCTGACCTGGATGGCGACGGAGACAAGGATGTGCTCTCTGCTTCAAGCTATGATAACAAAATCGCCTGGTACGAAAACAACGGCACAGGCGGCTTCGGTGCACAGCAGATCATCACCACATCGGCAGAATGGACACATTCTGTGCATGCGGCGGACCTGGATAGCGACGGAGACATGGACGTGCTCTCTGCTTCAGAGCATGATAATAAAGTCGCCTGGTATGAAAACGACGGGTCGGGCGGCTTCGGCACTCAGCAGATCATCACCACATCGGCTGACGGGGCAAGATGCGTATATGCAGCCGACCTGGACGGCGACGGAGACATGGATGTGCTTTCCGCTTCGTACCAGGATGATAAAATCGCCTGGTATGAAAACGACGGGTCGGGCGGCTTCGGCACTCAGCAGATCATCACGACATCTGTCAGTTCGGCACAATCTGTATATGCCGCAGACCTGGACGGCGACGGCGACAAGGATGTGCTCTCTGCTTCACGCGTGGACAATGAAATTACCTGGTATGCGAACAATGGCGCAGGCGGCTTCGGCACACAGCGGATCATCGGGATATTAGAAGATGCACGATCCGTATATGCGGCCGATCTGGATGGGGACGGAGACATGGACGCCCTGGCGGCTTCAGCAGACGAGTGCAAAATCGCCTGGTATGAAAACAAAGGGACCGGCAGCTTTGGTGGCCAGCAAATCATCACGACATCAGCAAACAGAGCAGAGTCCGTATATGCAGCCGACCTGGATGGCGACGGAGATCTGGATGTACTGTCTGCTTCCTGGTCTGATGATAAAATCGCCTGGTATGAGAACTTATTCGATAATCCAATCTATGTGGTCGCAGCAGTCAAACTGTTTCTGGATGGACCGTACCTGGATGACAGCATGTCAACCGAGCTCAATACATACGGATATATACCTCTCCAGAGTCCGTATGAGGATCAGCGGCAGGTAGCGGCAATCCCCGGCAATGTCACGGATTGGGTATTTGTGCAATTGAGAGAATATGCACCCGGACCGGCGGTTTCCGAAGGATCGTTTTTCTTAAGAAATGACGGAATGATCGTTGATGAGGACGGCATCACAACGGATTTGCAGTTTTCCGGTGTAACTGCAGGCTATTATTTCATCGTTGTGAAACACCGGAACTGTTTATCGGTAATGAGTGCCGCAGCGCAGCCATTGACGAAGTGAAAATCCGGGAATCTGCTGATCCGTAAGGGCCGTGTGTTTTGTTTTAGAAAGGGTGTATGGCCTGTTCCCTGATCTCGCATTTCTTAAATACCGGTGGATGAACGATAATACTACGGCCCGATTGAATAACATTAAGAAATACCTTGCGGAATGGTTGTTTAACAATGCCGGGCATATGGTGTTTTTATGTGTTAAATCAGGACCATGAATGCTGTTAACCGGGTATCAGGCGCCCCATGTACTTTCACAATAAACCGTATCCTACAACGCACACAGGAGAAATCAATGCCGAACGGAAAACCGGGTGACCATCCACGGACCGACCTGATCATTCACAACATGAAGGTTTACGGCGAGCCGACCGACAGCATACTCAGGAAGCTGATCGGCCATATGGGGCAGCACAAGTTTGACGAATGGTTCAATCCCATCTGGCCGAAATCACCTGAAGACATTGCCCGCGAAGCCGGGGAGAAACTGGAAACAGTCGAGAGCGACGCCCGTTCCCGGGGATTTGAGATAGACGAGTAACCAAGCCACCACCGAGGGTGGTGGCTTGGAAAAGACCGGGAGCCATCCACCTATGGTGGATGGCTTGAAGATCGATGAAAAAGGCGCTCAACCCCCGTTTGGCGGCCCGGAAATGACTGGCTCCTGAACCATTAATCCCTTTCATCAGGGATGTATTGGATTAAGTCCCCCGGCTGACAATCCAGCTCCCGGCACAGGGCATTCAGAGTCGAAAGTCTGATTGCTTTCGCTTTGTTATTTTTTAAAATGGACAGATTGGCTTCAGTAATACCAACCCGCGAAGCCAGGTCATTCAGCCGAATACGGCTCTTGACCATAACCAGGTCCAAACGGATATCGATACTCATATCTGGGTCCCGTTTTATATTGTCAGTTTTAAATCATCTTGTATATCGGTTACTTTTAAATAGATATCCGATATCACGATAATGATCAATGCAAATATAAGAAGCTGGATTTCAAAATCAGGCAGAATACGGGTGCCCACATGAATATTATCCGAGTTTTGCGTATAACCGTTATACGAAATGATCAGATTAAATATCAGTTTATTCAGAAAATCACATATTGTATATGAAAACAATATCACACCGATCATTCTGATATGATTTGCACCCAGAATACCGGTCGTCTTTGCGACAAATATTTTTTGATACAGCCGTTTGAGTAAAATCATGATCAAAAGGCATGCGGCCAAATACAATATACCGGAAAGATCCTTTCGAAGAATGATTGTCCTTTGTAAAAACGGAGGCACCTCGAGCCAATTACCGACTGTAATCTGAATATCAGATTCGATGATTTGATTATTTTGAAGCTTGATATTCACCCAGTACGGTTTCGGTGAAATCAACAAATGGGAGGTATTCAATATACTGAACAGGGTTAAAAGTAGGATCGCGATAATGAGCACAACGAGCGTTGCATTGACCGGGCCGGATAATGACAGTTTCTTTTTCATGATCAATTCTCCTCAATTTTATTGCAAATCATTGGACATGACAAATATAATAGTTGATAATTCATTTGTCAACAATTTTTTATTGTTTTACAATAAATTTATTATATTTTTTAATAAATATTGCTTGATATTCATGGTCGTAGCATGGTTGATCCGGCAGAGCACAGAAAGGTCCGGCTGTTTCACAGGACGGTTTCAGACCTGAAAGACAGCAACATTCAGAGTATTTATGAATCCGGGCCATTCGCCCGGTCCAACTCCTGCCCACCAATGATTCACGAGCGACAGTTGCCATGCAGCATTCAGGATCCTTATCGGCCAGTCGCTGTATACACCGCCCGTACATGAGTCTATACTACGTACTATGCAACGTAGTGTCAAACCATTTTATAAACTATTGATATACATATATTTAAAATATGATTTTATAACCTTTGATGCCCCCCATGTTTCCCCCGTTCAGGTCCGGACATCCGGCCCCGTGATCCCGCATTCCCAAAACGCTTCGCATTTTCACGTTTCCCCGGAACGTCCTTCTCCATACGCTTTTAAGATCCCGTTTCACTGCGCCGCGACCCGGTCTTTTGATATTGCTTTTCAAACAACTATTTTATATAATGAAATCGTATTGATAATCACTTCATTTTTGAATCGGTTACGGGCGGGTGAATTTTCAGAAACGAAAAACCTGATACTGCAGAAATAATCAACCTGAAAAAGGTGCGGCATGGCGAAAAAAAATGGTAAAAACAGATCCGTCGTCACAACGTTTTCCTCCCCGGTGATGGTTTTTTGCCTGACCGGATTGCTATCTGTTTCAACCGGATATGCGCACGGGCCTTCCGGCGAATCCAAAGCGGTCCGGCTTTTTCCTGCGGACAAATCAGCCGGCATCAATCCGGACACCCATCTGAAACTGGTTTTTCGCAGCGAACCCGCCCTGGGAGACTCCGGGAAAATCCGTATCTATGACGCTTCCGGCAGCAGGCCGGTGGATTCACTCGACATGAGCCTGCCTCCGGGTCCGACGGTTCCGAACCGTGTCCGGGCACCCTATACCCCGGTGCCCTATACATACATTTCAGACAACTTCACCAATGCGAATACAAAACCGGGAACGCCTTCCGGAGGTGCATTACCCACTCCGGACAATTATCAGCTGACGATTATCGGCAGGTTTACCGACGGCTTTCATTTTTACCCGGTCATCGTTCACGACACGGTGGCAACCGTTTACCTTCATCACAACCTGCTGGAATATGACAGGACTTATCATGTACGGATCGATCCCGGCGTTCTGGAGCTGAAAGACGGGAGTTTCAAAGGCATCACGGGAAAATCGGACTGGATTTTCACAACAAAAAAATCACCCCCTCCGGCCGGTTCGAAACGCCTCGTGGTCGCCGGAGACGGCTCCGGTGATTTCAATACGGTGCAGGGCGCCATCGATTTCATCCCGGACGCCAATCCGGAGCGGACCACGATATTCATTAAAAACGGCATCTATGAGGAAATCGTGTATTTCCGCAACAAGACAAACGTCACGTTCCTCGGAGAGAACCGGGACAGCGTGATAGTATGTTATGCCAACAACGAGGTGTTCAATCCCCATCCGGCCAATATTGCCACCAACGAGTGGCCGGGCACGTATCCGTCCCGCCGCGCCGCATTTATGGGGGACAACTGCAGGGGCATTCACCTCGTGAATCTCACCATCGAATCCGTCAATGACAAACCGGCCCAGGCCGAGGGGCTGCTTCTGACGGGCAGCGAGAATATCGTTTACAACGTGAGCATCATCGGATCCGGGGATGCACTGCAGATCAACGGCTCCGTATATCTGGAGAATATCAGTCTTCTGGGTTTTGGCGACAATGTGCTCGGACGCGGGCCGGCGTTTTTCAAAAACTGCGAGCTCATCTCCCTGTACGGCCCGCATATGTGGATCCGCAACACGCAGGCCAATCACGGCAATGTTTTTCTCGACTGCATATTCCGGATGAACGGAACAAATCAAACAACCATAGCACGCACAAGCGACAACAACGGGAAAGGATACCCCTATGCCGAAGCTGTTTTGCTCAACTGCGCGCTTCAGGGTATACGGCCCGAAGGATGGGGTGTCGAGGGAAACGCCACATCTCATATTCACTACTGGGAATACAACAGTGTCAATCTCGGTGACGGAAAACCGGCGGATGTAAGCCGGAGGCACCCGGTTTCCAGGCAGCTCACCATCGATAATGACGCCGGAACCATCGCCCGTTACAGCGATCCCGCCTATGTGCTCGGAGGATGGGCACCCGCAATGTCCCCTGTCATCCTGTCCCAACCGCAAACGGTCAATATCAAAAAAGGCGAAACAGCGGAATTCAGGATCGAAGTCGGGGCGGTTCCCGAGGCGGACATTCAGTGGTTCCGGAACGGCAAACCGTTAAAAGGAGAAAACAAATCCATACTGAAAATACTGGATGCCCGTAAAAAGACCGCCGGAGATTACGCGGCTCTTGTACAAAACAGTGCCGGAAAAGTCATGAGCCGGGAAGTGCGGCTTGTCGTTGAATGAGCCGGATCAGCGAGCCGCTGTTCAGCCCGCTTTTATCCATAAAACCGATTGATACGTGAACATATACTCGCCGGTCAATCTTCTGCCGGGTGTTTCTGTCATGATACCCATACTCAAAAATGATTAACAAGGCCGTGCTTTATGCCATCCCGTGTATATGTAGCCCTCCCTGACGCAAGATTTTATGAATTTACAGGTGCATCTTCACTGCCGGGGCAAATGCCGCCCTTCGAATCTGCTTGCAAATCTGATTTTCGATGATCAAATTACGGACAATGCCCGACATGACCGATGAGAGGAGAATGTGATGAACAAACCGACATTGTTTTTCGTCTTTTTTTCGTTGTTGTACTCTGCCAATAACGCGATCGCACAAACCGAGTATGCAGACCTGATAATCTGGAATGGTAAAATCATCACGGTCGATGCGGACAACTCGATTGCCCAGGCTGTTGCCGTGAAGGACAGTCTGATCCTGGCTGTCGGAACCAATGCCGAAATTGCACAGTATCAGGGACCTGAGACCGATATGCGTAATCTGAACGGCCGGACAGTCACTCCGGGAATGATCGATTCGCATCTGCATCTGATGTATTACGGACAGGCTGAAAAAGACTATGTCAACCTGAGGACCTGCAATTCAATCATTGAAGTCGTCACTGCAATCGAGGCGCGTGTGCAGGAGACGCCGCCGGGAGAATGGGTCATCGGTGACGGTTTCTTCAAACTTGAAGACATGCGAATCCCGACCAAGTATGATCTGGATCCGGTTTCCCCCGACAATCCCGTTTTTCTCACGAGTCAGGGCGGACATTACGGTTCTGCCAACAGCGAAGCGCTGAGAATCGCCGGAATCGACTCGGACACTCAGAATCCGGTGGGCGGCATTGTCGAAAAAGACTCCATTACCGGAGAGCCCAACGGATTGTTCTGGAATCATCCGGCCATGGACCTGGTACGGCATTATTTCCCCGTTTTTGACGAAAATGCCCTGGCCGCGGATGTGCTGTTTGCCCAGGAATTATGCCTCGTGACCGGGATCACGAGCTACCAGGATGTAAATACACGGGGCATGTCGCGGGTGATGGGGTATTATACGGCCCTTGATTCCTTCAAGGTCAGGGCGTACCTGCTTTATACGATCGAGAGACCCCAGGATGCGGATATCAGCCTGAACAATCTGTTCATTTACCGGGGCCCCTGGCTCAGCCTAAGCGGTGACAAGTTCCTGCTGGACGGGCAGCCTCCCACTTCCTATACTTATGAATATCATCCCGGCCCTTCCTGGGACATGTCCACCTGGAATCAGGATTCACTGCTGACAGCGGTCAAACGGCTGCATCGGGCCGGGCACCAGATCGCGTTCCATTGTATGGGGGATCATGCCATCGATCTGGCTCTGGATGTCATCGAGGAGGCACAGAATGATACGTTCCGGCTCGATCACAGGCACAGGCTTGAGCATTGTATGATTCCCACGGAAGAGGCGATGGACAGGATGAAAGAACTGGGCGTAGTCGTATCTCTTCAGCCAGCAATCATATATGATGCTGCAGAATTTTATGTTGGTTTTTGGGGGGAAGATCGGGCGAAGCGTTTTATGCCGATGCGTTCTTTGCTGGACAGAGGTATTCCGGTGGCTCTGGGAACCGATTTTCCAACCGTTCCCCGTATCGCACCCAAGTATACGCTCTGGAGCGCGTGTATGCGAAAGTCCGAAACCGGACATTTCCTTGGCTTTAATGAACATGTGACCATTCAGGAAGCACTTTACGCCCAAACCATGGGATCGGCCTATGCGGCATTCGAAGAAAATATCAAGGGATCGATTGAAGCCGGGAAATATGCCGACATGGTTGTCTGGTCGGATGATATGTATTCCATTCCCCCGAACGATATCAAGGATCTGGCCGTAATCAGCACCATTGTCGCCGGAACCGTATATAACAATCCAAATACCGGTGTCGAACATGCATACTTTGCCAGTCAGCCCTCAGAATACTGCCTGCATCAGAATTATCCGAATCCGTTTAACGGCACAACCCGGATCACATTTGAAATCCCGGCGCGTTCACACGTGCAAATAAACATCCTGAATGTCAGAGGACAGTTTATTCAAAGAGTGCTCGACAAAAATTGCATTGCCGGAAGACATAAAATTAGTTATAACGCCGGAATCCTTCCAAGCGGAATCTACTTCATTCAATTGAGGACAGAAAAATTCTTGGATATCCGGAAGATGGTATTAATGAAATAAAGTTCAAAGCTCTCGATACCAGGTGTATTCGTAGTAAATCGAGTCGTGTTATTCAATTCACAATATTTTTTCGGTGCAGCAGGATGGATACCCGCAATGTCCCCGGTCATTCTGTCACAGCTGCAGGCGGTCAATGTCAAAAAAGGCGAAACAGCGGAATTCAGGATCGGCGTTTTTACGGTTCCCGGGGCGGACATTCAGTGGTTCCGGGTCAGCAAACCGTTCAAAGGAAAAAATAGATCTGTTCTGACCGTACAGGATGCCCGTAAAAAGACCGCCGGAGATTACACTGCTCTCGTACAAAACAGTGCCGGAAAAGTCATGAGCCGGGAAGTGCGGTTTGTTATTGAATAAACTGTGTCAATTGTCCGTTAAAACAGGACGAAATCGAAAACACCCAATATTAGATTGAAATTGTACAATTTTTTATATATATTTAGTATATACTTTTTGTAGATACCCGGAGATCTGAAATGAAAACAATATCATTGAAAATTGACGATTCCATCTTTGTCGAAGTTGAACATATTGTCCACAACCTGAAAAAACCAAGAAACAGATACATCAACGAGGCAATCGATCATTACAATAAAATACAAAAAAGGAAGTTAATCGAAGAAAAGCTGAGGCATGAATCATCCATTGTCAAAGAGGATTCCATGTCTGTTCTTAAGGAATTTGAGGACATTGAATTATGAGCGTCCAGAAAAATGAGATCTGGATAGCTGACCTCAATCCTCAAATTGGGACAGAATCAGGAAAAACGAGGCCCGTACTAATCATTCAAACCGATCTGTTGAATAAAATCCCGCATCCCTCGACGATTATTTGTCCGATAACCACAAATATCAGGAAAAAATCCAATATTTTAAGAGTACATATTGAAAAGGGAACTGCAAATGTTCATGAAGATTGTGATATCATGATCGATCAATTAAGGGCAATAGACAATAGAAGACTGATAAAAAAAACAGGCAGGCTGCCAAAAGACCTGAGAAAAAAAGTAACAGACAATTTAAAAATAGTGTTGGATATCGATATATAATTGCATAGGCTTTGAAAAATGAAGACATATCATGGAGCAATAAATATTAAAACCATGCGAGCTAGCGCGCCCATGGCGGGTCTGAAAGTATTTCATGACAAACTCGTATTCTCTATACTGGGTATTCATATTCTTACACTTGACAAATCAGAAATCAGAAATCATAAATATTGAAGAACATAAAGGTGATATATATATTCATAATGTTTATTCAATAAAAATCGCATTTTATCACCTTAATTCAAAGAAAATAATGGACAGACTTCAAGAAGTCGGTTTCAAACCGGAACCAGATGAAAAATTGAAAATGGACCTGAACCAGCCAATTAAGAAATTGAATTCAAAAATATCCAGCATAGGAGCTGGCACAGCTGTAATAACAATACTGTTAGATCATTTCAGGTTGATATCAGAAGATATTCGTCTATTAATCATTTTATTCATGGCACTCATCTGTGTATCCCTGTTTTTATCGATTAAATTTAAAACAGTACGATGTAAAATTTTCGGTGATACATATTCACTAGAATTTTTTAAAACGTTTATATCTTGGTTTGTGTTTCTCAGTCTGTTTTATTTGGCTGTAATTATTCTTACGCTGTATGATTTCCATTTATATCATTAATCATGAACAACCTGGTCTCATGAGGACATGATCAAGTCATTCATGAAATTAAAAAATTTGCGAACCATTTATTACAGAATAACCAACTTCACACCTTCCTTATTAAAATAACTGAATCGTAAAATACGCGACCTGTCCGGAACCGGTTCATGAATGGATCCGTTTAATTTCGATGGCCGGAACGGATGCCCGGTCCCATGTTCATACCGGAATCATATGCGGTCCGTTGAACGGACTGTGCCGGCATCGAATGCGATTATGATCGCATTGAAACATCTTCGCTAAGGTAAGAAATGGCTTTTATCATCGATTTCTTCCGGAGGTCTGAACCATGAAACCCTTGATTTTCATGATAATCCTCATGTCCGGATTTCTCGCCGGCTGTGAAAAACAGGACGGAAAAATCATCCGGTACGACGACAGGAACGAGGGGAATACCGATGTGACGACCATGGCCACACCCAATGGCGGCAAACTGAATCCGGCTGAAGAGGGCGCCGAACGCAGCGCTCTGGGCGTGCCGGCGATTAATCTGGATTCTTTCCGGCTGGAAATCACCGGCCTGGTCGATTCATCCTTTTCCCTGACATGGGAACAGATTCAGGCATTGCCTGCCGCCTTTTCGGATACCATGCTCATGTACTGCGTGGAAGGATGGGAAGTGTGGGGCAACTGGAAGGGAATTCCGGTCAGGGACCTGCTTGACATGGCGCACATCCGGCCCGAAGGAGAATATGTGCATTTCGGCTGCGCGGACGGGTATGCCACCTCCCTGCCCGTCGCTTACCTGAATAAGTACAACATACTGCTCGCCTATGAAGTGAACGGCTCTCCCCTTCAGGAACATGACGGCTTTCCGCTCCGTGTGATCGCCTTTGGCAAGTACGGCTACAAATGGGCAAAATGGGTCGACAAAATGGAGGTGATCGATGCCTCGCAGCTCGGTTTCTGGGAAATGCGGGGATATTCCGACCGGGCGGATGTGCCGATATCCAGACGGCGGTTCTACGAGGGACCGGATGCTGAGCCGCTGGAATATTGAAACACGGTGGGATGAACCGGATTCATCCCACCCACGGCGGACTGATGACCACTGACCTTAAATGCTTCGGAGAGACGGAGAAGATGAGAAACGGAGATGCTAAATGCAGACCGCGGACGGCAGACTGCGGACCGCTTAAAAGCAGTATAAGCGTATATGGGTGTATGAGTCCCCGCGTCCCGTCCCCCTAAAAGAAGACCGCGGACGGCAGACTGCGGACCGCTGAAAATCCCAAAT
>JAFGGN010000027.1 GCA_016930535.1 bacterium
CAGGGCGAACACCTTGGTGCCTTTGCTGTTCTCCGTACCCACCGAACGGAACCAGCCGGCGCCTTTCAGCACGATATCCGGCACATTGGCCAGCGTTTCCGCATTGTTGATGACCGTGGGGCTGTCGAAAAGTCCGCTTTCCGAAGGGAACGGGGGCCGGGGTCTCGGCATGCCGCGTTTGCCTTCGATACTGTGCAGCAGGGCAGTTTCTTCTCCGCACACGAATGCGCCGGCCCCCTGCTTGATGATGATATCGAGATCGAACCCGCTTTTCAGTATGTTCTTGCCAAGAAGTCCGTAATCCCGGGCCTGCCGGATGGCGCTTTTCAGCCTGCGTATGGCCAGCGGATATTCGGCACGGATATAGATATAGGCCTTGTCTGCCCCGATACCGTACGCGGCGAGTGTCAGACCTTCCAGAAGGCGGAACGGATCGCCCTCGATCACGGCACGGTCCATAAATGCACCCGGATCCCCTTCATCGGCATTGCACACGAAGTATTTATGGCGCGCAGCCTGCTCCAGTGCAAGTGTCCACTTGCGGCCTGCCGGAAACCCGCCTCCCCCGCGTCCGCGGAGGCCGCTTTCCAGCACGATATCGCACAGCTCTCCCGGCGTGACATTGCGCAGCGTATCGGCCAGGGCACGGTATCCGCCATGAGCCATATACTCCTCCAGACTTTCAGGATCGATGAGGCCGCAATGAACGAGAACCCGCCGCATCTGGGGTGCGAAAAAAGGATGCTCATGCATGAACGGCACACTGTCCCAGGATTTGAGCGCATCGTTCCGGTACTGACCGATCACATGATCCGCAGGTATTTCATCCTGAAGCAGCCGGTCGAGCGTATCCGGAATCCGGTCGGCCGTCATTTTTTTCAGCGACAACCGGCAGCGTCCGGGCATCTGCACATCCATCAAAGGTTCTTCCACGCACAATCCCACGCAGCCGACTTCGACCACATCCGCATCCAGATGCTTCTGTTCAAGATAATTCCGTATCGCTTTCAGCGTATGACCGGCTCCGGCACCCAGACCGCAGGTTCCCGTGCCCACGAAAAACACGGGCCTTCTGACATCCTCCCTGCGGATAAAACGCAGATGATTATCCGTTTCATGAGGCGCGCCTTCCTTCCCCAATGTCACAGAATCCAGAAGCAGGGCCTTCAGTGTGGCAGCTTCAGGTTCCGCTGCGGGTTGTGTGATTGCATGTTTATTCATGAGCGGTCACTCCTTCCCTGCAGGAGTTGAGTATCTTTCTGATTTGGGCGGGTTCGACACCCGCATGGAACTCCCCGTTCACGGAGATGACGGGAGCCAGCCCGCAGGCCCCGATGCATGCCACCACCTCAAGACTGAAAAGACCGTCCTTCGTCGTTTCGCCGGGTCTGATTTTCAGCTCGTTCTGAATCGCTTCCAGCACTTTCGCGGATCCCTTGACATGGCACGCCGTACCGCGGCAGACCTGAATATGGATGCGTCCCAGCGGCGCGAAACGGAACTGATTGTAAAAAGTGGCCACACCGTAAATCTTGCTGGCCGCCAGGTTCAGGTGCCGGCCTATTTCGACCACGGCATCACGGGACAGATAACCCTGTGTTTCCTGCACTTCCTGAAGTATGGGAATCAGGGCGTCCCTTCCCGCATCCCTGTAATTTTCCAGAATTCGCTGAACTGTTTCATGCATATGCATCATCCTCTGCTGTGCTTATTTTGAAAAATAGGCCACTTTTTCCACGGCCTGAATCATGTCCCTGTTTTCCACAAAAATATCCGGCCGGATATCCAGTACAACGGGGGCATAGTTCAGGATGCCCCGTATGCCTGCGTACACCAGCTGCTGCGCGGCCTGCTGAGCCTGTTCCACCGGAACCGTGAGTATAGCCACCGTGATTTCCTTGTCGCGTATCACGCTTGCCATATCCGAAGCCGGATGACACAGGGTGCCGTGAAACACGATCCCGGTTTTTGCAGGATCCGTATCGAAAGCGGCCTTGATTTTGAGTACGGGATTCTGTTCGTGAAAATATCCGAGTATGGCCCGTCCCAGGGATCCGAGCCCCACGATGCACGCCCCTTTTTTTTCTGTCAGCCCGAGAAATTCATAAATGCCCTGAAGCAGATCATGAATGATGTATCCATGGGCCGGGGACCCGGAATATCCGACCCCCATCAGGTCGCGGCGGATCTGCGCGGGCGAAGCGCCGCTGACTCTCGCGATCTGATGGGAAAACACCTTTTCCTGTCCGGCATCCCGCATCTGCTGAACGATTCGCCGGTACTGGATGAGCCTTTCGACTGTTTTCTGCGGCGTTTTATTCATGATCCGTATTCAACATAGTTTAATTGTTAATTTTTTCACAACGTGAAAATTTTCACAATAAATATAATCGGTTGATTCATGAAATGCAAGTAAAATCGACAAAAAATGCATTTAAGACAAAAACGTCACAGAGTCTGTCTATTATTCAGTCACAGGAATACCGCTTGATATTTAATTTCCTTCTTGCTTTATTAAAGCATTACGATCTTGCCCCGATTAACCGTTGTCTATGAGGGAGATAACCATGAAAACCGCTATCCGGTGCTGCCTATGGTTTACTTTACTGTCCGCGCTGGTCTCAGCTCATGCCCAGGATCTCACGGACCTGACACTGATCGCCCATTATCCGCTCACGATTGATGCATCGGATACAACCGGCCGGCAGGAAGATATAACTCTCATCAATACACCGTTCCAGGACGGCGGCATTTACTGCAACGGCAAATACGTGGGCGGTGAGGATCCGGACGGATGCCAGGCGGTCACACCCCGGCTCGACGGTTTTTCATTCCAGAAATTTGCGTTCAGCGCGGATATTTTCGTGGCCGAACCTTATACCGAGGGCCATGTGCTGCTGATCGGGGGAGGTTCATACCGCTGGATCGACAGCTACCTGGATTCGGACGGCATCGTCGGATTCGGATACAATCATGAACACGCATACACCTGGGGCCTCTGGCAGACGTTCACGGTC
This sequence comes from bacterium, assembly GCA_016930535.1. GTDB lineage: Bacteria > Zhuqueibacterota > QNDG01 > QNDG01 > JAFGCO01 > JAFGGN01. The sequence continues at coordinate 3,018 of JAFGGN010000027.1, forward strand.
ACGTACGACAGCCTGTCCGGTACGGCACGCTGTTATCTGGACGGAACCAAGGTGGACGAAATGCATTTGACCGGATTCACCCACGGCGATGAGCGATTCGTGGGAATCACGCATTCGGGTTACGGCCTGACGTATCAAGGTGTTCTGAGAAATCTGAAAATTTATTCGAGAACAGAACCCGACGGACCGGATCCTTTTGTCCAGGACTCACTGGCCCTGGTGGCCCTGTACAATGCCACGGACGGCCCCAACTGGACGAACAATACGAACTGGCTGTCCGGCCCCGTGACGTCCTGGTACGGCATCACGGTAGAACACGGACGCGTGACCATAGTCGCTCTGGCGTCCAACGGACTCAGCGGAGTCATGCCTCCCGAACTGGGCTATCTCACGGCAATGCACGGACTGTACCTGTATGACAATCACCTGACCGGAGGCATACCCCAGTCGCTGGGACAGCTGACCGAGCTCCAGTCGCTCCACCTGGAGGTCAACGAGCTGGGCAATACCATACCGCTTCAGATTTTCGATCTGCCCAAACTGAGCCAGCTGATCCTTTCAGGCAACCGCATCGTGGGCAATATTCCTGCACAGATCGGACAACTGACCGCACTGAATGACCTTGGCCTGGATAACAACCTGCTGGAGGGTTCCATTCCCTCCGGAATCGGGAACTGTACACTGCTCGCCAACTGTAACATGGGCGGCAATCAGCTGTCCGGACAGATCCCCGCGGCATTCGGCGATTGCACATGTCTGGAAACCCTGAATCTGGGAAATAACCAGCTGACCGGTGAAATTCCTACGGAACTCTCGAACTGCATTGAGTTGATATATCTCACGCTGGGCAACAATCAGCTGACCGGCTCCATACCGCCGGAACTGGGCGATTGTACGAAGCTCGAGCGGGTTTATCTCAATTCCAATCAGCTCGAAGGCGAGGTGCCCGCCAGCCTCGGGAACTGGACGCAATGCCAATACCTCGATATCTATGATAACCAACTCTTCGGAGATCTGCCCTCCTCGCTGTCGAACCTGACGGCCCTGAAGAGCTTCGATTGTTTCCAGAACCGGTTCACGGGGCTGCCGGATCTGTCCGGCATTGCCACTTTGACCGATGCTGCCGTGGACAGGAACCGTCTCACATTCGAAGACATTGAGCCCAACCTGGCCATCCCGACGTTTACCTATGCTCCCCAGGACAGTGTCGGTGATCGTGCGGACACCACACTAACTGCCGGCGCCTCCCTCACCCTGTCTGTGCAGGTGGGCGGCACGGCCAACCGGTACCAGTGGAAAAAAGACAAGGCGGATATTGCCGGTGCCGTCTCGCCGGAATACACACTGCCCGTTCTCGATGCAGCGGACGCAGGAAAATACCATTGCGAAATCACCAGTACGCTGGTCATGGAACTCACGCTGGTGAGCAGACCCGTGACCGTCACGGTCACCGGGGGAAGCACAGCCGCTGATGAAAGCGGTTCATTACCAGCCCGGTTCGCGCTGTATCAGAACACGCCCAATCCGTTCAATCCCGTCACCCTGATCCGGTACGATGTGCCGGCTCCCGCCCGTGTAACCATCCGTGTTTTCGATGTGCGGGGGCATCAAGTGCGTGTCCTGTTGGATGAACGGAAAGAGGCCGGCTCGCATCAGACAGCCTGGAACGGCCTGAATGATTCCGGCACGGCCTCCGCATCGGGTGTTTACCTGGTCCGGATGCAGACAGACGGCAGGCTCCATACAGGGAAGATGATTCTGATACGATAAATATCCCGGAGCGGGCACATGACCATTTACAGACTGCTGTTCACACTGCACGGAAGATTGAACCGGAAAACATTTATCCTGACCTGGTTTGTGCTGATGCTTCTGTTGACCGTATCTGGCCTGGTCCTGCATCTAATTGCTCACAACACCATCCTGTCACTGATGCTGCCCGTGATTTTCTATTTCTGGCCCTTCATGGTGATTTACTCAAAACGCATGAAAGACAGGGGGAAGCGCCCCAAATACCTGATGCTGATGTGGATCCCCCTCGTCAATCTCATCATCCTTCTCTGGCTGATCATCGAACTGTTTTTCAGGAAGGGCGAAGCCGGCCCCAACAAATACGGCCCTGAAATAACGAGCCATCTGAATGCGGGCCCATCAAACCCGGTGCCTTATTGCAGACAATGCAACACCTTCCTGTTTGGTAAAAGCTACCTTACCTGCGATACCTGCGGCGGACCGGTAGTCCGTATAGAAGCGACACGGGAGATCAATCCCCTGCATATTTATATCGTTAAAGCTTCGATCATCATCCTCATGCTGAAAAATTTCATCCCGGCAAAACCGTATCAATTCATCGGGGCATTGTGCGTGATCATCATCATGGGATATGTATTCTCCACCACACACGGACATATTGCACAACTGCAGCACTTCGTCCCCTTGGACCGTCGCACTGAAATAAGTAACCGTTGTTCCCTGATGTTTAAAAGAACATTTTCAGGATTTCTGAAGACTATTCTAATCGCTTTGATCATTATCGGATCCATTCTCCTACTCCCGCTGCTTGGCGGGCTGGTGGACCTGATCATACATTGAATCAAACCAGGGTACATCATGCGTCGATTCCCTTTATTCCTGGCCGCTGCATCCCGAATCCGGAATTTCAGGGTGCCCTTTTATTTAACTCGGATTGCAGCGTTTCTAACCGCTGATATCGTGCCCGTCACCTTGCACTTCGATCCGCCGGTCGCCAATTTTTCACAGGTCTTTCTGGCCGCAAGCATCTCGAACTGGAATGCCGGCGAACCGGCGTTCGAGATGACAGATGCGTACAGGCATGTTGTGTACATACTCACTGATCATAAAAAATTCAGGGGCATCAGATAATCATGCCCGGGCATCTGCATATCTTCTATTTTCTTCTGACCGGTCTGACCGGCATCGCTTCCCTTGCCGCTGCCGTCGTGATCGAAATCCGATCCCGGGATCCGCTGATCCGCCGGTATCTGTTTTTCTACACCGTTTATACCGGCATGATTTTTCTTGCCCTTTTCGACCTATACGCCCGGATCAATATACCGGATCTGCCTCCTGCCATCGAACATATCACCAGTTATCTTCTTGAGTTCCCGGTCATGTATCTCATGATGTTCACGGTTCCTTTTCTGATGCATCATCTTTTTGCAGTGCCGGGTGAGAGACAGCGAAACACCGTTCTGGGTGCATTGATCATCATGGCCTTCATCGGGCAGCACTGGACGGAAAATGCAGGCAGCCGGGCACTGGATGAGACCGGCGATCTGCTCGAGAAAATGCTGTTCGCCGGGATCATTGTCTATGCCGTCATCACGGGTTCCCTTTATTACGGAAAGGTCCGGGATGCCGGCAAAAATAAGTTCGCCTTTTATTTTCTTCTTCTACTATGGATCTACACACCGGGTCTGATTGCGGACATGCTTTTCCCTGATTTTTTTTCAGTCGAATTCTACCCGCTCCTGTACTGTGCATACAGTATTGTATTCACCCGGCTGCTGGTCCGAAGTATACGGGCCTCAGCGATTCACATGGACTCAGCGTCCGCTCAGCACTTACTTGAACGTTACGGAATTTCGACGCGGGAAGAAGCGGTCATCAAGCTGATTCTTCAGGGATACAGCAACAGAAAAATAGGAAACACCCTTTTTATTTCACAAAGCACGGTCAAGACCCATATCAGCAACATTTTTCAGAAATGCGGTGTAAAAAGCCGTTTTGAACTGATCTCGCTGTTCTCCAGGAAGCACGGCCCGTCGGATCTGCCTTTTTGATTTTCTTTTCATTACAAAAAAATCCCTCCTGATCATACCAAAGTCGGACTCAGCAGACTCAAAAATCATCCTGATGGCCGATTGAAATCCCCATCGGAAATTATAATCTTACTGACATGATTTGACGGAAATGACCATGCACCATTACGAAGGAGGACTTGCATGAAACATCTTCACCGCACATCAGGAATACGGCTTTTATTTATTGCGGCACTAAGCATGACCTGGACCGCAACCGCCCGGGACAATGTCTTCCCCTATGAAATGAATCGTATTGACTGGATTTTGATTCCCCTGGGTATCGGTATGGACCGGATCGGGGAAGGATTAATCGACGGACAGACATCCATAAGCCGGGACGAAATCGCGAGCTTTCGCCACTCGGACATCAACCGGTTCGACCGGTGCGCTACATACGCCTGGTCGCCGTCCTGGGACAGGCACAGCGATACATTCAGGGATATGCTGTCCGTATCCACGGCCCTGGTGTTCCTGCCCCCTGTGGTGGAGCGGGATTGGAAAAGCACAATTACCACGGCACTGATGTTTTTGGAAGCTTTTTATGTGATCAAGGGCTTTACCGCCTTAACCAAGGGGTTGACCGCGAGAAAGCGCCCCTATCTGTTCAATGAATCGCTGAGTGTGGATAAACGGCATGAAATTGCTGCGCTGTCCTGGGGAGACGCAAAGGGATCCTTTTTTTCCGGGCACGCAGTGGAAGCGTTCGCCCGGGCGGCATTTATATCCAGGGTATTTTCTGATTACAGGCCGGGTTCACGGTGGACACCCGTAGTCTGGGGTGCCGGGATGACCCTCGCGTCACTGACCGCTTATGCACGGATCCAATGCGGGGAACATTATACAAGCGATGTTGTGACCGGTGCAGCCGTGGGTATGGTGCTTGGTTATATGCTGCCGGAAATTCACAAAAAAGGCGGAACCGGACCGGTCCGTTTTTCCACAGGCCTCCGGTCCGTCACATTTTCGGTCCGGTTTTAACAGTGCCGCTTCATATCCCGGGGTGCCGGGCCGTCTCCACCGGTCCGGGCTCCCCTGGAGAAATCATGCCGGGATTCCGTTTGATTTTTTCGGTTTTTTTTTGTACAATGGATTCATATCCGATCCATCATCATGATATATTTTCAACCGTTCAGGGAACACAAATGGGCATGAGTATGACGATACAATATCCAATTCTGCGGCTTTTGTTCATTCTTTTTTCGACGCACATGCTCTCCGGACAGGACTGCTGCGGATCCCCGCCAAGCACCGGGCGTGCAACAGCCCCGCCAATGCCTTTCAAAACAGTGACCGCTGATTTTGCATGCGTGCCCGGGGGATTGAACCATGTTCGTCTTTCAAGATCCGTGCTCCCCGGAATGAGTTCCGCCTGCAATACGAGTGCAGGCAGCCGCATGTACACGGCTGTGAAACAGGCCACGCTTGGCAGCCTGATCGGCATTCCCTGCTTCCTGGCAGCAGGATTTTTGACAGGGGGGCTGGCCATGATCTGCACCAACGAATCCCGGGATTTTTCCGGCAAATACACGGAAATCGCGATGAATTCCGGTGCCCTTGCAGGATATTCGCTCGCTGTCGGCGAATCCGTGTTCCGCATCGGAAAGCGGAACGGTTTTGAAGGTTCACGAAAATGGACCATGGTCGGCAGCCTGGTTGGAACGGGCATCGGCTTGTTTCTTACCCACAGATATGAAAGCGTCCCATGGTTTTTATTCAGCCCGCCGGTATTTGCTACACTCATGTTCCATATGTCCGGAAAATAAAATGGTATATTATCGGTATGATATCCGTAATTGTAGCAAATCCGCCAAACAGATGACGCAGCACGGCTGAACAATCGGATTACCGTAAAAAGGAGGCATCGATGGTCTTTAAGAAACTGAAAAACCGGTCGAAATGCTATCAGATCTGGATGATCACGGTCATTGCGGTTGCCGTGTTGCTGCCGGCCAAGTTTCTGCTGACCCGCCAGATAGGCACACTCGACTATCTGCTGATCGTGTATGTCAACGCATCCATCGTCATAGACAGCATGATACCGGCGGGGAAGAAAGAAAACTGAGCTCGTTGTGCTCCATGCACATGAACACTTCATTTCATTCGTGAATGAGACTGCCCGATGCTGCCACACGTTCTTGAAGAGAACTTCCGCAAGGCGGACAGAAGGCTCAGACTGTTCTGGATCGGATTTTTTGCCGCCATTCTTTTTATTGGGATTGTCGCCTCGCGTGTTCATCCCGCTGAGCCGAAGTCCTATCCTCCCCTATTTTTCAAAATTCTTACTGTCATCGGTATTCTGGATGTTTTGACAGGAACCCTGGCCGGTTATTTTCTTTTCAGATCAGTAAAGTTCGTTCACTGGCTTAATCAATTGTTCAGGCAGAAAACCAGTCCCGGTCCGGACATCGATGTTTCAGCTTTGAGCGAAACGGACCTTAAAAAATTCCGGATGATTCAAGGTGTGACCTCGCTCTATCCCCAGGTACTGGCCCAGATTGAATCCTGCGCCGTGATCGGTCTCATTATAAGAATCATGTCCGGGAATATGGAAACCTTTTATATCCTCGCTTCGCTCTCGGCTGCGGGAGGATTACTGGCAAAACCCGTACTGCGGATCCTGCTCAATACGATACGCTCATGAGCAGGCAAAAGAATCGTAACACGGACATGAAAACCACATTGCTTTTTTCCCATATTTTTTGTAAACTCAGAAAGCATGTCAGGTGCCTGACACCGGTTGATTATCCGACAACCGATCTTCATTTCAAGATACGGACATATTGATGGAGGCATCCATTATGATGAAGAAACATTCGTTCGCCGTGCTTGCGGGCCTGTGTGCGGTCCTCGCATTTTCAATATCCGTACAGGCCGGAGTCGAACCCTCACCGTTCAAGGAAATCGTCAACAAGCTCAATGCGGTCGTGGATCAGCTGAAAGCCGTGGATCTGCGCGTGGCCGGACTGAATCTGAACCGGATCGAGAAAGGGAAATCCGTGAACAATGCGTCGGATAACCGTCTGGAAGCCATAACCGAAAAACTGGGCAGGCTCGAATCCCGCGTGAAAAGCATCTACACTCCGGACGGCGAAATCCCTGAGGATGTCGGTGAGGCGCTCGGGGCCGTACGCGAAGGGGCCGCGCAGATCGTGAGCACGGTAAGCAGACAGCTCGAATCCCACCCGGATCTGCCCAGGGAAACGGCTGCCGGATTTCTCCAGGTTCAGACGGCCGCCCAATCCATTGTCAATCTGATCGACAGCTGGATCGTGCGATAATCCTTGTTTCCTTCGGGATCAGGCGCCGTTCATTCTATCGGGACGTGTGCCTGATCTCCTGGTCAGATACTTTCAGACGCCACTTCAACACAAAAATAATGGGAATACTGGATTAATGAAACTGTTGCAATATACAAATGGTGTATATCGAACCCACCCTGTGCACATACCCTGGTTCTGCCGTAAACTTCCGGAACTCTGCCTGTACAGAACCTTTATCCGTGAGGTTTTCTATTCAAGCCGCCTGTCCAAACGCGGCTCATATAACAACATGGAATGGGCATCGTCCAGTTACCGGGTGATGCTGGGCCTTGAAAAAGTGGGCGTCCGGTTTGAAATCAGCGGAATCGAACATCTGGAAAACCTGAAATCCCCCTGCGTCATCATCGGCAATCACATGAGCGTGCTCGAGACCGTGATCCTGCCCGCCATCCTGCTGCCAATCATAAACGCCACATTTGTCGTGAAACAGAGTCTTCTCGATTATCCCGTATTCGGACATATCATGCAGTACTGTGATCCGATAGCTGTCACACGGACACAGCCGCGGCAGGATCTGATAGCAGTCATCGAAGGCGGTATCGAACGGCTGGGCAAAGGGATCTCCATCGTGGTGTTTCCGCAGACGACCAGGACCGTGACATTCGATACGGATCAATTCAGCTCGATCGGAGCCAAACTGGCCCAGAAGGCGGATGCGCCCATCGTTCCACTGGCCCTGTGCAGTGCGGCCTGGAAAAACGGCAAACGGCTGAAGGATTTCGGCGGTATCGATCCATCCTTAACGGTGCGGTTCGCATTCGGCCCCCCGATCCCGGTTCAGAGCCGCGGATCGGACGAACATCAGAAAGTGATCGAATATATCAGGAAAAATCTGACGGTATGGGAAAAGGAAGACAGCATGGACTATATAAAGAAAGAGGATGATTGAATAAGCAGTAAAAGTGTGTATGAGTGTATGAGTATATGGGGCACAGTCCGCCGTCTTGTTTTGAATTTGGAATTTGCAGGTTGGAATTTATTTGTATTTTGGAATTTGAAACTTGGATTTTCGGCAGTCTTGCCGTCAGCGGTCTTGCGGTCTGTTCTTTATATCTCCGTTTCTCATCATCCCCGATTCTCCGCTTCACGCTCCGACCCAACGACTCAATGACCCAATGACCCAACGACTCAATGATCCAACGACTCAACGACCCAATGACTCAACAACTCAATGACCCAACGACCCAATGACCCTATAGACCCAAAGACCTCATATTTCTTCAAGCGCCGACTTCGGCACCCATCCCACGTGACGGTCCGGCAGAATAATTTCAACCCAGTCCTCATAACTCCGGTCCAGGCGCACCTTGGTGCCTTCATGCAGGCTGCCGGCCACTTCGCCCCCCTCCTTGACCGGTTTGTTCATCACGTCCACTTTATCGGCCAGAATAATGGCCTCCACGGACCGCTGTTCATCCGCGATCCGTCCTGCCAGGGAAAGTGCCAGGACCAGAAAAAATGCGCCGAATATCCAGGTGAACTGCCGTAACAGGAACATCCCCATCGAGGAGCGCGTGAGCAGCCTCCAGATCAGCACGCCCATGAACAGCACATAGGTGGCCAGAAAGAGCGTGATCTGAAGCCGCTTCGGCAGCGTGTAATAAAAAGCATGCAGCAGCTGAATCCCGATAAAATCGGGACTGACCTCAAACTGGTCCACAACGGACAGCTGTGCGATGCTCATGTTCGCTTTCAGATCCTCATCCGATGGCATGAGTTTCCGGGCACGCTCATAATTGAGTATGGCACGGCCGATATGGCCCGCCTTGTAATAACAATTGCCGATATTGTAGTAAAGCGGACCGTTCTCATACCCCATATCCAGAATTTCCATATAGGCACGCAGCGCCTCTTCGAATTTCCCTTCCGTATACAAAGTGTTTCCCTTTTCAAAGAGATGCTGACGGGAATCGGCTGACAGCCCAGCTGCCATAAACAAGGCGCAGCAGATAATCATCCCGGTCTTTTTCAATCCGTTTCTCCTCATTTGCGCAGCTCGCGATCCAGCTGCACGAGAACGCGTTCCGTACGCTTTAAAAACGCCTGCATGTCCTCCTTTGATGTATCACTGGGTGCAAAGCGCTGAAAATCACAGGTCTGCAATATGGAAAACACGGATGCGATGGTATCCGCCCCGACGCCGCGGTTTTCCAGTACGGATCTGACTTCTTCCGAAATCAGTCCGGCCTTGGCCATATTGAGCTTGTCGCCCAGAAAACCCATCACCGCATGTCCGGCTTCCGCGTAGAACGCTTTCTGTGCTCCGGCATCCTGTCCGGATCCGATGAGGGATGCGGCTTTTTTCAGATGTTTCTTTGCCATCCGGCCCGCCCGGCGATCCCTGGCATAGGCCATGTCACCCTGTATCCGGTTGAGATGCCTGTTCATTCCATATGCGGCAGACAGTCCGGCCAGGGGGATGAGCAGTACCGTCCAGAAAAACACCATGTTGAGCATCGATGCGCCGGTTTTCCTGAATACGGCGGTTTCGGTCTTGATAAAACGAATATCCTTGCCCCGCCATTTCACCTGCTCCTTGGTGGCTCCTGGCGGTATCAATGCAAATGGTTCATCCCCCTGTTCCACACGAATCTGAATGGGATCGGTCTGCAGAACCTTATAGGCTTTTAGATCGGGATCAAAATAGGACAGCCGGACCGGGTCGATTTGCTGCGTACCCGGGAACCGCGGCACCAGGATGTACTCATAGGTTTTGCTCCCGGAAACCGGCGCACTCTTACGCTGAACGGATTCCTTGATTTTCGGTGGATACACTTCAAAATCACTCGAGAAGTTCACTTTGGGATCGGGCAGCACATGGATGTTGCCCCGGCCCTCGATACGAATTGTGTAAGTGACGGCCTCGTTGGTCCTGACATCCCGTTTATCCACATCCGCCTTCAACGACAGCCGTCCGACCGCACCGTTGAAATCCGCAGGTTTGTTCTCGTCCGGAAGGGGCAGCACCTGAATATTCACCGTATTCGATGGCACATTCATGGACTCCGTGCGTCCGAAAAAAGGATCGCTGAAAAAATCGCCGAACGGATCCCGCGACCGCCTGCGGCTGCGGACCTCGCATTGAATGACCAGCGGATCGATTTTTTTGGATCCCGGGCTCATGGGAAAAAGGGATTGTTTCTTGATGACGGCCACCGTGTACTGTTTGCCGTTGACCACCTCGGTGGACGTGACCGGCTGGGGCGGCAATTCGAAATCTTCTTTCCAGAATCCGGTTGTCTCCGGCTCCTTGACAAAACCGAACGACGTGACCTGCAACCGCGTGTAAATTTTGTACGTAATGGTGACGGGCTCGTTCTGAAACACCCGTTTTTTATCGGGGATCGCTTCGACAAACAGGTCATCACCGGAATCGTTCGCCCCGGATTGCGCCCTTGTTTGCGCCTGCGGGGAGGCCTGTGGCCTTCCCCCCTGAACCGCCTTGATTTCTATATCGATCGGATCGGTCGAGACCGTTTTGCCGCCGGCCTTGAGATTGACCGGACCGATCCGGAACTTGCCTTCCGATGTGGCTTGAAAATGATAAGTCAGTATTTTGGACACGGACATCCTGCCGTTGACCACCTGAATGTTCTGTGAACTTCCGCTGCCGAGAAACCTGGCGAATGAGCCCATATCCGGCAGTTCGGGTTCCCCGGCCGAATTGACGCCCTCCCCCGACAGTTCCACGTTCAGAGTGAATTGCTGATTCAAACCGATGACGGTATTGTCCGTGAACGACCGTATGGAAATATCCTGGGCGCGAATCCCGGTCAGACCGATAACCAGCCCTATAAGTAAACGGCTCATCAATTTCATTTTCAATACCATAGGCTCACTTGATCTCATCATTGCCCTGCCTTACCAGTCTTTCAGCACACCCGCACTGCCCGCCGCTTTCGCCTTTTCCTTTTTCATGTCATCCTGGTCTTCTTTCAGGGCATTTAAAAGCTGTTCGGCTTCTTCCCGGCTCATTTCCTGTTCATCCCGGGGCTGAGGCTGTTGTTGTTGCTGCTGTTCCTCCTGCTGCTGCTGTTGTTCCTGCTGCTGTGAATCCTGATCCTGTTCTTTTTCTTCTTCTTTCTTCTCCTGGTCCTGCTGATTATCCTGCTGCTGTTGTTGCTGCTGTTGTTGTTGCTCCTGTTGCTGCTGTTGCTGCTGCTGATCATTATTCTGCTGCTGCGGCTGCGAATTGTCCTTGATCTGATTCCGGACAAACTCGAGATTGAACTTTGCATCTTCGTCGTCGGGATTCAGTTTCAGTGCCTCCTGGTAGGCGAGAATGCTTTCGGGCAGTTTCTGCTGCCTGTACAGGGTGTTTCCGATATTGTAATAGAGCTTGGATTGAACCAGCGGATCGTTGTTTGCCTGCATGGCCTTTTGAAAGGTTTCCATGGCCTTTTCATAATCCTTTTTCTGATACAGGGCATCACCCAGATTGAACTGCACCTCGGACGAAGCCGGATTGTCCAGCATCGCGTCCTGATACTTATTGTGCGCCGCATCGTATTTCTGCTCCTGATACAGCAGGTTGCCTTCAAGTACCTGCCTGCGTCCCGGCTGGGCCCATAAAACAGGGAGCCAGGCGATCATGAATATGATCACCAATCCTGACCGTTTCATTCGAACCGTCCCTTCCATTCCCTGCGGATCCGCTTCCGTTCAGGAATCGCGATTTCGAGAATGAGTATAATGAACGCAAACCCGACAAAAAACTGAAAACGGTCCTCATACTGTGCGAACTGCTGGGAGGCCAGTGTTTTTTTCTCCATCTGCGAAACACTCTCGTAAATCTGATCGAGTTCGGCTTCACCCGGTGTCGCGCGGTAGTATTTTCCGCCGGTTTCCAGGGCGATTTTTTCAAGCGTTACCTCATCCAGCTTGGTCATCACCACTTCGCCCCTGCGGTCCCGTTTGACATCTGCAGTCCGGTTTCCGCGTGAATCGTACACGGGAATCGGCACACCCTGAAACGATCCGATACCGACCGTATAAATAACGATGCCCTGTGATGCAGCGGCCTTGGCCGTTTCCTCGGCCTTGCCATCATGTTCCTCGCCATCCGTTATCAGGATCAGGACTTTATGCTTGCGTTCTTTCTCGACGAACGAATCGACTGCCTTTTGTATGGCTTCGTCGATTTTCGTTCCCGGAACGGGGATCAGATCCGGTTCCATATATTCCAGAAACATCTTGGCGGCGGCGTAATCCAGGGTCAGGGGACACTGCACAAACGCCTTCCCGGAAAATGCGATCAATCCGATCCGGTCCCCTTCAAGGCGGTCTATGATGGAACTGATCTCGTGTTTGGCCTTTTCAAGACGATTGGGCTTGATATCTTCAGCCAGCATGGATGCGGATACATCCAGGGCAATGATCATATCCTGGCCCTCGCGTTTCATCGTCCGGAGCTTGGTGCCAAACTGCGGTCTGGCCAGTGCCAGAAGAATGAGCCCGGTTGCAAAAACAATCAGTCCGGATTTGAAAATCTGAGCGGGCCTGCTCACGGATGCTGCCAGTTTCTCGATCATGGCCAGATTGCCGAACCGGGCCATGGCACGCCGCTTCTGCCGGAACGTGAATACATAGAAGAGCACGAAGAGCGGCAGCGCCAGCAGCGCATACAGCCAGATGTCATCGGCAAATCGAAACACGACAAAACCCCCGGGTCAGATCACGGGATTTTCCTGAACCGGGTGTTCACAAGGAACACCTCGGCCAGCAGAAATCCCAGTCCTATAATTAAAAAATAGTGAAACAGCTCGGAATATCGGGTATATTCATTCACCTTGATTTCGGTTTTTTCCATTTCATCGATTTCACGATATATGGTTTCCAGACTTTTCCGGTCGGTGGCGCGAAACATCTTCCCCCCTGAAATACCGGCCACTTTACGCAGCATGGGCTCGTCGATATCCACGGGCATCGCCACATAGCGTTTGCCGAAAAACGGATCGTCCACCGGATACGGGGCCGTGCCCTGTGTGGTCCCCGCGCCGATCGCGTAGACCTTCACATCGAAGGACCTGGCCAGATGCGCAGCCGTTGTCGGATCGATCTGACCGCGGTTGTTGCGGCCGTCGGTCAGCAGAATGATCACTTTGGATTTGGCCTCGCTGGTTCTGAGACGGTTCACGCCTGTTGCCAGCCCCATACCAATGGCTGTGCCGTCTTCGATCATGCCGACATGAATATCCTTCAGAAAATTCAGAACCACGCCGTAATCCAGTGTCAGCGGGCACTGGGTATAGGCTTCACCGGCAAATACCACCATGCCGATCCGGTCGTTTTTACGTCCCTTCACAAATTCCGCGGCCACGGCTTTGGCCGCATCCACCCGGTTGGGTTTGATATCTTCGGCCAGCATGGAAGAAGATATGTCCATGGCAAGCACAATGTCGATGCCTTCGGTGATGACCTCTTCACCCTGAACACCGGACTGGGGCCTGGCCATGGCAAGAACCAGGCAGCTCAGTCCCGCGAGTTTCAGTAAAAACAGCAGCCGACGGATGAGAGGCGCCCTGGAGCGGGCCGCCTGTTTTGCAAAACCCAGATGGGAGAAACGAAGCGTGGCTCCCCCGTCACGCTGATACAAAAAGTGCCAGACCAGCAGGAGAATGCTGATGGCCAGAAGCGCCCAGGGCCGGGTGATTTCGTACCGCATACTGTACAGGGCTGCCAGTTTCATTGAAACGAGCAGGGACCGCGTCATCACGAGACCGGACCGGTCCGGGGTCTGCCTGTCGTATCCGGCGCCTGCAGGTAACGGTTTTTTCCGCCGCCGGGGCTGCCAGGCAAACTGCCACCACAATAAATAGACCACGGGCACAATGAGGACCAGAAAATATGGATCAGCGAACCGATACATTTAATTTTGCCCTTCGTCGTCTTTCATGACCGGATTCAGCGATTCCTCTTGTTCGGTAACAGGCGCTGTTTCCGGATTGGCCCCGGTGTTTTCATCCGGACCGGGCGCAGCATCCGCTTCATCGGGCGCCGTCAGTTCAAGTTTTGTTCTCTCCACGATCTCGTATGCCAGATGGATGTTCTGCTGATGCAGCTCTTCCGACGGCACGAGTTTGGCGAATTTTACCAGATCGCAGTTTTCAAGAAATGTCTGGAACAGGAGAAACGTGTCCTGCTCGCGACAATGTTCCCTGAGTCCGGCAAGCACTTCGGTCGTTGTCATCTCGAGGGCCACTACAAAATAGCGCCCGTTGATATATTCCCGGATAATTTCAGAAATTTCCGTGTAAAACCGTTTGATTTCTCCCTTCTGCCAGATTTCCGACAGAATGAGATTGTCGAGCGCCTCGATCGCAATCTCATGAGCCGGCCTGGGTGGTGCCTCGCGCACCGGTATAAGAGACCGGCCGGCTTTGCGCCGCCTGTAAATCAGGATCCCCGCGAATGCGAGCATCAGCACGGCCAGACCCGGCAGGATCCACCGGAACGTATACCACCAGTTTCTCGGAATTTCAAGCGGGGCCTTCACATCACGGATATCCCCGGCTTCACTGGCCTTCATGCTTTCGACCACGATCCGGATCTTCTCGGTCATCAGGGTCTGCGGTACGGAATCCTGGCCTGCGGTATACTGTACGGCCAGGGGAGGAATTTCGAATTCGCCGGTAAAGAAAGTGGAGATGGTATAGGAGGCCCGGCTGACAATTTGTCCTTTTTCTTTTTCAGGATCCTCGATCTTATAATCACGGATCTCGAAACTGCCCAGATTCGCTGCAAATCCCGGTAAAGTGACCTGAACCGAATCGTCGTGAATCACCGTAATCGAATAGTGGATCAGATCACCGATCGTGATCCGCGACTTGTCCACTTCAGAAGATACGGTAATGGGCGCCGTGCTTTCTGAAAACAGCCCGCGCGCCGGTCCGGTCAGAAGAACAAGAATCAGTCCCGCTTTTAAAACAGCGTGGTTCATGCCAGCCTTCAATCTCCCTTTTATCCGTTGTTATTCATTCAGCTTCAGGAATCCCTGTTTTCCGGATTCCATTATTTCAGTTCACCTTATCGTTGAATATCCGGACATTCTCCGCTTCAACCATACGGTCCAGCAGTTTTTCATAGGCCTTCTGCTGCCGGTCCTGGGCCAGGTCCTGGGCCGCCTGCTGTTCGACTTCCCTGAACGGTTTCTGACGTTTGACATTGCCCTTGTCGTCTTTCTCGGCATACCGTTCCTTGTTCGCATCGTAAAACAGCTTCACGTCATCGGGCGCGATCTGAATGTCGCCTGAAATTTCATTTTCGAGATATTTCTGAACCATGAAGCTTTTCTTCGCCTGATACGTACCCTCGATCACATCTTTGTCCTTGTCCAGTCCCTGGCGCCTGGCTGCATCGTAGAAAAGTTCGTTCGCCACCATCTGTTTTAAAAATTCCAGTTTGGCCCGGCGGTCCTTGAACTGGGATTTCATGTAATCCGGAAGCTGATTGATCTGAAAGGCCAGGTCGCCGGATGTAATTTCACGGCTTCCGATTTTGGCGACCACGTCGCCTGGTCTTGACTGGCTGATTTCATCTGGATTCATGAGGCTCGCTTCGTCCAGCGCCTGTTTGGCTTCGGACGAACGCTGCAGCCGCTCGAGGCAGGCCACTTCCTGCCGTGTTGCCTGCTCGACGACCGGACTTTCCGGAAAACACTTTTTAACCTTTAAATAGTACGCCAGGGCATTCTCATAATCATGCAGACGCTCGAAATAGATATTCCCGATAATAAAATTGATATTCGCCTGCTGGTCATCACCCGGACGGGCCAGATCGAGATACCGCTGGTATTCCGCGATAGCCTGAACATACAGTTCCCTGTTGTACAGTTCGTTGGCGAAATCCCGCATCCGCTCACCGTCCGCACCAGCCCCGCCGGAGCAGCCGATCCATATAATCCCCATCAATCCCAATCCGAACCATTTCACCAATCCTGTCAATGCCTTCATTGTCTTTTTCTCCGTTGTTCTTTGCCCGGCGGCTGCCGCCTCACCTGAACCGTTTCGCGCGCATCTGGAAAAACCGGATCAGGGGACCCGTATAATCCTGGTCCGTTCGTATGATGATGGAATCCATATTCATGGACTTGAACAGCTTGTCCTGCTCCGTCATGGCCGCGGATGTCCGGTCCGAAAAAAGCCTGCGGACCTTCGGATCGGATGTATCCAGGAGTATCTGTTCCCCGGTTTCGGCGTCTTCCAGCTCCACGTATCCCAGTCCGGGCAGTTCCAGTTCACGGGGATCCACGATATGAACGGCCACGATATCGTGCTTGCGGCCGGCGATGCGCAGCGGCCTTTCAAAGTCCTTTGAAAGAAAATCCGACACCAGGAATACCACGCTTCTCCGCCGGATCACCTGATTGAAATATTCCAGGGCGGCACCGATGCTGGTGTTCCGGTCCTCCGGCTGAAAGTAGAGCAGCTCGCGCAGGACACGCAGCACATGGCCCTTGCCCTTGCGCGGCGGGACGAATTTTTCCACCTTGTCCGTAAAAATGATGAGGCCGACCTTGTCGTTGTTCTTGATGGCCGAAAACGCCAGAAGCGCACATATCTCCACGGCGATTTCACCCTTCATCCGCTCGAAGGTTCCGAACTCGCCCGACGAACTGGCATCCACCATGAGCATGACCGTCAGTTCGCGTTCTTCCTCGAACACCTTGACATACGGATGCCCCTGCCTGGCTGTCACGTTCCAGTCGATGGTCCGGATATCGTCGCCGACCTGGTACTCACGGACCTCCGAGAATTCCATGCCCCGGCCCTTGAATACCGAATGATATTCGCCGGAAAGCACATCGTTCACCAGCCCGCGTGTCGTGATCTCGATCCGTCTGACTTTTTTTAAAATTTCCTTGGGTATCATGGGTTCCGCCGGTTCCTGATCGGTTTAGGGCACCTCGATCTTGTTGAGCACCTTGCGGACCACATCCTCGGAAGTGACTTCCTCCGCCTCGGCCTCATAGGTGACGATCAGGCGGTGCCTCAGCACATCCATGCCGATGGCGCGTACATCCTCGGGTGTGACATAACCCCGCTGCTGCAGAAAAGCATGCGCCTTGGCCGTTTTTGCGAGATTGATGGATGCCCGCGGCGATGCGCCGAATGCGATCAGTTCTTCCAGTTCCCCGAGGCCATAATCCGCGGGCCGCCGTGTGGCGAACACGATATCGACGATATATTGTTCTATTTTGGGATCGATATAGATGCTGTTGACCACGTTCCTTGCCTTCACAATGTCCTTGGGTGTGACCACGGCAGCAGCCTCGGGTTCGGCGCCCCGGGTCATGCGCCTCATGATTTCAAGCTCTTCCTCCTGATTGGGATACCCGATCGACAGTTTAAGCATGAACCGGTCGACCTGGGCCTCGGGAAGCGGATAGGTGCCTTCCTGCTCGATCGGGTTCTGCGTGGCCAGAACCAGAAACGGATCGTCCAGGGGGAACGTGTTCTCCCCGATCGTGACCGTGCGCTCCTGCATCGCTTCGAGCAGGGCGGACTGCACCTTGGCGGGCGACCGGTTGATTTCATCCGCGAGAACGATGTTGGCGAAAATAGGGCCTTTTTTGGTTTCGAACCGGCTTTTGGACTGATCGTAAATCAGCGTACCGACGAGATCCGCCGGCAGCAGGTCCGGCGTAAACTGAATGCGCTGGAACCGGGTCCGAATGGTTGCGGAGAGGGTCCTGACCGTGAGTGTCTTGGCCAGACCGGGAACGCCTTCGAGCAGGACATGGCCGTTCGAAAGCAGACCGATGAGCAGGCGGTCTACCATGTACTTCTGTCCGACGATCACCTTGCCCACCTCGCTGCGGATTTTTTCAACAAAAACGCTTTCCGCCTGAACCTGTTTATGTATGGCTTCTATTTCCTGATTCATGGGTCCTCCACAGTCACTTCAAATGAATTCAATTTTCTATATACAAATAATGACGACACCGCATTAAAAAAGTTGTACTGGTTCGCGGTTTAATGTTTATTCTTCCTGGATTTCTTCTCCGCATTTTCCGCTTCCGCCAGCCGGGCATCCCTCAGGGCATTCTCGAACACCGTTTCCACAAACGTGTACGCGGATTCGAGAACGGCCGGTTCGACATCCTGGCCCGAAAACCGGATCACATCCGCCTCTTTGAACAGGGCTGCGCACCGGGTCACGAGCGTCTCCTCAAGATCCGTACCCGAAAGCCGGACGAGCAGATCCTCCGTGGTCAGTTCCATGGCAGGAATCGCGAATCGTTCCGAAAGATAGCGTTTGAACAGTTTCAGCAGCTCCGTATAGGCCTGTTTCCGGTCCCCTTCTTTCAGGGAAACGGACATGCGAAGCTCTGACAGAAAAACTTCTTCCCGAATCATGGATGAGGCCGATTCTTCCGCATCATCCCCGTGCCTGCGCCGTTTCATGACAACAAAGCCGGCGGCCGCCAGGAGAAGAAGGACCGCAACGATCACGGCTGCAAGCCGGACGGCCGGATCCGGACCTTCGGTTTCCCTCACAGCGGGCAGAATTTCCACACTGATCCGTTCCGTACGCAGAACAAAGGTTTCGTCGGTTTCCGTATCCCGGCAGTGAAGCACGACGGATTCGATGTAGGCCATGCCCAGGGTGGTGGGTTTCAGTGTATAACCGATTTCATTGATCACCTCGCCGCCCCGGCCGCCGCCCAGAACCTGATTCGACGAGGACGTACCCGTAATTTCAAGATGGCTCAGCATCGGCTCGTCAATTGTCTCGAGTTCGATTCTGTTCCGGCTTCCCTGCCACGAGATCCGCACGTTCAGCATGACGTTTCTGTTCAGCGGCACATGCACCGATTCAACGGCGGCTTCCAGGTGCACGGACACATCGGTAAATGCCGTATTCACGGAATCCGCCTGCTGGCCGGCCAGCAGAAAGGGTATCAGCATTCCGGTCAGAAAACGGACGGGAACGATCATTCGTTTCATTTTCTCAGCCTCGGGTTTCACATTCATCTGCGGATAAGGACAGACATGACTGCTCCCATCCGGTTACGTATTGCCTGTTCCGGTAAACCAGGCGTGACCATGTTACATAAAACGAGGTTTTCTGAACAAGAAAACCTCGATACCAACCTTCACCAATCCTTGAAAGCCAGCGGATCCTATTTTTGAACAACCTCGCTGGTTGCGGGTTCCAGATTCATGAGTTCCGGAATTTCATTGATGTCCTTGCCCAGATATTTCAGTTCCCATTCCACGGAAGCTGCAAGTTCGTGATCGGGATATTTATTGAGAAATTCCTGGTAGGCCTTGCGGGCCTGGGTGGTATCCGCCACATTGTTGGCATAGATGAATCCGATCATGAACTGGGCCTGCGGTGCGAACTTGGTGTCCGGATACTTACCGATCAAAGTGCCAAACGTATTGACGGCCTCTTCAAATTTCTGAAGGCCGTTCGCCTCGACAAGCGCGATATGATATTGAGCTTCCGCACACAGGGGACTGTTGGGATGATTTTTGGGTACCTTGCGATAAAACTTGAGCGCCTCCTCGAATTTTCCCTCTTCCTCGAGTGTCTTTCCCTTGGCAATTAATTTGTCATCAGGGAGCTGGGCACACCCTGCAACAATCAAAATGCCCAACAGTATAGCGATCCATGCCATCCAATGTTTCATAGGACCTTTCTCCTTGTTTGATAGACAGACGATAGACAAAAAATCTAAATATTTTTAACCCTAAAATCAAGAACATTTTCCTTCATCACGACCTCGACACGGCTGCCGGGATTCACGCGGCCCTCCAGAATCGCCCTGGACAGCGGATTGGTCAGCAGGCGCTGCAGTGTCCGTTTCAGCGGGCGCGCACCAAACGCGGGATCGAAACCCGATTTTGCCAGCACTTCCCTCGCTGCCGGTGTTAATGTCAGATGAACGCCCTGCTCTTCAGCCTTCTTTTTCAGAAGGCCGAACTGGAGCTCGACAATCTGTTCGATCTCCGAAAGTCCAAGCGGATGAAAAACGATGATCTCATCGATACGGTTCAGAAATTCCGGGGGCAGGGCCTGTTTGAGCAGTTTGTCCACATCCTGCCGGATGGATTCCTGAATCTGTTCGCGGTTCGATCCGGTGACTGTGCCGCTTTTTTCCATGATCATCGCCGCACCCAGGTTGGATGTCATGATGACAATGGTATTTTTGAAATTGACCACGCGGCCCTGATTGTCTGTCAGCCGGCCGTCGTCGAGCACCTGCAGCAGCACATTGAATACATCCGGATGCGCTTTTTCGATTTCGTCCAGCAGAACGACAGAATATGGATGGCGCCGCACCGCTTCTGTGAGCTGCCCTCCTTCATCATATCCCACATATCCCGGGGGGGCCCCGATCAGTCTGGATACCGAATGCCGTTCCATGTATTCGGACATGTCGATCCGCACCATGGCATGCTCGTCATCGAAAAGAAATTCGGCCAGGGCGCGCGCCAGTTCCGTTTTACCGACTCCCGTGGGCCCCAGAAAAATGAAGGACCCGATGGGACGGGATTCCTCCTGAAGGCCCGCACGTGCCCTGCGCACCGCATCGGACACGGCCCGGATGGCATTCTGCTGACCGATCACGCGCTGTTCGAGGCGGGATTCCATGGCCAGCAGCTTTTCGCGTTCGCTTTCCATCATACGCGATACCGGGATGCCGGTCCATTTGGCCACGACCTGGGCGATGTCCTCCTGATCCACTTCCTCTTTGAGCATCTGGCGGTCCTTCTGAAGATCGATCAGCTCTTCATTGACCGCCTTGAGCCGTTTTTCAAGATCGGGCAGACGCCCGTATTTCAGCTCCGAGGCCTGCGACAGCTGTCCGTCCCGTTCGGCCTGAAGGGTCTCGCCCCTGACCTGCTCTATGGACTCCTTGAGTGACCGGATCTTTCCGATCGTCTCTTTTTCAAGCTGCCAGTGCGCGCGCAGGATCTTGGCCTCTTCCTCGAGATTGGCCAGTTGTTCATTGATCCGTTTGAGCCGCTCTTTTGAAGCTGTATCCTTCTCTTTTTTAACGGCCTCCCTTTCAATGACAAGCTGTTTGATCTTCCGCTCGATTTCATCCAGCTCGGCCGGCATGGAATCGATTTCGATACGCAGCCTGGAAGCCGCCTCGTCCACGAGATCGATGGCCTTGTCCGGGAGAAACCGGTCGCTGATGTACCGGTGGCTGAGCATGGCTGCTGCGACCAGGGCATTGTCCTGAATACGCACGCCGTGATGCACCTCGTAGCGTTCCTTGAGTCCCCTCAATATGGATATGGTATCCTCGACCGAAGGTTCTCCCACGAGCACGGGCTGAAAACGGCGCTCCAGGGCCGCATCCTTTTCGATATGCTTTCTGTATTCATCCAGCGTGGTGGCACCCACGCAGCGCAGCTCACCGCGGGCCAGGGCGGGCTTGAGCATATTCGACGCATTGACCGCCCCTTCGGCCGATCCGGCGCCGACCAGGGTATGCAGCTCGTCGATGAACAGAATGATCTGTCCGTCCGCCTCCTGCACTTCCCTCAGTACGGCCTTCATACGCTCCTCGAATTCACCGCGGAACTTGGCACCTGCCACCAGCGCACCGAGATCGAGCGCAACGATGGATTTGGTTTTCAGATTTTCGGGCACATCCCCGGTCACGATACGGTGCGCAATACCCTCGGCAATGGCGGTTTTACCGACACCCGGCTCGCCGATCAGCACCGGATTGTTCTTGGTGCGTCTCGACAGCACCTGAAGCACACGCCGGATCTCCTCATCCCGCCCGATAACCGGATCGAGTTTGTTGCGTCTGGCCAGATCGTTCAGGTCGCGTCCATACCGTTTCAGCGCCTGATATTTCTGCTCCGGACTCGCATCGGTGACACGCTGGCTTCCCCGGATGGACTGCATGACCTTCATCACACTGTCCCTGCTGACGGCATGCTGCTTCAATAGATCGCCGGCATCCGACTTTTCCCCGGAAAGTGCGAGAAGCAGATGCTCGACACTGATGTACTCATCCTTCAGCTGACGCGCTTCCTCATGCGCCTTTTCGAAGAGCTGGTTCAGCTGAGGCGAGGCGTAGATCTGCTGTACGCCGCTGACTCTGGACAGCTTACCGAGCAGGCGTTCGGATTCATGAAGCAACGCATCGGGATGGACACCCAGCTTCCTTAGCAGGGACTGAACCACACCCTCCCTGTCTTCCAGCAGGGCGAGCAGAAGATGCACGGATTCGATCTGCGGATTTCCATGCTCCGATGCCAGCGCATGCGCCCTCTGCAGCGCTTCCTGGGCCTTGAGTGTCAGTTGTTCCGGCGAAATCATCTTTTATCCTGTGTTGTATTCATACAGCATCATATCAGCCGTACCGGAGAAACGGAGAAGATGAGAAACGGTGAGTCAAACCATGTGCACAGATTATCAATTCTTTTTCTCCGTCTCTCCCCATCTCCGGTACTCCGTTTCACTTTATCAATGCGGTCGGCCGTCCGTTTTACCCTTTTACCTCAATGGGAATCTCGCGCGGTTTCAGCCGCTCATATCTCGGGAGCTTCAGAATCAGCACACCGTCCTCCAGTTTGGCCGTGATCTTATCCGCATCCACGTTTTCACTGATCTTGAACACCCTGTAATAATTGCCAGGCTCGATTTCACGATGTACATATTCATGCGTGTCCGCGGTTTCCTCATCAAGCTTGCCGAATATAATCAGCTCACCCTCCGTAAATTTGACATCCAGGTTTGTCTTTTTGATCCCGGGCAAATGAGCCTTAAGCACATACTCTTCACCTGTATCATATATATTCACGGCCGGAGGAACGAGATTGCCGTTTTTCCATTCGTTCGAAAAATCCGTATCCATTCGTTCTCCTTATTTATCGTCGTCGACGACTTCGTAATCCGCATCCTGAACATTGCCGGGGTCGCCCTCCTGGGGTTCCTGTGCACCTGCTGCCGCATCGGGTCCGGGCTGGGCCTGCGCGCCGCTCTGCTGATACATCTGCGATGCGGTTTCCTGCCATAACTGATTCAGGGCATCTGTGGCCGAACGAAGCTCATCCGTATTGCTGCCTTTCTGCGCCTCTTTGACGCGTTCCACCGCCGCCTCGAGTTTGGCTTTGACATCGCCTGCCAGTTTGTCGCCGAATTCCTTCATGCTCTTCTCTGTCTGATAAACCAGCTGATCCGACGAATTTTTCAGGTCGACTTCTTCCCGGCGCTTTTTATCCTCGTCCGCGTGGGACTTGGCATCGTTGACCATTTTATCGATTTCTTCCTTGGTCAGTCCGCTCGAGGCCTCGATACGGATGCTCTGCTCCTTGCCCGTGGCCTTGTCCTTGGCGGACACGTTCAGAATGCCGTTGGCATCGATATCGAACGTCACCTCGATCTGCGGAATGCCCCTCGGCGCAGGCGGAATGCCGTCCAGGTGAAACCGGCCGATGGTCTTGTTGTGGACGGCCATTTCGCGCTCACCCTGCAGCACGTGAATCTCGACACTGGTCTGGCTGTCCGCCGCTGTCGAAAACACCTCGCTTTTCCTTGTGGGGATCGTGGTGTTTTTTTCGATGAGCCGGGTAAAAACACCGCCCAGGGTTTCGATACCCAGCGAAAGCGGTGTCACATCCAGAAGCAGCACGTCCTTGACATCGCCGCCCAGCACACCGCCCTGAATGGCGGCTCCGACGGCCACGACCTCGTCCGGATTCACGCCGCGATGCGGCTCCCTGCCGAAAATTTCCTTGGTGATTTCCTGGACCTTGGGCACACGCGTCATGCCGCCGACCATGACCACCTCGTTGATGTCCGAGGCGCTCAGTCCGGCATCCTTCAATGCGACGCGGCAGGGTTCGACCGTTCTCCTGAACAAATCGTCGCAGAGCTGCTCGAATTTGCTGCGCGACAGGGTCATGTTCATATGTTTGGGGCCCGTGTCCGTGGCCGTGATGAACGGAAGATTGATTTCCGTCTGCGTGGTCGAGGACAGCTCGATTTTGGCTTTTTCAGCCGCTTCCTTGAGCCGCTGAAGTGCCATGGGATCCTTCGACAGGTCCACGCCTTCCGCTTTCAGGAACTCATCCACCAGCCAGTCGATGATGCGCTGATCGAAATCGTCGCCGCCCAGATGCGTATCGCCGTTCGTTGATTTTACCTCGAATACGCCGTCTCCCAGTTCGAGAATGGAAATATCGAAGGTGCCGCCTCCCAGATCGTAAACCGCAATTTTCTCGTTCTTGTTCTTGTCAAGACCGTACGCCAGAGACGCGGCCGTGGGTTCGTTGATGATGCGTTTCACGTCCAGTCCCGCGATAATGCCGGCTTCCTTTGTGGCCTGACGCTGGCTGTCATTGAAATAGGCGGGAACCGTGACCACCGCCTCTGTCACTTTCTGGCCAAGATAATCTTCCGCAGTCTGTTTCATTTTCTGAAGAATCATGGCTGAAATTTCAGGAGGCGAATATTCTTTGTCTTCGATCTTGATCCGGGCCACATTGTTTTTCCCCTTGACCACCTTGTAGGGTACCTCGTCGATCTCGTTCTTCACCTCGTCGAACTGCCGCCCCATAAAGCGTTTGACCGAAAAGATGGTGTTTTCAGGATTGGTGATGGCCTGGCGCTTTGCGGGTGCACCGACCAGCCGTTCCCCGTTCTTGGCGAACGCGACCATGGATGGCGTGGTCCGCTGCCCTTCCGCGTTGGGAATAACGACCGGTTCGCCGCCTTCAAGCACGGCAACGCATGAGTTCGTCGTTCCCAGATCAATTCCGATAATTTTTCCCATAATAAAAAGCCTCCTGTTTATGACGTTCTGAATCAAGTTTTGTTTTTGGCTGACGTATCACTGTTCTTCGGTTTCGTGCCCGAATCAGCCGATCCGGTTGAATCGGATCCGGACGGACCGGCGGCGCTTTTTTTCTTGTAATCGGTAATGTAAAATCCGCTGCCCTTGAAAATGAGACCGGAACCCGCGCCGATCCGGCGTTTGACTTTTCCGCCGCATTCGGGGCATTTTTTCAAAGGTGCATCCGTAATCGATTGAAATGCTTCGAATTCATGATTGCATTTCGCACACACATAATCGTAAGTCGGCATGAAAACCTCTTTATTTTAACGTTCAGCCAGCCTGTTTTCTGGTTTTGGAAATGACGACCTTCACGAGCTGATCCCCGCGTCCGCCGTCTTTGTCAATACCCATACGCGGAATACGCAGCACGGTTCCGTCCGCTGTGCCGGGCGGTATTTTCAGCTTCACCTGGTCGCCGTGAACCGTTTTGATTTTTATTTGCGTGCCCTGAGAGGCCTGGCTGTCACTGATTTCCACCTCGCAATGAATGTCCCGGTTGTGCCGCTTGAAAAACCGGTGGGATTTCACCTTCACCTTGATGTACAAATTCCCGGGCGGCAGTCCGGCCGGATCTTTCTGCCCCTCACCCTTCAGACGGATCTGCTCTCCGTCCCCGACACCCGCGGGGATACGGATACTGTATGTTTTCCGGACAGGTGCGATTCCCTTTCCGGAACACCGGTTGCACGGATTCTCAATGATCTGTCCCTTTCCATAGCAGGACGGACAGGGCTGCCGGGAAGCGCCGAACAGCGATTGTGCACCCATGGCCGTACCGCGGCCGTGACAGGTCGGGCAACTTTTTACCGTGGAACCGGGTTTTGCGCCCCCGCCCTCACAGTCCGGACAGATATCGTTCTTCCGGACCTTTAAATCGACGTTTCCGCCGTGAAGCGCTTTTTCGAAGGGGATCTGTACCTCCACATGCAGATCGGCCCCTGTCTGGGGTTTTCTGCGGGTTTCCTGAAACGGACCCGCTCCACCGAAAAACTGGCTGAAAATCTGACCGATATCACCGAAAACATCGAATCCCTCGAATGTAAATCCTCCGGGGCCTCGCGTGCGTCCCGCCCGGTGAAAAGATCCGAAGTCGAAATCCCCGGGATTGAATCCTCCCGAATTGAACCCGTACTTCCGCATCTGATCGTACTTGGCCTTTTTCCCGGGGGATCCCAGCACATCGTAAGCCTCGGACACGGCCTTGAATGTTTCCTCGGCCTGTTTGTTGTCCGGATTGGCGTCAGGATGATATTTCTTGGCCAGATTGCGATAAGCCGATTTGATCTGCTGAGCCGTGGCATTTTCCTGAACGCCCAGTATTTTATAATAATCCTTCACGTTCACGTGTTCGATTCACCCGCTTTCGCCTTGGCAACCTTGACGCGGCTGGGGCGGAGCAGCTGATCGTGAAACCTGTATCCCTTCTGCCATTCTTCAACGATCAGGCCCTCCTGCCCGGGATCCGGCGTTTCCTCGACAGCGATTGCCTCATGGATTTCAGGATCGAAAACCTCTCCCAGTGCGGATACCGTCTCGAGCCCTTCATCGCTCATGATTTTCTTCAGTTTCTGAACGATCATCTGAACCGCATCCACGGGACATTGCCTGTCCTCCTGATGATGCAGGATGAGAAGATCCATATCATCCAGCACCGGCAGCAGGGCTGTGATAAACCTGCCCTTGACATACCGTGTCAGTGATGCCGCTTCTTTATCCGTTCTTTTCTTATAGTTGATGAAATCGGCCTGCAGTCTCTGCAGCTGCCCGACCGTTCTTTCCAGTTCATCCCTGTCCGTGATCTCAGCGTTTTCCGCTTCATCCTCCGGTCCCTCGACCGGTATGGACAGGTTCTCTTTTTCTTTTTCAGTTTCCTGCTGGTTCATGCAATCGGGACTCCGTGATAAAACGGGGAAAATGCCGCATCAAGCGCCGTTTTCCCCGTCCGGTTCATTGTTGTTAAAGCGCCGTTATTTCACACCAATATCGATCTGTCTGGGTTTGGCCGCTTCGGTCTTTGCCAGGTGGATGGTCAGCAGTCCGTTTTTATATTCAGCCCTGACATCGTCGCCCTTGACAGAGGTGGGCAGCACGAAGGACCGCTGAAACTGACCGTACCCTCTCTCGAGCCTGTGATAGCGCAATTTCCTGTCCTCTTTATCCTGGACCTTTTCTCCGGACAGGCTCAGCACATTGTCCTGCAGGCTGATCCTGATGTCTTCCTTCTTCATGCCAGGCATTTCCGCCACCATCACAATTTCATTGTCCGTTTCGGAAATGTCCACGATGGGACTCCACATCACGGGCTGATCGGGAAGATCGGAATTGCTGTCGAACCAGTGATCAAAGAGACGGTTCATTTCGTTCTGCATGTGCATCATGTCTCTGAGCGGATTGATACGAATTAAAGTCATGGTCATTTCCTCCTTTCTAATTTCGTTATGCATCAGTGACTTAAGCAAGGGCCGTGCCAAAAACATTCTTCCGATATTAGTTATTGTTTTTATTATAATTATATAAGACGAATCATATGCGCAATAATATGCCATTTCGGCATAAAATATGCCGTTTTGGCATATATACAAATTGATCTGTCAGAATGGCAGGGGATATATGAATAAAGAACCGAGGCAGATGGAGAGTGAAACGGGGCCTCGTATC
Source organism: bacterium (assembly GCA_016930535.1). Lineage (GTDB taxonomy): Bacteria > Zhuqueibacterota > QNDG01 > QNDG01 > JAFGCO01 > JAFGGN01. The sequence goes on from JAFGGN010000027.1 coordinate 30,635, forward strand.
ACCGTCCGACCCAACGACGCCAAGACCCAAAGACCCGAAGACCCAATGGACACAAAGACCATTTATTTAATCTCCGTTTCTCCTGTGCTCCGAAGCTCCGTATCACCGTCCGACCCAACGACGCCAAGACCCAAAGACCTGATGACCCTGAAAAAAAGCCGCTTCCCTCACGGAAAGCGGCCTGTTAAATTCGGATGTGCAATGACGGATCATTTGGGTATTTTTACAAAAGCGTGCACATCCCTGGATTGTCGCTTGAGATAGAAAATGGCCACCTGGCCCTTTTCGAAGCTTTTGAGGGCATTGCGGTAATCCGCAACGGACTCGACCGGAACATCCTCGATTTTATATATCAGATCGCCGCGTATAATCTGGGCGTCTTCAGCTGCGCTGAACTGATCCACGCTTGTGACCAGCACGCCATTTTCATCTTCGAACTCATCGTAACGCTGCCGGATTTCGTCTGTCAGATTCTGAATATGCAGGCCCAGGTCCGGCAGGTCGTCATCTTCGGCGGTCACGGCCGTCTCCTCTTCCTTGCCGATTTCCTTCTGACCCAGGGTGACTTTAACCACTTTCTCCTTGCCCTGGCGTATCAGTTTCAGCGTCACGGTTTCACCGGGATTTTTCAGGGCGATGTAGTTCTGCACCTCATTGGGCTCATCCATCTCTTCGCCGTTCACTTCAAGCAGAATATCCAGCGGCTTCAGACCGGCTTTCCGGGCCGGGCTGTCGTCCATGACCACGTCGATAAGCACACCCCTCGGCCTGTCCATCTTGTACCGCTGGGCAATGGCCTCCGAAACCGGACGCATACCGATCCCCAGATAGGCCCGCGTGACGTATCCCTTCTCGATCAGGTCGTTCATGACTTTTCTGGCCAGATTGATCGGAACCGCGAATCCGTACCCCTGATATCCGCCGGTCCGTGTGGCAATGGCCGTATTGATGCCGATCACTTCGGCTTTCAGGTTGACCAGCGCGCCGCCGCTGTTACCGGGATTGATGGCCGCGTCGGTCTGGATAAAATTTTCGATGGCAAAGGAACCGCCGTCCCGGTCCGCATCGTCATCCCCGATGATATTGATTTTGCGGCTCATGGCACTCACGATACCCGCGGTCACGGTCGATGTCAGATTGAGGGGATTGCCGACCGCCAGCACCCATTCTCCGATTTCGAGATCGTCGGAATCGCCCAGCCTCGCTGCAGGCAAATCCTTCCCCTTGATTTTAACAACTGCAATCTCGGTCAGCGCATCCGTTCCGACCAGTTCCGCATCGAACGAACGCTTGTCGTACAGGGTCACCTTGATGTCATCGGCATCCTTGATCACATGATGGTTCGTCAATATATACCCGTCTCCGCTTACGAGCACACCCGAGCCGAGCCCCTGCATACGCTGCTGCTGTTTCGGAGGTTCCTGACCGAAAAAATCCCTGAAAAAAGGATTGTTGAAAAAATCGTCATTCGAGCGGTTGATCACCTTGGATGTCGAAATGCTGACCACCGTGGGAAGAATGGCCTTTGATACGCTTGAAAACGCCTTGGATGTTTTTTCAAGATCGAGGGTTTCATTGACAGGCGCGTACGACGCTTCCATCACGGGTATCTGACGTGAATCGTGATTGACCGGAGGCATCCATCCCAATTGCGATGTCAGGACCACACCGAGCAGAACTCCGATCATGATCAATCCGCCCACTGAAATCCATTTTGACCGTGTTTCCAGCATATTGTCCTCCTGTTCATGATTTCTGAATGTCTGTCTTCATCGTGTCAATGACCGCCGGCACGACCCGTTCATCCCGGTTCCGTGCAGCACAGTACGGTTGACTTTTGCCGCAGAATCCGGGCGGAACCGGCTTGTTTATTACAACCAGTTGTACGCGGCGGAAGATTTTTAGGTTCCAAAAAATGTGCGACGGATAAAAAACAGGACCGGCCTGAAAGCGGCAACAGACTAAAAATGAAGCGCCAGATGAATTTGATTCCATGTTCCGCTGACATTAATTTTTCCCAGCGGCACCCTGATTTCCATGGGTCTCAGGGCCACATACAGCGATCCCACACTGATGATGCTCGCCACAATACCCGCACCCATGGCGTTCTTCTGATCGCTGGTATTGATGGTTTCATCATCCACGCCCGCCAGTTCACGCTCCTTGTCCGCTTTTTCTTTCAGGCGGTTGTATTCCTGAAAGCGGTTCACGGCATAGGCGCCCGTGGCGATACTCAGCACGGCAAAGGGAAGATAGGGTCGGCGTATTTCAAGATAATAACGTTCTCCCGTGATCAGATCGATGATCTGATTGTCACGGTGGATCCGGGCCACGTCTTTCTGATAAACGGCCACTGTCCCGCCCTGTTCGGTTTTAATAACAAAGGCCTTGCCTTCTTTGGTATTCTGCACTTTGACAATGCTTCCGCGGTATTTCATGCCTTTCCGGGTTTCAATAATATCCAGAGAAAATATCTGTGTAACCGACAGGAGCAGTACCAAAACGATAATTTTTACTTTCATCATCGTCCTCAAAACGGATTGTTGTTGAAAATACCCGCGCGCGGCCCGGTCCCGACGGGGCCGGGGCCGCGCATTTGCATTAAAAAATTTAGCAGAAAACATGCCAAAAATATCAGCGTTTTCGCAGAAGCAGAATGGAAATGCGCCGGTTCAGGTATCGTCCCACCGCAAAATTATTGTCTCCGAGCAGCACCAGACCCTCATTTTTCAGTTTGACGGTCAGGGGCTGCAGTTCACCGTATCCCTTGGGTGTTTCAATACGATTTCGGATATTGTTGTACCGGTCCGGATAGACCTGGCGGACGCGGTCAAGAAAGGCTTTGGTAAAATTCTGCGCCCTTTGATAGGAAAGCCGCAAATTGACATCTTCAGGACCGATCACGCATGCGTGTCCTTCGAACCGCAGTGTCAGATTGGAATCCTCGGCCATCTCCCGGACCAGATCGAGCATGCGGTCCCAGTAGAACTGGTACACCGGTTCGATTTTGGCAAATTTTGCGGCTCCGAAAACCTCCTGACGCCGTATTGTCCGCCGTTCCTGCAGATACACACTGTCCAGAGCGGTCTGGAACCGCCTGCCCAGCGTATCCGTAAGCGACAGCTGGTATGGGTACCAGCTGTTTCGCGGTACGAGCCGGCCGTTCTGATCCGAACCGTCCCACAATAAATCGGTCCATATGCTGTCCTGGTATTCCGACACGAGACCGGTCCGGTGAATCACGATCTGATCACTGCCCAGGAAAAGCTGGTCCACGTTGGCCGGAGAGACAATACGGATCTGAAACGGAATCCGGTCCTTCACCGATGTATCCACGGCTACCGAAATCGGCCTGAACAGGGCCTCTTCGGTTTCCGGATTGGTCTCAAAACGTACGACACGGTTCTGGGCCATAACACGCTCGGCATCTTCCGGTGTGCGGTGGGCATTACTGATCTGGATCACCTTGTCCGGATGGTCGGTGATGACATGAAGCTGGTTTGGGGGAACACCCATATCGATCAGCTGGTTCCGGACCGCCTCGGCCCGTTCATCCGCCAGATTGGGATCCGTTTCACCGCTGGCCGCATCGATATGACCCTTGATCCGCAGCTCGGCCCCGGGATGGGCCTGAAGCCGCCGGCTGAGCACGGTCAGAATGGGAGGCAGGTCCACACCGTTTGTGATAAATTTCTTCTCCACTTTACTGCCGTTTCTTGAAAAATAGACTTCCGCGACAACGGGAATATCCGTGGAATCATAATCCGTGGTGACCACCTCCACCATCTTGGGAACGATAAGACGTCCCTTGGGAATGGAGAAGATCATATCCTGATACAGATTATTGTACTTCTGGAACTCTGAAACCACCGTATCCGCATCCACCATGATTTCGATCACATGCGGACCGTTGTCCGGTGTTTCCCAGTCCATAAAAAAGGTGGTGTCCTGCCCGGCACCCAATCCGGACACGTTCACGCTGGCAAGCAGAGAATCCCTGGGCCACAACTGTTCGGGATGCACGTAACGGTCCATGACGCTGCAGCGGAATCTGGGTGCGGGCTTGTCGCCCTGATTGGCCACCGTGATCATCAGCACACCCTGCTCGGGCGTGGTCGAAATCAAGGATATGGGATTGAAAGTAAACCGGCTCACGAGCAGGTCGGCCGTGGGCACGAGAATGGTTCCGATCTTTTCCTTGCCGCGTTTGGCCAGCTGCGCATGATTGGCCAGATCGTAGGCAGCCACGGCCCAGTAAAACACGTCGCCGGGATGGACGGCCATCAGATAGGACGTGTCCGCAAGCGATTCGGAGATGAGAAGCGAATCCCTCAGGCCCGATCGCGTAAATGCCGAATAGTCATGCTCGATGAGCCGGACCGACTGGTCCACGCGGCTGCGCAGTTTGTCCACGACGAGATGATAACGGACATCGTCGAAAGGATCCGGATCATAGGCTCTTTCCCACACCAGCTTCATCCAGCCCGTATGCACGGTTTCCTGGTCGAGTTCCTTCGGCTCTTCCAGCCGGAACGGTTCCGGAGCCAGCGGATAATGGGAAATGGCTCCGCGATAAGTCTGCTGAAGCACCTGGCCGTAATCCACTGCGGCCAGATCGATCGAAAAGGCATCCCCGAAACGGGAGGGCAGGTTCAACAAATTGTTCATCACATCATCCCATCTGAAACCCAGCCCCACGCTGAAATCCCCGAGATCTTCCTCGTTCCAGCGATATCCGGCCCTGGCGCCCAAAAGATTCATCCACCAGACTTCCGTGGCAACCGCCCATTGGGAAAGGTCGCCTGTTACCTTGCTCCAGTCCGACGCAAGAAGCACCTGCCAGTCCCTGTATGTGCCCATCATGAACGACAATCCGCCGCGATAGGTCCTGGGAAGCAGCGTGGTTTCCTCGATAAAAGTCATGCCCTCTCCCCAGTTTGCCACTGAAAATCCGGCTGAAATCATGCCGTACCTGAAGAGCCTGGGAAGTTCGAAGCGGGGTGATTTATAAAGCACGCCGGCGTCGGCGGCTACAGCGGTCGCCGAATAATCCGCCAGATGACTCTGAATGACCTTGGCCTGGGCCCCGATGGCGATGGTCGGATGAATCCAGTCCAGACGCTGTCCGAGGGCAAATCCCGCCACAAGATGGTTTGCGCTGACTCCGGCCGCCTGTCCGCCGGTCGAATCGAAAACCGGCATGCCGAGATAACTGCATGTCAGGCCGATCCCTGTTTTCTGGCTTCCCAGCAGACGGAACTGTTTCCCGAACGAGAAACTCGCCTGATACACGTCGGCTATCCACTTGTTATACGCGAGAGACCACTGCCACCGGCGTAAATGCCCGAGACCGCCGGGGTTCCAGTACAGGGTGTATATATCATCCCCGACGCCGCTGAATACATTGGCCATCCCGGCCTGCCGGGCACCCACACCGATTTTTAAAAACGGCAGTCCCACGCCGTCCTGTGCGTAAAGTCCGGCAGAGAATATCACGAGCAGCAGGAAAATCCGACATTTGACGCCAACGAATTTCATAAATCCCCCTCACTCAGAAATTTCATAAGAGGCGCTGTTTTTTACAAAATTGAAATGTTTTTTACATGAATTACACATTGAAAATCCATGATAATAAGATATAAGCCTATGAAATATAATTACTTGTTCAATGTTATCAAAAATCATCGTGTATTCATCCGTTACAGAACAAAAATCGCACCATGCTGTTGTTTATCCGGATTTTCATACGGATGTCCGGACATTGCCCGGCCGCTTTTTTGTCCGTGAAAACCGTTTCTTCAGCATGAACCAGATACCGGATTTATACTGCCAGAAAAACCGGAGTGCATCCAGGTACCGCCTGTTCTTCAGATACAGCTGAAGAAACGCAAGCCGCTGCAGCCTGGAAAGCTCTTCATAGGGAAGTCCTTTCAGCTCCAGGGATTTGCCGCCGTACTTGTCGTATTCCGCCCAATTACAGGACAGGAGGGTGTATCCGCCTTCACCGCGCTTGGCCATATCGAAAATCTGTGTGCCCGGATACGGCACCATCAGACCGACGGCAATGGTATCCGTATTGAGCCGGGTCGCCAAATCGATGGTTTTCTGAACGGTTTCACGCGTATCGTTCGGGTGACCGAGTATAAAATAGGTCCCTATCGTAATTCCCGCTTCTTTGATGATACGGACGGCGTTTTCGATCTGTGCGACCGTGATGCCCTTGTGAATTGCCTTGAGTATGCCGTCATCCCCGGATTCGACACCCATTTCGAGATGATAACATCCCGCCTTTTTCGCCATACCGATCAGTTCAGCGGTTATGAGATTGGCCCGGACAAGCCCGCTCCAGCGGATTTTTTCATAGAGGCGCCGGTCGATCATCATGTTCAGCAGCTCATGGGTTTCATGTGTGTTGAACAGAAAAATTTCATCCGCAAAATCGATGGTATGCGCACCGTAGGTCCGGATCGCATACTCGATTTCCCCGTAAATATTTTCAGCGGAACGCCGCCTGACCTGGCGCCCCAGCACCTGCATGCAGAATGCGCACCGATAGGGACACCCCCTGCTGGCAAAAATGATATAATGCGCATGTTTGCCCCTGAGCGCCTGCGGATTGTCCCCGTAATAATGATGAAATGCCGGATACGGAAGCGCATCCAGCTCCTCCGATGTAAGGAACGGTCTTGGCGGATTCACGGTCACCACATCATCCTGCCGGTACACCAGCCCCTGTACCGACGACAGACCGGTCGCGCCGCCTTTCAGAAAATCCAGCAGTTCGAAAATCGTCTTTTCGCCTTCACCATAAATTCCGTAGTCGAATACCGGGAACTCCTCCAGTGTTTCCCTTGGCAGGGCCGTCACATGACAACCGCCGATCACGACCGGAATGCCCGCCTCCTTAAAACGGGCGCCGATTTCCGAGGCCTGTACAATTTCATGCGTCATGGCCGTAATACCGAGCACATCCGGTCCGTACTCCCGGATCTGTGCGACGCATTCTTCCAGGGTCCACGAGTGGTAATCCGCATCGATGATGCGGCAGTTGATCCCGCTCTTTTCGAGTACGGCCGCAAGATAACTGATGCCCAGAAGCGGGCGCTTGTACCATTCGGCATAGGTTCCGGGAGGTTTGACCAGAGCGATTTTCATAAAAACAAGTCTCCGTATTGGCAATACGTGTCAGAAATGCCGCATCCCGTATTTCAGGGACAGGGCAGCATCCATGCTCCCGGTTAATATACCACTATTTCACTCGCAAGTCCAAGCCTGTTTTTCAGGCGCCCTTACCGCACCACGATAAATTTAAGCCATTTCTGCACATCCCCTGAAGAATAGAGGGCCATATAAATACCGCTTCCCAGCACCTTGCCCTGTTTGCCGAGACCGTCCCATGTAGTCTGATTCCAGCCCGCGAGACAGGGGCCGTCCACCAGCGTCTTGATATGCGCGCCGGAGATATCGTGAATCGCGATCTTCGCATGCCGGTTCGAGCTGAGCCGGAACCGGATGAGCATGGGCTGTTCGCGGCTGATCCTGAACACATTTCTGTCCAGCTGAACGGCATCGCCGCTGCGCAGCGTCACCGCGGCCGTATCCGTATACACGGCCTGCCATCCGTCCACGGTTTCCAGGACAACGCGCATCCGCTCCTCTTTTTCATCGGTCCGCATGCGCGTGTCATCGAACAGCGGCGTGACGGACAGGGTGTCTCCGGAATTCAATGCATGCCCCGAGCTGAATGCAGCCGCATAATCATCGATTACGGTGCCGTCCTCGAATACGACGATGAGGCGCCAGTCACCGGCGTCGATGTGTATCGGGCTGGCCACACGGACCTGAACGGAATCTCCGGGTTCGATGCGGGCCGGCGAGACCAGTACCCTCGGATCCGGCGGTATATCCCCGGCCAGATACAGAAGCGCCCCGTCCGTGTTGTTTGCCGTATTGTAATCACGATCACAGGATACGGAAACCGCATTCAGGGCTTCCTGCACCCAGGGCGGCATGACCGTGCTGACCTGGCAATGATAGGTATATTCCACGGGTTCGCTGCCGCTGTTCAACAGGGGCAGCGACCACATCAGCGTATCGCCGTGAAGCGTATACTGCACATTCTCCTCGAACCGGACAAACCGCACATCCGGAGGCAGAATATCGCGGATCTGTATGGAATGGCACGGAAGCAGGCCGCTGTTCACGAGAGAAACCGTATAAAGCACGGTTTCGCCCGGGTCCGCATACCGCAGCGTATCGTTGCCCGTGACTTCCACTGAATCCGTTTCGACGGTTTTATCGATGATCAGATCTGGCAGGGCGATCACGACTTCCGCCGTATCGTTTCTGGAAACGCCCCATACATCCACGGTCTCGAAAACGAGACGCAGCGTTTCTTCGCGCATGGCTGTTTTCCTGCCCGTGTCCGTGAACCGGGGTTCGACATCCACGGGATTGTTGGGCTCGAGAAGATGGGACCGGATGAACGCATCGGCATACGTCCGGTCCGAAGAGCCGTCTTCGTAAATCACCTGAAGGTCCCAGGATTGTATGGAAAACGGACTCAGCACCTGAACCTGAACCGGATCCTCAGGATAAATCAATGCCGGATAGACCTCGATGAGGGGCCAGGGCGGACTCAGTCCGACAGCCGTGACCGTATCCGAAACCGAATTGTTCCTGATCTCCGCATCGTCATTGCTGTACACCGAGGCCCTGTTGACGAGCGGGACGTCCCACGGGGGCATCATGCTGTCCACTTCACAGGTATACGTCAGCGTCCGTGAGGCGCCGTGGCCGTTCAGCCTGGCCACCTGCCACACGAGCGTATCACCGCGCACATCGGACAGCGGCTGCATGGTGTACGTCCAGTCGAGATAATGGGGCAGCACATCCGTTATTTCGATGGATCTGGCCGGCATTTCCCCGTGGTTGCGTATCGTCAGCTGATAGATCACCGTTCCCCTGGGATGCACGAACCAGCTCGTATCGCCGTTCACTGCATGCAGGGAATCGCCCGTGGCGCGTTTTTCGATGGACAGATCCGCGGCCATCAGCGGAATATACCACAGCGAATCCCGGTCCGTATCGTTCCAGGGCGCCTCGTCATCCGCATTGGTCATGTGAATCGAGGCGATGAGGTCCTGCTGTTCGAGCTGAGGCAGCGTATCGATGAAACAATGATAGTGAAACGTCCGGGACTGACCCACGCGCAGCGTATCGATGGTCCAATCCAGACGGGCGGGATTGATACGGTAGGTGCCGAAGCCCGTCGGCTGCGGGACCAGGTTCACGGGCAGGCTGTCCTCGACGGCAATCTGATAGAGCGGAAAATCCCCTTCATTCCTGATCACGACCGTGCACCATGCACTGTCGCCCGGCTGCACGTTCCATACCGTATCTCCGTCCGCAGCTTCATACTCCGCGGACCACAGCCTGCGCGACACGGCCACATCGTGTATCCCTTTCGGGGCCCTGTATACGCCGTCGTCCGCGGCCTGGAACCCGTAGGCGGAGACGGCCATGTCCAGCTTGCGCCAGGTCAGGTTTTTCAGCGTATCAGACGATTCATGCTGCAGCACATAGTAATTCCGTAACAGGCGTTCCGCGCCCTGCAGTGCGAAGCGGAGAGAGGCCTCATCCGTGTACTGCCAGCTGATGCCTCCGGTGGCCCTTGCCAGCTGATTCATCAAAGGGCCGTTCACCCGGGCCTGCGGGCTGACGATATAGAGCGGAACACCCAGTTCCCGCGCATGACTGATCACGGCCGTCATGCTGGAGTCGCTGCCCTGATCCTCGCCGCCGATCAGCGCGATCACGCCGTTGCGGTCGGACCGGGCCGAAGCCAGATCGATGGCCTCGATGAGTCCGTCCCACAGGCTGAGCCCGTTTCCTGCTTTCAATTTGTCGATTCCCTGCTTGAATGCGGCTCCGCTGCCCGTGTAAGTCTGAACCGTTTTGCCGGAGGCGTCCCCGGCCATAATCGCGGACCGGTCCGCCGATGTCATCCGGTCGCCCAGGGCCATGAGCGGCAGCCGTATGGATTCGAACCAGTCGCCCGGTACGTTGCCCATGGTGACGAACAGGACCCATCGGATGCTGCTGTTTTTGAACTCCGATACACGCATGCCGTCCCGCACATCCGGTTCCGGCGGGTGCAGCGGATTGTTCAGCGCGGTTTCACTGAGCGCGGTCCATATATCGCCCGCCAATGCATTGGCAGGCGTCGTGTCGGTCAGTTCGCTCCAGTCCGTTTCATCCGCGAGTCCCGGCACGGGAAAATAATTCTGATCGATAATATTGACACTGGTCAGGAGCCGCATGGGAAATTTGCCCGTGACACCGCGCATGGTATCCCGGTAATTGACATCGCTGATCTGCGCCTCCATGGAGATCAGACGGACATGCAGCGTACACTGATGCGTGTTGTTGGTCTCGTCAAGCTCACGGATTGCATCGTCCGCATCCGCGCGCACCACAATTTCGTAATCCCCCCAGTCCGGAAACGCGACTTTGCCGGTAACGGTCGCCGTTGTGTTGAGATTCAGGGTTTCCAGCGTGTCATAGGCCACTACCTGGCCCTGATATTCGAACGCGATCCTGAACGGCCGGTCCGCATGCGCATTGCCCAGGTTCTGTATCACGGCCTGCAGTTCGACCGTCTGAGTGGGCGATGCATAAAAACCGGGAGCGATGCAGCTGACCGTAAAATCGGGTTCACCGTACCCCCAGACCACGGCATCCGCGGATCCCGCGGTGAATGCGGAATCCCCCTGAAGCTGTACCGTGTTGGTCAGCGGAATCGCATCGATGGGCATCACGGGGTCGAGCAGCGCCTTATACTGAATCACCGTGTTTGCCATGGCATCCAGCCTCGGGAGATGCCAGGTCAGGGCATGCGGCCCGAACGAATCGAGCGTCATGTCATCATCCATGACCATGCCAAGACTGAGCGCGGTCAGGGAATCGTCCAGCACATCGACGATGTCCATGGCCGGATACGCGCCTCTGCCCCGGTTCTCGATGCGGATGGTCTGAACCACCGTATCCGAAGCCATGGCATAATTCTTCTGCCCGCCCGGTATATAAACCACGGAGTCCGACTGCACGGATTTTGTGACGACAATGTCCGCGGGGAAATAAGGCACCTTGTATTTCTGGCGCCCCTGGCCCGTCAGATAACTGTCCTTGACCACCTGTACATCGACCCATCGCCAGGTGCCGTTCTGGAACGGATCCGGACTCATATGACGCATGATGTAATAGCCGCGAAGCTCCCCGTATATCTGTAAAAAGATGGGATCCAGATTCTTGGTTTTTTCGCCGTAGTAGTATTTTCCGTTTGTTTTGCCTGCCAGTTCCTTGAGTATGGGTTCGTCGATATCGCCGCCGATGCCGACCACAAAAAGCTCCGTTTTGTACTGAAGGGCGTGGTCGATCACTTCCTGTTTCGTATGCGAAAAAATGATATCGTCGTTTTTGCCGTCCGTATACACGATGACGACACGCCGGCCGGTTCGGCCGCTCAGCATGGTGATGGCCGTGTCGATGGCCGCATACAGCGATGTCTGGTTTCTGATGATGCCGGAGTCGTCCAGTACGGCCGCCTCCTGCAGGGCCGTATTGTAAGTGAGTTTCTGACACAACTTGATCTGACCGCTGAATTTGATGACACCCAGGGGTTCATGACCCGCACTCTCACGAACCAGGTTCACGCACGCGTCCTTGACCTGGTCGATAAAGTTGATGCTGGCGCTGTAATCCATGACGAGCATGACCGAAAGGTCATAATCGTACATGCGCACCTCAGTGACGGCGAAATAACCGGGATTCTGCTTGACATTGGGATTGGGCGGAATGGCGGGATTTTCCACATGATACTCGGTGGTGTTGAGCCACACGCTCCGGACAGGCTCGCCTTCTTCCGTCTGATCGTCCAGGCCCAGCCACTGGTCCCGTGACGCAAGCATGGGCACGTAGTGATTCTGGTCGTCGTACACTTTCACGCGTGTCATCACGGCATAGGGAAACGAGGCGGTCTCACCCCTGACAACCGTTTGATCGTCGATGAAAACCGTATCCACATGAACCTTGAGCCAGGGTTTTAAAGTGGCCCATCCAGTATCAGGATACAGCAAGAGAAGTGTCCACGCAACCAAAAAAAGCGGCAGGCTTTGATGACGGGAACAGAGCGGTCGGAATCCCCGAGGACTGCCAATATGCATAACCCCCCCTAAGGCTAATGGATCTTGCAGTCACAAATCAGTCGAACTACTGTTATGTATCGAAAAATAATTAATTTATGTAAAAATGTCAAGAAAAAACTGTATCACTGTGATACACTTATCTCCGTTTTAATGTCAGGGTATACTCACAAAGCGCCTGCAATTGTCGTGCCCGATGGGCCCACGTATGCTTGTTTTGTACGCATTCCCAGGCTTTTTTACCCATACTTTTACGCAGGGAAGGCTTGTTGATAAGCAGGGCAATGCGCTCCGCGAATTCTCCGGTTTGCCCGGGTTCGCAGAGCATGCCGTTATGCATGTCCTGGACGATTTCCGCTATCTGGCCTGACCGTGAAGTGACCACGGGCTTGCCGCAGGCCATATACTCGTAAATCTTGACCGGGGAATAGTAGAAAAAGGGCAGCGCCGGGTAGGGAGCGAGCACGATATCCATGGCATTGATCAGGGCGGGGATGCGCTCATGGGACACATGGCTCAAGAGATGAACGCGCCCGTCCCCGTGGCGGGCCGATATATGCTCCTGGAGCTGCCGCCGCATGGGCCCGCCCTTGCCTGCCATCAGAAAGACGGCATCCCTGTGGGCCCCGAGAACCGTGTCCATGAGCTTCATGAGCTGATCCACGCCGTGCCAGTAATGAAACGATCCGATAAAACCAATCACGGTTTTGCCTTCGAGGCCGTGGACCTCCCGGAGGTCCGCGCAGGGCACATCCGGGTGAAAGCGCGACACATCCGCGCCGTTCGGGATCACGTGAAGATGATCCCCCGGGACGCCCCGCCGGACAAAATGCGCCTTGAGCTGTTCAGACACGCAGAATGCGGCGTCCGCCCTGAGGATGAAATCCATTTCCAGCTTTTCGAGCAGTTTGTAGGGGAGCAGGTATCCCTTGGTAAAGTGGCGGATTTCATACGTGACCGGGCTGTCCACCTCCGCGATGAACGGCAGCCGGTAATTTTTGGCCAGGAACACGGGTGAAAATACGTTCGTCTCGAGCCGTGCGATCATGAGGTCCGGGTTCTCCGCCCTGAGTATGGCGCTTTCCTCCCGGTAATACCGGATGTTCTGCAGCAGCTGATTGGGTTCATGCAGCACCCGGTCCAGGTGCCGCTTGAAAAATAAGCGCAGCTTTTTCTGCGCCGTCACGCCGGTGTCCGTCTCCTCCCCTTTGCGCCAGTGCATATGCACGCGGTGCCCCAGGGATTCGAGCGACCGGAACAGCTCGACCGCTTTGATGGTCGACCCGATCGACGCGCCGTACAGGTCGTAGAGATAGTTGAAATACGTGATGTTCATGACAGACGGAATTATCCCTTTTCGTACACGACAATATCCTGGGCAAAATCCGTTTTCGGATATTCGATCACCGTTTCCACGTCGCGCCAGGGCCCCAGCACCGGATCCCCGGTGCGCCTGCACCAGACCCTGCCGAATTCCCTGTCCAGGTAATGCAGGAAATACCCCACGGCTTTCTCGGGAAAATGCTCCTGGAAAAGGCAGTAATCCACGTGATTGTACGGGAATGCGATACCGTACCCTTCCGTGCCCGCATCCATCACGAACGTGGTGAACAGGCAGCGCCCGCCCGGCCTCAGCATACGGCCGATTTCCGCGATGTAATTGGATACGGCTCCCGGAAGCATGTGCGTGAACACGGACGTCATGAAGATCACGTCGAAGCTGGCGTCCGGATAATCGAACGCGTATTCTTCCGCTTTCAGTCGGCCGCCCGGATTGTACTCTTCGCTGTAAATGTCCATGAGATCGAACCGGTATCCCCTGCGTTTGAGCGTGCGGTTTCTGCGGCAGGCGTTCAGGGATACGGTTTCGATGTCCATGCCCGTGTACGTGCCCCGGTCCAGGAAATCCGTGAGCGCAAGGGCCGCGCGCCCGCTGCCGCACCCGATCTCCAGCACGTCGCTTTCCGGCCTGAGCCCCGCGAGATCCTTCAGAATCCTGCAGAAAAACTGCCCGGCCTCATGATACTGCCTGCCCCCGAATTCGTTCCGTATTCCCGTGGACCGCACGCGTACGGACATGCGCGGCAGGCGGCCCGTCCCCCTGAAAAACCGGATCACCGCGTCCAGCGGATCCAGGATTATGAGCACCGCCACGATGAGCGGATGCTTCCAGGTAACCCCTTTGATCATGCGGCGGAGCCAGATAAACGAACTGCCCATATAAAAAGTTCTCCCGTGGTTGATTGCTGCATCCGGAACCGGTACCGGCCGTGCGGCCGGGATCCCGAATAAGTTACAATATAATAAAATATTTGGAAAAACCGGAAGGAAAACATCGATTTTATCCGGGAGGAGAAAACGGGATTTTTTGTATTGCTTTTGAACGTTAATTTTTATATCATTCAACAATTATAACAATCCTTTCTTTCATTACATCTTTGGCATTGCATTCTTGGCATATTTAAATTTCGGAACCGGTGTATCGGCAATTCATGAATTGAAAAAGATTTTGTACAATACCAGACAAAAGATATTCCATTGAATCGAGCTGCAATTATCCAATACCAGACAAAAAAATTGCCTGTTATTGTACAAATGCAAATTTTGTATACGATTGGATAAAAATTGTACAATACAAGATAAGGGGATTGTGGGGGTGGGGTGATAGAATAATGTTGGGCGATAAATATTGGCACCTATTGTTGGCGAAGTTGTAATAATTGAGATTTGAGGTAGGAAAAATGAATAACAGTGAAATAGGCAAGGGGAAAAAAAGCATTGCGTACCTTATCAATGGTCAATGCAGGAATATGGGCAATAGCTTTAATTGCTTTGGTGGTTTTACTTGAAAAGGGCGGCAATCTAAAGGGGATGTATGTAATCCTTTCAGGAGGCGTAGTGGTATCAATACAACTTATTGCCGGGATATCTAAATTAAAGTAAGTCCCAACAAGTAGCCCTATGCTTCTTTTAAGAATAGAGTAAATTAAAAGAGCTGTAATAAGCCTTTAAGTTTCATGTACACTAATATTGATTGTTGGAATATCGGCAACACCCGGGCTTTTGCAGAACCGACGAAAATTAATCGATCAAAAGTTGACATTAAAAAATCAACCGCTATAAAAAGACAAGAATTAAAGTTCATTGGCAAGTTGAAATCGGGTGATTCCCTACCCCACCTATAGAAAATAACGGGTGCACAGTCAAAGATCGATCTTAAAAGAATATCCCGGCCACCCAACCTATTAAGAAATAACCCAATCCGCCCCGCCGATATGAGGGCACAAGTCGAAGGTCAAAGAAAATAAATATCGAGGTAATCCGATTAGACTGTAACATGAGGTGTCGCCCAACAATTTCATGCAGCGGATTGAAAACAGCTACGGCTTTTCAAAATTCTGAGTTTATTGGAATCACTC